>NZ_CABVQC010000021.1 GCF_902499175.1 Burkholderia aenigmatica
GCGCGCGCGACATCTTGCAGAAGGTCATTCGCGCCAACAGTCGCTTAAGTTCCAAACAGAACGGAACACTGCACTAGCGGGAACAGCTTCCCGCTAGGGTAAAAAAATGAGGCACCGGGAGTGGTGCCGACATGCCTGCTTAGCAGGCGAAAAGATCCGCGGCCCGCCGGAAATCACCGATGCCTTGCCGTGTCAGTACTGCATCCGGAAAGCGGTTTGCTCCCCCCAACACGTAGTCAAGCATCAATTCGCTTCCGATCCAGTTCCGGCCAAGCCGCTCAGCCTCTGCTCCAGTCTTGAACGAACCCGAGAACGGGTCGTAGACCGTGTCGCCTTCCATCGTGCACAGCTTGATGAAGTGTTCCGGGACAGCGCCCGGAAACCGCGCCGGATGGACCGGCAGATCCTGCTCACGGCAAGCCTTCATGTAATGACTGTTCGACTCGGTATTCGCCGCGACGATCAGATTTGGTGGTATTGCCCCTCCGTTGTCGACGTCGAAAGCGCCGGCCGACAGCTCGTGGCCACTGGGTCGTACAGCCGCCTTCTCACCACCCGCGGCAATGCGCGATCGCATGGACTCGCTGTACGGCACGAGTACCTGAGAATTGTCGGCATACGGATCGCCGTTCGGTGCGAGCCAGTAGATCTGCTCGAGCGACGGCTTGACGCGGACGCGGCGCACGGTAACCCACTCCGCCGGCGCTGGCATCTTCGACGGGTTGTGCCAGGCGTATCGGGAACACAGCTTCCATCCCAGATCGTCCTCGAGCCGGATGATCAACCGTTCCTGATACGTCGACAACATCGGCTCGCCGCTCTGGAATACGTCTCCAAGATTGAGCACCACCGAGCCGTCGCCCGCCAGCTTCTGCGGCCACAGTTCGGCAATCCGCATCAACCAGTCGAGATACTCTTCGACAGGCTTATTGCCGTACTGCTTTTCGCGGAGAAGCGGATACGGAGGCGACGTCAGGATCAGTCTGAGAGATCCGTCGTCGATGTGCGCGACGGCCTCCTTCGCTTCGCCGAACAGCGCCACACCTTTGCTCGTCGTGAAGATGGTGATGACGATGCCAGGTGCGGCCTGACGAAGTGCGTCTCGCCCTTTGCCCGTCAGATCCCATTCGCCGCGACCGGACGAGTTGATCAGCCCCATCAAACGGGCGCGCTGCTGCGCCCACCTGACAGATCGCTGGTACACGTTGACATTTCGTCCTGCGAGTAGCGTCGTTTCTTGCTGTTCGACATCCGGCACGCCGCACTTGAGTGCGATCGCGTCGTAAAGGTCGTGGGTATGCGCCTTGCCGCCTTCGTTTTCGATGCAATCGAGTAACGGCAGAACAATCTGGTCTTGCGAGACCTTGCGGCGAGACCGCGGTCGAGGTTGATTCATGCTCTGCTCCGGGAACGCGAAGCAGACAACCCTGCAGGGCTGTGTGCCCCGCTAGGGTTCAAGATTCGGCACCAGCTAGGGATGCCAGAATTACAGCCGCAAAAGGGCCGAGGCTGGATACGGACCAGCTACCGTGGGAAATCAGGTTGATTGTACACGATAACTTCTTGATGGGAATCCGCCAAGCGGAGCACCGACAGCGCTGAATCGGGCGGTTAAGTTACTTGGCCGACGGAATTTCCGGCGCCCGCTCGAGATCCCGGACGTCCATGAATTCCTTGAGACGCTGACGTCTTTGCCGCGGGCGCAGGTCGAAGTCCACATAGACGTGATCTTCGAAGGGGCGGCTGCACAGGGTATTGACTGTCCCAGTCCACCCGGCACGTCCGGCCTGCTCCGACTGAGGGAAGTATCTGGTTTTCACGTCTTCGGAGACACGCACCCGATCGCCGGGAGCAAACTGATGGACTTTGGCTTCGCTGTTCGTAGCAGGTAAATCTCGGCCGACGTCACTTGCACTATGCGCACTACCACCCAAAACGGCGCTCGCATCTTTTTCGCTCATCATTTTCCCCAGGAATGCTTGTTCCCGTCAGGCTAACAAGGCGTTTCACGAAAGCAAGTCCCATGGTATGCAGTGGTGGCGAATCGCCCCTATTCGAATCTGCCATGCGCTTCCTGTCTTGTTCCCCGAGAAAATTTATCTTGGGAGGGCGCTTCACGGAGCGGGAGGCTACTTGCTACGAAGTGGTCCCATCTTCTCCCGGAGACGGGAAACTGCGCGCATCGCATCAGTTTCCTGCAGCGCAATGAAGCGACCGAACACACCGTTGACCACCTGCACGCCGTCGTAGACCTTCATACTGTCGCGGTACACGAACGCGTCGTCCTCGCGGACGTGCCCGTTGCGCAGAAGATGATCCACCACGGCGAGAATGTCGTTCGTGACGCTACAGCCGCCCTCGTCCCGATCGATTACGACCGCGACCTGGTCGACACGCTCGATATCAATGTTGGATCGCAGCGGAATGGGCTTCCCGGTGCGTTGAACGAATTTCCCTTTGCTGGCCATGGCGATGACTGTTGCCGCTGTAGCCGAGATGCTCGAAATCGCTCCGGGCGAGAACACGGTCATTCGGCCGTAGACGTCATGAACTTCCAGTTTCATGCCGGAATCGATATCGACGACACCGGCACAGCCATGCTTGCGAAGCAGATCCTCCAGCTCGTCCAGGCCGAACACCACGTCGAACATCCCTTGCCGCCGGCGTCTTATCTCGATCACCTTTCCTCCCTGCCATTCGAATCCCACGATTGAGCCATTATCCAGACCGCGCCCTCGTTTTCAATGGGCGGCAGCGAGGAATTCACACCCTGTTAACGGAGAGCCCCCCTGCACAGCTTTAGAGCTGCCAGAGTCATCAGGTACGTCCCCCTAAGGATCTGCCGACGCGAATCTCCGAAATTCAGCACCGGCGTACCCGACAAATGGAAAAGGCCCGTGGCGCCCCCAAAACGGGGGCGCCACGGGCCGTATGATCGACACTTCAATCGACGTGTCGAGACAGGCGGCTGGAGATGCCCGAGGGAATCTCCTGCCCCACGCTGGTCGTAAACTGAAAGACCGCGGGCGCCTAGCTGTTGAGCCAGTCGTCGTAGCTCTTGACCTTCCAGCCCAGCGCAATTGCGTTGGCAACGTAGATCTGATACTCGTCGTCGTTGGCACCTCGGACTGGTGTTTGCCAGTCCGCTGCAGGCGTGAGCTTCGGATCAGCCATACGTCACCTCCAACTGCTCGAGGGTGGCTTTGACCACCGCCGTGAAATCGCGGGGACCGCCGTTCACGGGGATGGCCTTCAGAACGGCGTCAAGCTCCTCGCCGTCGTCGCCCTCGATCATTTCGATGATTGCCGTGGCCACTTCACCTCGCATCCACCCTGCCGCGTAGCGGGGCGCCGTGAAGTACACGACCCTCGGACACACCGCGAAGCAAAAACTGCCCACGCGACGTGTCGTGAGCGGATTCGCATCCGCGAAGATCATCGCGTCAAGCTTAGCCTTGCGACGCTTGTCTTCGTCTCCGGTTGGGTACGGAAACTGAATCATCGCGCAGGCCTGCACGAGCACGTATCGTGAGAGAGCGTCGAGCGTCCCCTCGTAAAGCCATGGATCGTGCTGGCACAGACTCCAGCCGCGATGCTTAGAAATCGCCAGCAGTTCCATCCCCCTCCGCTCGTGCGGGTTGAGATCGAAAATCTGCGGATATTCCTGCTCGCGGATCTTGGAAGGATCCGGGGTCCACTCGAGCGCGACGTTCACGATTGCATCTTTCGTGACCTCGCGCAGCTTGTAATCCCCGATCTCATTCCTGGCCGCATAGCTGATTGCAGCCGATGCGGACAGAAAGTGCTTGATCGCACTGCCGTTTCGATACTGGATACCGTCCATGGTGACTGCTCCTTGAATTCAGCGGAATTAGCCCTCGCGGGCGTGCTCCGCAGGGATCATGTGAACAGTCACTTGGACGACTTACGGATCTGCCTGCCGGCCGGTCCGAAATGAGCGTCGAAATGGTCGCCGGTCAGGCATTCGATGTTGTGACGGCAATCCCCGTTGAATACCCCACGGTGGGAATGGCCGCAGCGATCGCATTGCACAACGTACAGGAAAGGCATGGTCTGCTCCTTGAGGGCAGCGAAGCAGACGCCCCTCCGGGACGAAAGCCCCGCGAGGGTAAAACACCAGAGTGGTGTGAAAGGATGACGGCGTTACAGCTGCCGTACTGGCTGGTTTTGGGTCCAGCTACCGTTGAAAACGCCTTAAATATAGGCGAAAAACTTCCTGTCAGGAAATAAATTGCAGTGCCGGTCCGCGATCACCTTGCGACGTGGACGTCCGATATCACACGCCCGCTGGTGAATCGGAAATTATGAGATCCGGCGAGCACCCGCCAATCCGTAGAATCCACCGCCACCGACGATGTCAGCGACCATGTGGGCCAGGACGCCCAAATGAGGACCGCTGGGGTAGTCGCAATACCATTCGCCCAGCAGACAAAAGGAAACGGGCTCGCGAGGGCGCTGAAAATCGGCCATCAGATAATCGCCAGGCGGGGGACCGGAAAACACGCCGCCGGTGACCTCGATCCTGTCGAATTTGTAGGGGAACGCCCCCTTGACGTAGTCGGTTGCAGTTTTTGCGTCGTACATGAGTAGCTGCTCCTGGGAATTACGAAGCAGACGCCCAGCGGGACAGAATGCCCCGTATGGGTTGAGGTGAGTGACGGCGTGATGGCGTCGGAAGTTCATGGCCAGAGGCCGATTGGCTGGTTGCGGCCCAGCTGCCGATAGGTCGAATCACGACCGATTATACAGATCCTTCCTGGTGGGAAGCATCTCTTGCGTTCTCGTCAGGAAGTATCGGACACTAAGAACAGGCACAACCCTTCTAGGACGTCAGGTTGCCTTGGAATAGGACTACATGCGATGACCCTAAATAATCGGCATCTGCTGCCGTAATTTACGGGCACATCCCGCGCGATCGCGCTCGCCGGCTGCATCGGAGAATGAATGCTGAATCAACTACTTTCCGGAAACATCCCGCTGTCTGAACCAAACCAGGTAACGCTTTCCCCGCTGGCTGCTCTGGCTCGCATATTGGTTCTGCATGGATTCCCGGCGAGTTCTCCTGCAGGTGGTACGCCTGAAGTCGAACCGGCGCCAGTGCAGGACGAGCCTGCCATACCCCACTTCGCGTACATATTCCACGAGGAAAGGTCGATGATGCCGGCCACTTCGGAGCTCGTGCTGTTCCTGCCGCAGAATGAGACCTGCCCGCATCCCGTCCGGGTGGTTGAGCGAAGCGCATGCAAGGTGAAATGGTATGCGATCGAGACGTGGCACGAGAACGTACAGCGGTGGATCGATCGAGACACTGCGCCGAAAATGGATGCCGCTGTAGACAAGGCGCGTGAGATGGCGTGGCTCGCCACCGTAGAGAGCGAGTAACGCAGCCACACACATTCAGCCATGAAAAAACGATTCGAATGCGGCCATTCCGGCTTGGGGAAGTTCTGCCATCGATGCGCAAACGAGGCACGTCCTGCACTGATGGCGGCAAAGGCCGCTGAGGCACGCCGAGACCGTCACGCCGAAGCAGTGGCCATGGCGGCGGCCGAAGTCGATGCACGGCGTGCTGCGATCGCGGATGAATCGCGCCGCGCCGCGGAGAAAGCTGCTGCGCACCGCTCAAAACTCGTCGCGGCCGCCGCGAACGCGCCGATCGATCTGAGCGCAGCAATGCATCTGCCGGCCGTTCTCGAGCGTGCGTTGGAGGTTCTAGGCAGACTCAAGCAGGGAGCACATCCCCTTACTCTTGGCGGGAAGATGCTGACGTCCCGACGCGGCGATTTTTCGATCCCGCTGGGTTTGCGATACCGCCTGCTGGTCGACGCAGCATCTCTCAAGCCTCTGAAGTTCCTCTCGCACGAAAGCTACAACCTGCTGGTCTAGCCGGGCAGGCAGATTACTTCTTCCTCGCGCGAAGCGTATATCCTCGTGCCGCCCGGATGCACAGGACGAACGCGACTGCGCCGGCGATCGGCAATTGAGGTGAGCACTTCGGTTCGAGCCTCATGACGATGGGGATGCTGACGGCAATGATGACCGCCAGGCCGAGAGAGAGCCAACGCTGTCGATTATACAGGGGGAGAGACTTGATCATGGCGCTGGTCACCTGATTTCCCCAATCTCGATCACGCCCACTGGCGATCATTTAGCAGCGAGGCGAACGTTCGCAACTCCGCGTCGATCCTTCGCCTGGCGATCGGTAGGTAATGCCAGCCCGGAATCGTCGGCGCTTCGATGAGCCACTGTAGCTGGCCATTTTCCCGGAAGTTTGCCGTCATGTTCCACCAGTAATTCAGCGCGCCGCCGGCATGCCCATCCCCGATCATTCGGTGGATCTGCAGAGCGATCGTCTCTGGCGCCTCGAACACGACATAGGGGCGAGAAGGCCGTGAAGCATGGCCCTCGCATGACCAGAGCGTGCGGACGTCCGCGATGGCATTCAGCGCATCGCATACGGGGCGAATTTTCGGTTCGATCAGGTCCATGCGTCAATGTAGCGCCGCTTCGCAAAACACTCGAGCCAGGAAATCACCATAGCTAACCGCGCTCGCACGCCGGTTGGTACTTGCGATCCAGCCATCGCTCCAGAAACGCGCCAATGGCGATCGCGGCGATCGAAGCCGGAATCCCAACCTTCCACGAGAGGGCATGATCTTGGCATGCCACCAAAATCATCGGCGCAACGACCCAGCCCAGCAAACCGACCAACAGCGTCCAGCCAGGCACTTGGCCGTCGCTTCCCTTCTTTTTCAACTCTCCGACGCCTTTCATGCTTTGCATCCCCGCCACATTCATCCGTTTATCGGCCTACAACGCCCAAGCTTGACCCGCGATTCGAAATACTGGAGGCGTCCGTACAAGAAATCAACTCTGACTTTGGCTTGCCGAGCTATGCCCAGTACGGTCCAGCGGTTGATCTTTCAACTTGTTTCCGAAAAGCATTCAAGATAGTTCCGAATCCCCCTGCCCCCACTATTCCAGCCCCTTGACCTTGTCGATCGCCTCCTCAATCCGGTCGACCGCGACCACAGTAAGCCCATCAATAGGTTGTTTCGGGGCGTTCGCCTTGGGGATTAGCGCCACCGAGAAACCGAGTTTCGCAGCCTCCTTCAAGCGTTCCTGTCCGCGCGGTGACGGACGAATTTCGCCCGCCAGGCCGACCTCTCCAAAGGCGATCAGCCCCTTCGGCATCGCCTTGTTTCGCATGGACGAGTGGATCGAGAGCAGCACGGCAAGATCCGCGGCCGGCTCGGTGATCTTCACTCCACCAACGGCATTGAGAAACACGTCCTGATCGAAGCATGCGACGCCCGCGTGCCGGTGTAGCACCGCCAGCAGCATCGCGAGCCGGTTCTGCTCGAGGCCGACAGCGAGGCGCCGCGGATTCGGGGAGTGAGTGCCATCGACCAGCGCCTGAATTTCCACGAGAAGCGGTCTCGTTCCCTCCTGCGTGACCATCACGCAGGAACCCGGAACCGTCTGATCGTGACGAGACAGAAACAGCGCCGACGGGTTCGCCACGCCTCGCAGTCCCTTTTCCGTCATGGCGAACACGCCGAGCTCGTTCACTGCGCCGAAGCGGTTCTTGAACGCCCGGACGAGCCGGAAAGACGAATGGGTATCGCCTTCGAAATACAGCACCGTATCAACAATGTGCTCGAGCACGCGCGGCCCCGCCAGGTTGCCCTCTTTCGTCACGTGACCAACCATGATGATCGCGGTACCGGACTGTTTGGCGATCCGCGTGAGCTGCGCCGCACACTCACGAACCTGGGCCACTGACCCCGGTGCGGAGGTCAGCGCCTCCGAATAGATCGTCTGGATCGAATCGATCACTGCCACGTCGGGCTTTTCAGCCTCGATCGTCGCCTGGATACGCTCCAGTTGAATTTCGGCGAGTAGCTGAAGGTCACTGGCCTTCGAATCGTCCTCGAGCAGCGACAAGCGCTGAGCGCGGAGGGCGATTTGCGCTGCCGATTCTTCACCGCTCACGTAGAGCGTCTTGCGCTCGCCAGCGATCGCGCCGAGGGACTGCAGCAGAAGAGTCGATTTCCCAATGCCCGGATCGCCGCCAATCAGCACCACGCCGCCAGCCACCAGGCCGCCACCGAGGACGCGGTCAAATTCGCCGACGCCAGTCGAGAATCGCGGCACGTCAGTCGCTTCGATGTCCGCCAGCTTTTGGACCGGGGCGCTCTTTGCGAGGGACTGGAAGCGGTGCGATCCAGATCCGGTGTCGGCAGCAGTTTCGACAAGCGTGTTCCACGTGCTACACCCGGGACACTGGCCTTGCCACTTGGGGGCGGTTGCCCCGCACTCGGTACAGCTATAGACGGTCTTTGCTTTGGCCACGGATGGTTCCTGTCAGGATTGAACCGGGAACAGCCTGAAAAAGCCGCGCCTCGATTGGTCGGAACCATGCTGGCAGACAGAAGCCGGATTTCAAGGGGACTCAGGTACCGTTCTATGGGGCAGCGTCAGATCCCACAGTTTCCGATACCGGTCGCTGAAATGCCCGATGGCAGCCCTTGTCGTCACGTGTCTGTGCCGAACGCTGCGCGCTTTCGCATTCGCCCCACCGCCGCGCGATACGCATCCTCGTATTCTTCGATCTGGAGCCACAAATCGTCGCACCCACGTTTGCGGCTCACACCGTTGGCTCGCGTCATCCATGAGTCGGCCTTGGGGTCATACATCGCGTGGAAGGCGTTGAATGCGCCGCCAGTTCCCTCCAGGATTCGGCCGACGACGTAGAGGGTTTCGACTTTCGGCTGTCCTTTCCGGAAAGCGGGAACAAGATCGTCGGCCTGAACCTCCAGCCCACCGTCATACATGAGCGAGACGGAAATCCCGGTCGTGACGCTCGCGAGTTGAGCATCCCGTGCACGCTGTGTGAAACAGAAGCTCAGGTCGAGCGCTCGGAAGATACGCCGGATCATGGGGCAGTCCTCAATCGATTACGGCCGCGCAAGCGTTGCTCGGGGCGGCCAGAACGTGCCCAACCAGTGGGATCATATCGAGGCCGGCTGACGTGATTCGACACGGTGCCGCAGCAATACCGCAACCGGAGAGTGCGGCAAAGATCGGGGCCAACAGCAATACTCGTTTCATCAGCGATTTCCTGCTCAGAAGTTCCCGGTCCGCATCGGCGGGCCTGATTGGCTACCGGCTTCCTGACCGGGTACCCGGTGCGTTTAGTTGGGCCGGATTACCATCCGGTCCAGGGGTTAGAGGCGTTTCCGAATGAATTCCAGTCGAGCGGCCGTGTCTTGGCTGAGCGTTTCGGTCTGGCCGGATCGTCTGCGGATCTCCTGGCGCTCCCATCCGACCCATTGGAGAATGTCGTCCGAGTTCAGAGAGCCGCTCTCGGCTTGACCCTGAATCAAGCGGAAGCCTTCGGCGTCGACCGGCTCGTACTCCGCGAGCAACCCATATACCCTTCCGGTATACGTCTTGTACGGGGACCGTCGATAGGCGACCACGCCCGCCAGAATGGCGGCCGCCCCGCTGATGAGGATGCCCACGTCGCCACTGACGTGCCACCGGGTGTGATCCAGGCTCGCCTCGAGGGCGTTCACCAGCACGGCGTACAGAACAGCCGCAAAAAGAGCCGTATAGCCCGCCGGGCCAAGCTTGATTGGATGCGATGCCAACTGCCGAGAGAGTCGAATCGTCGATTCGATCTTCGCGAGTTGCCGAAGACGGTCCTGATCCGTCTTCCGACCGTCGGGTATGGCTTTCGGGAGAGAATTAGTCATCGCGAGGTCGTGCGAATCAGCCGTCGACGCGGCGCAGCTTGACCAGATAGTCCTGGCCGTTGAGCCCATGCACGACAGCGGTATCCTCGCCGGCGTTCAGCCACACTCGCCGATTGACCGTGAGTTCGCTGCCGGAATCCTTTTCCTCCAGTTGGAGGCGGAACGTCGTGAGGCCGAACGGCATCGACTGGATGTCGCTGACCGCCATCTTCCGGTACCCGTCGAGCCCGTCGCGCGGACCATTCGTGGCAACCAGATAGTTGAACTGCTCGCCGAAATTCACGGACTCGCCGTGCGTCTGCCGCTCGCCAAAATCGCTGATCGCGCCGCGAGCGTCTCGCCGCATCACCACGACATCGTATCCGTTGGCCGGCGCGGCCACCGCCGGCACGATCTGGCTCGGCGCGTCGATCACACCGAGCGGATCAGCGTTGGCGGAGCCGGCAGCGAACAAAAGCAGGACTGCGGCAGTGGAAGCCACGATCTGATTTTTCATGAAATTTCCTCACGGACGTTCATGCTCAGGATCTGAGCATTACGGATGGACGGACACTGGGGGACCCGCTCGGGGCGATGGCCAAAATCGGCGATAACCATCTGGTCATCGTTGCTCGGCGAATTCTTTTCCGGAAGTACGAGGGCTGCCGTGTCCGATCCGCGCCGCCGATCAGCCAACACACCATCGAGGAAGGCAAGCGCTCGGCCTCGCGCCGCGCGGCGGGTGATCGGTCGGCAAATCCGCCGCCATACTTCGGATGCACCCTGCAAACTTCCACTCAGGAAATTCGGCGACAGGTCACGTTCTGCCTCGGCTCTGAAATCGACCATCGCAGATGCCCCCGGTTGATTTACTTCTGGACGTTGGCGCGTTGGACTGCGAGCAGCTCCGTGAGCTTCGCGAGAATTTGCGTATCCGTGGCATTCAGTTGGTCAAGCTTTCGAGTGACGCGATCGACGTCACTTTCAGCGACGTACTGCCACGATCCCGCGTCGTTCGTCCCAGTGTTCGTGCACTGCATCGAATGGCCATTTGCATCGTATGCCATCAAGGGAAACGGCCCGGAGCCGACATTGCAATGGGCACCTTGAGTTGGCGCCAAAACGGGCGGCTTGGACACATATTGCGCATGAGCCGCCGAGAACATGCCGATGGCAGCAGCGAAAACGATGAGCTTCTTCATTCTGGACATCCCAAAAAATAATTTCCGGAAGATGCCACCTTACCCACCATCCAGATTCCAAACAATCGTCAAACAGCCGCTATTCGAGGGGGGAAAGGTACTCAACAGATGGAACCGGCAAGAACTTCCTGCTGGGAAATTGACGTCAATGTGAGGCAGAAATACTCGGCGCTCGTCCCCTCTTGTTTCAGAAGGCTCGCTTGTTATCGTGGTTTCAAGGCCATCGAGCCTAAGAACAAAGGACCACGAAAAAATGAAGCGCGATGCCTTTACCTTGCCGCTGGATCTCGGGAACGAGTTGATCATCGATAACTTCGCTGGAGGTGGCGGCACCAGCACCGGGCTGGAAGCCGCATTCGGACGCCCCGTCGACATCGCGATCAACCACGATCCCGAAGCGCTCGCGATGCACGCACTGAACCACCCGTACACAAAGCACCTGTGCGAATCCGTGTGGGACGTCGATCCTATCGAGGTCACGCAGAATCGCCCGGTCGGCCTTGTGTGGTTGTCGCCGGACTGCAAGCACTTCTCGAAGGCGAAGGGCAGCACGCCGGTCTCCAAAAACATCCGCGGGCTGGCCTGGGTCACGTTGCGATGGCTCCTGACAACGTCGCCGCGGACGTTCATGATCGAAAACGTCGAAGAATTTGTGACATGGGGGGATTTGATCGAGGTGTCTCCGGGGATCTGGGTGCCGGACCCGTCCAAGAAGGGCGAGACATTCCGCGCGTTCATCGGAATGATTACCAGTGGCGTCGACGCGACACATCCCGCACTAGCCGAGGCATGCGAAGCACTCGGGATCGAACTCGACAGCCCCGACGCAAAGCGGCTTGTATCCGGCCTTGGCTACACTGTCGATTGGCGGGAACTGCGCGCGTGCGACAACGGAGCGCCTACGCTTCGAAAGCGCCTGTTCATCGTTGGACGGCGTGACGGCCTGCCCATCGTGTTCCCCGAGCCAACGCATGGTGAACCAGCCTCGCGCGAAGTCCTCGCCGGTATGCTTGCCCCCTACCGCACGGCTGCCGAGTGCATCGATTTCAGCATCAGCGCTCCAAGCATCTTCGGCCGACAGAAGGAGCTCGTGCGCAACACACTGCGCCGCGTCGCCAAGGGAATGTGGCGCCACGTGCTCGCGAGCCCGAATCCGTTTATCGTCCCATCCGGCGACGCCGTGGCGGCGCCCTTTGTCAACGAGCACGCAAACGCCAGCAACCAGCGGACGATGCGCGCCGACGAGCCCCTGCGAACGATCTGCGCGCAGGTCAAAGGCGGCCACTTTTCCGTCGTCGCGCCGACGATGGTGAAACTGCGCGGCACGAGCGAGGCGCATCTCGGCGCCGATAGCGTCGAGCAGCCGCTGTCGACCGTGTCGGCTGGCGGGAATCAGCACGCACTGGCGAGCGCGCACCTGATCACGGTCGGCTACGGCGAGCGCCCGGGCCAGCGGCCACGCACGCAGGAGATCACCGCCCCGCTCGGCACTGCTGTAGCCGGCGGGGTAAAGCAGGCGATCGTCGCCGCGCACATCACGAAGTTCCGTACCGGCAGCTCCGGCGCATCGATGGACGAGCCGATGCCGACCGTCACGGCCAACAGCTTCGTGAAGCGGCCCGGCGGATCAGCCCCGCTCGGCATCGTGTCGGCGCACTTGATGCATGTAACCCATCACGGCGAGCGCGCCGGCAGCACGCCGGCTCATCCGCTGCCGACCATCACTGGCGCGCATCGCGGTGAGCAGGCACTGGCCACCGCTTTCTTCGAGCAGGCAAACGGCGGCTTCTGGGAGGATAACGGCGGCCGCCCCGCAACTGCTCCGCTGTCGACGATCGCGTCAAAAGGTGCCAATCAGCGCCTTATCACGGCCTATCTGATCAAGTACTACAGCTCGGGCGGCCAGTGGCAGGACATCGGCGCCCCGATGCACACGTTGCCGACCAAGGCCCGCATGGGACTTGTGCAGGCCGTGAAGGTCCCGGCTGCCTGCCTGCCGGATGAGCACCGCGCGAAGGCCCGCATGTGCGCTGCGCTGCTGCGCGAGCATCTTCCGGACGAATTCACTGAAGACGCCGACATGGTGATGATGCTTCACGACGGCGCCTGGTGGGTTCTCGTCGACATCACGCTGCGTATGTTGAAGGATCGCGAGCTCTACCGAGGGCAGGCGTTCCCAGATAGCTACATCATCCATGAGATCCCCGATCCGAAGCTGCTGTTTGTAGACGGCGTTCAGGTGCCCGGCGATCCGCGCGACATCCCGCGCATCCCGCTTTCGATCACTGCGCGGATTCGCATGTGCGGCAACAGTGTCTCCCCAGTCCAGGCGGAGGCTCTGGTTCGCGCCAACTTCGGCCACGAGCGGCTGTTCACCCAAACGGCTGCTTGATCGAGGCGGAAATGTCGATGCAGATCACCACGAACGCATGCCCTGTCCAACGTTGGCGCCTCGGCCGAGACTACTGGCGCGTCGACCGGGACGAAGGTTTCCGGAAACAGGACTACGCCGTCGACCTGATCAGCGATTCCGTCGCGAAACAGTTTGTCGTCGAACACCACTACTCGGCCAGCTATCCCGCCGCGGTCGAGCGCGCGGGCCTGTTCCGCGGCACGGAGCTCGTGGGAGTTTGCGTGTTCAGCGTGCCCATGAACAACGCGGCAATCCCGAAGTACACCGGCCTGGCCCCGTCCGCCGGTGTTGATCTCGGTCGCTTCATCTTGCTGGACAACGTCCCGTACAACGGGGAGACGTACTTCCTCAAACGGGCATTTGTTGCGCTCCAGCAGTCCAAGCCGCAGATCAAGGGCGTGATTGCCTACTCCGATCCGGTGCCACGACACACCGCTGCCGGGCGGGTTGTCATGCCAGGGCACGTCGGCATCATCTACCAAGCAGGTAGCGCCCGCTACGTCGGGCGGTCGGCCTCCCGCGTCCTGCATCTGTCCGCGAGTGGGCATGTGCTCAGCCCCCCGCGCGATCTCGAAGATTCGCCGTCAGGAGCAAGGCGCCCAGGGAGCGGAAAGGAATCTGGTGCGGCTTGGTGCTCCGGAGCGACGATTCGGACAGGCGCCGGCGGAATGGATCGACGAGGTCCTATCCAGTGGGGCATTCGCTCGCGTCAAGCACCCTGGCAACCACTGCTACGTTTTCAGTATCGGTCGGCCAGGGGAGAAGCGACTGCTTGAGCGGACATTCGCTGAGGCAAGGCCCTACCCGAAGATGCTCGACCCGCAACAGCAGGCTCTGGCGCTTGCAGCCGCCTGAAGGCGTCAATCTGACGCCCGTGGACCACTTGGGCGAGGTATTGGAATTGGGTGAAATCGGCATTCCCGGCCAGCAAGGCTGCCCGGCAGTCCAAGCTATCGCTTGCGGTCGAACCCACTCTCCATCAATCGTAGAAGTCCGATCCGTATTGGACCCACAATGATCAGCACGATCGCGAACCACAAGATGATCCCGTCGAAGCCTAACGGTTCATTCCAGAAGCGGTGTTTGAACCATAGGCAGAACAGCAGCGCGCCGCCCGCGATCAAGCAGAAGATGAAGTACCCGACAAAGCGTCGTGAGGTGTGGTGCCAACTGAACGGGCCTGGAGTCATGTCCCGCTGACGCCGACCGCCGTTCTCGTTCTTCATGCTTCTTGTCCGGATGTGTTGACACCCGGATGATACATCTCGTCTGCTCGCGCCGCGCACGGCCTTGAAACGTGAACGGCCCCAGGTATCGTGGATTCCATGACGAACGGAACCAACATGCACGACACCAACCAACCCCGCCTCGCCCTGCTGATCGACGCAGACAATGCATCCGCATCGGTCATTACCGAAGTGATCAAGGCCGCGTCGAAGTTCGGCAAGGTGATCATCCGTCGCGCGTTCGGCGACTGGACCACCTCGAACCTCGGTAGCTGGAAATCCCAGCTCCACCGCAACGCGATCCAGCCGGTGCAGCAGTTCGCGTACTGCTCGGGCAAGAACGCTACCGACTCGGCGCTGATCATCGACGCTATGGACACTCTCTACACCGAGAATGTCGACGGCTTCTGCATCGTCTCTAGCGATAGCGACTTCACGCGCCTCGCGACTCGCCTGCGCGAGTCAGGCAAAGCCGTCTACGGCTTCGGCGAGCGCAAGGCTTGCGAGGCGTTCGTAGCTGCTTGCGACACGTTCACGTGGGTCGAGGACCTGCGGACGCCGGCGGAGCCGCCCATTGTAACGCCGCTGGTCAAGGCCGACATTCAGGGGCTCTTTGCGAGCGCCGTGCGCGCCGCGGCGAAAGATGGCAGCTGGGTGAACCTGTCGCATGTCGGCGCGGAACTCCGCAAAGCCCAACCGGGCTTCGATACGCGCATCTACGGTGCCTCGTCTCTGAGCGTGCTGGCGAGCCGGCAGAATCACATCGAGTGCCGCCGTGTTCCGGATGCGCCGGGAAGCCAGAATTCCCATCATGAAGTCCGACTTCTTTCCGGAAAGAATCAGGCCATCGTGGAGATCGACGAGTTCGCTGTCGCCTAGCCCTCGATGCAGTCGCGTTGACGGAATCCGGATTGGATCGCAAGGGAGCACGAACTTTTTTGTGAGCTTCGGGGCCAACACGTGCGGTTGCATTCTTGTGCATCTGCTAGACATCGGCGACGATCCACCGCCCTTCTTCGTACCGGTACCTTTGATCTTTAATCGCCTGCGCCCAAGGAAGAAGGTCAATGCTCAAGTCCGGGCCCATGACAATCTGGCTACCCTGATTTTCGATCAACGCAAAAGGGAGTTCGGGCAATCCGAAGCCCTTGGGACTCGGGTCCGGCCAGCGACCGCCGTATCGCTCTTTGATGACTCGCGTTGCAACTGCCTTGGCTAGGGTGAAAAATCTTGGCCTATACAACAACCAGTAGCACTCCCAGCCGCCATCGCGGTAACGACGTTGCCTGCGGAGATATTCGGCCAATGTCTGCTGCGAATGTTGAATCTCGATTGCAATCTGCCTATTGCCGACGCGAACATGCACGTCCGCAATCCATCGACCGACGGCGCCGCGCCCCGGCGACTCGACTGACGCCAATGAGGCCACAGACGCGAAGGCGTCAAAGACGCTGGCTTTCGTTTCTTCGTGCCACACCGACTCCGGTGCGTTTCCACATTCCCCGGACGCATGCGCGAAGAAACGGAGCCCACCAAGGCTCGTCTTGGGGACCATTGCTGCGTTACAACATGCAGCCTTAAATTGGCCCACGACGTGACGTTGCTTCACGGCGGACCAGTCACTTTCGCTAATTTCACTTGCGTACACGACCTGCGTCGTTGCTGCGATGATTGCTTCGTCTGACACGGCACCCTCCAAATCGACCGGTATGTCCCCAACTTCTTCCCGATCGCTATCTGATCCGGATTCTGAATTATGAGGCTCTCGTCACTTGGGCAGTCCATCAAACACCGAATCCCCCCAATTTCAGCTCACCAATCGCCGTTGCTGATCCGAGTCAGGCTGGTATCGTCTGTAGCTTCTGAGAACAAGCACGCAATCAGTTATGAGCCCTTCCACCGCGCCGACCGGAGCCCAGCGCCGCGCGTTCAAGATCCACTCTTCCATCATCAAGACGCTCATCCATGAGCAGTCTGGCAGTCTGCCGAAAGCTGTCGCCGAGCTCGTGATGAACAGTATCGACGCCGGCGCGACCCGCATTGACCTGACCGTCGATGCCAAGGGAGCGTTCGAATTCGTCGATGACGGCAAGGGGTTCCAGTCTCGGGACGAAATCGAGCAGTTCTTCGAGACCTTCGGTACGCCGCACGTCAACGGCGACGCTCTTTACGGTCGTTTCAGGTGCGGCCGCGGCCAGATCATGTCCTATGCATCGACCGTATGGCGCAGCGGTCAATTCGAAATGCGCGTCGATCTGGAAGACGAATCCATTGAATCTGGCTACGACCTGGTTGAGCACGCCGAGCCGTACGCCGGCTGCCGCATCACGGGCCAGTTCTACAATTTCAAGGTTGGATTCCAAACGAGCGACTACTCCCTTCGGACGTACTTCGTCGGTAGCACTCGGGACGATGAGGGCTTTCCCGTTGGGCCGGGAGGCGAACTGGGCCAGATTGTCCGGTACGCTCCGATTCCGATCTACGTCAACGGACAACAGATCAATACGCTTCCGGCCGACGCGAAGTGGGATCTCCAAGACGAGCATGCGCGATATCGCTTCGATCGGGAGTCGCACGAGTTGCGAGTCTACAACCGCGGGATCCTAGTCAACAGCTATCCGAGCCATCGATACGGCATCGGCGGGGCAATCACGTCGAACGTGCCCCTAGCGGTCAACCTTGCTCGCAACAGCGTGCTTGAGGATCGGTGCCAAGTGTGGCAGACGATCGACATGGTCGTGCGTGAGAGATTTGCCTTTCAGCTCACGCGCGTGAAAAAGCTCAATGACAACGAGGCCGCCGCCCTCCTCCGCGACATCTACTTTTCTCCTGCCAATCTGGATGGGAAAACTGTCAAAGCCATCTTCAAACTGCGGTTTATTCCCGATATTTTCGGGAAACTCGTTTCGCCGGAAGAAGGTTTGGCCGGCCGGTGTTTCACTCTCTTCGATGGCCGCCACACGGGCATTGCCGAGCGGGTTGAGCGCGAGGGACTGGCGAAAGTCGTCATGCCGAAGCTGCTGACGATCGCCAATGCTGCTGCGGCCGACGACAATCTCCCGCGTGTCCTCACAAAGCTACGAACGAAGCTTCACCTTAGCTGGGATGGCGACGCGCCGATCAAGGTCGTACCGTTTTTCCACTTCGTCGAGCAGCTGAACGATACCGCGTCATTCGTCGACGACGAGGATCTCGGCAAAGAGGAGCGCCTCGTACTCGAGTGCCTACGTTCGATCAACCATCGAGTCCAGCGCGTCGTCTACCCGGGCAGCGACTGGCGTACCGAGCCGCGGAAGATCGTTGCCGGCCTCTCAGACACCAAGGAAGCGTGGACGGACGGATCAACGTTCATCGCCGTAGCACGCGAATCCCTCCTCGGGATCCGCCAGCGTGGTGCAGCCTGGCTGGTATCCCTGTTGGTGCATGAATACGCACACCCCGAGACGTCGGCGGGCGAGCATCATCACGACTTCGACTTCCTCTCGCGCTTCCACGAGGCGATGTTCCGGGTCGATACCGGCATGTGCGTTGACGACGTGCTTCGCTACTATGTTCAGGGCCTCGCTAAGCTCGGGCTCTGGCCGTCGTCGCACCACGGCAAGCATGTTCGCGCGATCGCTGACTACGTACCCCAATTGCCGAAGCGAAGGAAGTCCTGAAAGGAGGATCCTGAGCCGGAGATGGCGCAGAAATGTGTCGCTTTAGGATCCGAATCGAGCTTGTTCGCCACGGTGGCGCCGGTATCGTTGAGGGGTGCACATTCCCAATGTGGCGTGCCCTCTTCAGAAACAGGTGTTTCACCATGCCATATAGCCCGAAAGACGTCGACCTTGTCGTCGAAAACCTCCTCGCTCGCCGCGAGGATCTGGAAGCCTCGATTCCCGGGATCAAGCTTTCGCGCGACGCAATCGCGAAGGCGCTCGATCTTCACGCACGCGTGGTCAAGTCCGGCGGCCTGCCCGGCAGCGGCCACGTTAACCCCTCAGCCCCGAGCAAATCCGCGCTGCTGCTGCGGATCATGAACGACAAGCGACCTCTGCGCTTCCGGCCCCCGACCTCCCACTCCTATCCGCACTATGAGCTCGTCGAAGAGCCGGAGGTCCGGAATGTCGTCCTGGGCGGGCCGACGACCCTTGGCAGTATGTTGAACGGTACTGGCGGGGCTCCCGGCAACACCAGCATGGTCGTGAACCAGTGCCTCTACGCGCTGGTCGGGACGAATTCCGTTGCGGAAGAGATCATGACGATGTTGCTCGATGACGAGAGCTTCAACGGCCGCAAGTTCCTTGAGCTGGCCGACCAGTCGCCGATCTGGACACTCAAACATGGGGAGTGGCCGGCCTGGGAGCTGACCACCGGCCTGTCGCCTAATGGCGCGGGACTTCGCTATGCCGTCGATCGCCCGGTGCCGGCCAAGCGCCATGAGGTGCTTTTCGGCGGCTGGGGCGCCCCGATCAACCCGATCATCGTGGTGCACGGTGAAGACCGTATCGCCGCAGCGAAGGCGCGCAAGGCAGCCGCTATGCGGGCCGACTCGAGCATGACCGGAGTCGAACGGATGCTCGCGCTCGACGAAAGCGACATCTACCCCGGGAATCCGGCCCAGTACGACCTGCTCAACTACACGCGGCGCGTGTGGCTCATGCGCAAGTCTGCCGAGTGGGAAGGCTTCGAGATCCCCTACATCGACGACTGAAACGACTCGGGCCGGTGGCAGTGCCGTCGGCCCGACAAAATCCTGGTGCGGTAGATCAGAGACCGGTCAGTCGTTTCGAACGCTTGGCTACCAGCCGCTGCCAGCCTCCTCAATCGAATTGTTCCCCGTCGCTGCCGGGGTGTCCTGCGCACTTCCCATCGTGGCCGATGTGATCACATTCGCCCACGATCAGGAAACGCTTTCCGGACGCCTTCATGCAGATGAGCCGGACCCGAATTTCGACCGGAGTTCCGCCCTTGAGCATCTTGGCGAGCATGGCGTCGGACTGGGCGAGCAGGTAGTCGAGTTCGAAGTGACAGTGCCACTTCGTGAAGCGCGGGGCGGTGTCGGCAGGATGCTCCATAGTTCGGTCACTTCACCTGGAGATGCGAAGAATCGGGTATCCGGAATACGCGGTTGATGACGGCTCACGACATTGAAGCATAAAACCAGATTCTGCGGTTGACGCAACGCGAAGGCCAGCGGTATCTTGTTCGGATCGGTCTATCTCGATCGTGCCGCTGGTAATGGCAAAGGCAGTGCCGTGAGACGCAACACCCCATTCCGTTAGACGCACACAACCCTGCGTAGCGCATAACGGTGAGCCAGCCACTGAAATCTGATCCGCGCTACGGAAGGAGTTGATATGCGTACCCCGTTGCTTCATGCCGACTTCGAGCATGGCTCGTACACAAAGATCGCCAAGGCGCTGCGAAAAATATGGCCGCTCGGTGATCAATCCCTGATGCAGGCTCAGAATTCGCTGGCCATCGTGCTGGGCTACAACAGCCTGCACGACGCGCAGCACGAAGCGACCGCGTCGTTCTCGGTACCGGACGGCTCAGTGAGCCTGGAGAAAATTGCGAGAGGCGTCGCGTGGCGCATGTTCGTTCGCTACGGCATCGACCTGCTGCTGGCTCGGCGACTTGTTGCCAAGCTACATCTGGACGAACTGGCCGTGACGGGAATCAGTCTCGAAGAAAAGATGCGGCGCACCATCGAAGACGCCGCCAAGAAGGGTTTTTTCTACGACGAGATGGGGGATCTCATGAACCATCGTGAGCCCTGGCCGGAAGAGACCCCACGCCTGCTTGAGAGGGGCATCCCGGCGTACAAGTGGGCGATCTATCCTGATCGCCGAGTCTTCCTGTGGTCAAAGCTCGTCGCGCAAATCGAAATGCTGCCGGAAGACTTCGCTGAGGACCTTCGGCAAGCAGGCAAGCTGGGAAACGAGTCAGATGCCGTTGATTCGTTCATGATCGATTCGCTCATGCCCGCAGCGTGCCAGCCTCTGACCGACGCACTGGTCAGTGGTGATCTGGCCGCGTCGATTGGCGGGCAGCAGCAATGGCAGGTGAAGTGGATCGTCACCCAGCAGACCGAGGTGCTAGGTTGCTGTATCGTCGCTGAAAAACTCGGCGGCATGATTCCGCGAGTATTCGACCCGGATGGAGCAGATGCCTATGCGGCCCTCGCGAGCTTGCTGTGCGGTGACGTCGTGCCGCCCGCCGCAAGTCGTGCGGTGGGCACCCTGGTGTCCGAACCCGTCTGGTTCATCGAGCGCTACCGCCTTCAACGACTGAAAGACGGACAGGAAAGCGATCTGCTGAAGACGCTGTGGCATCACGACCAATGGCCTGCCACCATCGGCCTGTATCGTGTTGAGACGGGTTGTCAGCTGGCAGGGGCGACCGAATTTTCGGAACGCGGGCAGACCTATCTCGCGATGACCTCGTTCGATGCGCACGAACAGCAACGCACGCTGGACGAAGAGTCTCTATTTGAGACTTTCACGTTGGGCACGGCGTTGCTCGATGAGGTTCGCTCCGAACTTGGCGTTCCTGCGCTGGGCAATCGCTGGCATGACGCGGTTGAGCACATGCTTTCCACGCGGAAGGCCGAAGTCGAAGCCGCAGCGGGAACGCGGGCGGGTATCGACAGATTGATGGCGGCTGTACTGGACAACATCAACTCCTCGGCGCTCGATGGGTTCGTCGATCAGGCCATCAGCGAGTGCTTGCCTCTGCGGTATGAGGGAGACACGGAAGATAACGAAGTCCTAGTAGACGAGCGGCAACGTGCCTTGAGCCTTGCCGAACAACTGGGGGCTACAGTCAAAGCCAACATGCCTGGCTTGCAGCCCTACTCGGTCGTGTCGCTCGGATACATGATCCTCGTCGCCAACGGCGAATATCCGGGGAGCAGATATCAGGGGATGGTCGACGCGCCGGCCACGACAGACTGGGGCGCCCAGAGTAGATCGCTTGCGACGATGTTGATTTACGAGGCCTTGGGCGCCCGTGAAGTATCCTGGCTCGCACTGACGTGTGCGATCGCTCCGGTGCTTGGCGTGGGCAGCGGTCGCCCCGATTGGACGAAGGAACAGATCGGCACGTGGTATCAGAGCGCCTACGCGGTCGAGCGCCTCCTGAAAGTCGCCCAAAAGCAGCTAAAGGATGTCGGAGACTGGCGTGGAATCGAATGTGCCGCGGAGCGCGTCCAAGCGCAGGGCGAATTCATTCGGGTTGGCGATCCTATCCCGCTGAAAAAGCCGAAGTCACCAGCTGAGGCGATGAGTGCGTTGTTCTCGAAATCGAGGAGCTCCGGTCTCACGGTGACGCACGCGTATCAGGACCTATCGAGCATGAAAGAAATGCTCGGCTAAGTTGCAATCGATGCCTCATGCCGACAGCTTCAATTTCGTTCATGGCTACAAAAAATGAATACGCGCCCGCGGACATTCTGAACCTGTCGGCCTACGAGGTTGTCCAGAAAAACCGCGTGTTAGATGCCCGCCGTGTCCTTTGTGAGACTGTCCAGTTTCGCCTGCGCATCCGGGGACAGCTGCAGGCTGTTCGGCAGATTGTCGATGACCGCCGCAACGTCCCGCGCGAAGCCATCACCGCCCTCAACCCTTGCCAGGGCGACAACGTCCATCTCGCATTGGTTCGGGCCGTTTTTCGGCTCCAGCGTCATCGTCGCGAACCGGCCGTAGCCCTGCGTCACGACCGTTTTCTCGTCGACGCACGGTTTGTAGTGAGCGGCCACCATCTGCCCTGCTTCGCCGCTGCTGGAGATCTTGGTCCAGGCTGCATCGTTGCTCTGATTGATCGATTTCATCACATCGTCAGCCGCGTGCTCCAAGGTCATATTGAAGCCGAAGGTCAACGCAAGGCACGCCGCGCCGGCCGCGAAAGGCAGGCCTTTCGGGGACTTTTTACGGCGAAACAGATTCTCGATGATGACGGCCAGCAGGTGCGCCATCGTTCCTGCAGATAACGCTGCCCACCACGGGCCAACAAAGAGCGCAGAGAGGACGACTCCGATCGGGAAACGCTTCGCGCGCTCCCCGAATATGACTGCCCCGGCAGCGTGTACGGAAAGCGCCGTGATCGCGCTGATGATGATCGTGTGGTGGAGATGATGCAGCATACCGGCCCTTATCGGTCGAAGTACTTTCTGTTTTGAAGCGGTTCGTGTTTGGGACGCGGCGGCACGTAGATCCGGGCTGCGTTGTCCAGGAAGGGAACGCGGCTACGAATGGCGCGCTCCCATTTGTGCCGTGGATCCGGGAACTTCTTGAGCAGTAGGCCTTGGTAATAATCACTATCGAGCGCCTGCCCGAGCAAGAAGCCGAGGTCGAACAGCGCCATGCGCTTCAGGAATGTCCGTTCGCTCTCTTGCACAAACTTTGCACTGAGAAGCGGAAGCCTGTATTTGACGTTGATGTTGTACTGAGCATCAGTCGCATCCAAGCTGCTCTGGAAGTTGAATCGGTCTTCCGGCGCGACGTCCTTGAACAAAATCCGCAGCGACTCCAACCGCCCAAAGTGCTCCCCGGCATCCTTCAGGTATTCCGGATCCTTGGTGAATTGAATGTTCACCACGCCCAGCTCGCCGTTTTCGACCGGCCGGGAAAAGGTCGTGACCTCGGATTCCAGCATGGCCTCGACAGCAAGCACCAGATCAAATCGCTTGATCTTTTCCCACGCATATTCAGCTTGATACCTTCCCATATAGCTCCGTTCCCTCGTACGCAAGCGACTCGTCGTGCCAGCCCGTTCCGCTCGATGACCCGATCAATTCCCGTCCTGTAATTTACGGCAGTCGGACGACATGACTTGAGTCTCAGCGGCGAGATTCTTCCTGCTGGGAACTCAATCGACTGAATGAAAGCCTATCACGCCATACAACCGAAACCAGCCCCCTGTAGTCGGTGCGAAATCGGCGCGCGCCCCCTAGAAACTGAGTTTGTGATGTTTAGCATGGGATCTGTCTGGCTCGCAGCGACGTGTGCGTTGCGAGTTGGCCTAACCTACAGGAGCTGAACATGAACAAGCGGAAGGGCAATTCTCCGGTGATGGGCGAGCAGCTTGTCATCCCTCTGGACGTCGATCTCGCATTCCAGTCCGGCGTGAAGAAGAAAGCGTTCGAGGGTACGAAGTCTGCCGACCTGTATCGCCCGCTCATCGAGAAGATCCGGGTGATCGACAACTTCAACCCGCGCATCAAGACCAAGAAGTACCGCCTCGGCATCGAAAAGCTGGCTCGCGACATGGCCCGCGACGGCTTCGACGAGACTCAGACGCTGACGGTTTTCCTCATCTACGAGGACGGCCAGCACATCATCTGCCTGCATGACGGCCACCGCCGCCTCGAGGCAGTGTTCCTGGCAAACCAGTACCGCGTGGCGGAAGGAAAGCCGCGCATCGAGCGCGTCCCGGTCACCATTACGGACAAAGCCGACAGCAAGTCGCTCAACCTCGGCGTGATCCGGCGCAATGACAAGGAGCCCCTGACTGTTCTCGAGAAGGCAATCCTCGCCCACCGCCTGAACACCGTCGACGGTATGTCCCCGGAGGAGATCGCTGTGGAGATGCAAGACAGCCAAGGCGAACTCACCCCCTACTACATCGAAGGCTTGCTTCTGCTGGCAAGCGCCGATCGCGGTATCCACGAAATCGTCGCCGACGAGAAGATCTCCGGCACTGAGGCGATCAAGCAGATCCGGAAGCACAAGGCCAATGCGCTGTCGTTCCTGCAGCGCGCGACGGATGGCAAGGAGCACGTGCGGCCGCGCGACCTCCCGGGCGCACTGGTCAAGCGCGTGACGAAGAAAATCGCACCCCGTCTCGTGACGGCAGTTCGTGAGCTCGAGGCTGACCCGGCCTACGGCAATCTCAAAGAGGAGACGCGCCTGAAGATCAAGGAGCTGATGGACAGGCTCAGCGAGGCGGAGAAGAATGATCCGCCTCTTGCCGCCGACGACGCCGATTCAGCACCAGCGGCCGGTGACGATGAGTGAGATTCTCGCCGGGCGGTTGGGGAAATCGCCTGGCAATCTCGCCGCGTTGATCAGCGGTCACTCCACAGGCCGAGCAGCTTCTCTGCAGTCTCGACGAACCCCTCGACCGGGGAGAGTCCCGTCCGGATGCCACCATGCTTTTCGGCCACGGCTTTCGCTTCATGGACCAGCCGTTGGTGATGCGCGCTCAGACTCGCACCTTCGTATGGTGGAACGCCATACTTGATCGCACTGCCCAGCACCTCAAGATCGCGGCCTACCGCCGTTCCTTTGAACGCCGGGTGGTGGCTTCCCATGTCTGAAATGACGTCGGCCAGGCGGTGCCAAAGCTTCGTCTGAATCGAAATGGTGGACATGTCCCACTCTCCTGTCAGGAACGGTCGATCTCGACGTGCTTCTCTTCGAGCCGCAGTACCACGCGATCGATCAGTTTCGGCAGCACGAAGCGGGACGTTCTCTCGTCCCACCTGGCGTCCACGACCGCGAACTCCCCATCGTCGAGCTGCTCGAATACGACCGGGAGCTCGCCGTGATACGGGGCGCGGAGTTGGATGTACGTGAACTTGCCGTCATCCCATACCTTCGTCGGGGTGAACTGCGGCGCCGGCGGTACGACGATCTGGTACTTCGTGCTAAACGGCTCGCCGGCGTGCGCCATTGAGCTAAACGCTGCGTACGTCAGAATCGCGAGAACACTCTTTTTCAAGTTCGGCTCCTTCTTCAGATCCCGACCACTGGTCGGTACGTTACTTTGGCGAAAGACAAGCAGCCGTAAAGCTCGTGCCCTTCGGTAAGAGAATCGCGTTGCCCGGCAGCTTCCCGATGGGATTCAGATCCAGCTTTTTGCCGTCTGGCCCAAGGATCAAGCACCCGATCGCTTCCGGGTGTAGCACAGTGGAATCCGAGGCGGCCGTAGTCTTGACAGAGACTTCCGGTGCATGCGGGGCCAAGGCCGCAGCGGCGATCACCATGCACAGCCCCAGAAACATCCCGACGTTCAACACCAAGTCCGTGTAACGGCTTGTCGTCTTCAACCTGCGGAACGCAATCGACATCAGCAAGGCAACCAGCAGTCCGGACAGACTGGCAAGCAACTGTATGGCGATGATTTCGTTCGTTTGCGTCTGGCGAATGTGCTGGCCAAGCCCCCACGACAGCCCGAACGCGTTCCAGACGATCAGCGAGATGAACAACGCGATACCCGTCGGATGCCGGCGAGTCACGTCGATCACACGTGCCGGTGCAGACATGAACGCAAGGACACTCAGGTCGGCCAGCGCGGCAGAAAGCATCCAAAGCGGAGACCAATTCGCCCAATGATGCAGAACAACCGGGATAGCAGCGCAGCCCAGCAACCACGCCAGGAACTGATCCTTCGGAAGCGACCGATTCTGGTAATGCTGCTTGACACTGCCCTCGAGCATCGCGATTACCGGAACGAGCAGTAATCCGAGCCAGAAGTACAGCATTCCGGAGGCAAAGTGCTCGAACTGCGTTGGCATATTCGGCCCCAGACCCAGCTCCACTTGCCGCAGGCTCGTGATTGGCTCGAAGGATCGCGCGAGGCCTCTATGCGCCATGGTCACTGCTGCGGCTGCCCCCCAGATGATCCAACGGAAAACGAGAGATTTTTTGGTCATATTGCGTGTCGTAGTAAGTCTTAGGCTCTGTAAGGCATCGGCGCAGCCGAACCGGGGATTCGTTTCGACGCGACACCGTCTGCCAGCGGGATGGCGAATGAATTCCGCCCTTCACCCCTGCTTTTTCACGGGTGCGGAGCCATTCGGCGGCCTCGCCTGAAGGGGTTGGACGACGTGGTAGCCAATACCAAACCAACCCTGCTTTTCCTGAACAACACACGTCGGCGTCGATCCGGTGCAAGGCTTTGCCGCACCCACGCCACTCTGGTATCCGAACGCGTACGCGAAGTACGCCACGGCGCCCCACCCGAAGATGGTTGCAAATGCGCCCAGGCCGCTCAGTCCATCCCAGCTATCGAAATCGTCGAAGATCATGCCGTTGAGTACTTCAGCGTTGTTCGACGCGCAATTGGATCGCGCCGAGTTGGAAAGTTTTTCCGCTTGCGCTTGGTTCGGAGTCGGCTACCTCGATCGAGGTGAGGTAGCCACCTCCTTGAGCCGAGAAAACAATCAGCGCGCCGGAATCACCAGCTTCTGCCCGACCAGGATCAAATTCGGATTCGGAATGTTGTTCCGGGTCTGAATTTCACGGTACCGCTGACCGTCGCCCAGCTGGTTGGACGCGATCAGGTTGAGCGTGTCTCGCTGGCGCACCGTGTAGGCGTGCTCGCCGGCGCCCGCGGCCCTGGTCTGCGTCTGGTTGCTGATGAAGTACTTGCGCAGCAGATCGAGATAGGCGGGCGACTGCTTGACCTTCGCGATCGCAGCATTCAAGTAGATCAGCAGCTCCTGGTCTTGTGCGCGCACGCCGATCTTGTAAGCGATGTTCGAGCCGTCGAGCTTCGTGATCGCAAACCGCAGGTCCGAGCCCTTGATCGAATCGACCGCAAACGGGTAGTCGTAAATGAATGCGTCCACTGCACCGCTGTCCACACTCTTCTGGATGAAGGCGGGATCGGAATCGTCTTCCTCGACAACCGTCGTGTTCGGATACTGGCTCGTCACGAAGGCGCGTACGTCCGGATCGCCTTTGAGGATACCAACGCGCTTGCCTGCGAGATCTGCCGCCGTGCGAATCGGTGAACCCGAGCGCACGATCAGCGAGTAGCCGAAGTCATCGATGTAGGGAACCGTGTACACGACCCCTTGAACCGGACGATTGTCCTGGAACGTCAGACCGTCCATCGCGATATCGACGCCATGATTGCCGTCCGTATCGTTCGAAAGCAGTTGCTTGGGCACACCCGCGTACGTATCGACCTCGTGATGCATGTCGACCTGCACCTGCTTCCCATCAGGACTGAAGGATGGGTCGGCGAAAAGCAACTTGGCGAAATCGACATTGAAGCCGTGAGCCGGGCCGCCGTTCTCGTCGTCGTAGAACGGTGCGCTCGGGTTCTGGACAGAGACCCTCACGAGGCCGTTCTTGGTGATCGCCTTGAGCGTGTCCGAGTCCGGTTTATAACCGCCAGGCAAGGCCACCGTATTGGCCGCCGGCGCCCGTGCCACAGCCGCTGCTGCGGAGCTCGCGTCGAATCCGCTCGGCGTACCTTGAGTCTGAATGCTGGCCGATTGCTGACCGCCCGTCAGCTTCGACAGGCCGCCCTGCTGGAAAAGCCAAACCACGCCAATGACCACGATGAACGCGGCGGCGCCGAGAATTTTCCCGATATTCTTCATGTTTCCTCGCTAGGTCGTTGTGGTACGTTTTACTGCTGCGGGCGTTGCGAAGGCAACGACACGCGCGGATCGGTCGCGATCGCCGTTTGCGTGTCTTGTGCAAGCGCGGCCTGCTGCGCCTGCTTGACTTCCGGGTTGTCGAGCAGAGCCGTTTCCATCTGGCTGAATGCCATGTTGACGGACTTCATGACGGAATCGATCGACGCGTCGGTCTTGATTTGCTCGAACGTGTTGCCCGACTGCTGACCGGCGACCTTGTTCATGCGCTGCGCGGCTTGCGACATGTCCCACATCGCCTTGGCTCGGTCGATCGCATGCGCGAAATTGTCGAGCTCCGCGTTCACCTGTTTGTAGCGATCCTCACGGAAATGCAAAAGCTGCTGCATCGTGGCGAGTTGCGCACGGAAGCGCGGCGCATCGTCCGGATACTGCTTTTCGAACACGCCGACCTTGTCCTGGAAGTTCTTGACCTCCGTACGGAACAGGGTGATGCGGTCGGCGAAATCCGAGGCCGCACGCCGCTTATCGGCGAGTTGGTTGATCAGCGTTTCGATCGGGTTGGCCATCGCTTCGGCGACGACCATTTTGACCTGCGTGTTGCGCAGTTTCATCTCGACCACCGGCCCGAAATAGATCGCCGCCAAACCTACAGCACCTGCGGCAATCAGGGCCAACAGCCCCTTCAGCAGTAGCAGTGCCGCCGGCGCCGCAATCGCCACCCCGGCAGCGATCACGATCCACTTGACGATCTTGGCTTTGCGAGCCGTTTCGGGGCTTACATTCGGAATGAAAGAGTTCATTGAGGCTCCTCGGTTTATCTGATTCGGATTGATTCTAAAAACTGACTTCGCCTTTTCAAGGGGCGACGTGTGCCTGCTTTAGTCGGGAAGCCTGAATCCCGGGAGTCCTCCCTTTGGCTCTGCCATATCCCTTCCGGACAAGAAGCTGGCAGTGTGCCGCGCCGAAGCGACGTTGCCCATGAGATCAACGCAGGTGTTAACGGCAGATTTGCGGAGAAATTGAAGCCCATGCATCCTGCAAGTTCTCACCCTTCCCGGACGCTCCATGATCAGGCCCATCGGAAACGCCGTACTGCATGGATCGCCACCCCCTCTTCTCGTTCGACTTGGTCCGCCGGAAGCCAGTGCTCTCCACGTTCCAGTTGGGAAATGATGTCCCATTGTTGGATCTCAAATGCGATGCTCGGATCGGTTCGGGCACCGTTGACGACCGGGTAGAGGTACCAGAACTCCGGGAACTGGTTCTCGCGCTCGAGTCGGAACCGTAGCTCGCCGTCGATCAGAATGTCGTAGTTCCCCGTCGCGTCGTGCTCGTAGCACACGCGATCAGCGTACTTGCCGGAACTCGCACGACTGCGGATGACGGGTTTTCGGGTAGATACAGGCATTCGAGCCTTGCGATTGGATAGTGTCGACTCATTGTGTCGGGCGACGCTTCCAGTTCAAGCCCCGACAAAAAATCGGCCCCAGGCTGAGTACGGGGATACCAGCGTGGGGCCCAAGGGCAATCGACGTATTGACGTCGAATCGAGGGACGGCAATGAAGATCCGTCGAGATGATCCTACCACAAATTTCGCTCTATACTTCCTGATGGGAAGTAGACGGAAGGATTTTTCCAGCTCGGGCAGGGCGAAAAAAATGCCCGGCTGGGGTTTCCAGACCGGGCATCCGTCCGTGCTTCCTTTAACTTCCTACCACTTACGGGAGAAGCGGTTCCAATATACACATGAACTTCAGACCCCTCCAAATAGTTTTTCGAGATCGCACAAAATTTTCCATTAGATTCCCGTCAGGAAGCGCGTGAGAATTCCAACGCTCCGACGCGTGGTGCCTTGCTGCGCAGCAGGCCGATGCTATCCTCGTTGCCATGCCAAGTACGTCCCCTTCCCCGCTTGCTATTGTCGGCCGTCTCAGCATTCCGCCCGCGGCGCTTGAACACCGCTTCACCGTCGAGGCGCTGGCGGTCGCGCATTCCCGCGAATCCCAGGATCTTGAGCGCGTGATCGGAACCGACAACACCGGACGCTGCGAACTGTACGGGTGGGCGCCGCATGTAGCCCCACATGCCGACGGGTTCGGCTTTGTCTACCTCGTCTGCCTGAATGACGGGAAAACGTCGATCTGTGTCCGGGATACTTCCGACGCGGTGTACGAGGTGTTTGCGCCTGCCGGCGCCATAATACGGCTCGACGATCGGATGGAGCATTGGACGTCGGATACGGCCGCGCGTGTTGCGCCTTCGTCGGCCATTTTCCCGAACCTGACGACGAAGCTGCGATCGCTCAGCTCGAAGCCGGCATCGCCGCCCTAGCCACGGGGCTCTATGCGGGATCGCCGCGCGTGCGGGACGGTTTCCGCGTTCTGCTGGATGACGAGTGCTGGTCGGCCGCAACGCTTGACGACGATCTCGAAACGACGCAACTGCAGGAAGCAGAGACCGCGGGGCGCTGGATCGAGATGTGCTCGCATTGCGGCAAACCCGCCGTCAGGCCGGATCCGAAATGGCCGTACAGCATGGCACTGTCTCGATGCTTGAAGCATCTGACTGGCCGCTGACAACCGATGGGCTTACAGTTGTTCTGCCGGCTGGCCGGCCATGAGAATGGCAGCATGCCTGTTCTGGTGGACCTCGCTACGCCCCTTGTCCGCCAGCGCGGACAGGAACGTTCGATCGTCCATCCTGAACCGGCATAGCAGTTGGTTGATATTCGCGACCTTGACGACCTGGGCGATTGTCAGAGTGCCCAGGATATCAGCCACCTCCGCAGAGATCCCCAGCCGGAACATTCCGGCGTCGCGGTCCTCGCGCAGCATACGTTGCGCGAGCAAGAGATAAGACATGTTCAGTTCCCGAATCTCGGTCGGGATGTCGTAATTCGATTGCATGGCCGGTGCTGTACCTGATTGAGCGCGTAACCCGTCTCTACAGGTCCGCTGTTTCGGGGTAGCCGCGCTTTCGAGTGGCGCAGGTCAGGTGAGATTTTTCAGGAACCGATGCTATACGAATTTCTTGTTGGGAAGTTATATCAGGAGGAAACTTTTGTCAGAATTACAACGTGAACGCCGCATCTCTCTGTTGAAGTTCCTTCCAAGAACTCAGTTTTTAGCCGCGAGCACTGTGTTTGCGCGACGGTACTTCACAACACGATCGAGATCCCGCTGCGTCTGATTTTGAATTCGCGACAGATCGCTGTTGTCGCCGATATCGCGGAGCTTGACCTTCCTGCCCGATTGGATCCGTCGCGGCCCGCCGGATGAAGTCGCCGTAGCTCTCCCCCGGAAGCCGCGTCACGCATACGATCGCGTCGACGACACGCGCGGAAAAACCTTCTTCCCGCAGCCTCGCTGCCGTCCACACTCCCCGGTTGTCTTCGATCACGTCATGGAGCGCACCAACCATGCGCTCGTCGTCGATGTCCCCCGCGAGCATGACACGCATCGGATCCAGGACGTAGGATTGCCGCCCTTGTCCACCTGTCCTGAATGGACCTCGACCATGATCTGGATTGCGCGCTCGAGCGTCGCCATGGAGTTCTACTAGACGCCCGTCAGACACTTGCCGATGGCCGCACCGGCGCACCACGCTTGACGAAGAATTTGTCGACCCGTGCGTCGATGCCGGCCCGGTAGCGTTGGAGCTTCGCGGCATTTGCCGCTTGCCATTCCAGATCGAATGGCTGCAGAACGGTCGAATCTATCCGGTGGGCGATCAAGTAGTACACCACTGCCCTGACCTTCTTCCCCTTCTCATTGGCGTAATAACGCGCCAGCTTCACTGCGTTACGCGCCGCCGGCCTGTACGACTTGTCCTTGTGCGCCCGAAAACCGCCGCACTTGCGCTTGGCCGCGAGGATCTGGTCCTTGTCCGATACCCAGAAGCGGCCGGACCAGCCAACATACCCGGCCGTGTCGATCGACCACGTTCCATTGCGGAACTCCGCTTCCACGGCGTTTCCGTTCCTGTCCTTCAGTCGATATTTCCCGGTCAGGCTCGGCTTGACCTCGAAGCTGAAATGGCCTGCTTGTTCTTTCCACTGCACGGTATCTTTCCTCTCACTATTTCCGCTCGTCACTTTCGGCATTGGTCCGCCGATAGCTCCTGAAGGTGCGCCACATCAGGCCAGCCTTGCACGCTCGGCCAAGACAACAAACACGAACGCCAGCAGACCATATCAGCCTATCACGCAAGGTTCCAGGTTTTACGGTCGATCAAGCGCTTGGGATACTACTCGATCGACTTTACCAGGTGACCTAGAGAAGGCTACTCAACCAGTCCTCGGCATGACTGCACCCCAGCCAGAAATCATAGGCACCACTGTCGTACGCGTTCGTGAGTTCGTCCCTTCGCGAAAACCGAGGCGTGTTGAAATACACGCCGTAATCTGCCCTACCAAGCCGATACGCGCGTGCCATCGCCCAATCTTGGCACCGGCTTCTTGCCTCTTTACTGAACGGACCGATAACATGGCTAACTAGCCAGACAACCCTGATTTTCCACCCGTACCAGATCGGGCTGTCGCGCCGAGACCGTAGCTTCTGAATGTTCATGAGGTTGCTCCTTCAAGTTCGTGGGACTCGGGGTTCATTGCGCAGCGTCGATTCGAATCAACCGCGAAAACTAGATGTGCGGATAATCCCGTGACGGTCGTGGGACTCGCCTTCTTTGTGCGGATCAGCACTTCATACCGTTCCTGAATGGCCCCCGCTGTCGTGTATTCGATGTCGATTCCGACCGCGGCCGCAACGTCGCGCCTGACGTCGGCCAGCAACTCTGCGTCGGACTGGTTCGGAATGGCATGCGGCCATCCAGGGCTGTACAGCAGATGCCGAGGGATGCGCGCCTCGGCTTCCTGCCGAGCGCTCGCTGCAACCTTCGCTGCGGTGGCCCGATCTCGCTGATCCGCCGACAGAAGTTGCGGCGCGACATCAGACAGCCAGCGGCTACCTTGAAAAGCGAATGTCGATACACACTCGAGTTCGACCATCTCGCGATAGAGATCGGCATTGTCCGCGCACGTCGACGCCGCCAACAGATCAGCCTCTGAACTCATGATGCAGTACGCGCACGAGACACGAGATGTCCCATAGATGGTGTAGGCCTCGTGCAGAGAGAGGTTATGGCGCTGGATAATAGCCATCACATCGCCGGCCTTCCACTCGATGATCGGATTCCAGGACAATCCCGGCGCATTCTTGCGTTCCAGCTTTGCCATGGGAGCCGACACCGGCATCCGCTGACGCGCGGGACTCTCCTCGCGCCGGACGCCAGTCGCGCTGACGATCGGCAAACCCGGGAAGCGCTTGCGCAACTCGCTCGCGATGGGCGCGGACTTCAGCTCGGACGTGCAGAAGCGCATGGACGGCGTGCTCCACGGCAGCACGAGCTTGACGCATTCGAGTTGCTGGTAGCGGCCGAGGTTTGCCGCCCAGCGGCCCTGCCAGCGAGCCAGCATATCGCCCGCTGCCCTTCGCGCGATCAGCAGTTCATAGTCGAGATACTCGGCGAGACGCTCGCAGACCGGCAGGCTGTCACGCCATTCGACGCGACCGAGATCAGCGTGGACCAGGACGCGCGGGCCTATATGCCCGATCGCGTTCAGATATTCGTGCGTCGCGAGCGCGCAGGCCTGGCTGTCTCGCCCGCCCGACACGCCGATCGCGCATACGGCGCCGGCGGCAAGAAGCGCATCGACTTCGGGAGTTTCAGCGACAGGGAGCTGGTTCGGGGCTGGGATCATGAGCTTGTTTCAGAAAATGGCCAAAACTGAAACAAGGATGCCTGTACCTCACGCTTATTCTAGTGGGCAGGAACAGGTGAAGCCGCGCGTCAAGAAGCGCTGCCTTCCAGATCGGATTTCTCCACGGTGACGTCCATACGGATGGATCCGAACAGTCCGCGTGCCAGTGTGCGCGTCGATTCCCGATCGAGACCGCTCACGGAAATCTTGCGCCCGTCGACGCCAATCGTCATGTCGTAACCGCCATCCTCGCTCTGGCCGAGCTCGTCCAGTGTCCCCTGAATGGCCAGCGTTGCGACCGGCATCATTCGCACCCGCTGCTCAAGGGTTTCGAGCCGCTTCAACAGAGCAATAATCGCCTCCGGGTTGAATGCCTCCATAAATGCCATGTCTTCCGCGGAGATCCGGATGTCGGCCGTGTTCTCGCCTGGAATCATGTAGGCTTGCGCCACGCCGCCGTCCGGACCATCGGCCGCAGTCAGCCGGCGCACGCTGTTGGACGTCCACCACTTCCATCGACCCTGGGTCGCGGCTTCCGCGAGCCGGAGAAGCCGGGCGACGTCGACCTGGTCATGTTGATTCGGCTTTGCAGTCTTCGGCTCGGTCATCGGTTGATCCTTATCTTTCGCTCTTCATCGGGGCGATCCGGCCGGTGAAAGTGACACGAGCCAGATATGGAGCGACCTGCTCGGCTTTCATCGTCGCGGCTCGCGCAAGCTGCTGCGCGAATTCATCCAGCAATTCGTGGTTCGCCGTGAAGAACGCGGCGAGCTCGGCGTCCTGTTCATCCCGGAGAGCCTTCAGGACCTGCCGGTTGTGGGCGACTTGGGCATCTTCCTCGGGGCTCTTGAAGTAGGTCTCGTTACCCAGGCCGCCGCCGAGGTATCGGGTTGCGATGTGCATCCACTCCTCATTGTCGCTCTGACCACCGAGCGAACGTTCCCCGAAAATTTCCTTCTCGGCGCAAATGCCGGCCCGGTAGACGATCATACGCAGATAGGCCACGGACTCGGTCGTCTTGAGGTCGACGGCCGCATGCCGCACATACCCGGCAAACACGTCGGTCGGCGCCAGCATCGTCATGACTGACACTTCGAAGTCGTCCGGTAATTCCGGAAGCACTGCGTAAATCAGTGCATGCCCTGCCTCGTGAACGCTCGTACTGCGGATATCCTCGACCGGAACCGGCACGCGCGGAGGAGCAAACTGCGCCGCAGCCGACGCCCAACCGATTCTGTAGAGAGACGTCGTCGACGTTGGACGGCTGGTAGCAAAGAACACTGCAGCCAATCCGAGGACGGCGAACACGATTTCGAGTGCCGTACGAGGCGATGCCAGCGTGACATCAATGAGGGAATCGATCTGCGGCCCGAACATGCGGATGCTTCCGAGCAGGAAGAACAGCGCGCAGATCCGTTCCACGGAACGCGCCGCAAAACTCCAGATGTTCGCGTCCCGACCGTCACGCACGAGACTGAAGATTGCCCACTGCGCAATCCACAGCGACCCGATCGTCTTTGCCCATTGGTAGACGGTCAGGACGGACGGGGAAAGACCGCTGGCCGCCGGCCCGATCATGCTCAAGAGCGTCGCCATGACGATCATGAGGACGGTCAGGACGTCGCCAAGCCTCCCATCTTCGCGCCAGCCCTGCACCTGTTTACGCAACCCTTGCAGCTTCTCGACCACGATTCCCATGTTCACTTTCCCCCGTTGTTCTGCTGATCTTCGTCCTCGCCCAGCGGTCGGGCCGCGAACGCCTGCATGCGCGCGGCCTCTTCCGGGTCGACCTTGCCAAGCGCCTTGATGACCGACCAGCGACCATCCTGATACATGATCTTCTTGGCCTTCCGCAGCGCCTGAACACGACGGTCGAGCACGAGATCGTACTGGCTGGCACCCGTAGCCTCGGCGATGCGCTTGCACTCCACTTCGATACCTTCCACCAGCATCTTGCGGTAGGTGTTTTGCCCGGTCTCGATCGCGTGGAGAATCATCGAATCGAGCTTCGCGTAGGTCGTGGTCATTGCGAGTCCTAGAGCAGCTCGTATTTTTCCATCAGTTCGAGCTTCCGGCGTTCCTTGCGGCGCCGATCCTCGCGCGATTCTTCGGTAGGGACGATATCGCGTTTCGCCGCGAGCGTCGCGTCGTATCGCTCCGTCTCGGCGACCAGCTTGAAGAGCTCCCTCAGTTCATTCTTTGCTTGCGTGAACATTTCGGTTCCTGCGTGTCAGGGTTGAGAAGTCTTACGCGACCAGACAGACGTGGTCCGCGATCTCCGAATACGACATTCCGCCATCGTAGTAGTCCTGCAGCGATCGCTCGTTCTCGCGCACGTACGCTTCGGCCTTCGCCGGGACGTTCATGCCGACTTCGCGCATCGCCTTGAGCTCGCAGAGGACGTTCGGCAAGACGTCCTGCTCGGGGATGTTGCCGGTGGTCGCGACCTGGGTAGCATTCTGGCCCATTTTCTAAATATCCGGAGATTGCCTAAACGGCGTGATCGAATTTTAGTGCAGGTTTTCGCCCCAGCCGTGCGCGGCCGGATCAATGACCGGACAGGCCTGCCGGACGAGCCTGTCAAACTCGCAGTCAATCTCGATCCAGTCGTCGGCGTCGGCGAAAATAAGCCGGCCGCGATCAGCAGCGCCGATGTAGCGCACCAGATTGCCGTGGATCTCGAACTCGTCGCCTTGCGAATCGAGATCCAGGAAGGTGCAACAGTACATCGCGCCGACTTCGAGAGCATTGCCCGCGTGGTCCGTGATCACTGCAACCGGCGCATGCACGGGAGCGGTTGTTTCCGTGGGCACCATACGGACGTGGTTCAATTCGTTCATGGATGTCCTGTTGGTTGGTGGCTGACTTGCCATGCGCCCACTATAGCGGCGCGGATACCCCATACAAGAGCCCGCGAAACTCGCATTCCCCGGCTTTCCCTCGACCACTTGAGGTGTCAATTCCTGTTCGGAATTAGGTGAGCTTTTTCGGGAATCAGATCACGCAGTATTCGGTCCGGGCCCGCGTGCCGGACCTTGAATGGCGCGCGCCTCCTGGGATAATCCGTCCATACCCGATCACGAGGAACGGAATTCACCATGCATCTCGCTCACACCGATCAGCGCCGGATCACGGCACGCGCCGCCGGAGCCCTGCCACCCGGCTCCATTCTCGGCTCGGTCCAGGTTCCTGGTCACGTCATTCGCCTCTCTGACCAGTTGGCTGGCGAGTTCTACACCGCCGCCGAGGAAATCGAGTTCTGCGGCGATCAGGTCGAGACCTTCGCGATCCCGCCGTGGGCCAGCCGCGACGGTGCCGCGTGGCTTCCGGATCTCGCCGCGCTCGGCTACCGCCGCGCTGACAGCGGCTTCCGGGGCCGTGAGGAACTGCTCGTGGCGACCGCGGACGTAGACATGCACACCGACGACGAGGGCCTGGTGCTGATGGTAGTGCTGCACAACGACGGTCTAACCTTCCGACAAGGAAAGGTTCGCCACAAGCCGAAGGCGGGTGAGTGCTTCATCTTCGACGATCGTCTGCCTCACGGCGTTGATGAGGCGCCCGGCCGGGCAGCGTTTCTCGGCTGGAACATCCCGATCGTGCCGCTCTGATCGACGGCTATCGCTCCCCATTTTCGAGAGGAACACGATGAAACAACAGGACATCAAGGTCGGCAGCATCTATACCGACGGTAAGGCGGGCCTGCGCCGGGTAACGGCTGCTGGTCCGCAATACAAGCTGTACGACGGCCAGGAGGAAACGGACTGCCTCCAATACGAGGTCATCGCGAGCGCGGCGGCAGGGTCCGTTGTCGAGCGTGGCAAGTCGCCCGACGGTAATCCGCTCGCCCACTCCACACGCCAGTCGTTCGCGGCATGGGCGAAGGCCGAAGTGCCGGCCGACCAGGTCGTGCAGAAAATCGCTGAGTTCGGCGCCAAGCGCGTCAAGCTCACGCCCCCTCAGGCCAAGCTTATGCGCACCTTCGACCCGGCTGACGAGATCAAGACGGGCACGAACTGGTGCTGTGAGCCGGACGAGCTACGCCCGGCTCGCGCGTGCCAGGACAAGGGCCTGCTCACAATCGACGGCGAGCCGGGCCGCGGCGAGCATTTCGAGGTCAAGCTGACGCTCCTCGGCATCGAGGTCGTGCGGCTCATGACGACTGGCGTAACGGAGCCGGCGTAACCGTACTTCAACCGGCCTAAGGTCTGTCGGGACACAGTCCGCGTCCCGACCACACTGTTACCTGCCGGCGTTGGGGCGAGCATCAGTGCGCGCGACCACTCTCAGCAGCTCGGCCCGAATGAATTTCGGGAGCGTTTCTCCATTCCCCATCCTGATGAAGGCTGCCCGATGCTCTCGTGATCTCGAGCACAGCGCTTCCAGCTTTGCAAATGCCTCACACGACGTCCGATAGCTTTCGGTCTGGCGCACGAACTGACTCCACCAAAATTCAAACGTGGAAACTCTGCGCCGCAGTAGAGCGGCCGCGATCAGATGGTCTCTGACCTCGCGCTCTTCTGGCGGAATGCTGCCCACTGCAAAGTGATCGAAGGGTTCGGTCACATACCTCTCATCAAGAGGAGTGTCCATGTGCCGAGTCCGCTGACCGTCTTGCATAAAGGTCAGACTCGGATCGAACGGTTCCTGAGCGTATTCCCACGATGGTCGCGGAATAGATCCGACCGGAGGAGCGTCTGCGCCCTGTCTGTTGCCGAGGTTATGCATGGTGATGTCTTGGTTTGCCGCAACGCTTGAAGGCTCCGTGCGCCGCTTCTCTTCAGCCTTGTTCGCCCGCCGGTCGCTGGCCAGGGCGAGTCTCGTCTTCGAGTGCGCCCTTGTTTTCCGGAGACACATCTAAAGGTGCTTCGCCGTTGCGCCGCATGTCGATCTCACGCCAAACTTTCGCGCTCAGCCCGAATTCCTCCCGATAGGAAGTGATGCCCCGGTTGAATACCTGCTCGAAGCGCCTGAAATCCTCCTCCGTCTCGGCAAGCACGAGCGCCATGACGGGCTTTGCTTCCGTGTCACCGAAACCCACGCGGGGTAGAGCGTGCATTGCATAAAACGTCTGGCCCGCTGGGAGGGCGTTGCAAAATGCCTCTACCGCTTTCTTCAGTTGCGCTTCGGTCAACATGCCCTTTCCTTCTTGTTGTCTGTGGAGTGGCTAGGTTTCGACCTGGGCCACTTCGAGGTCTTTAAGCTCTTCAACGCTGACCCCGGCCGCCGAGGCCGCTCGTGCGACTGCAGCTCGAAGATCCGCTTGTTTCTCCGCTGCGGCTGCATCCACTGCGCGTAGCGGATGCAGTACCTCGCGCGGGCTGGACTAAACGTACGGACACACGACCACGCCCCTCCTACCGGATCGATTTGCTTTTAACGCCATCGTCCCACGCCTGCAGCGCAGCCGACTTTGTTCGCATCGGGGTTGCCCGGACTCCCCCCGGAAAGTGCGACTTGGTGCAGTACGCGGTCCAATACGTTGGCCCCTTCGTCACAACCGGCTGCGCTCCACATCGCGGACAGGGTTCGTTCATCGAATCCATCGTCGTTCTTCCGTCAGTGTGCCGGAACGACGTAGTCCCCGTTGGGGCGCTTGACGACCGTCGCTGGCATTCCGTCGTGCTCGCGGTGTTCGACGGTCCACGTTTCCACCACTCGCTCACCACCAGTCAGAAACTGGACCCGCACGGTGTTCGTGCCTGGTTTGACGACGACGCATCCGGTGAACGGGCGAAGGCTATCATCCGGACGGCCTCCGATCCAATAGTCCTTCCACGGACGAGGATCATCAGGGCAAGGATCGAAACCGAAAATCGCAGTCTCATGACCGTCAATCTGCACCTTGTATCCCGGCTGAATGATGATGTCAGGGTTACCCATACCGGATTGGACCATGACTTCACGAGCCAGATCCCGCGCGTACGGAAACGCGATGGCCAATACAACGATAAGGCCGGTGATGCCTACTGCCGCGTAACGTGCTCGACGCTCGAGCTTACCTAGCGCAGAAGTGAATACATTTACCATGTCGATCCTACCTTCCCCATTCCTTACCGAATTGACTGCGATCACCCGATTGACCTGATGATTTCTCGGCATCTCTCAACTCCTGTCAGGGACTATCGGCACACGACCAAATTTTGCCAGCCCGTTCCCACGAATCTAGACAACGCAGCGTGCCGAACCGATCGTTTTTCCGGTCTGGATTCGCGCCGCCAGCTATCGAGTAAAGATCACAGCGACCGCTGGCACCATGATCAACAGCCCCAATCCGATCAGGAACAACACCTTCGCCCGCCAGCCCTTGGCCAGGTCAATTCCGATTCGGTTGCTCAAAGCACCCCATACCGTTCCGACAAAGAACAGCAGCCCGCCCTTGGTCGTCTCGTGAACGCCCAGGGCCATTACCGCCAGCTCGTACACAGCAAAGACCGCCGTGCCCATCGCCGCGGCGAATGTCACATCGTTGAATGTCGGCCGGCGAAGCGTTACTCCCAGTATCTGCATGACTGACTCTTTCGGGTTGGCCGAAATTCGGCAACTACAGGTTAACGGATTCGAACGGAGCAGCCTTAAATACGAATGGCGGCCCGCACCGCGTCGCCGGCGGCCTCCTCGTAATGTCGAGCGTTCTCAGGCCTGTCGTCGCATGCGCGGCTGATCACGCTGGCAATATGCGGCACCGCGCTCCGGCCCGGCTCCCCTCCCTCAGCAGCCGTCAGTTCGGTCAGCACAGCGTCCGCGACGTTGAGGTAGTCCTGCCATCTGTATTCATTTCCCGCCGCGTCGCCCTGATGCATGGGCTGCTCGCCACAGGCCGAGCAGATTGCACCGGCCACACGATCCCGAGTTGCCTGACCGGGCTGCGTAGCGCGAAGCTTCTCCATGACCTGCTGGTAGTTCTCGTGGAGCGCTGGCCAGTCCGGACCCGGCTCGAGTGCGCCCGGATCCAGACGACCTTTGAACACGTCAAGACGAACCTGCGGATGCTTGTGGCCGACCGTTGCCAGCCAACCGGCGCACGCGAGCTCTGCGCCGACCCTCGACTGGTGGCAAGCAAAGATCCCGGCACCGATCTCCGGTCCCATCCCGCGATGGTCCGGACAGGTGGCCGCCAGATTCTCCGCCAATTCCATGTCGAATTGCGGGATGTCGGTCACCGAGCTGTCGAGCCGCCAGGGGCACGAGGCGCACGGCTTGGCCATGTGGTGAAGCGGATTGTCAGCCATTACTTGTCGCCTTTACTGAACCTCGGCGCGGCCCGATGCTGCCACCAGCACGGCCTCTCCGTTGATCCCCGGCGCATAGCCCACGCTCCTGAGCGCGTCCAGCGTCGGATAATAGGTGAACTCCCCGAGCACTTCGGCACCGTCGCCTTCCTCATAGGATCCGCACAACATGACCGTGCGTTCCGTCACCTGGCAGGAGAGGCCCGGTCCCGGGTTCGCCACATCACGGACGAAGCCGTCTTCGTCCACGAAACACCCTTTCGGGTAGTTGGAGTTCGACATGGACGTGCCCCCCATCATGCCTTGATGTCCTGCAGGAATGCGTTGACCCGCGCCGCCATCAGCGGATCCAGTCGGCGCTCGATTGCGTCTTTCAGTTCCTGGCTGACGGCGATCTGGTAACCATGCTTACGGCCAAGCGCGAGGAAGGGTTCGTTGTCGGCGCACCACTTGACGAAACTGTCCAGCGCATCGACGCCGAGCACCTCCCCTTCGACGAGCTGCGTTTCGCGCTCGAACAGCATGTCCCCATCGCCCATTTTCGCGAGAATCACGGTCTTGCCGACCTTCGTCGGGAGCGCGGCAAACCACAGGTCGATCACGGATCCGTCGATCCTGGCTCTCAGCTTCGCGGTCTGCCGGCGGTCATCGAGCTGGTAGGTCGGATGGGACGCCACCCTGGAGTGGGTGTTATACAGGTACAGGAATGCAGTATGTGCATCCATGACGCTGAGCGAGAGGCTCAGACTGTCTCCCGGCTGCTGCTCGCCATAGGTGATGACCGCCGTGTCATTGGCGTCACTGATCTCGCATTTGGCGATGTTCCTGCCCCCTGCAAATTGGCGAAGGATCGCGGCAGGAAGCGTGGGAATTCTCTGGTCTACGTGCATTTTTCTCGTCCGGATTGAGCGTGCAGTGGCGAGACATCGCCAACCGCGTCATTATCGCTTGAGAAGTCAAACTTCCAGAATCGTGAAGTCCGGGTCGACTTCGACGAGATTGCCGAAATCGTCCTGGACCGCGAGATACGGTCCGGTGCCGTGCTCGAACACATAGGTCCACCGGATATCGAGCTTCCACTTTTCGATCTTCGCTTTTCTGTACATTGCCGAATCCTCCATTTGTCTTGACGGGCAGATCATGGGAACACATTACCGGTCCGGCGCCGGGTTTCAAGCCTCTGCGCGAAAACTCAGTTCGTTCGACATGCCTTGAATGCGCGAGCTCGCCGCGTATCTTCATGTCATGGTTCAGCGGCATACGCTGCGCCGCTGGATACGACACTGGAGAGCCTGAACATGAGCACCGAACACATCGCCCGGATTTTCGACCAGAAAGGCATCCACGCCGCCTACGACGCTGCATGCGCCAAGATCCGCCAGCAGACCGAGGAGATGAACGGCCTGTGGTCTTCGCGCTTCTTCGAGCGCCGGATTCTCGATGACGGATCGAAGAAACTCTGGCCGACTACCGAGGCACACATCAGCCGCAGCCACGATCTTTCCGATTGCGATGATGGTCCGATCCCCGAGTTCCTGTACTGCGACGTCGACGGGGAGCTATACCCTGTGACGTTGGGCAAGCAGGCGCGAATGAACAGCGACCAGGAACATCCGGTTCACTACGCATCGGCCGACATGATCGCGAACGGGAAGGTCGTCGGTCACGTCATCTACACCGACCACTGACCTCGCCGCTGTCGCGCTGACCGACTTATTCGCCGAACAGGTCCGCCTGCCCGCTGCGGGACGTCTCACCCGTGCGAACAGCCTCCTCGGCTTGAGCGACGGGCTCGACTCGGACGAGCCATTCCCTCCACGGTTCCGGCAGGGAACAGTTGATCGGTGCCCAGGCGAACAGCGGTGCGATCTCACTGTCGCGGTACCCCGCCAGTCCACAACCGATTCTTGTCACGAAGAACCGCTCGGCCGGCTTGCTCTTCGCGTATGCGATGAATTCTGCGACCGCGCCCGCGATCTGCTCGAGCGGCAGGGTCTGTTCGGGATCGTCCAGTGGCGGACGGGGATTTCCTGGCGTCGGCCGGCCATCCTTCGTCGGGACCGCATAGCTCTGGCGGCTTCTGCCTGCCGGTTTTCCTGAGGCTGCGCCAAACTTCTCGCGAGCGACAAGCGCCGCGCCTTTGCCATGCCGCGATGCAAGATTCGATCCGAACACGAAGATTTCGCCATCCTTCGGCAGGGTTCCGTCGAGATGGAAAATCCGATGTTGCCCCAGCATCCACAGCACGAAACGATCGTATGCGCCGTCGTTGGCGAGATTGAACACCGGCACGCGATGGCGACTGGCCAAGACGATTGCGGTTGCAGTTCCGCCCGTTTCGGGAGATCGAGTCGCCTCTGATTCGCACCCATCCGGCGTCCAGCAGAGGACGAACCGCGCCGGCCTGTCGAGGTTCGGCCCCAGAAACTGGCCGACGTTGCGCGAATGCAGCCGACGATCGCCTTCCTTCACCCGAGACCAGGCCGGATGCACCGTTGCCGCTACTTCGGAGTGCCTGGGTGTTGGGAATTGCGCATGATCCGCGGAATGGCTGTTGAAACCCGGCCACGGAAGCCAGATCTCCTTCGCGCCGCCGACGGCGTCGCATCCCGCCTCGAAAGCTGCATCGGCCCGATCAGCTGCGCCGGAGCGCAAGACGTAGCCAAGCGCAGAGAGGCGCCTGGCGATCGCCGTCATGCGTCTGCAGATCTCGACTGGGGTATCGGTGGAGCCGATGCCGGCATAGTAGAGCGTGTCCGCGTTTTCCATACGGCCAGCATACCTGCCCGGTAGATCCCGACAAGAGCTCGTAAGCCCTCGTTGCTGCGGGAATATCTTGACCGCTAGGTCGCGATTGCCACGCCGGCGAGAGCGACATGGTCGCCCACGCGATGCCAACCGGCATACCGCTCACCTGATGCCCGCGTGGCGGCGGGCATCAGGCAGAATTTACGCAGTCTCGATGTCGACGCGCAAGTTGTTGAACCATGCAGCGAACTCAGCGGCGTCGGTGAACACCTTGGTCAGCGCACCTTCATTGCTGATGCCGACGGTATAGCCCTCGTTGAGGAGTCCAACGATGTGCGTTTCAAAGAGAGCAGGATTCCCTTGTTTGGTAAGGGAGTCGCTGATCGTTTCTACGGAAATGGTGACTACGGGAGTGCTCATAGTTCTCTTCGTTTGATTTCACGGCGGCCGGCCGTGCGCGGGGCGCCGCTGGCACCGATTGTTTTTCCGGCCTCAGTCGAGGGCTAGTCGATCAGTCAAATGCAGGTCCCGGCATTTTTCGACATAGCGAGCAATAACGTCAACGATCCGGCGAAGATTCGTCAGGTTTGCACGTGCTGTTTCCAAGTCGGCGAGGTTCCGCTCGACCTCAAGTGGGTCCTGCATATCTTTGTTGATCCCCGCGACGATCAAGGGGTACAAATCGTGAACCTTCTCAAAATCTTTGAATGTATCCAGCTGACCGTCTGTCACGTGGCGGAGCAGATAACCGAACTCGCGAACCAACAAGCCGTCTATCGAGAGATCACGGACTGTATCGAGTTCCATTCGATTCTTGACCATCCACTCCAAGAGCTGACGTTCTCGACGCCGGGTCGATTGCTTTATCCGTCGCTCTAGCCGCCATTGGCGAGGTACATCGCCGCGTACCACCCAATGAACTATGGCGACTGTCACGATTACTGTGCCCATCACGACAAATTGGTTCATCCAGCATCCATTTGCTTTCGGCTTCGGGCCGTGCCGGGCGCTCGTGCGCCAGTTTGTTTTTCCTATCAATTCGAATTGCAGCGTCACGGCAAGGCAGGCACTCGCACCAAATCTACGGCATAGCCGTCTGCGCGCAGACGGGCGACGAGTCCATGCGGGCCAGGCAGGTGAAGGGCGCCGACGACGATTGCAGCATCACCATCATCCAGATAACCGCGCAGGCGGTCCATCCATGCGGCATTGCGTTCGTCGACCATGATGTGCCGATGCGTGGCGGCGTCGGTCGAATTGGCAAAGGAACCGTCTACGAGACGCTGTAGGGCATCAAAGTCTCCGGCATTGAAGGCTCCAGCGACCGGAGCAAGCACCGCGGCCGGATCATGGGACAGCGCCCATCTGAACCCGCGCCGCTCGATGCCCTCGGGTACCGCGAGTCGTTGACGCTGGACGAATGCGTCGTCCTCCAGATACTCAGGCTTCAGGTGGTAGTCCAGCATCGCGGATAGCGTGAGCGAAAAATCCGCTGCCTGAAACTGATTCAGGCCGCACACCGTATAAGCCACCTGATTGGCATCGCGCACTTCGGGATGTGTGAGCAGTTCGTCTGCCTGCTCGGGCGTCTTGCCAGAACAGGCAGCTCGTCGATGATACGTATCGAGCTCGGCCGCACTCAGCCCGGCAGCCCATGCAGCAGGTTCGGCACGTTTTGACGATACCGCCTCCGGTACACCGAGTTCTTCCGATGACGTCTCTCCCACATGCTCGAGGACGAAGTGCCGTTTTCCGGCAAGCACTGCCGGGGACGGCCGCAACAGCCCTTTGGCAGGGACGTGCATTACACCAATCAAGAGACTCTGTCGTCCGTTGGGGGCGGTGACCGCGAATGCAGGCACGCCCTCATCCGAATGATTAGCCAGCTGGCCGGCGCAAACTACGCGAGTGCAGCACCAAAGGAACAATACGAGCAATGTTCGCTTCATTTTTTTCCGACGGTTACTTGTTCAATGCCAGATGGAGGTAGATGAACACCATTGCGACGCTTCCTGTCAAGAATCCTGAAAGAGTCAAGGGCACCTCTGCTACGAGTCGCCCCGACACAATCCATGCACCCAGCCATAGGACGCAGGACAAGACTGCCCATCGCACGGCAAATGACTTGGCACGTGGTTTCAGCCACTCGAGGTTGGCCTCACGGCTTTGGCGATCAGCGTGACGCGTCCAGACGTTCACCGCACTCCTGTAGGCATCGCCGAACTCACCCCACGCTCCAGCCGCATTGACGTCCGCCCGTAGGGCCTCAACCGATTCACGTGATATTTCGTTCGGAGGCGTCGGTACAAAATACTGGAATATGGCCTTGATCATGTGGGCTTCCCATCTTCCTAGTCAGGCAAGAAATCATCGCTATGGGTGAACACCATCAGCTCATAGGGTGCTCCGGGCCGACATAAGAGCGAGAAGAATCCTCCGGCCGCCCGCGGATGCGGCACGAATGGGAAACCCGGCTCGCTCTCCGAGAAGGTCGGGTCCAACAGCATGCCGTCAACACTGCGTACGATTGAATGCGCAACGAATCGCACCGACGCGCCGTCAAGTTCGATCGCGAGCCACCCGCGCACGGCATGAGTGCCCGTATGAGTGGCAACCCACGCGTCGACTGCATCGTGACAGTTTGGCCGAGGCTGGGCTGCTGGTCGCACATGTTGGATCGGGCGTGCTCGCCGTGCGGCGGCAAGGCCATCAACAAGTGCGGTGGCCAGAGACTCGTTTCCGATCGGGTGTGTATGAGAGACGCACGTGCGCATGCCGTCTTTTCCTGTTTCCCGTGTGCTCAATTGCGATGCGCCTGATAGGACAAAACTTCGAAGCCGAACGGATTGGCCTCGAACTTCTTTTCACACTGGCGGTTATCGCTGACAGGACAGTCCATGGGCGACTTGAAGCCAAACCTCACGGTTGCAATACCACCCGCAAAAACGGCTCTTGCCATGCCAGGCGAGACAATATCGACGCGTTCAACTTTGGCGTGCTCGCGTTTCACTACTTCTTCCTTCACCAGCCTCTTTACAATCGGCACAGCGACGTGCTGATTTTGAGCAAGTGCCGCGTCATATGCAGTGCGATCGACAACGCCCCCGACATCCGCGGCGAAAGCCGGGCTCGTTAGCAGAGCCGCAATGAATGAGGCGATCGCGAATTTGTTCATCTTGGTCTTGCAAGTTCCGGCTACCGGCCGTTCATGCGGGGCGCTGGAGCGCCGATTTGCTTTGGCCTTGCTAGCGGGCAGGCCCTTACATTTAGCCGCACGCAAGGGCTTTTCAACCCCAACTGACTTTGTATCCGCCCGCCTGCGCCTGCTGAAAGAGGGCCACAAAACACAGTGCAACGCGCCGAATATAGTCGTCTGTCCGCCCGAAGGACACGATGCGCGGCCCCCGACCGATCGAGACGACGCCCCCGGATCGGTCAACGACTCGCACCGCCCCTTGAGTGTCGAGCGTCTCGGACGTCGCGGGTTCGCGCAGCGATTGAACGTTCGCTACCTTCAGTGCGCGACGCAGCAGCTCCCCGAGCTCGCTTGCAGACCACGAGCCGCATTGATCGGGCGCGACACCGAGAGCCTCGAGCATTGCGAACGCGTTGCTATCCACCAGTTTGATCTCCGGCAGCACGGACACCTCCTCGGTGTACTCTTCGTATCCCTCCGGCTGGTGTATAACAGTTCGAGTCGGCGCATCAGGCGCCCAAAATGTGATGCTCACGTCAACTTTTCCTGATTTCGGTCGGGCTCGCCTTGTCGGACGAGGAGGTTCGACGAACGAACGCATCCAGCCAACCCGGCCACTTGCGCAGATCAACAGAGCCGTTGGGTTCTGCCGGCTGCTGCGTCGCCCACGCATCCAGCGATCGTCTTTCTTCGTCGTTGAGGCGACTCAACATCGAAGTCGGTTCTCCGCCATTGATGATGCCCATCAGTTTGTTCGTCATGGTCATCCGCTGGTTACAGGGCACCTCGTTTGGAGAGGGCATTCCGGCTCACGCACCCTGCCAGTTGCATACTGCCGACCAGCTCTGCTGCGCTTGCCCTCTCCAAACGAGGCGGATTACTCCCGGAAGGCGATACCGCCTTCTATCGTCTTCCCAGAGCCCTTATTCGCTTTGACTCGGCGAAACACCGGTCTCCCGAGTCCGGTCCAGGGAAATCCTGGAGAATTCCTCTTGCGTCAGCGCCAGTTGCCGATACGCGTCCTTTTGGTCGGTATCGGTGGATTTCGGGATGAAGGTCTTCGATTCAATCATTGTCTCGACTCCTGTTGAATGTTCGATTTTGGGCCACGGCATCTGAATTGCCGCTACTTTGGCCAGTGCCCTTGTGCGCAATCGAGCGCCTGAACTCGCCACCCCTCCGGATTTGCAATCATGTCCCGACGGAGCTCGACCTTGCACTTCTGACCCGCGACTTGCGCATAGACAGTTGCACCGTCCCCGTGAATATCGGGAGCGCCCATCGCGATGAACTTACTGGCGAGGAACTTCTCGGCGACGCGTCCCGCACTGCTTTCTCCATCTCCGTCTGCCGCCATCGCCCCGGACCACACACTCGCCAGCGCGAGCAACACAAGCAGCTTCTTCATTCGATCATCCTCGTAGTTCGTATCTGGTGTCCCGACACCTGTTTTTGTTCGCTTAGCTTTGCGTTTGGGCTGAGCCTCGCCAGTGTTGATGCTTACTGGCGCGAAACGTTGTTTGCCGAAGTCGTCAAAGGGAAGACACCCGTCACGTAAAGCAGTCCGGCCACGCCAGCGATGATTGAGACGAGTACCGGGAAACCCATCATGCCTGGCGCCATCCACGCCGCTAACATTGGCGCGTCTTTGAGACAGCCGGGCGGAAGCGGTTTCGCGAACCATCCCAGCATCCATGCCCAGATGCCTGCACAAAATGCCAGCAGTAACAGACCCTTCAGCCGGTTCCACATATTGTTCGCCATGTCGTTCTCAGATCAATCGCAAAATCGTGTCTTGTACCGGCGTCACCAACCCGATCACCACCGAGAATCTCGAGACCATCCGCGTGAGCCTGTTTGACGAACACGTCATCGCCGATCCTCGGAACGGGACACGGTTTGTCCCGTTGATGTGTTATCTCGCCCGCATTGTCACGTCAATCGTGCATCGATTCCATCGTGATAGTGATCTGACGGCCGGCCAAACTTTCGATCTTGGCGGTCATCCCGAGCGGAAGTAAGGCGTAATCTGGGGACAATCCACGTCCGTACACATCCTTGTCGTCAGCAAAATCGACGACATGGTAGGCAAGGCTGACGCGCCCCTCCGAGTCAACCCCTTTGGGGATAATTTCAACTCCCACACCGGCCGCTCGAACGGTTGCCATCAGGCCATCCTCGGCAGTAACCGCGTAACGCTGTCCATCGATTTCGATCCGCATTGTGTACGAGTGCGCCGTTGTGGCGGCGGCTGCCCGCATGCACGTATCGCCTCCATCACCGAGGAGCGAAATCTGTTCGCCGCAAATCTTCAAGATCTGCTGTGCATCCAGGGCATGAGCACCGACAGCGGTCGCCGCTCCTAAACTTGCCAGCGCAAACAAAATAAGCTGTCTCTTCATGGCTCTATCTGTTTCCTACCGATCTTGCTGCAAGATATCGGTTACGGTGATCAATCTGCACCCCAGGGTTAACGGCTGGGATTGCTCGACTCTTAAGCCACTATACCCAGATAATTTCCTCATTCAAGCTGGCGCAATTTGGCCCGCGCGTACTCAGCCCAGGCCTGCACCAGCACAACCAAAATAATGGCCTGATCCGGTGTGTCGCAGTTGTGGGGAGTGTATTCCACCTCAGGACCGATCCAGTCGAGCCGATCGGGTCTGTGCAGCCGGCCGAACGTCTCAGGATCGGCGCCCAGGCTCCCGCCAAACAGGGAATCCGAAATGAAGGCCCTCGGGCATGCCGTTCCCTCGACGAACAGGATCTGGGCCTGCTGTCCCGCTTCATACACGGAACCGCCCACCCTCGCGATTCGCTGGTGGACGTCCGACATCAGGCGCTCGATCTCGATGGCCGGGACCTGAATCTGGATCAGATCGGCCAACGCCTGGGTCAAGACTGAAAAGCAGAAGCCGGCAGTCTTGTTGCCCGGCACGAGATCGAGCCCGTCGATGCGATAGAAGAAGCGGTAATTGTCCATTGAACGGCCTCGCGATAACTCAGTTTGGGCAGTTGGCACCCGCGCCGCAGCGACGGTCTTGTCCGCTTGCTAGGGGCAACTCTCGCCCTATGCGGTCGCCGTGCTGCAGGCGCTGCAGCGGAACGGGTATCCAAAGGCCTGACGGTGGCCCAATCCCGCCTCTTAGTCACGGCCCTACCGTCAAAGCGCCTCCCCAATCAGCTCGCGGCCGGCGCCGTGCGGCTCCCTTGCCCCATCTGGTCCGCCAGCGCCTTCGCGATCGCGGCTGCGCTGAGCCCGCTGCTGCTGGTCGGCAACAGGGTCTCCTGCGCCACCGGGAAGATGATCACGCTGTTCTGCTCGGCGCCGATCTCCTTGAGCGTAGCCAGCGTGCGCAGGGTGATCGCGGCGGGGTTCTTGGCCAGGATATCAGCCGCTTCGCTCAGCTTTTGCGCCGCCTCGTATTCGCCCGAAGCAGTGATCACGCGGGCGCGGCGGCCGCGCTCGGCTTCCGCCTCCTGCGCCATCGCACGGATCATCGTCGCATCGAGATCCACGCTGCGGATTTCGACGTGATCGACGCGGATGCCCCACTCTTTCGAACGCTCCTCGATCGTCGCTTTGAGTGCGTCGTTCAGCTTCGCCTGCTGGGACAGCAGTTCGTCGAGCTTGTGCTGGCCGATCGTCGAACGCAGCGTGATCTGGGCCAGTTGGCTGATCGCGCCCGCATAGTCGCGCAGATCGAGCAGCGCCTTCCTGGCGTCCGTCACCTGGTAGTAGGTGCTCGCATCCACCTTGACCGAAACGTTGTCGCTCGTGATCACGTCCTGCGGATTGATGTTCGTCGCCGTGATCCGGACGTCCACCTTTGACATGGTCTGCAGCATCGGGAGCAGAAGGGTCAGCCCCGGTTCCGCGACGTGGCTGAACTTGCCGAGTGTCAGCACAACGCCGCGCTCGAATTGCCCCACGACGCGCAGGCAGTTCGTCACGAATACGGCGATTGCGATGATCGCGATGATCCACAGGAAATTTCCGGCGATAAATTCGAACATAGATACCTCGACACTCGTTACAGAAAAATGTTTTGCACGTCGGACGTGCAGGTTTAGAACGTTAGGAAGCCTGCGGCCCCCATGTTCCGACGTCGGTACCGGGCAATGCCATGCAACCGTGGCCTGCGCAGTACCCCCAGGAAACGCACCGATGGCACGGGGAGGATGGCGCCGATGAAGCGGCTGGATCGCCGCCGGCTGGCCGTACGGTGCTTTTGCCGCACGGGTCCGACTCGCACGTACCGGTTCCCGCCTGCTCGCCCTCCCCGCTCTGCGGCGCGGCCTTCGCGGTCAGTTTGCCGGAGAAGATGGCGTTGCCTCGCTCCTCAAGCTCTTTCATGAGCGCGTCGAGATCGGGCCAGTTGAAATTAAGACGACACGCGCCGAGCAGGCGGATCACCTCCAGTGCCCACAATGCAGGATCCTCCGGCTTCCAGTCCGCGTGAGCTCGAAGGCACGCGATCACGTCCTTGGTAGAAAGCTGGTCGTGCAGCGCCTTCCAGAGACGTTCGAGATGAACGCGGTTGGTGATACCGTCGTTCGGCGAGAACTCGTCCAGCAGCCTCGCAGCCTGGCGCGTGCGCACATCCTTCCGATCGAATTCCGTGGTGATGTTCAGCAGCCAACGCAGCGCATTGATGCCACCGAAAACACCCCTGGCGAGATCCTTGCGCGATTCGGCGCCGACTTTCGAGGCTTCGTTGACGTTGAACGCGATGAAGTGATCGTGCCCGCCGTTTTCGGGCTGGCATTGGCACGGGCGCCGCGGTGTGTGTTCGCAGTTCACACCCGCCTGGATCAGAGCCGGGGAACAATGCACCCACCGGCCTGCCGGTGCCGCCATCTGCGCGTTCGAGTCGACGAACGGGCGCGGCATCCAGTGCGTCGCTGCCCGGCAGATTTCCGGCTGATCGTCCGGCGATTCGTAGGAGTTCTCGTTGAGCGAGTCCGCTTTCACGTCGAAAAACTGCTCGCCGTTGAAGTCCACGCCCTCGGTGTAGATCAGTACGCGGGGATACCTGTCCGAGTCCGGGAGGCTGTCCGTCAGGCGGCACCATCCTACGCTCAGCGTGCGGTCAGCATCTTCGCTGGCCGTCTCCGGCGCGGTGCTCTCGTAGACTTCAAGCGCGCGGGCGCGCAGCTCGTGATCGTCGTAGGTCTTGGCGATCGCGTACAACGCGCTGCGTGCCTCGGCGAGCAGCGTCACGATGTTGCTATTCGACATGGGGCTCCTTCCGGGGTGGTGGGATTGCCCCGTTCTGCGACCACTCTACCGAACGAGCCTTCCGGTTCAAGTCTCGGCAATCAACCGACCTGGGTTTTACGACCGCGCCGCCACAGCTTGGCGGGAGTTTGGTCGGCGACGGACACGCCGTCTCGTTCCAGTACGCACCGGGTCTTTCCGGTGTCGAGGTCCGTGACCAACCACTTACCCTTGGACAGCGCCGTAACGCGCGTGCGCGGATACCGCGCCTCGATTGAGATGCGGCGCCGCTCGGCGCGAATCGCCATGAAGGTAACAACCGGCCTCGCCAAGATTCCAAGCAGGACGAAAAGCACCGGTGGGCCGACGAGTAAAGCACCAGTAATTTCCAGCGCGGATTTCGTGGAATGCCCCATGTGCGTGGCAAAACCGTACGTGGCAATAGCCTCGGCCAGCCCCCACAGCGCTATGCTTCTAAACATGCCTGACCTCCTGATGGAAAATTGCTTCAGACGGCGAACACGTCGTGCTCGGCCAGGTTTTCGAGGCCGAGCAGCGAGTAATAGGCCTCGTCGACCTCCGCCACATCTGCGCCGATGGAAGTGACCTCGCTGCCGTCGGCCGCGAAGATCGTCGTGTACCCAGTCCCATCGTCCTTGTTGAAGCTGCGCCCACGATAAAAGCAAGCAAGAACCGTCGGCATGCCCGGGTGATCGAACAGCGCGTAGCTGGGCCACGAGTCGATTTGGTCAGCCTGCGCGACAGGCTCTTCCGGATCGCAGGCGTTGAAGATCCGATCCGTTTCATTCCAGACATACAGACGAACAAAGCCGGCTTCACGACTTCCTTCCGGCGCCTGAAGATTCCACCAGTCGCAGAGATAGCGGACAGCCGGATGGGCCTCGTAGTCCTGCTTGTCGCGAGATCGCAGACGGCTTTGCTCGAGGAGGTCGATGGCCACCTCGAGCACTTGGTAGGGACCGGCGACGGTCTGGTTGGCACGCACCGTATCCAGACCCGGTCGCGCGGCGCGCTTGTCGGCCGAGACGCGCGTGCCGTGGAAGTCTGCGACGCTGCGCAGATCCACGCCTGCCAGATGCTTAAGAACCTCGGTGCGCTTCGGATGATCCGGATTGTTCCAGATTCCCCACAGCCATTCGTTGCCGCGGTACAGGAACACGAACTTCTGGCCGACTGAGCTTTCCGGGCTCGATGCGATCGCGTCGTCGAGCGAGGCTGCGTCGATGTCCGATTCCTTCTTCCACGTCCCGTAGGCGTCGTTCGGGTCGAGCCTGCGCAGGATCTCGATGCCTCGTTCGACCTCGTCCGGCTCGACGAACTTGCCGGCGAACGTGACATGGAACGAGGAGCGCATCTCGCGCATTGCGACGCCGGTCACGCGGCCGTCCGGCAGTTCGCGCAGCACGAGTTCCGGATACCCGGGAAATTCTTCGGGAGCGCTGCTCGCCGTATTGGATCCCTGCATGGAATTCTCCAGTGAGGTTTGGGGATTACGAAAGGCTGGACGGGGTATCGTGGGCTTTCCAGCGTGCCATCGGCGCCTTGTCCAGATCCGCCCGTACGTCGAAGATGTTGGCGAACAGCGCATCGGCGAGCGTCTTGCGGAACGTATCCGGGTAACCTTGCCAACCGTGCTCCATGACGGCTTTCTTGACCGCCAGTGCCGGCGTGTACCCTGTTGCGTCGTTCTCGATCCGACCGTCATGGAAGACAAGCGCGATGCTATGCATCCGCAGGTACCTGAGCATCCGGTCTACGAAGTCGGGCACGAGATCCACCAGAGCCTCTTGCCGCAGGCGATTCAACTGTTCAGCGGTCAGGTCTGTGCATGGATCGGTCAGCTTTGCACGGATTGCCATGTTGAGCCGGTTGCGCTCGGCAACGAGTTCGTCGAGACTCTGATCCGGAATGGATTGCTCCACGCTCCGATTCATGCGTCGCTCCCGTAGTAGCCAATCGACTCGTCCATCTTCGGTTCGATGACCGGTTGCCAGTAACCGCCGTAGGCATCGCAGTCGATCGCGGTAGTGATGCCGTATTGGCCGATGCTGACGAAGCACTTCTTGGTGCTTCCGGACCAGAGCACGGACAGCGGCACCGGCCGGGCGTCGAGGTCGCCGGTCCAATGCCAGTACAGGCCCTGCTCTTTCGGCGGTTCCTTCGTCCAGGCGAACGCAGGCACGTCGGCGCTGGCCGTCGCGCGACCGAACTGGACGCCACGCGAAAACCCCGCGCCGAAATCGAATTCGGCTGAATCGCCCGGGTTTGCGCCGTAGTCGCGCAGTGCCATCTTCTGGGCGTCAACGTCGGAACGGATCACTCCGGTCCGCGTGAGCGCCCATGACGGCAAGAACTGCGCACCAGCCGGCAAGCCGTTCGTTTCCATTCCATTACTTGCTTCTGCATTTGACATCGGAACCTCCATCAGATCGTGCCGCCAGTCATGTCTTGTCGTGAGTCGCCGTGGCCATGCCGTTCGTGGTTTATCGATTGCGAATGGTCGACCCGGTTTCGAGGTGCTCCTTCATTTGGTCGAGCAGGAGCCACGCATTTTTGTCGCCGCTCAACCTCGCGTCCTCGCTGTCTACGTCCGGAACATGAAGATCCTTTTCGTACACTTGGCAGAGCCAGCCGCCTGGATACATGGCATAGCCGGTCGCAACGAGCCTGTCGTTGCGGGTCGATATCTCGACGATCTGGCTGAAGTGCTGCGATGTCTCACGTGTCAGCTTCCAGCGGCGCGTGCTCAGGAAGCTTGCATGCGCTTCCTTGAGTTCGAACCCTTGCCCCAGGAAATTGATCGTGAACTGTAAGCCAAGGATGTGCTTGGTCGAGTAGTCCCACCGGCCGAGCGCGACCCGACGCGCAATACCGCGCGGGCTGCAGTTGTGCATGACGTGGTTCATGGTCGTTACTCCGCTAGCGAGGACGAGTTTCGGACGGTCACTCAGCGCAGGTAATGCGGGCGGTGCCTTCGATCTTCACACCGTCGAGCGAACACCTCGGCCGCTCGGTACCGGCCATGTCGCGATTCGCGCCAATGACCTTGGCCTCGGGCGCGCTGGCGGCACTTGCCGCGCCGGCCACACCGGCGGTGGCAGTCACGTCGGGAGCCTTCGGGCCGGTCACAATGACGGCTTGGCGCTGACCTTCCTTCAGGACGATGACGATCGGCGCATCCGCGGGCGTGCGGTACAGGACATACTCCATGCGGCCCTTCTGGGCCACTTCCTGGAATAGCGCCAGCCGATTCTTGCCTTCCTCGTCCTGGAGCAGCACCTGCGGGCGCGGAAGGATGGGGCCGTGACCGAAGACGAGATGGATGCTGCCGTCGGGGCTCGTGACCGCGTTCGGACGCAACTCGTCGGCGCCGGCGATCGCGAAAGTCTGCGGAATCGACTGGCCAGCAGTGCGCTTGACCGGTTCAGCGTTCGCAACGCCGACCACGGCTAGCAGCGCAAAGATGAGGATGCTCTTCATAGATTTCCTTTCCTGATTGGATGGGTTGAATGAATTGCTCTGGTGAACACCGATCAAGCTGACGGCTTGCGCTCGGACACGCGGGTCTCGCTCACGAGCCCCGTGAACAGGCTCCAGCCGATGCCCGCGCATCCGAGGTCGGTTACGCCGCCTTGCGTGCCGACTTGCGCCGGTCCTCGTCGCTTCGCTCCTTGACCCATGCTTCGATTTTCGGCAGCAGCGCGGCCAGATCATCGCCGTACAACCATTCCGTTCCGTAATGGCCCCAGCTGAAACCGTAGCTGCTGCTGTCGTCGCCTTCGAAGTACTCACGCACCGGCGTGGCGACGTTGACGAGTAGCCCCGTCAGGTTCTTGTCCAGCACGTATTCGACGAATTCATCCGTCTCCATCCGAAGCGCCTTCTTGCCGGGAACGCCCACGGCCTTCGCGATCTCGACCAGTTCTTCGTCAATCGCATCGCGGAATGCGGGCGGCAGCGAGTCGTGCTGGGCGATCGCGCCGAGGTGGAATATCCCTTCGAACCGCCAGACGTTTTCACGCGCCGAGCCGGTGATCTGCTCGTTGATGTTCTTGGTCATGGTCTTGTCTCCGCTTCGGATGGAGTTTCGGGGCCGCTTACAGGCCGCCGTTCTGGATCAGGTACTTCAACGCGTCCTGATTGCCGGCCGCTGCCGCGCGACGCATAAGTTCAAAGCCCTTCGCCTTCACCTGAGAAGCCGACATCGACGGATCGATCTTGATCACACGCTCGGGATGGTCGGATCCGCTCATCAGGCGGCCGACCAGGAACATCGCCGTCGGCTCGCCTGCGTCGACCTCCTGCTGGAGCAGGCCCGGATAGTCCTTGCGGAAGTGCAGCGCGAGCCACGTGCCGGCAGCGCGGTTGCCTGCCTGCATCGCAGTCTCCATCGCGGGACGGATTTGCCGGTTTTCGTACGACTTCGACCAGGAGTCGATCGGCCCCTTGAACGGAGAGAGAACGCCGAATACGAGCAAGGCGATCATCCATCCAACAGCCTTAAGCCGTTTCCGCTGAGCCGGATCCGGATTGAGCAGAAATGGGGTGCTCTCCGGCCATGTGAGTGCCGCGGCGAGGTTACGGCGCTCGAGATGCAGTTCCTTGTTACGTTCGTTACGGGTCATCGACTTCTCCGAAAGATCCAAACTTGCGCCCGCTAGCACCTACCGTTCGTACATCAGGCATGGAACTAGCCGACGCCTCCACACAGCATCACTGCTGTTCGGTTGTCAGTCGTTCGCGCGCATCGCTCAGCGTCGCGACCGGGTAGGAAGCGATCTTTCGGTCGGCGGATTCGAGCCAGACACGGATCAGGTGCGTGGCGACCTTTGCGTCGTGCATGCTGATCCCCTCGAAATGCCCCGGATCGATCGCATCCTCGAAAACCGCATCACGCGAGCCAAACGCCCACATCAGCTTCGACCTGCGCTCGCGGGCCAGCCAGAAGGTCCAGACCTCCCCTTCCGCCTCAGCCATGTCGAATTGCGCACAGACTCCCGCCGGAAGTTCCTCGAGCGCGGCGGTCAGTTCCTCGATCGCCGCTTCGAATGCTTCCATCGCCAACTGGCTGACCTGCTCATAGATGTAGGCTGGCTCAATCGGCTGGATGATCCTGCCCCACGCCCGCCTCAGTTCCTGACGGGAAATTTCCGGCATGATGCTCCCCACGGCTGAACACGTCGACGCACGAGCGCGCAAACGACGCGGCAGGCTGGTCATAGACCCTTCTCTGCCTCGTAGCCGAACATTCTAGGGAGATCGATTCTTGTCAGGAATCTTGAATCGTGACCTATCAGGGATGTCTTTTCGTGGGATTTGCGCCCAATAGCCCTTGGGCCGCGTCAAGCACAGCCAGGTCTCGGCCTTCCGCGCCATGCGCACGGTGCCATACGATATCGCCGGATAAGACCGGCAAGTTCTCGATCGAGGCTCGGAAGAATCGGCCTGCGTGTCAGGCGGCGAGCGCGATCACGAGTGGATTCCCGGACGCGGTCGCGGCGCCGGGATTTTTCCGTTCGAGCGAGCTCGCCGTACGCCGGCCGCGGCTCGACGCGATATCGCGGGCGATGCTCTTCGAGAGGTGAATGCCCCAACCCATGTCGCGGAACAGTTCCTCGCGATCGGCAAGTTCATCCTTGCGAATCTCGATGATGCGGGCCATCTCCTGGCCGATGTCCTTGCGCATCCACTGGAGCGCGTAGCGGCCGTTCTCGCGGATCATTCGGCGGGCGATGCGATACTGGTTCTTGTTCATGGTCGGGACTCGCTGGAAGGGATCGTACTTGTTCGCGGTCAGCTACGGCCGGCTGCGGCCACACGTGCAGCCGTCTTGAACGCGCCGAAGGATTCCTGCAGGTTGGCCTGCCAGGCGCTGGTCGCGCGGCTTTCGCAGAAAACGACACCTTGCTCGATCGCGTAATCGAAATGCGAGCCGAGAACACGGCGAGCGATCTCCTCGCTCATTTCCTCGTGCCAGTAGCAGACCTGTTTGGACATCGCTGTTTTCCCCGTGATTGGCAGCAGTACGCTTGCGTGACCAATACTAGCGATGTCATCTTTCGTTTCAAGCCAGCACGTAGATCTTCCCTAAGCGCTCCTCCTGGACGCCCACAGGTCTATTGCTTGCCTATCCGCCATTTTGGAACTCGTCGTGGGCGGCCACAACGAACGCTGCGATCGCAGCATCACCCTGAAAATGGCCAATGCGCAAGCCATTCTCGGATCCGTCATCGGAAAAAATCTCGCCGGCGCAATTCGAGCGCCATGGAAGCGTACGGACGTCCTCGGCGATCGCCAAGTGTAAAAATTTGATCGTCGCTTCAACGGTCATAGCAACCGCTCTTCGCGAGCAACGCTTCAACACAACGAGGGCACAGATCGAGGGGCTGGTCGAACAGTTCCTCGAACGCAATTCTCTGATCATCCTTGCTCCAATCCCATCGTTCCGCGCAGAGGGGATGGTCGTAATAGCCGCTGAATCCGCCGTCCACCTCTTCTGCGACATGGAGCACACCGCCGGCTTTTAGGAAGCAGCGCCGATTCTCTTCGAATCTTCTGCTGAGCGGGTACAGGAGTCGATCGTCCGTTGCCAACCCGAACTGCGGCTCGCCATAAATTTCTCCGTTCGCGGAAAAACTACGCCCGTGAGCCAATACCTTGCGAATCACCCGCACGATGGTGCTGCGCTTCGGAACGGCTGCATCCAACGCTTTCCCGCTTTCGTCCCGGTCATAGACGCGCCACGCCGCGGCTGGCTCGGCAAAAAGCGGCGGCATAGACCATCCTGACGTGTCGCAATGAATAAAGAACCGGTTTGGCTCTTTGGCGTTGACTCCATATTCAACGCGACCCAATATGCGTCCCATATAGTTCTCCGATTGGTTTCAACCTAGTGTGGTGTGATGTGCGCGGAGGGCGTTATCGTCGCACGTCATCGTTCAAGCCGAGATTTCCATCTGCAACTCCCCCCTTTCTTGGCTCGCCTATATTGCGTTCTCGCACGTTCCGGCAATAGGTACGGGCGACACCAGCGTGGCGATCAGAGCGTACCCCGGATACTGCGTTTGCGCGCTCTTGATGAAGGTCTGAAGCGCGGCGCCACCATCGTCAGCCGTCAAAATCGCCTGAATCGGTTTGATGACGTCGGTGCTGCCGTTCTTCCGCAGCACCCCAGACACCATAAAGCGGGTCGGCTGACGAACATGCCAGCCAATACGAATCGATCGGCCACCGTAACCTTCCGCGAGAGCTGCCGTAGAAATCACAAGCAAGGTCGCGACGACCACCCCCTTGAACACCGCACGCATGTCGTTTTTCCCTTCAATCAAGTTGCATTGATCACAATCAGCGTGGCAATGCCCGAGATCCCCGCGTACAAGAGGGCGTTGGCAAATGCTGCCGCAATTGCCTTCCCATAGCCTGCGCTTCCGTCCTTCCATTTGTTCAGCAACATGCTTTTTCTTGTTCCGCGCATCAGCCTTGGCTCGGAACCAGCTTCCACCCACTGGCCGGGTCCATCAGCAAATCGTTCGCGTGTACGCAGGCCTCCGGTGTCAGCAGTTGCATGCGAATAACGCCCGGCTGAGGATTTCTCACCTGGCATTCGACGATATCGCCCACCCGGGCAAACTGAGTCAGATCCATATCGCTTTTCCCTTGCCCCTTCCAGGTGCGCTCCCACGTTGTCGGGCAATGCTTGACCAGCTCGGCAACAATCGATCGGATGTTGCCATGATCGCGGCACCGATCAACACCGCTTCCCGGGATGCAGCGGATTTCCGGAATGCCATCCAGGCTACCGGCGAACAAGCCAACATAGTCAGCCTGGATCAGCACTCGACGTTGCAATTCTTCGCGGCTCATGCCTTTGACCTCGGCCACGAAATCCCCGCGAACATGCGTCAACTTCGTGGCAAGCTCCTCGATCCAGTCGTTCTCCGGTTCTCCCATTTCTCTTCCGTTCAATCACTAGATGTCGTCGTCGCGCTCCGCGAGCACGACGTGCTTCACGCCGGCAGCCTGCTCGATGTTCTCCAGGCTGACGGACGGGCGGTTTACGCAGTTGCCGGGAATCTGGTGCTCTTCGCGCCAAAACGTGCCAGTCGTCGTTCTTCGAAAGACCCGATCGGAGATTTGCGCACGAGTACCCGGGGCATAGTCCTGTAGGCGCATCAAGCCTCCCGAGCCAGAAAAAGGTCGACATCGACGCCTGCATCGCGCAGCAGACCCGTACCCTCTTCGGTATCGATTCCGACCGCAGCTTCAACATATTCGGCATTGGTCGCGATCATCTGCACCCGACCATCCGGCATAACCTCGACGATCATCTCGGTCGATTCGAAAATCGTCTCGTGATCGATCGCATGCGTGCGCATGTACGGCATATCGGTTACGCGGAGCTTCTTCGTGTAGAAGGTGCCCTGCTGATCGGGGTATTCCACGGGAGCAAACCCGGATGCCTTGAGAACCTTGATGTTCATGATTCGTAGTCCCTTGATCGTTATTTCTGACGCTCGAGCGAATAGAGCTTCACCGGGTTCTTGACGGCCAGGTCGTTCATCTCCTTCCGCGCCGCCCTTTCCGGCTTCCAGGCGCAGCCGATATCGACGGCCACCCGGCCCTCTCCCTTCCACACGGTCTCGACGACTCGATAGAGCTTCTGGGCCATCGTCAGGCGGCCCCGCCAACGAGCACCCAGCCCTTGGACGTCGACCGGATTTTCTCAGCCTTGCGAAGTGCCTGCAGGCGTCGATCGATGATGCGCCAACCCGGCGCGCTGCTTTTCCCGTGTCTGGCTTCTGCCTTCTCGATCTGCGCAAGGCGTTCGCCTTCGGCGCTGATCGCGGGATTCGCACTGATCAGAAAAAACGGCACCGGGGTGGCCGGCGTCAAAAGCCCTGGTGCCGGCGTTGCACCAATCCGTTCCAGAATGAGTTGGTCCAGCGTTTCGTACTTGCTCATGTGATCATCAGTCGTCGCCGCGCGAAGTCGTCCCCACCAGGACGGCGACCGCCTCGTCTTTCGTTTTGAACCCCGGGCCCAGCAGCATGGCTGCACGGGTGCCGCGACCCAGCGTAATCGTGCAGCCTGCCTGCTTCGCAAACCAGCGCCACCGATCGGCCTTCACTTGCGGCGCCGTGATCTTGCTCACGACGACCTTGACCTTCTCGCGCCAGATTTCCCCGATGGCGTTTTCGCCCACGTGGACCTGCTGATGCGCAGACTTCTCGCTCCCAGAGACTTTCGTCAACCTCGTAGTCATGGTTAGCTTCTCCCTCTATCGATGCCAATTCTAGCGACGCAGCCCAACGGTTCTAGCCCTCGCGGATGCCCTGCCGCTCATGTCACCCGCCGCGCGATTCCACTTCGGAATCTCTGGCCCTCCTTCTCTGATATCGGCGCCTGCGCGTACAAATCCAGTCCGAAGTCACTTTTCCGCCTTTCGCAAGCGGCAGGTATAGTAACCAAACTGGGTGGCTTGGTTATTTTGCCAACCATGCTACTATGATAACCATCTAGCCAATTTGGTTACTATGATGACCACATCAGCCACTCTTGGCGCCGACATTCGTCGGGCTCGCGAAGCCCGCGGGATGAGCGCAAGCGAGCTTGCGGACCGGGCGTCCGTGAACCGCCTCACGCTGCGTGAACTGGAAACCGGGACCGGAAATCCCCGGCTCAGCACGCTGCTGGCGGTTTGCCACGTTCTCGAGCTGGATCTGAACGTCCTGCCGCGCGGCTTGGCGCCGATGGTCGGCAGCGATACGAACCTTCGCAGCGGAGCGCTCAAGCGGCTCCTGGCCACCAGGCGGGATCGCACCAAGCCAAAGGAGTGAGTTCTGGGCTGAGAGCCCGAAGCAGGAAAGCCCTAATATCCGCACTGGAAAATGACAATGAGCGAACGATTCAGCAAGCCGAACATGATCGCGGCCCTCGAGCGTCGAGCCGAGGCACTGCAGAAAAAGCACGGGTTCAACCCGAGCAACGGCACGGCTCAACTGACGGGGCCGCTGGCCACGCAGGAAGCAGCCGTCGCATACGGGGATTTCCGTCTGACTCTGGACCTCATCCAGTGGATCGAAGACGGCTCCTTCTTCCGCCACTGAGCCGCAGGAACGTTCCATGAGCCTTGTCCGTTCCCTGCGCATCGTCATCGACACGGTCAACGTCGGTTCGCTCTTCGAGCTCGACGACGGCCGCAGCTACTTCCGCTTCGACGAAGGCTACGCGATGATGCCCGAAGCCGAGCGCCCGGTTCTGTCCCAGGCTTTCGAAGCGGAAACCGAAGCAGAGACGCGATCGCAATTGCTCGACCCGGCGCTCGAGGAAACGCGCGGCGACGGCAAGCGCGGCCTGCCGCCCTTTTTCGAGAACCTGCTGCCAGAAGGGCGGCTGCGTCGCCAGTTGATCGAGGACGCCGGTATCGAAGAGCGCGATAGCCTCGGCCTCCTCGCCTACTGCGGATCGGATCTGCCAGGCAACGTCCAGGCCGTTCAGGAAACGCTCACCGAACAGCAGCTCGGCCGCCTGCTCACGCAGGGCAACGACAGCTTCGAGATGAGTTCAGCCCAGATGCCGGCGCCTGAATCGACGTCGCTCTCCGGCGTGCAACCCAAGGTCGCGCTCGTGCGCGAGCCCGGCGGGCGGTACGTCATGCGCTCGAAGAACAATGGCGGCCACTACATCGGCAAGCTGCCTGCGTCCGATTTCCCACAGATGCCCGAAGTCGAGCACGCTTCGCTGAACCTTGCCCGGGCGGCCGGGGTAACGACGTGCGAGCACGAATTGCTTCCGCTGACGGAGATTGCCGGTCAGTTGCACGAGGCTATGCGGGAGGATTCCACCCGGTTCCTGCTGGTGCATCGCTTCGACCGGGACGCCAGCACACCGAACGCCCGGCTGCACGCAGAGGACATGGCGCAGGTCACGTCGACGCTTCCGCAGAACAAGTACTCGCTCTCCTATGCGGATCTCGGCCTGGTCCTGCTCGCGCGCTCAACGCGCGGCGAGGACGATGTGCATGAGATGCTGCGCAGGCTGACCGTCAACGAACTGCTCGGGAACCCGGACGCACACCTCAAGAATTTCGGTCTGCTGTATAGGACACCTCGCACCGCGTCACTCTCGCCGGCCTACGATATCGTCGCGTACAGCGCATGGAACGGCTCGACCGGGCACGGCTTGAAGCTGGTCGACGGCACTAAGACCCGCGAGATTTCTCCGGCCATCGTGCGTCAGTGGGCGAACCATTGGGGACTTCCGGAAGCGGCGTTGTCCAAGACCATCTCCGAAACAGTGGACGCGGCAATGCGAACTTGGGAAGACGTTCTCGCCGCAGCAACGTTGACCAATCAGCATCGGGCCCGGATCTGGGAGCACGTTCGTTCCACGAAGCTGGCGGCACGCTGGCTCAAGCGACACAACTAGGCGCCGCACTGCCCTCCTAACCGAATTCCAACCACCGACACGATGCCAAAAACCAACGACGAACTGCTCGCGATTATCCGGCCGCTGGCTCAGGCCCGCTACGAAGTTGACACCCACTGGGGGATGCTCGACAAGACACTTGCTGACATGACCCAGGATTACGGTCTGGAATTAAACCCGGACTACCAGCGCGGGCATGTTTGGACGTCGGCGCAACAACAAGCCTACGTCGAGGGCGTTCTCCGCGGCGCGATATCCACCGCCGGCCTGACGATCCAGTTCAACTGCCCGACCTTCGAATCGCGTCTGTTGGCTAAGGATCGCGATCTGCCGGACGGTTTTCAGGTGATGGACGGCCTGCAGCGGCTGACGGCCGTCCGCGAGTTCATGGCGGGCAACGTTCATCCGTTCGGGCTCACTCTCGACGACCTGGCCGGCACCTCTTTCACGCCGAAGGGCATGGCCTACCGTCTACGCTTCGCCGTGTTCTGCTTCCAGTACAAGATCGACGTGCTGGAGCATTACCTAGCGCTCAACCGCGGCGGCACGCCGCACAGCGACGATGAGATCGCTCGCATCCTTGCCATGCGCGACGAGCTCGTGCGCGCCGGTGCCCCGCGATCGCGCTGAGCAGCCCCGAATCCACACCGGAGATTCCCATGCCCAAGACTCAAACCGAAATGAAGCTCGAATCCGCCTGGGCGATGTTCATGTCGCTAAACGCGAAACAGCCGTACATTCGCCGCTCGCAGGTGATCGAGTTCCTCGCGAATAGCGTGAGGCGCGATCAACGCGAGGTTGCCATCAAGGCGGCCGATCAGTTCATGAAGCAAGCCCGCAAAGACAAGATGCTGGTCAAGTCAGGGCATGTCCACTGGCGTTTCGTCGGCGTTACACGCAAACTGATCGACGGTCGGCCTGTTGCGGAAACAGCAATGACGACGCTCGAAATCACCTCCCGCGTCCCGTCGAAGTGGCTGTCGGTGGATCTCGAAACCGGCGACGTATGGCAGGGCAACGAGGCCGGTAAATGGGTGCGGGCCTCACCCGAGAACGTGAGCACGCTCAAGCTTCTGGCTGGGAAAATCGTCGAATAACCTTCTCCCAGCAGCGCCACACTGCTTCAGGCGCCTGCTGCTGGCACTCCGGACAAGGAAGCAGAGATATCCGCATTTCGCGGTTGACGTCAACCACCGAATGCGGATTCCTGATACTGGCTACCAACCATCGGCCGGACGCTATCGGTCGACGGACGTTTCAGGTAGCCGTTTCAACGCGCCGCGTACGGCTGCGAATGGATCCTGGGCGCTTTCACCTTCGGCCCGCACCACAGAAAACGCGCAAACACCCTTCACGACATATTCCGGTGGGTCTTCTACAGCGACCAGCATTGTCCCCGCCTTGATGACAGCATCATCTTGCCCATGCTGCGTCGGCTCTTCCATCCCCTTTCCCCTTCTTTCGGTGGTTGACGTCAGCCGCGACATGCGAATGCCCGAAAACAGCCGGGCATCGCCCGGCCGTCCTGCGGCCGCGTGGCCTACTTGCCCGCCGCGGCCACTCGACGCAGCCGCTCCACGGCCGACTCCGTCGCCGAGTCTGCGCCGCCGGCGGCGATGCGCCGAGCTTCTTCAACGGCATTCTGGCGATCGATCGGCTTCTGGCCGATGTCGGCAATCGTCGTCGCGGCATCAGCACGTACACGAGCTGCGTCGGCCGCCCGGTTCAACGCGGCGAGCCCGGTCGACGCGCCGCCCGTACCCGAGCGCAGTGCGTTCAGTTCGTCCTGTTCCTGGCGCCGCAGGTTCGCGCGATCTTCATCCGCACGTGCCTGGTTGAGGCTGCTGATCGCGGCTTTCGCCTTGGCGTCGAATTCGTTGAGGTTTTTCTCGACGGTGTTCAGGATGTCCTGAAGCGTGTCGACGAGCTGCTGCGTGGCGGCCGCATCCTGCTGCAGGCCCGGCAGCTTCCCCTTGTTCGATTCGAGGTTGCTCGTGAACTCGTTGAGCGTTGCTTCGTCGATCTCCTTCTTGTCGAACTTCGCGATCAGGATCTCGGCCGCTTTCTCGTCGGTCGCGATGCTCGTCGCCAGATCCGTTGCCGCCTGCTGCGCGGCCGCGTTTTTGTGCTTCGCGTCGGCGAGTTTCATCGCGACTTCGCGCAGCTTCGCGGCCAGATTGTCCCGGTCCACCTGCGTCGCGGTTTCCGGGTCGAACGAGGCGATGGCCGTGGCGATGCTGTCGCCGAGAACACCGACATGCTTCTTGATGAGGTTTGCCGTGAGGCTCCAACCAGACATGTGCAAAACTCCTTGAAAGGGATGGCGAAAGTGAAATGGCCGGCGCTACAGCACCTTGACCTTATTGCGGTCGAGCGCGAGCCCGGCCAGGAAATCGACGTACACCGCCGCAGACGGCTGGCCGTCGAGACTGCGCACGTTTTCGAACGAGATCAGGAGGCGTTCAGACTGACCGCCAGCAAGCGTCCGCGTGTACTGCATGAACGAGAGATCCTTCTTCATTCCGCGATCGCCTACCGCGTCGTCCAGCCGGTTCTCCGTTGCACGGAAGGGAGACACGTACTGGCCCGCGCCGCCCTCGCGCGTGAAATGAAGCTCTGCGACGTCGCCGGGCAGCAGCGCGTCCAGACGGGCATCGCTCATGCCGTTGATCTGCGAAAGCTGGTCTTCCGCCATGTAGTAGTCCATCTCGCCCAGCCCGAAGCCTTCGCCGAGGAACGGCGCCTGTTCCTCGGCGGTCACCGGGAACTGGCGCGTGAGGAACTGGTAATACGCGATGTCGCGGATATCCTCAAGGGTGTCCGGGCCGCAGAGCACCTGCAGGAACGTGCCGCCGATGCCGAGCCGGCTCTCGCCTAACGACGTGTAGAGCCGAAAGAGCTTGAGGTCTTCGTCGCCGTTCATATGGAGACGACTTGCCGCTTCGATGGGCAGTTGAGCGTCCTTCGGCATATCCAGAAGACTTGCGTCCAGCAGCGCGAACTCAGCGCGCGGGATCACCAGCAGCGCGCCGATCTGCGCGTTGAACGGCAACCCCGTATCCACGCGGTCGAGCTTCGGGGCATGGGCACGAGCAGCGTCGTCCAGCTTCTGGTCGACAATGCGGCTGGCGAGATTGAAGAGGCTCATTGATGTCCCTGAATCGTGATGTGCATGAGTTGCCATGAGGAGGAACCGGCAAGCCGGCGTTACCGGCTTGGTTTCCCGTTCAGTCTCACAGCTTGTAGTGGTTCGTCGCGGTATAGCTGTCCTTGCGGGCCAACCAGTTGGTCCAGAGCCTGTAGGACGCGAATCCGATCACACCAATACCTGCGATCCACAGCAGGACGTGCAGGATCTGGCTACCGGTATGGTCTGCGGTCGGCGCTACCGCGTCCGTCGACGATCCAGCGTTGCCAGCCGGCTGAGAACCAGTGTTCGCGATGCCACCGGACTGCACGTAGGCCGGCTGGGACGGCTGCTGCTCGATCACGACCGGAGCGGAGCGCGAGCTTTCATGCCCAAGCATCCATCCGAACAGGAAGCTGCTACTGCCACTTCCCGAGTTGTCGTAGTGGTGCACGACGATCGGCGCAGGCGAGTTGTAGCGGTTCGCCGTTGGTGCACCGCCCGAATAGTCGCCGGAGCCGCCAGCGTTTGTGTAGACCGGTGCCGGTGCAGCCGGACGGTTGTACGTGGCCGCGGCCTGCCGCGACGCCTGGCTGTTGTAAAGCGCGGTGCCAAGCGACGGGCCGGAACGGGAGACACCACCTGCGCTCGAGTTCGAGTCGTTCGAACGGGAGACACTCGCGCTCGCGCTCGAGCCGTTTGAACGCGAACTGCCGAAGCCGCTGCCCTGGCTGCTACCGCTCGACGAACTGTGTGAGCTGGACGAGGAATGGCTTGAGCTGAAGCCGGAGTGGCCGCCACCGCCCCCACCCCCGCCTCCGCCTCCGCGTGCCCAAGTGACGGGCGAAACAGCCAATGAGAGGGCAACAGCCAGCGTGGCCAGAAAGCTGCGTTTCATGTAGAGGGCTCCGTTCCAGATATCGACCGGCCAGGCGTCATCAGTCGCGGCCGGATAGCTGGATGTTATTGACCGCCGGACCGGTCAGATACGCTGAATCAGGGTCTATACGGGGCACCTTTCGCCACGCCAACCGTGGGAAGATGATGTGCCGCCGAAAGCCAAACGTGGGCTTCCACGTACCGTCTTGCAATGGCGCGCTGGCATGGCACTCTGGCCTCTCCTCACCGGAGCGCCAGCCCATGACCGACGTCGCATACGAAACCGTCCTGCCCGATCAGCCGCACGTGAGCACGCCGCCGGCCGCCCCGAATACTCCCTTCGATAGCGCCGCATTCGACGCCGCACGGGCGAAGACCATCAAGGCGTCCCGAGAGGCCGGCAACATCCATCTCGATCAGCTTCCCTGGTACGTCGAAACGATGCGCGGCCGCGAGATCTTCAATGTTCACGATCCGAAGGTTCACGGTGTCATCCGAACCGTGAGCATCAACGGGAGCATCTACGTCGACTGGGCCAACGCCTACTCGGCAGAGAAGGAACTTGCCTCGCCCATCCAGGACGGCAACAAGACCGTTTTCCGGTCTTCTCTCGGCCCGTACGACTTCAAGGACTACGCGCTGGTGCAGCCCGCTACTCGGCCGCAATAAGCGCCCATAGAGGGCATGACGGCTTCTGGGTACAATGCCGCCACCAGACCGTCAAACGAGAGCGCGGTGACCTGCTTTTCGGGGATATTCAAATGAGAGTTTTAGGCGTAGCCATCCACAAGCCGGATACACGCGACGTACTCGCCTTACTACTATCCAACACCGTGGTCTTCGCGATCCTGATCGGAATCGATCGCATGATCAACAAGCATGTGGACCTGACCTTCATCGGTCTCATATTCACGATCATGATCTGGTACAGGCTGTCCGAGCTCATGGGGCTCAACCTGAAGCGAGCCGGCTGGAAGGGCTTGGTCATTCAGGTGATCTGCGCCGTGTTGATCGTCATCGGCTACGGCGTAGCCACGATACACTGATCGATCGTTGATCAAGCCGCACGGCCCGCTGGCACTCCTCAGGGGAGCACGCAGCGGGCCGTTTGCTTTTATCGACTCAGTCTATCCGCGATCGCCTCGAGCGATTCACTCGACGAGAAACTGAAACTATCAGAGTCTCAGTTCCCGTCGACTACCCTGTACACCGGCGCCCCGCTGGTTCCCGCAACCACGTCGAACGAATACTTCCCGGATTCGGTAGTGATCGTCAGGCGGCGTGGCCCGCTTATCTTCGGACCGCCGATCATCGGCGCGTACTTCAGGGCGACGTAGTGATGATCGATCACGGCCTGAACCTGAAGAGCGAGCGGGCGCGTCCACTCGACCTGCTTGACCATGTCCGGAAATTCGAGGACCGATACCCGCACCGGCGCGAGCTCGAGCGCGCCACCGTTCCGCATGATCCGTCGGTCAGTGTTCAGATCCACCCGGCCGTCTTTTGCGATGTCGTAGGTCACGAGCCCGGTCGGCGTCACGAAAATCATGTCCGTCGCAGTCGCATACTGCGTATTTCGCTCGATCGTGACCGCTCGATGATCGTCACGGACGCGGACGAGCCATCCGATCGAGTTTCCGATCAAGACCTTGCTGATCGGGGTCTCCGACTGGATGCTGACCGGTTGGAAAGGTGCGCCAGCATACGCAGTTGCCATGGAAATGACTGCGATCGCCGCGGTGATCCAATGAATGATCTTAGGGGTTGCCTGCCTCTCGTTCTCAACAGCGAGGTTCATGGGGTTCCTTTGAGATTCCCGATCGGATTCGTTTACGAGCGCTCGGGATGGGAGCCACGCGCTGCCAGAATTCCACCGATCGCGCCGCCCAGATGGCTCTGCCACGAGATTCCGGGATAGATCGGCAGCACACCGAGCAGCATGCTCAAGCCATACGTGCCGACGACGAACAGCGCCACCACGATCGCAAGGACGTTGCGCGTGTAGATCCCTCGCCCTACGAGGTATCCGGCAAATCCGAACACGACGCCACTCGCACCGATATGGTCGGACCAGGCCGCGCCGAAAAGCCAGGAGCAGAGCCCGGCGCCCAGCATCGAGCCGATCAGGGCTTTGTAGAAGTTCGAGATGCGCGGCCACATGGCCAGCCATCCGAGGATCAGCAGGCCGCCCGTGTTCGCTGCGATGTGCCCGATGTTCGCGTGCAGCCAGGGAGCAAATAGGATGCCCTGCAGACCGCTCAGCGTGCGCGGAACGACGCCATGCCGGTCGAGATGCAGCCCCGGTATGGCAACGGACAGGAAGAACGTCAGCCACATCGAGCCGACGAACATGACGAGCAGTAACGCTCGTGCTCGGATCTGCTCGCCGGCGGAGCGAACCGCGCGGGTCATGGAATATGTGCTCAACATCATTCGGTCGCGAAGTCCCGCCAGCGGCGATGATCGCCGCGACGGGTGTGCCTGTTCAGGGGGAGATCGAGAGGTGGGCTGAGCCGACCTCGTCGCTGTCGGGGCGGTTGAGTCGTGCCGCAACACGGTCCATGTGGGCGTCGATGCCCGCGAACAACTGCGGCAGATCCGCATCGCGAGCGCCGCGGGCGTTATCGCAGCCGGTCTGCTCTCGCATGTACGTGTCGAGCGCCTTCAGAACCGCATCGCGGGCACCGTCGCGGAATTCGTCGATCGGGATCGTCTTCGTGTGCGTCGCAGCCGGCACGTCAACGAGCTCGACGATATCGAAATCGGAACTGGTGAAGGATTCACCGTTGGGATCCCAGTAGGCCGAGTGATCCGTCTTGTGGAAAGCCTCGCCCGTGCAATCCTCGGCGTTGGCCGGCCGGTAAGCGACCTTGCAGTAGTCGCTATTGCGCATGCGCACGAGCACTTCACCTTCGGCCTCGCAACGCTTCTTGAGCGCGAGCGTGAACGGATTGAAATCTTTCCTCGTGGCCAGTACCGTGGTGTTCTGCATCAAAACTCTCCCTCCGATTTCGATGCTCTCATTCTATTGACTTGCGTTTCCACTTCTAGATGTCTCGCCGTGGCTCCGCCCGCGTTGCAGGCGTGTTCAGCTCACCCTATCTGGAAGCAACCAATGGATCGGCTCTCAATAGACTTCGCCGTTGATCGCAAGGACGGCGCGACATGCTTCAATCGCAAATAACATGATCGGGGTCTGCTTGACCAGATTGCACCGCCAACATTCTTTGCATCGTCACGTTCAATAGGTCGAACGGCACGGCCAGCGTTACCGTTCGCCCTGCAGCCAACATCTTCCCCACTACTCGGCCACGATCCGCTTCACTGGTGGCCTTGCCAAGTGTGGCATCGGTAGCACCCTTGACGTGATCGCCGAAAGCTACAAAATAGCCATCCATGCCGTCTCGAATGAGATCATTCATGCTTCTCGCGGTGCCTGCCGGTAGTGCCTGAGCCTTATGATTGAGAATGGTCGAGACCGCCTTCTCCATCCAGTGTTCCAGTTCCGTCAGGTTGATGATCCGCAACGCCGATTTGCCAACCGCCTTCAATGCGCTCATCACCGCTTCGTGGGTCGCGCCGACCGAGACCGACGCGCAGCCGGTCGCTGGCTCGGCAATCACCAAAAAGACCCCGTCACCAGGGATGAAGCTCTGAGTGTCCATCCCGCTCGCTACCATCATGTTTGCTCCTCGGCGTTTTGACCGCAATGCGGGTTCGACATATTCGGTTAGGAAGCGGTCAATCCGTACCGGGCGGACAGCACTGCGACAAGATCCGGAGATTGCCACGACGTACCAAGGCCGCGTGTAAGCCGCGGATTGCAGCCTGCAACCCCACGCCTAGATCAATCTCTTGCGGCCAGTTGCAAGCAATTGTAGGGAGAGCACTTCCTGTGTGGAATCTCGAAAGCGTGCCCATACGGGCGTCCTTCCGGTCAGATTCCAAGCTGGCCGACCTGCTCGTAGCCAACCGAACGGGGCGTCAGGCGTCGTGACCGCTCCCGAGACGCGCCAGCGTTTCGAGGCCGTTTTCAGTCCACCTCACGAACTCCTCGATGTCGGCGCGTAGAGCCACGAGCTCACTCGCGTCTGATGTGGGTTTCATGGCTCTCAACATCGCGAGCCATGCTTTTCCCGTCTTCTCGAAACCTTCGAGGAGCGATTTACGCCGCTCCATGAAATGAATCTTGAACGCATCGTGCAGGGGGATCTTCATGTCCGTTGCGTCGCGCCACATGTCCATGCTCACTCGAATGAACGATGGATCCAACTCGACCGGAAAAGCTGCGTCGGGCTGCCCTGTCCGAGGCGACAACAACGCACTCAACTCGTCCGCGGCAGCTGCGTGAACCGCAGCTGCATCGTCGCCAAGCGGCTCTCCGGATGGCATCTTTCGGGATTCCGCAGAATCCCGAAGCAAATTGATGGCAAGGCACATCGCGTCGGCAATGGTCAATTCACGCATCGTGGCTTTTCCTTCATAACAGTTCCATCTGACCGCTGTTGGCTTCTTGGGCGTCGCACTTGACTTCGGCGACTGCGCTTGTCGCTCGCCGCGCGGATTGCGTGACAGACGAAGGCTGCGCAGCGGGTGGATACTGTCGATGTTCGCGACCCCATTCGGGGCTCAGCACCTCGGCAGCGAACAGGACGCCGGGAGCGATCTGAATGTAGCGATTCATTGTTCCTTTTCCGGTTTAAATTCCTCCAGTTTGCGGATTTTGGTGGCAAAGTCAGCAGCTTCCCGATAGTTGCAGAACGCCTTGAAGTCTTTGACAAGCAGATCAAGCAATGCCACCGAGCCAGTCTTTCTAGCGATCATCCTCTCAGCGTCCGACCAACCCGCCTTCCCCCCCTTCGACGAAGGCCGCCGACTTTAGTGATTCGGCGCTCAACAGTTCGATGAAGAATTCACGCCTTTCGGGAAAAATCGACTCGATCGCAAACATCGTGGCACCAATAGCTATACCAGGATCTTGAACGGCCCACGAAGTACAGATGACCGAAGAATAGCCATGGAGATACCCTACCAACTTGGTGCTAATGAATGCCGGTAGCCTCCGATAGTCCAGTTCGACATGGTTGAGCGTTAGCGCCGCGCCCCGCGCGACTATTTCTGCCGCATTTCGTGCCCGCTTTACGTCTTCCGGTTCCCTTGCCGTTTTGATGGTCTTCAGCAGTCTTCGAAGCATTGTGCCTCCGTTTGGATGGGGCATAAATAAGGCGTCCGCGAGAGTTGCTAGAACTTTTGCCTTCGCTTCTCAAAGCGGGAACGGCGAACTGAGTAGGACGTAGTGCTAACCTTGACTGAGTTCACGTGGTGGACCTTCACCGAATCCCGTTCGAGCTCGAGCGCCACTTCGCGGAAATCGTCGTCCCACCGCGCCGGCTCGGCGGGATATTCAGACAGCGTGTCCAATATCCCTCCATCAGAATCTGATCGTTTGGCTCCTGGCTGTGGTGGCATCTCTTCCAGGACCGAATAATCGATTTCCCAGCCATCATCACTCCACTGTCCCAAGTTGACCGTGATCTCCGCATCTTTCGAAAGTGTTGAGTCCGCCACCTTGGCCGCGTGATGGAATAGGACGACATTGCGCCCGGCCTTCGTTTGAGCAGAAGGGAAGACGATCCCGTCTAGGCGCGGCTCGTTCATCGTTGCCAAGAAGTCGGCAACCGCCTGAGTCGGCAAATAGTCGATCGCTTCATCGTCTGGCATGACGGGCCGTGCCATCCACATTCCTAGGGTCCGCAGGAACGCGGCCCGCTCGAGGCGATGTTTCAGCGAGGCGTCGAAAATGCTGCCCACGACGTGTACGCCTTTCAACGCGGTCAGGTCGAGGAGACGTAAGCGCCGGGTAATGCGAAACTTCGCGACGGCGACTCTACTTCCAACCGGCGCACGCACTTCTGCGAGCGCCACCGACGCATTGGTCGCGCCGTAGAAGACCGAGATCCCCTGAGCGTTCATGCGCCCGGCTCGCGCCATTTTGTGCGGCGGAGATCCGAGCTGTCGGTCAGGCAGGCGCAGGGCTTCTTCAAGGGATCCATCCGTCTGAAACACCCGGGCGCGATAGAGGTGATCGAGAGAGGTCTTCGGCCCAGCGTTGACGACCACGGGGCGAGCATTTCGCGTTTTGAGCTTGTCGATATCGCCAAAGACTTCTGTGAGGTGAGTGGCGGCAGAGAGACTGAAGAACCGCGCTTGAGTCTTTAACGAATTCACAAAGCCCAGCCACTCGTCTTGCCACCCGCGATAATCGGGGCCTCGTTCCTCGTAATAGGAGTCGGATGAGAACTCGGATTCCTCACCCATAGCGTCCATGTCAAAGTCCCCGTGGCGTTCTTCAAGGATTGCGAGAACGTCCTCCGCAGCCCTCTGAGGAATCAGCGCGGCCTCGACGATGGCGTCAAGCACCGGAATTCCTTCGCGGTCCCATTCGTAGTCCGACTCTTTGTCTGCAAGCAGGCGCTCCTGCCACGAGTTTGGTTGGTCCGGCGTGCGGATATAGTGGTCTTCGAATGCTGTTTCGATACGCTCCGCGAGATCGTCGATAGACAGGGATGGCGACGTCTGGCCGCAGTAGTCGCATGCGCCCACTTCATCAGATTTCGCGATTTCGGCGGAAAGATAAGCTTCGCCGACACATTCGTGGCAAATCCTCGGCATGACTCGTTCCGTTAAAGCCGAACCCAATCGCTCGGAGACCAGTACGCACCCGGCAACTCCGAGCCATCTTCTATGATCACGCCATACCCGTCGCGGACTTCGACGACTCGGCCATCAACGAAACGGCATACCAATTCAAGCCCGCTACGCTCGCCGAGCAGATGAATCCAGTCGTTCAGGCGAGGGTTCCAGAATCGCCCCCTCGTGTCGATACGGACGAACAACCCTGTCTCGTCGATATCTCCATCAACGCAACAGGTGAGCTCATCGTCGTCCGGCATATCCTTCGACTGAAACTGCTCGCCCGCGCGAGCTGCCGCGGGAAAATGCTCGCAGTCACGCGAAATTTTGATAGTTGAGAAGTCGCTCATGCTTTCCGATTCAAAAATCGATCACGTCGACTGGAACATCAATCCCGTGGTGTTGGAGAACCGCCTCACGAAACGCTCTCCACTCGGCTTCCCCGGCTGGCTCATGCGTACAATGCAGGCATTGATCGGCCCCCTCCAGTTGCTCCGTCACGGTTCGATGCACATCGATCCCGAAGCGCTTGCTGAAGCGTCCAACGCACGAGCCATCGTGCGCTGTCACCCATACGATATCTCCCCTCGAGGACACATCTATGCTGTGAGGTTTCGTCACGCTTTTTCCTATTCCTTGGCCGTCGCGGGCGGCGCTGAGCAACCAGGGCAGCGCCAGCCCGTCGCGCGAGTCCATGTCCAACCATGCGCTTTACCAAAGGTAGATGCTTCGCGCTTCGTGCTGCCCCCGAACACCGCTTCACCGCATCCGCAGCCAAGCCAAAATTCCGGAAAGATTTGCCCGGGCGTCGCCATCACTGTTCCTCGATCAGCGTCTGCCGTTGCCGGCCTCTACGACATAAGCCTTCAATGGCAAATTCCCGAACTGAGTTTTTCAGCCCACGCCCTATCCTTAGTAGCATCACGTACCGTCAGGGCGCGATATGCGCGAGCCTCATCGAGGGCACGCTCGCCTGCCCGGAACCTCTCTTCCGAGAAGCCATCGAGAAATGCCACTTTCTGCACGCTACCGTCGGGGTAGTCGTGCTTCGTTTGCCCTGTGACCCCGTGCTTGCGAAATGCGGCGCGACCTTCGCGCTCGCAGTCGCCGATCGCCGGTGCTGCTGTCTTAAACAGATTCATTGATTGTTCCTATTCCTGTTGGAGCCGGTCACGCAGCGCCAAACCTGACGGCGTCGCTCGCCAGCATCCCTGATTGTCACGGGTTGCGAAACCAGCTCGATACAGCGCCTGCATCGTATCCACGTTGCAGATACGCACGCCGTTCACCATCACGGCTGACCCGGCGCCCGGCTCGGCCGGCCAACCACGAGACAGCCATCGCATGACGCGGACTTGTGCGTCCGTCAGCTTGGGCGAGATTGCTTCCATCGGTTTCCTTTCAATCCCCGAACTGGTGGTTCAGAATTTCACGATGCCAAACCAGACCACACCTCCGGTCGCGATCGCCCATGTTGTGGCCCACCCGTAGAGCCCGCGCCGCTTGGCGTGACCAATGACTACGATCACATGCATGACAAAATGAACATCCCCGCGCGCATCGTTACTGCTCCGATTTTCCTCGATATACGGACGGCGCGGCACCGCCATCTGCGTCCTTTGCCTTCCGTTCGCACTCGACGCACCGCACCTCCTGCGGCAACGTCATGAATTCGGCCAGCGGAACAAACTTCGCGCGCACGCTCGGCCTGGATGTGTAGCGGCAGCGCGATCGACCTCCGGTATCGTTGGCCAGGTGAATCCGCCTCACCTTCTTCTGCGGTCTGATCGGAAGCGTCATCGCATTTTCCTTCGTCGCCTAAGCGCGTTTCGAATCGACACTGTACCGAACAGCGCGCCTGGATCAAGCTCCTCCGACGGGAGCAACGAATCGCATGGGCCGTGCCTCTTCGCTGTTGCCGGACTGCGAAACAGTGCCCATGCGAGGGCCGTCGGTCAGATGACGGAGATCTTCAGGCTGTCCGCCAGCTGCAATACCTTGCTCCGGAGCGGATCGACCGCCAGTGAGTCATCGCCGAGAACGTGGAGACCGGGTGATGACAGCCTCTGCCCGAAAAGCATGACGCACCGGCCCGCGTCATTCCTGCGGGATCCGTACGCAATCCCGTGCGCCGTCGGGCATTGATCGTGTGCAGCCTGCGACCACTGGCGGGTCTGCGGATACTTGGCCGGAATGCTGTCGATCAAATCGGCCCGCGTCAGCTCCAGGGCGGGCAGATACGGCGTATGGAAGCTAACGCACTGGATCGAATCAGGCAGAAGCACCTTCGCGATCCGGTAATGCGTCAAGCGGTCAAGATAGAAGACCCCGGGCGGATTGAGCGTCACATCGTGGAAAAGCGACTCCATGATGGCGCACTCGAACGAGCTCGCCCCGTACCACGTGTGGACGGGCGAGCCGTCCAGAAGATTGATCGGTGCGAACCGCGTATTGCCCCAGCCTTCGGAGAACGTGGTCGCCGACGTGCTGTGAGGGTGAGTGCAATACGCGTGATACCAAACGGGTACATCCTCCCGGGAAATCGGCAGGACGGTGAACGGCTCCGCAGCGCCGGGTGCGTGCAGGCCGGCCATCAGGCGACATACTCCCCGTGCAGATGATGGGCGGCTTCAACGACGTCATCTCGACGGTCGAGTGCGTCCCGCGGTGCAACCGGTTCGGCCTCATGTACGCCTCGCCCGGCAATCCATCCATTCGGGAAATGGAACCACGCCGCGATCTTCCACGCATCTTCCACTGGCCCAAGCGCCTCGAGGATGTCTTTGATCACGGGCAGCGGCTGGCACATCGCGTCGAACTGGTAGCCCGCGAAGTATTCCTTGCCATTGAACGTCACGCCAAATACCCGCCCTCGCCGCTTCCAGTCACTCGCGGGTTGAGCCTTGTTGGTGGGGGGCGTCGCCTGCAGCGCATTGATCTGTTCTGCCGTGAGCCAGTCTCCCCGCGCGAAAACCTCGCGCATGGTCTTCTGGCGCCGGATACGCTCCTCGATCAACGGTGCCGCCGGCGCCGACAGGCCCGAAAAAACCCGGGCGATTTCATCCGCGCGCTGGAACAGCCCTGTTTCCCATTGAGGCGTGGCCAGAAGGACAACCAGCAACTCTTCGATCCCCTTTTGCAGCGAGGAAGCAACGACCGGATCGGTGCCGCTCGGGAGCGGCAGGCTCAACACTACGTTCGTGTTTGAGTCTTCATGGACTTGAATCATGACTCCCTCCCAAAATTTGCGACTCTGCCAACATTATAGTTGTCGTCGTCAAAATCGCAAGATTAGAGAGTTTGGGTACGAGGACGAAATCACCGTTCAGGGCATATCGGCAAAAAATGCTGCGTCTGCAATGCGAAATTTCTCGCCCGGCATCTCTTGGTGCAGAATACTGTGTTTTTGTACAGTGCCCCAAGGATTCGCCATGTCCGCCACCCCGGATCCCAACACCGTGCCGCAGATCGACTGTGGCAAGCCCGTGCCCGTGGCCGAAGTCCTGGCGCGCGTTCCGGCTGGCTTCCCGTCACCCGCGCAGGACCACGCCGTCTCGCGCATCGACCTGAACCAGGTCTTGATCCGCCACCAGCTTGCGACCTATTTCCTGACCGTCAGCGGCCCATCAATGCGCGACGCCGGCATCGACGACGGTGACCGCCTGATTGTCGATCGCGCGGTGCGACCGCGCCACGGCGATGTTGTCGTGGCGGTGGTCGACGGAGAACTGACCGTCAAGCGGCTCTATCAGCGCGGCGGCATCGTCAAACTGCAGGCTGCCAACCCCACGTTCCCGGACATCCGCCCACGAGACGGTAACGTGCTCGAAATATGGGGTGTGGCGACGTATTGCATCAAGGCGTTGCCATGAGAACGTCGCGCCCCGTCGCGCTTATTGACGGAAACGCCTTTTATTGTTCGTGCGAAAGGGTGTTCCGCCCGGCGCTCGCCGGCAGGCCGCTGATCGTTCTGTCGAACAACGATGGCTGCGCGATCGCACGCACTGCAGAAGCCAAGGCGCTGGGGATCAAGATGGGCCAGCCTTGGTTCGAGATTCGCCACCTCGAGCACGACGCAGGCCTCGTCGCACTGTCCGCGAATTTCGAACTGTACGCGGACATCAGCGATCGCATGATGGCTATCATCGGGCAATTCGGGCCCGACCAGCACATTTACAGCATCGACGAGTCGTTTCTGTTCGTCGACGGCATACGTGACAACCTGACCGACTACGCGCAACAGATGCGCGCTCGCGTGCTGCAATGGGTCGGCATCCCAACGTGCGTCGGCATCGGTTCAACCTACACCCAGGCTAAGCTCGCCAATCATGTCGCCAAGAAGCGGCCGCACTGGAACGGCGTGTGCGACCTCACTGCGATGCCGCGCGGTGCGCTGGCGACCCTGATGAGGGAAGTCGACGTCGGCGACGTATGGGGTGTGGGGCCGCGCTTAGCGCCGCGGCTGCGCGAACTGGGTATCGCTTCGGCACTGGACCTCGCACGCGCCGACCCCGAGGCGATCGCTGGTGAGTTTTCGGTGGTTCTTGCCCGGACTGTTCGCGAGCTGCGCGGCACGCCCTGCATCGACCTGGGCGCGGACACTGCGCCGCGCAAGCAGATCATGACGTCGCGCTCGTTCGGCCGCGCCGTGCTCGAGCAAGCCGAACTCGCCGAGGCGATCGCGGAATTTGCTGAGCGCGCTGCGCACCGTCTGCGCGCGCAGCGCTCGCGGGCGGGCGCACTGCAGGTCTTCATTCGCAACAGCCCGTTTCGGGAGCGGGAAGCACCTTTCTCCGCGTCGACCTCGATCCGGCTGACACCGGCAACCCAAGACACCCGGCAGATCGTCCAAGCCGCACGATACGCGCTACGCGGGATTTTCAGGCAAGGGGTGCGTTACGCGAAAGCGGGCGTGATGCTGTTCGACCTCAGTTCGGTTGATGTCGAGCAACTGGAGCTGTTCGGGGCCGACGAGCCGACAATGACGGGCAATGGCCGAGATCCGCAAGCGCTGATGCAGACTGTCGACGCATTGAACGCGCGCTTTGGTCGCGGCACCGTGAAGTTAGCCGGCGCCGGACTCGCGCAGGAGTGGCGGCACCGACCTGAGCGGCTAACACCAGCCTACACGACCGATTGGAACCAACTGCCAATCGTACGTGCTTAGGCTGCACGACTCGGGACAGGCGATGACGCCGGCGGTACGACGAATCAAAAAAAAAGCGTCGCACTTTCCAGCGCGACGCTTCAAAAGTGTTCTAGCCAATCCGAGGGCCGTGCTAGAACCTGAGAGGACTTCAGTATGGCATAACAGCTTCTCATTGGGAAGCTGTTTTTCCAAGCTACGCAACTCATCAATGCCAATGACTTTCAGCAGGACGATTGCTGCTACAACGACAAACGTGCAGAGATACATGCGGATCGGCGCCTTTCGCTTTCTGCCTCGATCGACAGCAGGGGCGACGAAATCATCGACTTTCCCCTGCCTTGGCGACCTTAAACTCAGGCAAGCGACATTGGCCGAGTACGGGCGGGCGTGGCCGAACGTACTCGCCGTTCCGTTGAAAGCCACGATGGCCGCTCGCCGGATCATCCACCGGCCATTTACCATGAACCATGAAATACAGTCGCATGAGGTAGTCATCTTGAGTCGCAAGATGACCCGCGTGCCACCAATGCTCATCGAAAAACGACGATTGGGAAAGCGTTTCGACCACTTCCCGATGTTCATCCAAACGCTTGCCGACGCTGCGAGAAAAGTTCAGTTGTGCAGTCAGGTCTTTGTGCCGAACCAGCCCTAACCGTCTGAGAATCGAATCGAAATTCATCGTCTCGCTCCGTCAGAGAACTCGGAGATTCGAGAGCATGACGTCACGCGTGTTCTGTGTCGGATGGTCCGTTCTGACCCCGTCTTCGTCTGAGGCTTCCCCAGGTTCGGCGAATGCGGCGAGACAGACCATCAGTTCCTTCGAGACGCCGAGGCCGATACCCATCGAGGCCACGTCTTCCTGCAGGAGCGGTCCGTGCATCAGTACCTTCGCCAGACCGCGCACGCTTTCCACGAGCGCGCGGTCGTTGTCAGTCCATCTGTCAGGCGGGAGATTGCGGAGGTCAAGGAATTCTTTCAGCCTTTGCGGCATGGGCCGCCGGCCGACGCGAGTCGCATACCCCGACATCACGGAATCCGTGATGGTGGTCCCCACGAGCATGTTCCAAAGGTGTTCCGGTTGCATTCACGCTCCTGTCAGTTATCCGATATGGGCGTGTCGCTGTTCTCGGCAGCGACAGGCACCCTTGGCCAAAATTCTATTGACGCCGCTTCCGCGCAGGAATCCGGAATGAGCGTCTATTCGGGCCTCTTTCTGACGTACGCGCGGGCAGCTCGAATGTTCCCCGACACGAACTTGCGAAATTTCGAAATTTCGCAAACTGGACGCACCAATAAAAAACCCGCCGGTGCTCCTTTCGGAGCAGACGGCGGGCTAACTTCATGTTGATGGATTACATGGTGGGCGAAGACGAATTGCCCTGCATGTGCCTCGGGTTCTCGAACGGAATGGCGAAGTGCGCCGCCAGTTCCGCGATCGATTGTGACGCGCACTTCACGGGAACGTCCGTGTGCTTCACTTCGGCTCGAAAGAAAAACTCGTCATCGGTAACCACCAGCATGTCGCACTCGGAACGGACGGAATTCTCTTCGCCCGCATCCAGTGCGTCTTCAGGATCAGTCTCCGGATCGTACTGAAGATACTGAGCACGACAGTCGTGCTTCTCGACCGTGTACAGATCGTTGGCTCTGACCACCGAGGACAGCTTGACGATATCCCGGGCCGACGCCTCACTCACCTCGAAGATTGCGACCCGAGGCTGGTTATCCAGATCGCCGCCGCCCGTCACTTCGACGCGGTAGGTCTTCGGCAAATGCGCGGGTGTGGCCACCGTAACTTCCGGCAGTTTCCCCGTTGCCTGTCCTGCGAAGGGATGGTTCTGGTAGGCTGACCATGCTTCATCGCTCGTCTCGGGACGGAATCCCAGGTTCTTCCACGCCAGTACGCCACGGACATAGCCGTGCGCATAGGCGCGATCCTGATGACCCTCCATGTCCCTGACCGCCGCACGTTCCGCTTCGGCCGTGCCATCGTGAAAGCCCCAGTTGAATCGCACGCGCTCCGGGAAGGAGCCATTGCGCTGCCCGTTCCTTTTCATGATCGTCAAAACGTCGCTGGGCGTGCCGCGTTCCAGCGCCTCTTCGACCATCTTCAGGAATGTCGCCTTGTCCTGCTCGGGGCCCACATGGGCAGTTGCTGCCGGATCCGGCTTCCCGGACCACGAGTTCTTTTCGCCTTCCGAGTTGTAAAGAACCACCTCGTATGCGTCGTCGTAATCCGGACGGCCGCGGAGCGCTACGTGACCGATCGCAACTCCATCCACCTTCGCGATTTCCGTAGCGAAACCGTTGGACACCCAGACGATTTCCGGCAATTTCACTTGATTCATGCTGCTTCTCCAAAGTTGATTGCAAGAAGCGCTCCCCACGATCGGGGAGCGTCCCCGCGAGGGTTTGAAAATTCACTCGAGACCCGTTGCCCCGCTAGGGGGCAACGGATAGCGAGTCGATTACTTGCTCTCGAGCACGCCAATCGCGGCGGAGATGGCCTCGGCCGATTCATGGCGTTTGCCAAGCTCGTTGAAGCGGAGGGCATTGCGCAGCATCTGCAACGGATCCGGAGTCGAACCTTGCGTCACCGAATCCGGTTGCGAAACCTCCTGCACACCGCAATCGACGGAGTCGACCGCACTGGACAGGTCAGTGCCGTTGTATTCCTCAAGCATCGCGGAAACGACGTTCCAAGCCGAGATTGCGCGAGGGTTTTCGCTCTTCCGTACTGCTTCGCCCGAGAATTCAAAACCCCAGGCCTTCAGCAGGACGCGCGCCATCCGTTCGGCGCCTTCCACGACTTCCAGGTCGGTTATCCCGATGGACTCCACAAGCGAATTGCGAGGCTCATGCAGTTTCCGGTCCAATTGCATGTCCAACAGGCCACGCAATCGAATGGAATACGCGTCTGCGTTGAGTCCGTCTACGAACGCTACAGCAGCACGAATGGCATCGTCCTTCGTTGCCGGGTCGGAGGCGTTAGCTGCTTCGCAAACCCGGCTGAAGAGTTCCGTGACTGCTTCCGCCGCTGCTTTATCGCCGACTGATATCTCGAACTGAATCAGATCCGGTGCATCCGCCGAATCGCCTTCATCGTAGGCCGCTTTGGTGGTCAAAAGCAGTCCGACAAACGGCGTGTTATCGGCAGATGTACCTTCATGCCAGTCCAAGCGTACACGATCGGTCGTTTGCAGCAGTTTCCTGTCGACTGCTGCGCCGAACGAGACGACTTGGTCGAGCCATGCCCACTTGAACGCTACTCTCGACCTTTCGCTCGGGACGTGGTTGTACTCGAAGTCGATCACCGGCTTCCCATCTTTGGTGCTGTGACCTGTCACAACACCCTTGATGAGTTCCCCGTGAATGTTGACCTCAACGGGATCGCCCACTTCCGGCAATTTCCGTGCATCGCCGTGTTCCATCGTCTCCAGGAATTCAGATGGCGAACCGAAATTCTCCCGAATTTGCTCTTCACGATACCGAGCAACCGTGGCTCCTTCCGGCATTTGCTGTTGTTCCATTTACTTCTCCACCGTGTGTGTGAGAAGCGCCCCGGCAGGGAGCGCTTCCCCGCAAGGGTTATAGAAAGAGGACTTTCAGGACACTGACTCCCCTTTCCATGCACGCCCAGCAAGGGCGCACAACAAAGGAAGAGGGCCTTGCGGCCCCATCCTGCGACTGAAGCCAGGCGCCGTCACTCCGCTACGCGGAGGCCGTTACCAAAGCTGACCAGCCTGACCGACGCACCGAGGCGCGGCTGATGCACGCGATCCGCCGTCGCGCTGTACAACTCACCGTCGCTTGCGCGCACGCTGACTTCGACGAGATCCTGCGCGGATACAGCCTGAACGGCATGGTTCCCTTGCGGGACCGGCGCCGGAACGAGACGGACACGCACGACAGTGCCGGTCCCGCCAAGCATCGCCTGCTGATCGGCCTGCTGCGCGAAGGCGTTTCCGCCGGCGAGCATGCTTGCGACGGCGAACGAAATGGCGACGATCGGGGAGATTGCGAATTTCGACATGGTTTGCTCCTGAATGAAAAATAGGGGCAAACCGATCCCTTTGGGGAACGGAGCCCCAGAGGGAAAGACAAGATGCCGGCAGGCGGCAACACGAAGCACGGACGAGGAATCGACCGAGCAGGCTGGAAAACGGACCAGCTACCGATGGAAAGCGGTTCCAAGTATAGCACTCGACTTCCTGATGGGAATCATCCTGATTGGAAAAACTTGCGGCGGACGTCCCTATCAGAACGTGTCCGCACTTGCTCCGCAGTCGAGCATTTGACGGACCAGAAGGGCTTCCGCGGACGGCCGCGCTGCAATGGCTCGCTCCGTTTTGCGATCGGTCGCAGCGGACTGCTTGGCCAGCTTCACGGTTGCGCACCTCGGGGGAACGAGAACGTGACTGTTGACTATTGACGCGACATGAAATGCTAGAAACTAACGTTCAATGTCAGTATCCGACATCCAATGCGGGAAAGCGAGATCGACCGTTCAGGATTGGCGTTGCGCGCTAAGTCACTGATTCCACTTGAATTTTAGCTTTTTTTGACGGAACCCACATCAGGTGCAGGAAACGGCTGTTTCCTGCACCTGATGCAAGAAACTCACGTTGAAAATTTACATTTTTGTTTATAAATCAATGGCTTAATATCTGTTGCAATAGTCAAGAATCCCGACGTCAAAAGTGAAGAGAGTGCATCTGGTCCATATCTAGCTCGGTTTCCTGTACGTAGGATATGGATAGCACGACGCTACGTTCAATTTTCCGTTCAGTCATCGGCCCGCTCGCGAGCCTGTTGATTCAGATCGACGACGGCGCGGCTCGATAGCAGCACGCGCACGTCGGTTGTGCCGATGACAACAAAGTCGTCGAGAACTTCGTTGCATCCGGCCTGGTCGAGTAGCGCGATAGCCGCTAGCGAGAGTTTCGTCGCCCTGTTTTCCGTGTCCTATGCCTCGCTATGCCGGAAAATTCCGCGGCCAGAGTTGTGACCGGAACCCACAAAAAATAACGCCCGCCAGGCTCTCCGAAGAGAGGCGTGGCGGGCGTGAGTTGCTGGTTAGCGCTTACGGGCGCGGCGAGATCGATGCCGATGCTTTGGCACAGATACCGTACTCCGCGAGCACGTCATCGGTGGACGCGCCATCGATTGCGGCGTGTTCGCTGGACAACGGCACATGCTGCACCAGATAGGCCCGGAATGGCACATCTTCGACCACGGAGTTCTCTTGGTCGTCAAAGTATTCGCTCACGCGGCTATCCCAATGGTTAGCGCCACGTATATCGATGTGACGCTCGGGGCGAACCGGGAATGCGTCGACGATCCTCTGAAGAGCCGTTTCGATGCCATTCGCCTCGGCCAGGGAGTCGACCTCGAACGTAGCGTTGCAATTGGCTCCCACGTACAAGGCGCTTTCCGACAAGCCCTCGATACGGCCAAGAGCGTCGTGGGCGAAGTTGCCGATTTCGTCACGATCGTAGCTTCCCGCATAGGCATGGCCTTGCGGATAGCAAATCACCCGCCTGTAGTCCCAACCTGCCCCAAAGTCATCAGGCAATTGAAACTTGAGCGACATACTGGCGAGCGACACCTTTCGTTCCGGTAGTTTCCCGTCAAATGAGACTACTGGCAATTCGGTAGTCGGGTCGATCCCGTGTTGGCAAACCGTACCCGTCCCGCATTCACCACCACCACAAACTTGCTGGCAGTAGCTTTCGATCGCGGGCTCATCCTCCGGCAGTTTCCCATGCGCTTCAATCTCGGGACCAGCTTCTCCCGAGATATTCAGCGCCTTCGCGGCGATCGGGGGCATTGCGAATTTCAACATGGTTTGCTCCTGAATGACAAATAGAGGCAAACCGATCCCTTTGGGGAACGGAGCCCCAGAGGGAAAGACAAGATGCCGGCAGGCGGCAACACGAAGCACGGACGAGGAGTCGACCGAGCAGGCTGGAAAACGGACCAGCTACCGATGGAAAGCGGTCCGAGTATAGCACTCGACTTCCTGATGGGAATTATCCGGATCGGGAATAAACTGCGGTCGTCCCGATCAGGGCGTGCCCGGCGGTCGAGTGTCTACCGTCACCGGGCTCTGCGCTGCGAAAGCGATCTGCGGTCCGCTCTCTCGCGTATGCGCTCGTCGATTTCGTCCTTCCAAAGTTCGTGCACGGCGTCCAATACCTCAGTCGCCTCCGGCTGATCGGTGGCGTCCTCATCAATTTCGACCTCTATCGATTCGATGGTTTCACCGTATTGCATCCACCTCGTGACATCGTACGAGTACTGAAAGAACATAGATACGACCGTCCCAAGCTGAAGGCTCAGGTAGTCGTATCCGTCTTCGATCACTACAGCCTTGGCGTCGCACGTGAGCAAACAGCCCTTCCGTGGCGACCCAACATAGATTCCAATCCGAAACACGCCACATCCGCAAATATTCTTGGTTTCCCTGTCCACCAAGATTAGGCGGACATCCTTGTATTGAATGACGGACGACAGACTCACATCGCATTCGACAACTGGCGACGTCACCTCCGCCCGACACACCTTCTCCACAATAGCGGCCACGCTTGCGCCGCGCGCAGCCCGAGTTCGCTCGACGAATTTCGCGATCAACGCGTTCGCGTCTAAGTCCCGCGGCAGGCTCTCGTAGCAGGCGAAGCATTCACCCTTCCCGTAATTATTCGAGCCGTAGTCGACACCTGGGGATTCGCGAGAGAAAAAGCGATCGTCGGCGGCAAAAGTCTGAAGCCGTGGCGTGCCATTCGGCACGTCAATCAGCCGCTTGGGACGCCTCAGAATCGAATGATTGTCCGCACGAAGCGTCCAGGCCGCCACGTCTTCGGCAAAGGGGGCTTCGTCGCCAAGAAGCTCCTGCAGCTTTTCGACTTGGTGCTCGTAGAGCTCATGCAACCGTTCAAAATCCTCTGCGTCAGGATCGAGTTGATTGAAAAGAGGCGTAGGCGTTGCAAACTCGTCGACAGAGCTCTGCAACTCATGCCAGTTCCGATACCCGAAGATCTCCGCTACCCATTCAAGCGCAGTAGCGTATTGGAGATTGGGGAAAGCGGCGGTGAGACTTTCCGCGACAAGCTTTGGTCGCTTCGTGTTGCGAAAGTAGGTACGCATGGACGGACTCCAGTAGGTTGAACGCCTGCGTTCCCACTTGGCCGGGCATTCTCTGGGGTCTGAGAAATCGGCGAAATTTTGCTGCACCGGGCCTGCTTGAGGCTTCACCATGACGTGGGAGGTAGGGACCGGTCTTCCCTATGCGGGACGAGTATATAGCACCTGACTTCGTGATGGGAATTTGAAGTTATTGTGCCTACTCCGGTTGGGTGAGCTGCAGTCGAGAAGCACCGACCTCTGGACGGCAGGCCAACCCAACAATCCTCCCTGCACCGTTTCTGGTTCGTGGTTCAACCTTCGTCCATCGACTCGGCTTTCACGGGTCCGGCGGTGATCGTTGCACGGGCCACGCGAACCACTTCGGCAGCGCTCAGTGGGTCCGACGCGAACCACGCGTTGCTTCCTGCCGCAGCGAAGATCTTGCGCACTGTGTCCTCGCTTGTCACCTCGGCTTGCGATGCCACCCGGGGCGTGGGCGAGAACAGCCAGCAGTTCCAGCCACGGCCTTCCGAGTGTGCGAACGCCTCACGCCCTTCCTTTTCGGATTCGTAGATGGCCAGACCTCGATCCGCATCGTCGAACATGAGCAACCACCGCGGATCGCGCCGATCGCCGGGCTGGCAGTAAGGGCCGACGCCCGTGTTCGCAGGATCGTCATGCCAGGCGAACATTTCGCGGCCGGTCACCACTGCCTGTTCCGCTACGGCGGTACCGGCAAAGAGCGGCACGATGGCCCTCGCCGCCGTCTGCGCGCACCGGAGGATGTCACCGCCGCGGCTCGCAGTTCGGATGGCGTTCTGCACCAGCGCTAGGACGGACGGCTCGTCCGCCCGAAGTTCGACGATGGCGCATTCCCGGAGCTCGAACGAATCGGGCGCCCGATCGATCACGACGCCCTCGCCGCCGGCGTTGGGCGTACAGAGGTATCGCGCCGCGTGGCCGGCGTGCTGCGCGGCCACCAGATCGGAAACATCGGGGTAGAGAAAAGCCCTGGCCTTGGACGAGAGCGTCTCGTCGGGCTCGGCTCCCGTAGGCACGGTCGAGGCAGAGGCGAGCGCATATCCCCGTTGCAGTCCATATTCGAAGGCTTTGCGCTCTGCTCTGGCGATGGGTGCACGCGCTTCGTCCGCGTCATCCGTTACGGAAATCTGCGGCTCTCCATGCGTCGCGATGCGCCACATGGTGTGTTCGAGATTCACGCGCGCATCGTTCAGCGTCGCCTCGGCAGAGGCTGCTGATTCGACGAAAAGCACTTCGCCTTCGAAGCCGTGATCGTGCGCATCGTTGATCGCTTTGTCGATCGTGGCTTGATCGTCCGTAATCCACGGCGTCCAGTCAAAACCGGGCACGCGGGTGCGAAAGCCGACCGGCACTGATCCCACTTTCACGTTGGCAGAGGCAAGCGCCGCTTCGATGCAGTTCCAGACGTCCTCGAACGTGTAGCTGTCGCCGGTGCGATATTGGCCGCAGGCCTTCGAAATGATTGCTTCGATTCGCGATTCAGGCAGTTGGGTCGTATTCATCGCGGGTCAATCCAGTTGAGTTGCGGCGGTTGTCTTGGCGGAAGGCGTCGTGACGCTTTCGTTCGAAGCGGCGTCAAGCGCATCCAGGCGGCGGCGCACTTCGGTTTTGAGCCTCACGATGGCCTGCCCTACGCTCAACCCGACGTGAAGATCCGTGCCTTCGTGCATGCCAAGCATCGGCTCGGCCCAGAACTCGCACGTCGTCAAACGGCCGACGTCCCGTCCGTCCAGGACGTGTCCGAGCAGTGCGCTGCGGAACGAGAAGCCCATTTCGAACGCTTCCCAGAGCGTAACCTTGCGCGCCGCACCAGCGGCTACCGGCAGCGCGGCCGCGCGATACAGGCGGATCGTTCGGTTGGGCGTCTCCAGACCGACGTCGAAGATGCTGTACAGCCCCGCGTCGAAGAGTCGGAGATTCTCGGCGCTCACGTAGATCGCCCGATTCTCCTCACCCCGCGCCGCCATCGTCTGGGCTCCCGACGCGCTACCGGCGGCCAGCTCACGAGCTTCTCGCTCGACCATTTCGCGCCGCGCGGCATCGAGCCCATGCAAGTAGTCGCAGATCTGCTGCAGGCTCGGCACGCCGCCACGTGCGTCAGCCGCACGTTGCACGGCATCCCACGCGTCTCGAGCCGCCTGTTCGTCGCTGATCTCGTCCGCGTGCGTGCAGCGCCACTCGGCGAACGTCAGGGCCACGCGCTCACCGTCGTGCGCCGGATCCGGAGCCGGGAAACTCGCGTCCGCGCCCTTCAACGCGTGATAGGCAGCGTCCGTGCGCTTTAGCGCGATCGAAGCCACGGCGCCGGTATCGATGATGCGCGTGCGCCCGGCCACCGTATCGAAGTGCTTGCCGGCGGCGTACCAGCGCAGCGCCGCCTCGGGCGTCCAGTCGTTCCGCTCGAGGTCACGTTGGATCTCGTCGGGAATCGCCGCCGAGCCGTCGAAGTCGGCGAGGCGAAGATTCGCCCAATGGGCGAGCCTGCGCGTGGGCTCGTCTTCCAGACGTCGCCCCATGGCGAGCCGGGTCAACTGCGTGCTGGTGACGCCGCTTTCGTTGGTGACCTGCTTCCACTGCACGTCTCGTTGCTCACGCACGGCGTTCAGCGCGACATAGAACCCCTTCGTGTCGAAAACCTGCGCGCCGCGGGCCGCCGGTGTGTTCGTCGACTGCGCCCAGCGCAGCGCCTCGCCGACCTGAACCGCGTTGAGCGGTTGCGACTCGCCCATGCCGAGCGCGAACCGGATGGCGCGGCCGATCGGGCTGCGGCGGTCCAGGTTGTGGTAAAGCACCCAAACCAGCGCGGCGCGGCCCCAATCGGTGAACTCCGGTTCGGTGACCGGTTCCACGAGCAGGCCGGCGCATCGCTCGAGCACGCCAACCTCCTCCGCACCAAGCGTGAGCGCTTCGTGGCTGTACGTTGCGTTCCGGATCCGAGCCACCAGCTCGCGCAGTGCCTGACCGTCGGCGCTCACCGTCTGTCCGCCGGCGTCGCGCATGGCCGCAGCGCAGGGGAGCGCGGCGAGAATCGCGTGGTACGTCGCCTGGATGGCGTTCGCGTCGCGCGCCTCACGAGCATTGCCGTATTCGATGACGCGCTGAGCGAGCTCGCTCAGCGAGATGGCCTCGTCGCGCTCGTCCGGAAGCTCCCGTATTAGCCTCTCGATGACATGCACACAAGCACGGGCGCCGCTCGCATCGCCCGCCCACTCGCGCGCTTCGTATTCGTTGACCCTGTCGAGACAGACGTGCAGCGCCTCCCCGAGGCCTTTCGCGTGCGCGTCGATTCGTGCGATCGCGACAGCCGCGGCGGCGGTGACCGGCCCAGCATACAGGGGCTCGGTGCTGACGCCCTCCGGAGCATCCAGCAACGTCGCCTGCTCCCAGTCTTTCGAGCCGCCTGCCACCTCGGGTGTGACGTAGCCGACCGCCTCGCCCGGGAACTGCAACGACGCCTGTTCCAGTGCCGTGATCGCCTGCTGGATAACCGCCTTGTTCCCGATCGGGACACCCGTCCAGTCGAGGTGCTTCAATGCCTGCGCAATGTCGGTCGCGTTCATTTCATCGATTGGTGTTGACCCGGACCATCCGGGGGTTCATGGACCACGATACCGGGGAAGCCCCTCAAATCAAGGCCTGCTCGCGCGCCACGGACGCGCCGGCGCCAACCGGAGAAGCTACCGCGCGCGCTCGATCGGCCGCGGCCTGCTGTTGCTGTGCCCGCGCGGCCGCAGCGATGATTTCGTGCGCGGCGCGGAAGTAGTCGCTCGGTGTGTCGAACGTGCGGAGCGCGATCGGCCCGTCCTCGTTCCAGTCGGTGTAGTGCTCGATCACAGCCCGCTGAAGCGCCTCCCATGCCGTGTGTTCTTCCCACTCGGGCTCGTAATAGCCGACAGACTCGCCGACCATCACCGTCCCCTTCCACGGCTGCCAGGGCTCGCTCATCACGATCCAGTTGCGCCCGTGCTTGGGCTGGTACTTGAATGAGCCGTGGTCCCGTCTGCCGTGAGGGACGCTCATCCGGTCCCAATGTTTGAAATCGTGTCCGCCGACATTGGTGAATGACTTGCACGAGTCATCCGCCCGGAACTGCTCGCGCTCATCGCCAAGTAGCTGCAGCAACGGCGCGGCGCGCTTCGACAGCTTCTTCAGGATGCGCAGGTTCAAGATTTGTCTCCCGATGCATGCACGTTGGCGGCGAGTGTCGCGCCTGGTGCAGTGTCAGACTGGTTCCCGTTTATGGGGAAGTGGCTACCATTCGTGCGGTTCGTTTGCTCACGCTGCTTCCCGACCGGATTTCCGTGCTCATCGCCGTCGAACCTTATCGTGACCGGCCCGTGACGCATGTCGCCCGTCATCCGGCCGTTGAGGGCGCGCTTCTCGGCAGCGGTAAGGTTGCGCCACTTGGCAATCCAGAACTCGCCCACCAGCAGACCGCGCGGCGCGGGGCCTTGCATCTCGCCAACGGAGATCCCGCGTTCGCGGCACCACTTCTCGGCGGCGTTGCTCGCCTCGAAATCGCCCGGCTGATCGAAAACGATGGTCACCATACAATCCTCTACGCATCATCCAGACTGCCGGCGTGCACCGCCGCGCGATCGCCGGACAGCGTCTCGCGACGGACCGATGAGGCGAACGCCAGCAAATCCGCATAGCTGATGCCGCTGATGTCGCCACCGCGAGCCTGGATGAACTTGTCCACCAGCGGGCGCACGGCCGATATCTCGGCCATGACGTCGTTGAACGGACGCTCCAGCGGACCCTCCGACGACAATGCCTTCCCCGCTTCCTGTTGGGAGCCGGAAGGGGCGGGAGCAACGAGCGCGTATTCGATGTCGCTGTCACCCTGCTTGTCGGCGCACCACGAAACTTCGTGGAGGCCTGCGAATTCGAATTCACCGGGCGGCAGATCGCCGACGTTCAGATATATGCGCTGCGGCGCATTCTTGATGTTCGTATCCATCGACCTCTTCTCAGTGAGCATTGCCGCAAGTGGCGGCGATTCCGCCACCCCGAGTTGGAAGCCCACGATACCCGTTGTGCCAGGCAAATCAAGGTGACCGCGCGAGCCGTACAGGTGGCCTGATTTACCGTGTTCGAATCTGCATCCAATATACTTCCTATCAGGAAATGACGTGCAAAGTGTACCTGCCGCTGGGCGTCGAAAAAACAAAAGCCCGCTGCTCCCAAGGGGGCGCAGCGGGCATGGTTTAAGGTTAGATGCTACCGGTTGGCCGAATCGTCAACTTTGCGGTCGAGAAGCCAGTCGTTGATTGGTTTCGACGATGAAGTCCGCCTCCTCTGCGGTCAGTCCATAGTCGCTCGGGACGGCAGAATCAGCCATACCAACGTCGAAGTACGGCTCGGTAATGAAGACGCCGTCGTGCGTGATGCCGACCTGGGGATAGCTGTTGTCCGTCATTTCGACTTCGAGCCGGCCGCGTAGCGAAACCGGAATACTGGCCGCCGGAAGATCCAGATCGTCAAGCGTCATTGGGTTTTGCATTTTGCTTCTCCAGTGTACGCAAGTGATTCCCCAATCTGGAACGCATCCCAGCGAAGTCGGGTGAGAATTTCCGCATTCGACTCCCGACTCACGCTCGGCTTGACATCGCTCGAACGGCTTGCGATCGGAGTGATTCCACCTGGATCGAACACAACGACACGGCCATGGATACGGCCGATGTTGTCCACACCCATCTCGCCCCAATCAAAGCCTTTCGTGCGTAGTACCTCACGCATCCGCAATGCATCCGCATCGGAAACGGATTCGGTATCCGCGCGTTCCGTGAGCTCATACCGGAGGTATCCAACGGTGCCGCTTGCCAGCGTCTGCAACACTTCCGGAATGTCCGGACGAATCGCAAGATCGCCCATGCCCAATCGCAGCACCTTGTCTTCGCCAGCCTTCAACGCGACCGACGACGCGCCGCCGCCCAGAGGTTCCAACGTCACGACTCCGATCTCGTGGATGCGGTTCACAAGCGCAGAAAAATCTCGCGAGTGAAGAATATCCTGAGCGATGGGATCGGGCCACTCATCTACATATGCCCCAAAATTCACTTTCCGGGTCGACGCAAGCAAGGCGTCTCGCAGGATCGTGCTGGGTGTCTCTGCTACCCGTTCGATCCGCTTAATGGCTCGCCCAGAAAGCTTCTGGACCGATCCGACGTAATTGTTCATAGACCTGCTCCTGAAAAATTGCGAAGCAGGCTCCCAACGGGAATCTGCCCCGCTGGGTTGGATGTGCATTGACGTGCGATTGAATCGCGGGATATCCCGCTGGCTGGCTGTCGGCCCAGCTACCGTCGAAGTGAGACTCCAATATACCCCAAGTTCCTACCAGGAATCTATCCGCGATTGACGGCGGGCTCGCCGCGAGGCGGTGCGACTATCGGTCGCTTTCAGCTTCGCGGAAGCTTTCGTGGCGACGCGCCAGGCCCATTGCCGAGGGCTGGTCCTCGGACCGATCCGGAATGGTCTTCAGGCGCTTTCCGTGATACTGCCAGTAGTCCGTGTTGGACAACGTCCTGGAGACATGGACGACGCACCGCTCGTCGACCGACATGAGGTTGAGATCGAAAAGGGTGTGGATGTCGGTGCGCAACAGCAGGCCGTTTCGGGTCGAGTAGTCCGTCATGAGCGAGTGCGACACGATGTGCGCGGCCTCGAGCAGTTCCACCACGCGGGCGCCGGTGACCGCGCAGCTCTTCCGGTACGCGTCGAGCAATTGCCTGCGGAACCGCTGCTGCCCGCGCCGCGTCTTGATCGCGCGATTCTGGACCTCGTCGTAAGTTGCGTCCTCGTCGTACTCGACGTCGCCGTCAGCGGCGCCGCCCGAATCCTCCGGTTCCACCTCTCTCACGACAAGGCAGTCACCCGTACGGCTATCGTAAGCGTGGACGTACCACTCCGCGACGTCGAGATGCCGTCGTGCGACCGACGAGGCACTCTTTCCCAGCTCGTCAACCCGGCGGCGATTGCCTTCGCAGAGGATGACACGCGCCGCCAGCCCCCTCCGGAACGACTCGTGAATTGCATCATCGAGGGCTTTGGCCCGCGCCGCCTGATCGTGCGCGCGCAGGCGCATTGAAGCGTCGGACGCATCGTCTCTCGCGATCACCAACAGGGCATCGAGCGTTTCCCGCACATTGCCGTCGAAGACGATCCGGCCGAGTGGATCGGTTGTCAGGTTCTCGTACCAGAAGCACATGGCAAACCCCTCGCTCACCGAGCCGAAGCACCATTCGTAGCAGAACCGCGGGTTGGACCTGTAATTTTCGACAGGGTCGCCATGCGAGGTGCGATGCCACTCCTCCACCGAAAAACCCGCATCCTGCAACAGGTCGTAGAGCAGCCCCTTGGTTTGCGGCTTCAGGCCTTCCAGGTCGGATGTCATCGCATCGGCGCGGCGGAAGGAGACATGCCGGCCAGTGAGGTCGAGACGGACCTGGCGCCAACCGGCGCCGCGCCACAGCCGGCCCGGATGACCGTCTTTCACTCCGGAATTTGACCAGTATGGTCTGAACCGGCTGGCGGTCTCAGGAAGGGAGAAGCCGAGGATCCGTTCGATCTCCTCGAAGGAGAGCGTGACCTCGTTCCCGTCCAGATTGCGGAGGTAGTCTGCGAGGGGGGCGTATTTGGACATTGTCTTGCTCGCACGTTGGAAGCGACGGGGACCGCGGTCGACGCCCAGACAGACTGCCCAGGCGGGTTCACGCATATCCCTGCAGGCGCAGAGCGTAGCACGACACGACCGGCGAGTTCCCTTCCCTGCAGGACCCGTCCAGCACCTTCAACGATTCACGAGCACCGCGCGTAGCGGTTCTTCGCGACGTCCGGCAGGGCGTCCCTTCCAACGATCGCTTCAGCGAGGTCAGCAGCCCTGTTCCAGCCAATCCCCAGCTGCCGCTGGATATGCGCCACGCACACCCCATCGAATGCGATGATCTGTCTTGCCTGTGATATCTCGTTCGCCGTCAGCGGTACGAGCGCTGCCCTTTCGAGAATGCCCATGTTTTCTGCCCTCCTCGCATCAATTGGCGCTCGCCGGCCGCCGGCGCCGCGCCCGCTACGACGCAAGACGGCGACCGGCCGGTAGCTGGACACTTCCGCGTGACGCGGTTTCCCGATCAGATGACGACGGTCGGCACGCCACGGGCCGCCGGCGGGATCCGGGCATGTTCCGTCATGGTGTATTCGGTCCCCCCGACAATCGTCATCTTCGTGATGCCGTAGGCCGCGCCGCCGACTTGCACATCGACGGTTTCCGCACCGCCCAGCACTCCGTCGAGATCGTTCACGAGGGTCGGTGCGCCAGCATCCGGCAGCGATCCGACAGCGTCATCGCCCTTGCTCCGACCGGAGACGGTATAACTGCCTGCCTTCACCTGGATCCAGATGGACGAGTACATACCAAAGATCAACTGATCGATTGGCGTCTGATTGACGAGATTAGCGAGAGCGGCGGCTTGAGGCATAGGTTCTCCTGGTGGTTTGGGGACTACAAAGCGACGACTGGTTACCGAAATTACGCGTTTCTGGTCGCCGAGGGGTTAGCCCGTATGCGGGTTTTGGGGTTGCATAGCTTCGGTAGCGGTCAGGTCCCCGTTCCTCGAAACTCGTCGGATTCGTCGTCTCGCAGCCAGCGCCGACCTTTACCCCAGACGTCCTCGGGCGGGATCTCACCCGCTCGCAAAACGAATTCCGCAGGATCGAAGCGCCGACACGACCGTATACCCGTCTGGATCAGATCGAACAGATCCATCGGCGCACCGATTGTGCGTAACGCACGGACCTTGTTCGTGTTCGAGTCAACCAGCATGACGAGCACGACATTGCTGTCCGGCCTTTCTTCTGCCCACGCCCGCATCACGTCGACGTGAGCCGCTATCGGCGCTGCCAGCGGCCAGACCCTGTCGTCGCCCGTAAGCAGCACGAGCATCAGCATGCCGACCGGCAGATCGGGCGTCTGCATCAGCGCGAGGCCATGAGGAATGCCCTGCACGCCGGCTATATCCTCGTCCGAGACATCCGGCAACTGGAGCACCATCGTCAGCACACCACTGACGATCGTCGCGGCCAGAGCCATTTCACCCGGGCCGGGCGATTCGAGCGGAGAGGCATCACCTACCGCGATTGTCATTGCGCGCACGTTCATATTTTCTCTTCCCCTCATCACGCTTCTTTCTAGCTATTCGTTCGCCAGCTTCAACAGGACGCTCGCGTGGCAGCAATCGTCCTCGTATGGCTGCGTGGGCTTCGGGCACCAGCACCCGAGATTCTTCCCGCGGAGTTCAGCACGTGCGGCCGCGACGAGCCGCTCATTCAGAGGCGCGAAGCCAAGGTACAGGCTCCAGGCGTGCCGACGATCCCGAACGATGCAACCCGGCAGAAACGGAGACTCTTTGCCGACGACGAACGGATTACCCCACTTCGTCGTGCGGTCCACCTTGACCGTATCCGGTGGCATGCGCCAGCCCTTCGTCCGCTTCAGTTGCACGCGCTCAGGCATACGATTCCCCTGGCCGTCAGTAGCCGAGCAGATCGCGAGCCGCGCGCATCGTCGCCGGAATCACGTCATGCTCGATGAAGGTCCTGCCGCTGGCGTCTACCGTAGTGGTCGCCACGGTCAGCGTGCCGTCGCCATTGAAAAGCGTCGGTTCAGGTCGATCATGCTCGTTGATCCATTCGATCAGGCGGGCGACGCGGACGGCTGTCTGGTAGGCGGCGTACCGCTCAATGTCGTCCGCGAGCCGGGCTTCCTGCACACAGCGTACGCAGTAGGCTCGCCCCAGCGAGATCGCATAGGCAAAGTCTCCGCCCAGCTTCTCGCGGGCTTCCGGTTCTGGCATGTCGTCAAGCCAGAAGATTCGGTCGTCTGAAATCATGTCAATCCTTCGGACGCCGCACTAAGTTCGGCACCCACACATCGAATTTCCCCGGCTACCTGCTCTCCAGCGCCGGCGCCGGCGCCGGCGCAGCCGGAGCCGACGCGTTCTCTTCGGGCCAGATTTCACCGCGGCACCAGTCGATCCTGCAGCACCGAAGATCACCCATCATTTTCTCGATCATCGCGCCGTAGAACTGCTCGACCGAATAGCGCGACTCGAGAGAGGACGGACCCATGAAGTCGATGGCGTGGTGACCCGTGATCGGCGCGAGGAGCAAATCTTCGGCCGCGTTGTGCCTGCCGGGCAACTCGAAGCGCGGTTCCATCAGCGCTTGCGTGTACGCGGTCAGAAGGACCTTCAGCACGTCGACGTAGCGCATCTCGGGGTGATAGACCGCACCGAGCACGTTGTCGCGAATCCCCTGCCACGTCGGGTCGCAGTTCTCGCGCTTGATGTAGCGGAACAGCGCCTTCAGCGTCTCGTTCATCGGGTTCCCCGCGCCGGCACGAATTTCGCAGCGAGCTTCTTAAGTACCCCCCAGAAGCCCTTGAGATCGTCGGTCGCGGAAGATGATGAGACCGGCCCGCAAAAAGCCCATTCCAAAGCGGTCAGAATCAGCGTGCCCAGTTTCACGATCGTCCAGAAGTTATCGGACTGGAGGATGAGCACGAACTGGCGCAGCAGGTCCTTGTCCGGATTAACGGATTGCAACCCGAGCAGGAACGCAATCCCGACGGTGTAGAAAAAATTCTTGATGATGGGCATGGTGACTCCGCTTTGATGAAAATACAGTTGGCTACCCGGTTCAGGCGCGCACGCCCGTAACGTTGATCCGGCCGGAGATCCGCCCGACCTTGTACTGCGCGACTATCGACGAGCCGCACACTACCTTTTCATAAAACGATCCAGTCACGTCGACCGAATCGCTGCCGATTCCGATATCGACGTCGAGCGTCCATCTGTCCGGATGGAAAATCGGCGTCGGCATTGAGGTCTTGGTCGCCGCGTTGTAGACGTAGATGTACTCGGTGTAGGCCGGCCGGAAGGCTTTATCCCTGACGGTCCCTTCCCTGCTGGCCACTGGCATGCCAAAGAAATCGAGCAGATGGTAGATGCCAGCCGCGCCGAGGCAGACCAGGATCACGACAAGCGCCAGCATCAAGAGAAAAAGGATGCTGCCGATGATAGTGCCGACCGGCCAGTCAATCAGGGCGTCACCAAAAGTGCTGATGATGTCTCTCACGAATCGCACCCGATCGTTCCTCGTTAGGTCGCCACGAAGTGCGGAGGCTCGATAAATTCGACATGCCGAAGCTCGCAGAGGCCAATAAAATCGGCCTTGCCGAACGCGTGGATGTACGAGATCCCTCGGGCGCACACCATGAACACTTCCTCTCCCCGATGCAGGGTGTATTGCGTGCGCGCGATGTCCCGAACGGTCCCGACACCAGGCATGTCGTAATCGACGATACAGATGATGCTGGCCTTGCTGGCTACCCCGGCGAGTCGCTCGTAATCTCTCGAGCCGGCATACCCGGCAAGCACAAATTCTGGCGGCTGTTGTTCAGTGAGCATCGAAGGTTTCCTTGGTCAGCCGCGGCTGCGATCCCGTCTGAATTCGCGCGGATTGTAGACAGCACGCTTCCAGTCCTGCTCGGCACGCGCACGCGCCTTTCGTCTTTTCCAGATAACGCACCCAGCGATAACGCAGAGAATGGCTGCGACCAGCGCGGCCGAAAATGAAGTCATCGTCTCTTCACCTGTGTCCTTGTCAGCGCACGTCTTCGACGTATCTCGGCGCAGACTCCGCTGGCTGGTACCTCCATGCCTCGACAACCGCAGACAATCGCTCTATCGCCAGATCCTTATTCCGATCGCACATGAGTTCGTAGATCGCGAGCATCTTCCCCAACCAATTGGCGTGTCCATGATTGCCACACGGTTGCGGGACAACCCTTGTCAGTTGGTCAGCCCGCTCACGAGACAACGTGTGCAGGCTCCATGCAAACTCGAGCATCTGCCCCAAGGACATCGTGTCGCGGTTGGAAATTTCGCCGCCCAGAGCTTTGACTTGACGGATTTCGTAGTCATACAGCGGAACCTCGTAGGCGCCGGCCCGGTCGGCCACCTGCCTTCGAAGTCTGGAGGCAATCGTGTCCAGCACGTGACCATCGTGGGTGTGGTGATAGTTCCGGTCGATGTCAGCGCGGATGGCCTCAAGGCTCGTTGAAACTGCCCCGGCGAGCGTGCAGTAGTCGGACATCAACTGCTTCAACTCCCCGACAACGCGTTCCGCCGCCTCGCGTTCTCTAAGCAGGCAGTTGGCCATAGACCGCTTGTCCGACCGGTACATTCGAACCGTAGCCACCAATGCAAGGCATAGCAGTGCAGTGGCGGCGATCGAAATCCAAAGGCAGTACGTCATTTTCATTGACCCCTGTGTCAGCCTGCAGAACCCACGACGTGCGGCGCCATCGCATCTCGCAGCCCTTCGCGATGCAGCGATGCGTCGCTCATCAGCGCGTCGTAGCCCGGAAGCCCTTCCGCATCGGAATACAGATCGACCGTGGTACTGAAGGGATGGGCTGCGCAGTGCCGGAAGCCGTAGAAGGCCACCATGACCGACGCGATGCCGAGGTTCGAGATCAGGACCGAGCTGCCGAACCAGTCCCAGGCCTTGAACCAGAGGTACAGCGCAACTTGCTTGCCATCGACGTCGCCAGTCGGATGCTCGACATAGACATCCTGATTGCCGATGTCGTAGTGATGGGTGATCCGGTAGATCTTGGCACCTTCGGCCTTCAGATCGCCCTCGACCTCCGCGGCCATCGCGTCGAAATGCTCGTGCTCCTCGCTCGACATCGCATCGCCGACCGCGCCGCCGCGATCGTGCAGTGCGTCCGCCTTCCCGTCGTTGTAGGCCATCAGCAGCATGCTCTCCAGTAACCCGAAATTGCGAAGAGTCCTGGGATCGTCCACCGACAACCGGGCGCTCACGGTGAATGTGTCCGCACCGATGATGGCGAAGGCCTTTTCCGCCAGGCCCAGCGTCAGCTCGCTGTGATCCGGCATCGCGGACTTGTCCGGAGCAACGCCCTCAGCTACGACCGCCCCGTCGATCTGCGCGGGTGCATCGAAAGCCCTCTCCAACATCATCCTTCTCCTATTCCAGCCCGGAAATCCCGGGCGATTTGATGCCGTCCTCGTAGAACGCCCGCGCGGCTCCCGAGTAGTAGTCGATCTTGCCGCACAGCCTGCATTTCACGCGGTGCAGGTCGATATCGTCCATGGTTGAGAGCTCAACGTGTTCGACGTCGACGACCTCGTTACCGTCCGGTTCGATCGACCGGTTCTCGACGGGCCGCTGCTCGGTGTGCGGGCACGTGTCCTGGTCTCGCGTCAACATCCTGCTCTCTCCCATCGGGCCGATCGTGTCTGCCCAACCAGCTCCTGCATCAGCGCATAGGTCTTCGGCGCCTGCTTGCCCGCTGCCGTCTCCTCGGCAAAGCGCGCCGCCAGCTCGTCCCATCTGGAAACGAGTCGCGACCATTCGGGGGAAACCTCGGCCATCTTCTGCAACTGGTCCTGCGCGCCGGTCGCCTCGAGGAACAACAGGCAGCGCCGCAGATCGTCCGGATCGTGGGGGTACTCAGTTCCGGCGTCCACCGGCACGCCGTAGATGGCCTTGCACATCGCGTTCGACGACTTGCCGCGCTCGCCCTTGCGCAGCCACATGGCGACAGCAATCAGACCGAGGTTCGTCGCGGCGAGGTAGTCAGCGTGGCGCTTCGCCGAAACCGGGAGATCGACCTGACGCAGCTCGTCGAGCGCGGTCGGCTCGCCGATGACGAACGTCGCGCCGATGAGGTCTGCAATATCCGTCGCCATCAGCGCCTTCTTGCTGAAACCGTGGGTCAGCATCGCGAATGAGGACAGCGGCACGGACCCATAGACGATCCGGCACCCGCAGATCGTCTTGATCGTGAATCCTTCATCGCCGACCCCATCGATCCCGCCCAACTGCATCCTGAATTCATCGCTCATCTCGGCACCCCTGCTGTCCTCTGTCCATCGGTCAGGCCCGGCAAAGCTTCACCGTACCGGAACGTCGCTGCGTTTCAAGGCTCCGGCGGCCCTCACTCCCTGCTCCGGTACCGAACGCGCCGCCACGGCCGGCCGCGTGCGATATCGGACAGGAGTACGTCGAGATCCTCTACCGACAGGTCGTCGAGCGTCCCGAAAAGCGCGGCGTCCCTGTACGGGTTGCCGTAGGTCACGCTGTTCACGTTCGGAGTCAGGAAATGCCACCGGATAAGAACTCGATCTCCGCGTTTCAGGCTCCAGAGAATCTGTTCCGGAAACGGCAGACCAAGGGCATACCAGTCCTTCTCGTCGATCAGCTTCTCGATATCGGGGCGGCGGATCTGTTCGCCGGCCGCGCGGCGCTCCTCTTCACACTTCTTGACGCCATCATTCCATGCGTCCTCAAGCTCTTCGGCATCGCGCAGCAGGGTCGGGATGGGCTCTCGAGCGTACAGGTAGCCTGCGCGTGCGGCGAGCCGGTTTGCTTCGGCCAGGTGGTGCTTGAACGCCGGCGAGCCGATCTCGCCCGCGACTACGCGCAGTCGCATCAGCGCGTACTCGCACCGCGCGTTCAGCGCCAGCGAGAACAAGCTCTCGTCCCCTTTCCGCTCGGGATTTTCCAGTGGCCGGGGCATGTCCTCTCCGGAGCGCGCGGCAGGCCGCGCTTACAGATCGACGCCAGTGTTTCCGTTGACCGCCTGGACAATCAGCCGAGCGAGAAGCAGCGCATCCGTTACGTCGGTGACGCCCACGTCCATGCTGACCGTGCCGAGCTCGGCACTCGGGAGCGACGGTGCTTCCGCGATATGGAACGTCACGGCGAAAACGTTGTTCTCGCCGTCCGACCAGTCGAATCCGAGCAGTTCGCAACTGCCGTACCGATACGGCATCATCGAGACTTTCCGTGGCCCGGAAGGCAAGCTGGCTTCGATTGCCTTGCGGATGTCCTCGACAAAACGCTTCGCCTCGGAACTAGGGACCGGATTGTTATCCGGGCCCGCTTCGATCAGAACCTCGCTCTGGACTTCCATGTTCATCCCCGCTTCGCGCGTTATGCGCCAAGATGGCAGGGTATGGAGAGCGCGACTGAACAGCAATCCCGAATGAGCGTCCATTCGGGCATGTTTCGCTCAATTGCCGAGATTGTCGCGTCCGTCATGTGCCCGTTGTTATGTCGGGGTCAAAGCAAGGTGCTGAGCTTGCTGTGGCAGGCAATTTCAGGTACAAAACCGGCAAGGGAGCTCCGACCCCGGCCGCCCACACTGGCAAATCTCCGTTGAGTAATCGGCTGACTAAGAGCAGACCGTAGTGCACTCGACAGTTCTTTTTTGCAACCCGGTTAAGTGGGCTCGCTGGATTGAGACGAAAAAGGAACTCTCATGCGCATGCACTTTCGCACGCTGACGCGTCCCAAGCATCTCGCGGAACGCCTTTCAGTCGTATTCCCCGCCTTGTCGCACATGCAGACACAGGAGTGGGCCTCGCAAATGCTCGGATACCGTAACTGGCACGAACTATCCAAATCCGTGGGTCCCACTGTCGAAGAGACACCTGACCACATCGTCTCTGTCGAATCGATGACGTCAGGTAACTGGTCTGAGGAAGACCGCGCCTTCTTCAAGCGCGGGTTGGATCAACGCGAAGTACTCGAGCGTCTCATCGGCGAGCCGATGCCCGGTATGGATACTCTGTTTCTCCATGTGGACCCTAACTATCCTGACGTGCGTTTCAAGAAGTTAGGGAAGACGGGAAAGGGAAGTCCTTGCTTCAGAGGCTTTGAGTATGACCTCTTCCAGTTTGAGGGGGAGACCCCTGGCGCCGGCGGCGGTTGCTGCCACGACGGTAGCATGATGGGTGATAGCATCGACATCTATCTGGGGTTGCCACTCGGTGTCGACGAGGACGAACTGATTTCCCGGCTTACCCAGCGAATGCGCACAGCCAAGGTTCCATTCCGCAGCTACGACGCTGACCTGCAGAACGCTTTGCGCGGAAGCCATTTCGGAATCACGCAATTCGAAATTGAGCCCTACGATGATTACGAGCCCGACAAGGAGATTTTCCTAGCGTCTCAGACAAGATCGTATCGATTCTTTCTGCTGGAAAACGAGTCGCCTATGGGAGCTGCGGTCCTCAAGATTTGGGCAATGGCTTCGTCTGACTCAAACGAAATCTGCGTCGAAGTTACTGTCGACGAAGCCTGGACCGCGTTCGAAACTCAGGAGGTTTTTGACGCTCTCGTCATGTCGCTGGCTGGCACCGTGTGCGAACCCCTTCGAAGGTTGATGTGGTTTCGCGTTGGCAACCCCGGTGTGAGTATCGAAGTCTTCTTCCTTTCTGACAGCGAGAGCCAATTGACGTGGGCGTTGGCGAGTGAGCTAGAAAATCTCGTCCCTGAGTCTCTGCTAGCCGACGGAGCCGAAATGTCAGAAGCTGGGTTGGCGGCCCTGAAGTTCAGCGGCACGATCGCACTTTGAGAAAATTCACAGATCACTCGGGGACGTTTCGTACGCGTCTCCGGAATCCGGGTGCGATCAGGCCGGCACTTTCGCATCGGCTTACACCGCAGGAGCGTCGCTGTCAGCGGCAGGTGCCCGCGCGACTCAATTTAGCCTTGTTGCAAGCGCTCATCACGGTGCTTTACTGCAGCATTACGGATCTGCGGACATTGGACACCGACGATCAGGCTGGTTCACCCCAGTCATAAAGCGAGGCAGAATTACAGTCCCATTGAGGTTCGCCGTCGACAGGAGGTTCCGCCTGCGCTCCACACTGGATAAACGTCCAGCATCCAGTTGATAGCGAACGTGGGGAGTTCCACACAAACGCTTTGCCGCCGTTAGCAACCGACGAACTCGCTGAGATCTACGGCCAGAATCCTGGGCCCGTCGTGCGTCTGTTACGGGAATCTCCAGCTTCTCGAGATATTCCGCCGATCGAAGCGATTCCTTTACCATCTCGTTGTTTTTGAACTGCTCTTTGAAACATCGTGACAACTGAAATCCAGAATCTCCAGGCACAACTGCGCGATCTGAATATACGTCTCGCAGACATCAAGAAGGATGAGAGGCAGGCCTATTTGGCAACCGTGCGAGAGCATGTTGCGCTATATGGCATCACGGAGGAGGAACTGCTGCGTGCGGCGGGCTTCCGGAAGGCGCGCAAGCAGCGGGCGCCAGCGCAATACTATGATCCGTCCACGGGAAAGTCGTGGTCCGGCCGTGGCCCACGCCCAAAATGGCTCGAGGGCAAGGCGCTTGACGACTACTTGGTCGACCGAGCCGCGAAGCCGTGGTGGCCCGGCGACGGTGCCTAGAACTTAGCGCGGGGATAGCCATCACCATTGACCCGGCAGGATATCAGGCGATTCCGAGAATTCAGACGGCATTTCTTCGTCTCGTCGTCCGCACGCACCTGCCGTTTTGGTGCCTGCGGAACGGGCTTGGCCGCCATCTCGTCTTTCGTCCCCTGTCCCTGTCCGTTTTGGATTTTCCAGTGGCTGGAGTCAGTCCTATCCCGAGCGCACGGCGCGAATGTCGCTCTCGTCCGCGTCTCGTCCATTATCATCGGGTGAACCCAACAGACCGGAGGTTGCCGTGTGCTATTCGGCTCAGATCGAGGCGGATTACCGGAAGTACGTGAGGGAGTTCGGTGCGGACATGGACATCGCCGAGTTCACTCGCCTGTTCTTTGAGCGCGTCCAGGGCAGCAAGGCATTGGTGCCGAAAGGTGTCGAGGACGCGTTCGCCCATCCGGCGACGGACGAGGAGCGCCAGGCAAAGACGTTCATCGACGAATTTCGTGCGCAGCAGGTGACGAAGCTCGAGCAGGCCATCTTCAAGCAGCGCGAGCGGCTGGCCAAGGCAGAGCGCGTGCTGCAGACCAAGGTGACCAAGGCCGCTACCGAAGACAAGCGCATCGCGACCAACAAGATTGACTGGTCGCTGCGCCAGCTCGAGGACCTTCGACGTACCACGCCGAAGGACCGCGATTCACGCATCTTCCCCAGCCACTACGCGCCGGTGATGGTGATGGAGAACGGCCGGCGCGTCATCAAGCCGATGCGGTATCTCTGCCGCATTGCGGGCAAGCCGGCCAATTACGATGTGCGCTTCCCGGGCACATATAACTCGAGGCTGGACAACCTAGAGGGCTTCTGGAAGCCGCTCTTTGGCCACACGCACGGCATCGTCATCGTCGACAAGTTCTTCGAGAACGTGAAGCGTCACAATCTCGAACACCGGGAGCTCGCCGAGGGCGAAGAGGAAGAAAACGTGGTGCTGGAGTTCGCACCGAACCCTCAGCACCGGATGCTTGTGGCCTGCCTGTGGTCGCACTGGGCGAACGGCAAAGATCCTGACCTACTCTCCTTCGCCGCCATCACCGACGAGCCCCCACCCGAGGTGGCGGCCGCCGGCCACAACCGCTGCATCATCCCGATCAAGCCCGAGAACGTCGACGCCTGGCTCAACCCTGATCCGGAGAACCTCGCGGCGCAGTACGCAATTCTTGAAGATCGCGACCGACCCTATTATGAGCACCGACTCGCCGCCTGACCCCCACCCGGGCATGGCATTCGATTCGGCCTACGCAGCGCGGGTAGAATCCGCTCAGGTGCGTGTGCGCCTGGCCTTTTCGACGGGACGATGATGACGGTAATAGTTCGGGAAGTGGTGGACGGCTGGCTGATCGCAATGAACGATGAGGTCGGCAAACGCGCGGCCCCGGGCGCGGTCTTTCGCATGGGGCGCATGTCGACGGATGGACGGTATCCAGTCGTTGAAACCCGCCAGCCTGGCTGGAGTTCAGGCGCTCGCTATTTCATGCCGTTCAAGGACGAGGCCGAGGTACGCGAGTTCTTGTTAGGCCTTGGCTTCACGGAACTGCCTCGCTGGACGCCGGGCACACCGCTACTCTCGCTCGACGGGCCGCGTTGACCGTCGCTTCAGCGATCGCGCCTGCCATCACCGGCACGACACGCTGCAGGTATTCGGGTATTCGACCATCGAGCCCGACCTTTTGGCATCGGCAGCGCTATATCGGAGGGCATCGTGACGGACTTACCTCAGCCAGATTTGCCTCAAGCCGACGGCGCCGACCCAGCGACGGTGTTCACCGCGGCGCTGGGCGTTCTGTTCAAGACACACCCGGACCCCGCACGTCTTCTTGCCGAGTGGGAGAAAATCGCCTCGCAGATGCCCCTCACGGTCCTGAAAAACGGCGCAACAAACGTTTCGCACGACGCGAACGTCGTCATCGCGCAAGGACTACTGCACATTGCACGCATGGCCGCTGACGGCGCCCAATCAGGCGGCGGCGCGTAACCGAATGGTCGGGCGGCACGCTCAGGCTTGCTGGCCGTCCGACTCCCCGTTTTCGCCCGACTGCGCCGACTCCCTCGAGTAGTGCTCGGTCATGTAGACGCTCGCTTCCTCGGTCGTCTCAAACGTCCGGAGAACCCGCATCTCGTCGTCCGGCCTCTGCGGCATTAGTACAAGGTGCGGCTTCACGTCGAGGTGCACAACCGGGCGCTCGCGGAATTTCAACCATTCCGCCAGCTTTTGAGCAGCGAGCGCGCAGGCCTTGTCGTGGTCCTCGGCAATGCCGTACGACGTTGAACGGTCCCACGCGCCCCCGTCCAGGCACCTGACTGCAATGCTACCGTCAGGTCGCGTCACGCCGAACGGATGATCCCACCAGGCGTCCAGTTCTTCCTTGGTCCGAGCATCGTTGGGCGTATCGTCGAAGTCGCGCGGGAGCTTCGGATCGAGAGGAATTCGGGCGGGCATGGACGCTCCTGAGACGGGTCGGAACGCCTATTGTGCCCGATCAGCGCGAGCAGCTATCCACAGATGGGTTTTCGCGCTTTGCCGGCCCCGTCGACGCGCCCTCGCGTCTCAGGCCGCCATACTTTCGGCCGGCGCCGCACACGGACTCGCGCCGCGCAGCGTGTAGACGCCGAGGGACTGCGTAACCACGATCGGAGACCTGGACAGCAAACCTCGAAGTGTCATCTCGTTCATTTCGCCCGTATCAATGAGATCTGCCGCAAGGGTTTCCCAGCTCAATGTGGGGCCATGCCGTTTAAACGCCGAATACAGCCGATATTCCTGCTCGGTCAGTTCGCTCTTTGGATCAAGGGGCGTGGCAGGACGGTATCGCCCTGGCGCTCCAGCGAGGAATCCGGCTCGCGCGAGGATCGCCGTGGTGACAAACCACGGTGGTGCCGGGTATGTAAGCGACTCAGCCTGGCCGTTTCCCTGTTCACGCGCGCGTGGGGCACGATGGTGATGGCGTGGTGGAGTCCGTGTAGATCACGGGAGATCGTGTCCGCGTTCGGCGATCGTGGACACGATCCATCCAAATCTATCCAGATCTACCCGGTCGATGGTGTGGGCGGGGTGGCCGGCTTCAGCTTGTCGGCCACATTCCAGGGCAGCAATTCGTCGATGCGGGAGATCTTGTGATCAGCGATGTGGGTCAGGACGTATTCCAGATAGGCACGCGGGTTGATGCCGTTCAGCTTGCACGTCCCGATCAAGCTATACATCGCAGCGGCCCGCTCGCCCCCGCTGTCGGAGCCGACGAACAGATAGTTTTTGCGTCCGAGCGCGACACAGCGCAAGGCGTTTTCCGCGAGCACGTTGCTGATCTCGGCCCGACCGTCCTCGCAGTAGAACACCAGCGCCGCCCAATGATTCAGCGAGTAGTTGATCGCCTTGGCGAGCGCGGACTTCGTCGACAGCGTCGCGAGTTTCGCTCGGATCGTCGCTTCGAACTTCGCGAGCAACGGCTTGCTCTTTTCCTGTCTCACGCGCAGACGCTCGTCAGGTTGCTGGCCACGGATGTCGGCTTCGATACTGTAGAGCTCGCCGATCATCTCAAGCAGCTGCTGGGTATCCGGGGTCGGCGTGCGCGCGTGAACATCGTAGACGTACCGCCTCGCGTGATCCCAGCATGCCGCTTCGTGGATCTCGCCGCTCGCAAACAGTTGATCGAAGCCGGCGTAAGCATCGGCCTGCAGGATACCGTGGAATGCAGCGAGCCGGGTTTGTGGGTGAACGCCTTTACGGTCCGAGGAGAAGTCGAACCATACCGCAGCTGGGTCGGTCGAGCCGGAGCGGCGATCGTCTCGCACGTACACCCAGAAGCGACCGGTCACTGTCTTGCCGTTGCCGGGCGCGAGCACCGCAACCGGCGTGTCGTCGACATGGACCTTTCCGGGAACCAGCGCGTAGCGCTGGATCGCTTCAACGAGCGGCACGCAGAGCTCGGCAATCTGCCCGAGCCAGCGGCCCATGCTGCCGCGATCCAGCGTCACGCCGTCGCGTGCCGCGATCTCCGATTGGCGATACAGCGGCTGATGATCGGCGAACTTCGATACCGCAATATCGGCCAGCAAGCTCGGATGCGCGATGCCATGCTCGATCGGCAGGCTGGGCATCGCGGGCTGTTCGATGTGGCCGCAATCAGGGCAACACAGCTTGTGGCGGATCGTGCGGATCACCTTGAACGCGGCCGCCACGCGGGCGAGTTGATCGGATACATCCTCGCCGAGCCACTGCATCGTCGTCGCGCACTTTGGGCAGGCCGGATCCGGCTTGAGTTCGATTTCATCACGGGGCAAGTGCGGTGGCAGTGGCTCTCGCGTGGGCGCCCGACCGGGTGGTGCCGTCGACGTCTTGTCTCGGTGCCCTCGCGTCTCTGCTGCACCCTGGCCGGCCGTCAGGTCTTCCAGTTGCGCCTCGAGCTTATCGATCTGCCGAGCCAGTTTCTCGGACTTGCTACCGAAGTACATCCGCCTGAGCTTGTCGATCTGCGCCTTCAGGCGTTCGATCTCGTCGTCGCGTGCGGCGATCTCCCGCACCATGTTTGCGATCGAGGCTTGCTGTTCAAGCAGCGACGCCTGCTGCGCGAGCACCAGGGCCTGGAGCTCAGCGACGGTGGCAGGAAGCGGCGCATCTTTGGACATGCATCGCAGTTTACGAGCCTTCTATGCGGTTTACAACATCGACAGCGCGGCTGTGCGGCGTGGCTGCCGCCAATCGATGCCCTCAAGCAGCATCGACAACTGGGCGCTCGTCAGATGGATCTTTCCGCCATCAGCCTGAGGCCAGATAAAACGGCCTCGCTCCAATCGTTTTGCGAGCAACCAGAGCCCGTCGTCGGTCGCCCAAAGCAGTTTCACGAGATCGCCGCGACGGCCGCGGAAGATGAACACGTGCCCACCCAGCGGATTCTCTTCGAGCGCCGTCTGCACCTTCGCGGCCAGCCCCTGGAACCCGCAACGCATGTCGGTCACGCCGGCCGCCAGCCAGATACGCGTACCTGCCGGCAGCGCGATCACTTCAGGCATTCCTGCAGGAACGCTTCGGTGCGCTCGGCAGACAGACCGCGAATCTTCACGCGCCGCTTGCCGATCTCCACCTCGATCTCGCATACGGGCGTCGACATCGGTACGCTGCTCGTCGCTCCCGATGCTACCGTCGGCTCCGGCGCTCGCAGCACCAATGCAGTGTCGATCACGTCGACGCTCAGCAGTTCCGTGCTTGGCACGCTCGGCGCAACATCCAGTGCAGGGACGACCAGCTTGCCTTCACGATATTGCTTGCGCCAACCGAATACCACGTTGGCGTTGATGTCGTGTCGACGCGCAACAATCGACACCGACATACCCGGCTCCAACGTCTCCCTGATCACCTGCTGCTTGAATTCTTGCGCGTACGTGCGATGGGGATGGGCACGGTTCCCTGCGTTCGACATGGCTGACTGGCTCCGTCAATCTAAACGCGCCCATCATGCGTTGGAAAAATCAGCATCGGGAGACGGTCCGGCCGAGCCGCTTACCCGGGTATTGCGTCGCGCAACGTTCTTCCCGGCTTAACCGTAGCTCCCGTATGCGTTCGACGGCGCCCATCGCAACATCGGCGACGATCGGCGCGTCGGCGACCGAGGAAACACGCCGGAGTGCGACGATCACGGGGTTATTGCGCAAAGATTCGCCGTACCAGAACCACTCAGGTTTTTTGCGCTCCCTGCGGTCGAGCCATTCAAATCCCTGCCCCTTCTGAATCACTTCCCGAATGGAACCGACAGCCTCGATGCTCCAGCCCAGCTCTATGGCGTAGCCCATGAGGACGCCGACGTGCGCTGCACCTACGGCCGTGATCATCGACTGGGCCATCTGCCGTACGATGGCCGTCCGTTCGTCTTCGACAGGCGCCACAGCCGAGTCATCGTACAGATGCGTTTCGAGAGACAGGAGCGGCTTTTCCAAGATGTCCATGGCGAAGCGCCAGGCGTCTTCTATAAGCAGCCCTTCGCCGAGCTGCGGGCGCAGAGCGGTTTCCAGATGCTCGGGAGTGCATGGAAGGTGCTGCTTTGCCGTGGCGTCGAGCTGATCGAAGGTCCCGGCAAATTCCGCTGGTAGTTCCGACGCCCGCTTGCGCATCGCGCCCAGGATCTGGCATGCACGGCTCTCGGTAATCCCGTATTCACTGGCGACGGTAGCAAGCGTACGCCCGCCGCCGTTCACGCCATAGCGAGCGGCGAACAGAGCCGCGTTGCGCTCCGCTGTTTTTGGCGTCGCCAGCGCGAGGATTCTCCCAGTCTCGAGGATGACCTGCGCCACCGTACAGTTGGCTGCTGCTGACCCCGCCTGCAGGGGCTGCGGCGACACCGACGGCGCCGCCGGTTCTTTGCCGATAAGCCAGCCGGGTTTAACCTGCAGCGCCTTCTCCCACGCGTAGATCTTGTCAGCACCGAGGGAATGCGGAACGCCGGCGTTCTCCCACTGCCTGAGCGTGACGTCCCGAACCTCAAGCCGCAACGCGAGATGATTGCGCGCGATGCCCAGCGTTTCCCGCCGCATCCGGGCGCGATCACCCGCAGTACGCAGACGGGTCTGCAAGGTGGCTTCTGGCGAAATCCGCGGCTCGTCGCCCTGTGTTGGCTGTTCCGGACTGAATACCCAGCCGGCGGATACCTTCAGCGCACGCTCCAGCCGTCGCACGTCAGTGCTGCCGGACATATAAGCCGGCACGCCCCTTCGCTCCCAGCGGGTGACAGACGACAGATGTATGCCACTGGACTCCGCCACCGATTTCCGGGATAAGCCCAAGGCTTCACGTCTTTTGCGGATTCTGTTCGCGATCCCGATTTCAGGCAGATTGAGCGACCCCGTTTCAGAAAAACTCATCATGTTCGCAACTCTCTTTCGTGCTCTCCTGCAGGCTGGATCGCCCGCTCCGCGCCGCCGCGACCATTGCCGCGCGACATCAATATTCCTTATTTACGGCGAAAGATAACGGTTCTTAAGGCAGGGGCAAAAACTCCATGCGGTATGGATATGCCTCGATCAGACGTTGTCGCCCGACAGTGGAAAACCCCCGGCGCATGCTGGTGCTGATGGCCGCTCGTGGCGTTCCGGCTGCCGCTGACACCGACCGGAACACGTGCCACATCGGATCAGCATTGTGACGGAGGTGCCCCTTGACGTTTCGCTTCGGTAGCCACGTCCACACGGGTTTGCCTGCGTGCAACCACCCACGAGGACCTTGCCTTTCGAAAGATCGAGGCTAATATTGCAATCGGCACCTCATGCCAGCTGTGCGCTACGGAAGTGTTCCGTAAATGCGAAACTGAGGCGTAGCACCGATTGACCCATGCTGACCCGTCGACACGTCGACCAGGAACGGCGCACACCTGAATATCGACGCTTATTGTCTACGGAGACCGCAGCATGATTACCCCGCAAATGCGCGCGCTCGCGCGCAAAGTATCCGAGCTCGCCAGTTCCTACCGCATTAGGTTGTCCGAAAACGAGGCGCTTGACCTCACCGGGCACCTGCTGTGCGATGAAATGATGGCTGTCGTAGAGAGCGATCCGCCTGACTGGCATTGCATCCTCTGGAATCGGGATGCGGCGGCTACGGGAGAGGTCTACTCGCTCTGCCGCAGCGCGCCAGCTGCGGTTGCCGCGGTTGAGAACCACGCACAGTCTGAGCTGCACGACCTTGACGAAGTCGAGGTGGCTGGTACCGAACTGACGGTGTACAGCAATGGCGAACTCTACGCACGTATTCGTCGTCCCGATTGGGTTGAGCCGAACCCAACAACCTATCGACGCATGGCCACGCTTGTATCACCCTTGCGGACATGGGAGGAGGATCGCCTCCACGAAGCCTTGTCGAGCTTACCGGCGTGGCAGGTTGAACAATACAACCGCTATCCCACCTGGTTTCCTGAGGGGGAGGAATTCGAACGGCGTGGAGAGTGGCTGCCCAGACTCTCGGCGAACATGACAGAGGGCGCACCACTCGAGCAGAACCTCCTGCCCATGTGGCCCACTCCCAATGCAATGGCTGCCACGTTGCACCAGCAACTGTCAGAACGCGCCGGTGGGCGGCTCAAACTCGCCCACTGTCAAGAGGGACTCGCGACGATACTGGGCGTTGGGTCGTGGCAAGTGCTTCTGGCCCGATTCCGCGCCAACAGTTTTCCGCACGTGATGGTGCAGACTGTGGCGGAAGAAAACGCTGAACCAGGGATTCGCTTATACAAGGGCCCAGTTGAACTGTTGGCCTGGACCTATGATTTGGCCTTGCAGAGGAAGGCTGTAGGAGCTTCAACGCTTTTTGTTCAGGTTCAGTGGTTGAACTCGTTTCATCTGGCGCTGACCCACAGACTGATGTCCCGGGCCGACCTGCATCTGGCAGTGAAAGCGAAAAGCACGGTTCCTTCAGACCTTTCGGGAGAGGAAAGCATGCGGTGGGACGAGGTGAATCGCGGCGTGGCTGAGGAGGCACAAGAATGGACGGACTACGGGTTCGGCCTCGACCAGTTGGGTGCCTCTGATGAGGATACAGAAGTCGCCAGGCAAAAACTGATTGAGTTGGGTTACAGCTAAAGGCACACGTAAGACTGATGAGGTTTGTCCGGGCGGCGGCCGCCGCGCGGGCGAGCCCACGGACAAATTGAGAGGAAGCAGGAGGGGCTCCAGAAGGTGGGTCCGATCGCTGGGGCATGCCTGCCGAATGCGAGCGAAGCGGATGCGGCGCTTGCCGCGGCCGAAGGGTTTCTCGCCAATCTGAACCTGTCCGCATTTTTGTGGGCGAGGCGGTTGAACAACAGGTTATCCACGCGCCTGCGTGAATCGCTCGCCGAAC
>NZ_CABVQC010000022.1 GCF_902499175.1 Burkholderia aenigmatica
CTCTCGTCGGCCAACAGCTCGATCGGTTCGCTGTCGACTTCCACGTCGACCGGCCTGTCGTCGGCCAACAGCTCGATTGGTTCGCTCTCGACCTCCACGTCGACCGGCCTCTCCTCGGCCAACAGCTCGATCGGGTCGCTGTCGACTTCGACCTCGACCGGCATCAACTCGCTGTCCACTGGCCTGAGCAGCACGAACAGCTCGGTGTCGTCGCTGTCCACGTCGACCTCGACGGGCCTGTCCTCGGCGAACAGCTCGATCGGCTCGCTGTCGACCTCGACCTCGACCGGCATCAACTCGCTGTCCACCGGCCTGAGCAGCACGAACAGCTCGGTGTCGTCGCTGTCGACTTCGACCTCGACGGGCCTGTCCTCGGCCAACAGCTCGATCAGCTCGCTGTCGACCTCGACCTCGACGGGCCTCTCGTCGGCCAACAGCTCGATCGGGTCGCTGTCGACCTCGACCTCGACCGGCATCAACTCGTTGTCCACCGGCCTGAGCAGCACGAACAGCACGATCCTGTCGCTGTCCACGTCGACGTCGACCGGCATCGGCTCGCTGTCCACCGGCCTGAGCAGCACGAACAGCTCGGTGTCGTCGCTGTCGACCTCGACCTCGACCGCGATCAATGACGCGAAGACGCACTACTACAGCGTCAACGACAACGGCGTGCAGCAAGGCAACTACGACAACAAGGGCGCGACGGGCATCAACGCCATCGCAGCCGGCGTGAACGCCAGCGCAGCAGGCAACAGCAGCGTCGCGGTCGGCGACGGCTCGAACGCGCAGTCGGCAGGCGCGGTCGCGATCGGCCAGAACGCATCGGCAACGGGCGGCAAGGCCGTGTCGATCGGCTCCGGCAACACGGCAAGCGGCGACGGCGCGGTCGCGATCGGCGACCCGAGCATCGCAACGGGTACCGGCGCGGTGGCGATGGGCGCGAACGACACGGCGACCGGCGACGGCGCAGTGGCGCTCGGCAACGCGAACACGGCCAACGGCGCCAGCGCGCTTGCACTCGGCAGCTCGAACCAGGCCACCGCGGACAACACGATCGCGCTGGGCAACAATGCCACGGCAAGCGCCACCGGCGCACAAGCCTACGGCTCGGCTGCCAAGGCCACGGCCGCCGATGCGCTCGCCTTCGGCACGAACGCACAGGCCAACGTCGCCAACTCGATCGCACTCGGCGCGAACTCGGTCACGAGTGCCGCGAACCCGACGTCGAGCGCCACGATCGGCGGTGTCACGTACTTCTTCGCGGGCACCTCGCCGGTTGGCGTGTTGAACATCGGTGGAAAGGACCAGGAACGCCAGATCACCGGCGTCGCCGCCGGCCGGATCTCGGCCAGCAGCACGGACGCGATCAACGGCAGCCAGCTCAACGCGACGAACAACGCGATTAACGCGCTGTCGACCTCGACCGTGTCGAACGTCGCGTCGCTGTCGACCGGCATCAACTCGCTGTCCACCGGCCTGAGCAGCACGAACAGCTCGGTGTCGTCGCTGTCCACGTCGACCTCGACCGCGATCAACTCGTTGTCGACGGGCCTGAGCGCGACGAACAGCAACGTCAACTCGCTGTCGACGTCGACCTCGACCGGCATCGGTTCGCTGTCCACCGGCCTGAGCACGACGAACAGCAACGTGGCGTCGCTGTCGACCGGCGTGACCAACATCAACAACACGTTGAACTCGCTGTCGACGACGATCAACAACAACACGACGCGCGCCGCTAACAACAACGGTGTCGCGGCCGACATGAACGGCACGGGCAGCGATGCGCCGAAGGTCACTGCCGGCTCGAACTCGGTGGCGATCGGCGCGAATTCGAACGACGGCGGTCGCTCGAACGTGGTGTCGGTCGGTAGCGACACGCAGCAGCGCCAGGTCATCAACGTCGCGCCGGGTACGCAAGGCACCGACGCGGTGAACGTGAACCAGCTGACGCAGGTGCAGACGACGCTGTCGACGGCACTGTCGGGCCAGCAGGCGCAAATCAACTCGCTGGGTTCGCAACTGCAGCAGACCGACCAGATGGCGAAGCAGGGTATCGCGGCCGTCGGCGCGATGGCGTCGATCCCGCAGCTCGATCGCGACGCCAACTTCGGGATGGGCGTGGGTACGTCGACCTTCCTCGGCCAGAAGGCGATGGCGGTCAACATGCAGGCCCGCATCACGGAGAACCTGAAGGCGTCGATCAACGGCGGCTTCAGCGGCGGTCAGAAGGTGATCGGCGCCGGCATGCTGTACCAGTGGAAGTAACGCGTCGCGCCGCCAGGCCGCCCGGCTCGCCAGCCGGACGGCCCGCGGCGGCCCCGACGGCCAGACGAGCCCGCCGCGCAAGCCGTGGCGGGCTTCAGTCAACCCAAGCATTGAGGATGTAACCGTGAACAAACTCGCTCTTGCGCTCGCGCTTTCCGCAACGGCCCTCGCCGCGTGCTCGACCGCATCCGGCCCGACCTTCAGCGCCTCCGAACTGCAGCCGCGCGACGGCGTGCGCACCTTCCAGGTGGACTGCCACGGCCTGCTGTCGGGCCCGCAGACCTGCATGAAGGCCGCCCGCAAGATTTGCGGCGAAGAACCCGTGCGCGCCCTCGACTCGGCCCGCGCGCTGCGCGACAAATCCGATCCCGCGACGCTCGTGTTCCAGTGCGGCGCCGCGCCGGCCGAAGCGGCGTCCGCCGCCACGCCGGCGGCTGCCGTCGTCGAACAGGTGAACCTGTCGGGCGACGCGCTGTTCGCGACCGACCACGCGACGCTCGCCCCGACCGCGCGCGAATCGCTCGACCGTTTGCTGAGCGAGCGCGCAGACCACACGTACTCGCAGGTGAGCGTCACCGGCTTTACGGATTCGGTGGGCAGCGACGACTACAACCTCGCGCTGTCGAAGCGCCGCGCCGAATCCGTCGCGGCATACCTGAAGGCGCACGGCCTGAAGACCGACTCGCTGACGGTCTCGGGCCGCGGCAAGGCCGATCCGGTGGCGTCCAACGCGACGCCGGAAGGCCGCGCCAGCAACCGCCGCGTCGAAATCCGCCTGCAGCACTGAGCGCGGCGCCCCGCTCCGGCAGGCCGCCAGCGCCGCGCCGGACCGGCACCCGACCACCGCCGGACCACCCGGGCGCCGCTTCGCCGGCGTCCCGCTCCCGTGGGCCGGCGGCTATGTCAAAGTTCGTCATGTCCCTCCACAAACCGGCGGTTTCCATGCCACAATCGCCGCAGACAGTCGCCGGGGCAGCCTGCCCGAATCGCGCGCCGTGCCAGGCGTGCCCGACGACACGCCGGAATCCGGCTGCCGCCCCCGCGATCCACGTCACACGATTCGCCTGCTGCGGCGCACCGGCGCGAATCCAATCATGACAATCCACGGCGCGCCGCTTCCCGGCCCGGCGCTCGACGCCACGCCCGGACGCACGACGCCGCAGAGGAAACCAACCGGTGACGGACATCAATGAAGCCGCCTCGGGCGGCACTCGCAAGCAACGGCCGGCCGTCGGCATCTCGCTGTTTGCGCGCGACGGCCAGGCGATCTGGGAAAACGGCATACACCAGAACATCGCGTTCCTCGCGATGATGCTCAAGCGCTCGGATCGCGTCGGCCCCGTCTACTTCCTGAATGGCGGCGACGCCAACGCACTGCCGGCCGGCCTCGAACTCGACGGCCTCGACATCCCGCTCGTCAAGCCCACCGACGTCACGCACGAACTCGACGTCGTGATCGAAATGGGCGCGCAGTTGCCGGTCGAATGGCTCAGGCACATGAAGGCGCTCGGCAAGAAAATCGCCGCGTTCTTCTGCGGGCACGTGTACGCCGGCCTGTGCGAAACCCCGATCTTCGGCAAACCGTCGGGACACGTTTTCAACGGCGCGCCGTTCGACGAAGTATGGCTGCTGCCGCAATACGACAAGACCGCCGCGCCGATGCTGCAGACCATCCTGCGTGCGCCGGTCCACCTGATGCCGCACATCTGGTCGCCGTACTTCCTCGAGCGCCGCATCGCCGCGCTCGCCGCGGAAGGCGCGACGTTCGGCTATCGGCCGGGCCGCCGCCCGTGGCAACTGGCCATGCTCGAACCGAACATCTCGGTCGCGAAGTCCTGTCACTACCCGATGCTTGCGTGCGATGAGCTCTACCGTGCGCGTCCGGACGCGGTTCAACACATGTTCGTCGTGAACGCGTTGCACATGAAGGAGCATCCGACCTTCGTGCACTTCGCAAACAGCCTCGATCTCGTGCGCCAGCACAAGGCCACCTTCGAGCCGCGCCTCGACCTGCCGGGCTTCATGGCGCGCCATGCGGATGCTGTCGTGTCGCACCACTGGGAAAACGGGCAGAACTATCTGTATTACGACGTGCTGTACGGCGGCTATCCGCTGATCCACAACTCGACGCTGATCGGCGACGCCGGCTATTACTACCCGGACTTCGATGCCGCCGCGGGCGGCCGTGCGCTGCTCGATGCGTGGCTGCATCACGACGAACGCCTCGACGAGTACCGTGCGAAGGCCGGCCGGCTGCTGCAGTCGGTCTCGATCGACAACCCCGCGAACCTCGACGCGTTCGTCTCGCGTCTGGTCGCCTGAACCGGAGAATACGCATGTCGGACTCCAATGCCCGTCAAGCGCCCGGCGAGGGCAAGCGTCTCGTCGTCGGCGTGTCGCTGTTCGTGCGCGGCGCCGGCCAGTCGCTGTGGGAAAACGGCATCTTCCAGAACTGCCTGCTGCTGATCCTGCTGCTGCGCCAGTCGCCGCTCGTCGCGGAAGCGGTGATGGTGAACGGCGGCGAACAGATCGCCGATCCGCAGATGATGCTCGGCGAATGGGACGTGCCGCTGCTGTCGATGGACGAAGCGCTGCAGCGCTGCGACGTGCTGATCGAAATGAGTGCGCAGTTCGGCGCGGACTACCTGCGCGCGTTCCGCGAGCGCGGCGGCAAGGTCGTCACGATGCGGGTCGGCAACGACTACGTGATCGACATCGAACGCGCGATGTTCGACAAGCCGTCGGGCTTCCTGTTCTCGGGCGCGCCATACGATGCGGTGTGGACGATTCCCGAGTTCGAGCGCTCGTGCCTGCACTATTACCAGACGGGCTTGCGCGCGCCCGTCACGATCGTCCCGCACATCTGGCACCCGATGCTGTTCGACAAGGCGCGCGCGACACTCGGCGCCGGGCTGTCGTTCGGCTATGAGCCCGGCAAGCCGCGCTGGCGCGTGACGATGTTCGAGCCGAACATCTGCATGGTGAAGACCAGCGTCATCCCGATGCTCGTGACCGAGGAAGCGTATCGCGCCAAGCCTGATTTCCTCGAGTTCGTGCGCGTGTGCAACACGCTGCACCTGAAGGAACATGCGACGTTCGTTCACTTCGCGAAGAGCCTCGACATCGTGAACCACGGGATCACGACGTTCGAGAGCCGCTACGCGGTGTACGAATTCATGGCCGCGTACGGCGATGCGGTGGTGTCGCACACGTGGGAAAACGCGCAGAACTACCTGTACTACGAGCTGCTGTACGGCGACTACCCGCTGATCCACAACTCGCCGTTCCTCGGCAAGGCCGGGTATTTCTATCCGGACTTCGACTGCCAAGCCGGCGGCCGCGCGCTGCTGCAGGCGTTCGCCGAACACGACGCGAACCTCGAAGCATACCGCGAGCAATCGAGGCATGTGCTCAGCTCGGTCAGCATCTACAACCCCGAGAACGTCGCCGCTTATACGGATGCGATCGCCACCCTCTATCGCGACGCCTGACGCGGCCGCCCTTTGCGAACGCCGACACAACCGAACGCCTGCCCCTCGCTCGCGCGACATGGCTGATCGGCTGCGCCGTCGCGCCGATCGCGATCGGCGCGCATGCGCAATCCATCGGCACGTCGTCATCCGCGCATCGTCCGCACCACGGAGCAACTGATGAAACTCAATGTCGCGATAACGATGAACGTGCAGCGCGATGCGACGCAGTCGATCTGGTACAACGGCGCGAACCAGCACTGCGTGTACCTGTACATGCTGCTGAAGCAGTCGCCGCTGATCGGCGAGGTCTGGCTCACGCACGACAACGGCATCACCGAGTATCCGCAGGCGCTGATGATGGACGCGTTCGGCGACGCGCTGCGCCCGCTGTCGGCCGTCGTCCACCAGACCGACCTGCTGATCGAGATGAATGCGTTCATCGATCCGACCCACACGGACGTCGTGCGCCAGCGCGGCGGCAAGTGCGTGTCGTACCGCTTCGGCAACGACTACGTGATCGCCGTCGAGACGATCAACTTCGAGAAGAACGACTGGCGGCCGAACCCGCACCGCGTGCAGTTCGACGAAATCTGGACCAACCCGCAGCACATGCACACGTGCGCGGCCTACTTCCAGGCCGTCTATCGCGCGCCGGTGATCGAGCTGCCGCACATCTGGTCGCCGTATTTCATCGAGCGCAGCCTCGACGCCGATCCTGAACTGAAAGCGCGCTTCGGCTATCGCAACCACGGCACCGCGAAACGCATTGCGTTCTTCGAGCCGAACCTGAACGTCGTGAAGAGTTCGATCGTGCCGATGCTCGCCGCGAACGCGTGCTATGTCGAGCACCCGGAGCTCGTCGAACACGTGTACATGACCAACACGTTCGACAAGAAGGAAAACGTCGCCTTCAAGCATCTCGCGCTCGGGCTCGAAATGGTGCGCGACGGCAAGGCGACCGCCGACGTGCGTGCGCCGTTCGTCGCGTGGGCCGCGCATCACACCGACATCGTCGTGTCCCATCATTGGGAAAACGGCCTCAACTACCTGCTGTACGACGCGCTGTACGGCAACTACCCGCTCGTGCACAACTCGCCGTTCCTGCGCGACGTCGGCTACTACTATCCGGACTTCGAAATCTTCGATGCGGCGCGCGCGATCGCGACCGCCGCGCAGACCCACGACGCGCGGCTCGACGACTACGCGGCGGCGGCTCGCCGTTGCCTGCACCAGGTCGACACGCTCGCCGAGCACAACGTCCGCGCGTATTCCGAGCAGATCCAGCGGCTGTTCGCCGGCCGCGCGCTCGGCTGACCGCCTTCGTCCACGCGACCGCCCACGCATCAGGCCGTCCGCGATTTCGTCGCGATCGAGTCGATCCACGGTCGTTCGTCATCAACCCGCACTGTGCATTGCCGGCCGAGGCGCCGGTCAAGACCGGCCGGCCATCCATCCAGGACGAGCTCGACAGGATCCTGCGGGTGATTGACGGCACGGGCCACACGGTGGCGCGCGTGCTCAGTGGATTCGGGAAGGATCGATCGATTGGCCGGAAGTCCGGGCCGCTATGCGCAAACGATGCCGACGCGGGCCGCGCCCATCGCACCGTGCCAGCGCCCGTAACCGGCGTGAACAGGCGCTAGACCAGCACCCGATCGCCGCTCTGCGCGGCAAACACACGGCCGTGCCGCCGCCCCGTCCGCGCGAGTACGGCGAAGCAATGTGCCGCCGGCCGGCCGGCGCCGCCGGATTGCTTGACGAGGCTGTCGGCTACGCCACGCGCGATCGCCGACTCTTCACCGCACGCGCCCGCGATGACGCCCGCGTAATAGTGCCGCGCCGCCAGTTCGCGGCCACCGGCGTCGAGCGGCTTCATGCGCTGAATGCGACGCGCAATGGCCTTCAGGCCGTCGAGATACGGCGCGACGTCGATCGGCACATCGGTCGCTTCGGCGCCCAGTTGCCACAGCATGTCGGCCAGCTCGGCGATCGCGACGAGGTCGCGCGCATCGGCCGCCTGCGTGCCCGTTCCGCCTCCGGCCTTCGTCCCCGCCATGCCCACGCCCCTTTGCGATTCGTCCCGGCGACACGCCGGCCATCTCGACACCGGCATGCATCATGCACGCCACCCCGCCCGTTCCCGCGCCGTCACGCGGCGGCAGGCGACCGCCATGAAAACCGGATGCCCTGCGCCCAGGCGACGCCGGCATCCACGATGATCTGCCGGTCGACCTCGCTCTCCACGCCTTCGACGACGACGTGCCGCGCGCCTTCATGCGCGAACGCGATCAGCCTGCGGAACTGGTAGCGCCCGATCGCGTTGCGCTTGATCATCGACAGGATCGACCGGTCGAGCTTCACGATGTCGGGATTGCCGACCACCAGGTTGTTCAATGCACTGAAACCGACCCCGAAATCGTCGATCGCGATACGGCACCCGGTCTGCCGGAAGCGGTTCACGAACGAACGGCCCGCGACGGGATTCAGCGGCCCCGTCTCCGTGATCTCGACCACCAGCCGCGCCGCGACCGACGGCTCGCGCTCGAGCCGCTTGAAGATGGCCAGCCACGCGTCGTCGACAACCGCGCTCGCTGCCGCCACATTGCAACCGTAGACGGCAGCCGGATCGGCGCGCAGCGCGTCGATCGTCCGGCCGACCACGAGCCGGTCGAACCACCGCATCAGCCCGAGCGCCTCGAGGCGCGGCAGGAACGCGATCGGCGGCAGCGCCTCGCGCTCGCCCCACCGCAATCGCGCCAGGCATTCCTGATACAGCACACCACCCGACAGGTCGGCCCGGCACACGGGCTCTCGCGCGAACCCGAGCCGGCTTTCCACGAAACTGCGTACCGACGCGAGGTCGGAATGATCGTCGGGAGCACCGAAGACGAGATCGATTTCGTCACGATTCGCTTCCCGATTCGCCACCAGGCGAGCTTCGACCGCATTCATCCGGCGCTCCGGCAAATGGCGAGCCGCCGCGAGCGGCTCGACCTCAAGAAACATGCGAAGCAAGCCGATCATGACGCGCTCCGCCGCCTACCCGGCCCATCCTGTTATGTCGATCTTTTCCGGGAGCGTACTTTTCGCTTCGGCGCGCCGTCAAATTCGATATTTTCAACGATATTCAGTTACTGGAAATACACCATGCCCGCGGGATCCCGACTGTGCGACAGATCACACTAACGCGAATTACCGAACCCCGATCCCGATGCCGTTTATTTTCCCGATCTAAACAACCTTGCCCGAATCGATTCTCCCGCGATTTGCATGCCCCGCAAATCAGGAAATTTCCAATTAATCCGATAAATACCGGCCCGGGACACACCGCCCTCGCGCGCTGCCAAGCCCACCGTGACGGCTAGCCGCACGGCCTGCCCAGCGCCGAAAATCGGCCGCCGCTCGTCATTCGATCATCGCAGCATTCAATTTTCCCGTTTCAAACGGATTATTAAATTTCTAAACTGAATCGATCCGCCATGAATCAATAATATCAATTTAAATCATATGATGATTATCGATCGAAACATTTTTAACAATCTTAAAGACTTGTTAACCTCTAAAATGATTTCTGACGGACTTCCCTCGGAGCCGTCAAATTCGTGCCTTCAAAAACCGTCGAACCGATCGGGTTCGGCGGTTTCTTTTTTAACGGCATTATTTCGTCAGACATTAGGGCGGGACAATCCCGATGGCGGGCCGCGGCGCAACAGTGTGCGCCGCGCCAAAAATCGGGCCTTATGCGGCCGATGCGCCGATCAGGTTCGCGAGTAGCGCGTCGTATTCGGCGACGAGTGCCGGATTCGCCGACGTATAGCGGCCGAGGATCTCGCGTTGGCGCCGCGTGTACGCTTCCCAATCGTCATCGTGCGTATGCAGCGCACGCAGCAGCGCATCGGCGCCCTGCTGCACGTCGTTGTCCGCATAGTAGTAGCCGAGATCGGGCGCGAGGCTCGCGTTGTGCACGAGCGGATAACCCTGCCAGCACACATCGAAATAGAAATAGTTAAGCGGGTTCGACCACTGATGCGACACGACGATATCGGTCAGGTCGGCCAGGAACAGCGGCGTATCGAAGCGCCCGACGAAGCTCGCCTTGCCCGCGCGCACGATGTCCAGGTAGTTCATCAGCATCACGAACTCGGGGCTGTCGTGCGCGAGGCGGTCGGCGTTCGTCACGTGCGTGAAGCAGATCGCGTCGGGATCGCGGCGATACGCTTCGTCGATGATCAGCATCGGATACACGCAGAACTTCACGACGTTGTGGTTCGGCTCCATCACCGTCAGCCGCTTGCCGGGCTCGCTGCGCCGCGGCCGGTATTCGCCGCGCTCGGGCAGCGACTGCGCGCGCGCGCTCAGGAACATCGGATCCCACACGAACGGCACGACGCGCCCCGGGCAGCGGCGCAGCGACTGCAGGAACGGCAGCGACGACGGCGCGATCTGCGGAATCGCCCACACCTCGTCATAACCGCGGTTGATGAACAGCGAATCCCACAGCCGGCGACCGAACAGCATCGACTCCATCGCATTGATGTACTCGACGCCGCAGCAGTAGCTGACGAGCTTCGCGCCGCGCGACTTCAGGTAGGCCGTCTGCTCGCCGTCGATCTGCCCGCCGAGCTCGATCACCACGTCGAGCGCATCCTTCACGTCGGCGAACGCGCGCGTGTCGTACACACTGCGATCCCACGGCAGCGCATCGGTGAGCGGCACGTCGGTGGTGTTGACCAGCGTCACGCGGTAACCGTGCGGCGATGCCATCAGCAGCTTCGCGAGAAACAGCGCGTTCTGCTTGATGCCGTTGATCCACAGGCTTTCGTCAGGGGCACGCAGTCCGATCGTGATACCGATGCGCAGGCCGTTCAGGACAGGAGACGTCATCGTCGGCGGGATGGAAGGTTGGATGGGGATGGAATGGACGCAGTGTAGCGCGCGAAACGCCGCCCGCGTCAAGCGGTGCACGCCGGCGGCAACCCGGCATTCTAGCGGAGCGCCGGCCGCATACTGTCAGGGATGGTCAGCCCGCGGCCGGCGCACGCAAATCCGCGAGACGGTTGTGCGATACTCCGGCGACCGGCCGCACTACCGGGTTGCCGGGCGGTATCGGCATCCCGGGCGGGCAGAAAACGACCTTGCAGCAACGCTGCTGAAACAATGGCTGACAGAATGGAACGCGACGCCGCGCAAGTCTTCCGGGCAATCCATCATGAACAGGGGCGGCACGCGCAGGCATGCGTGCCGGGCCGCGATGCCGCGCGGAACCACACCGCGTCCGGCGCCCGCCGTCATCCGCTGCGCGGCCTTCGGAGCGCGCGATGATCGTCCTCAGCCACTTCAGTCACGACGCACCCGCCAGCCTCGAAAATCACCGGCAGTACGCGCACGCGCAAGGCTATCGCCACGCGTTCGTCGATGCGTCCGCGATGCCGCAGGCGCTGCCGTTGCGCCCGCTCTACCGTTACGAATCGCTGCTCCATGTGCTGCGCCGCGCGCAGCCCGACGAACTCGTGCTGCTGCTCAGCGAAGACGCGGCGATCATCGAGCCCGTCGCGCTCGATCGCCTGATGAGCGGCCGCGACATGCTGTTCGTCGACGCGTTCGCGTCCCCGCTGCCGCAGGTCGACGTGCAGATCTGGCGCAATACGGCGGCCGTTCGGGCGATCGTGATGCGGCTCGTGCAGCGCTGCAGGCTCGGCGGCGAACCGCGGCTGACCTCGGAAGCCGCGTTGTTCGCGGAGCTCGACACGCATCGCTATATGACGCCGATCGACGGGCTGTATCCGGTCATGCCGACCAGCCCCGACCTCGATCCGATGTGGAGCCGCGAACCGACGTTCGCGATCAGCATCGACGACACGCCGCACGATCCCGAACGGAAAGGCACGACGGCCCGGTTCCGCGACACGCTCGTGGCGTACGTCAATCGATGCCGCGCCGCCGGCCGGCCGCTGTTCTCGTTCGATCACGACGCCGCCGACACCCCGGACGAAGCCGCCGAGCGCAGCACCTTCAATCCGGGCCGCCCGATCGCGTTGATGATGCTCTACACGCCGAACATCGGCAGCTATGCACGCATCGCCGAACGGAATTTCCGGCGCTACTGCGACGCACACGGCTACACGCTCTACGTGCATCGCGACATTCCCGCCGAAATCGGCCTGAACGCGACCGGCAACTGGTTCAAGCCGTGGCTGCTCCATGCGTACCTGCAGCACCACGAATGGGTCGTGTGGCTCGACGCCGACGTGCTGATCGCGGACCAGCAGCAAGCGCTGGAGCCGCTGCTCGAAGGACGCGACTGGCTGCTCGCGCACGACATCGGCCAGTGGGCGTTCAACTCGGGGGTGATGGCGTTCCGGCGCACCGCGCGCAACGATGCGATGCTGCGCGACATGATGACGACGATCGCCGCGCTGCACGACCGGTCGAGCGTCTATGCGAGCGACGGCGATCAGGTGCAATTCATTCGCGCGATGGAGCGCGACGGGCAATTGGAAGGCGAAGGTGTGGCCGATCTCGTCCGCGTCAACACGCCCTGGCTGTTTCGCCGCCCGGACAGCTATATCGTGCATTACTACGGGATGTGGTCCGCGATGCGGGCGCTGATGATGGCGCACGACGACGGGCTGCTGCGCTAGCGCCCTCGACCGGCGCGGCTAACGCGGACTGGACGTGGGTTCCGTCCGGCAGTGCGATCCGTTACACGACTGCGATTCATTTCTCAAACCAGCTTTAACGGGAGATCAGCTTGGAACAGATCGGATATTCATGGCCGACCTTCGATCAGCTCACTCAGCACCTGGTCAAGTCAATCAACCCGAACAAGATTCTGGACATCGGGGCCGGCGGCGGGAAATACGGGCGCTTGCTCAAAAAGGTCGTGCCGGATTGTCACTTCACGGCGCTGGAATGCGATGAGGAGACGCATCCGTTCCTGATCGAGAACGGCTACGACGACATCATCTCCGGCGTCAGCGACACGCTTTATGAACGATCCGGCGACTCGTACGATACGGTCATCCTGGGCGATGTCATCGAACACATGCGTCACTCGCACGGTCGCGATTTACTGGAGTTTCTGAACTATCGATCGCGATACATCCTCATCTCGACCCCCGAGTGCATGCCGATGAGCGGGGCCTCGTATTTCGAGAGCCACAACTCCGTGTGGCGGCCCGATTCGTTCATGTGGCACGATTTCTGGGCGCATCAGCAATGCGGGATCATGCACTTCTATTTGCTCAGAGGGCACCTCGACTGGAACGCGAAGGGTCTTGATTCCCTGGTGAACGCCGCAAACGCGTCGAATCTGTTCAACACGCGCGCCAACAACGAACAGGAGGCCGCCGATGAAAAATTCCTCCAGCCGGTCAACCTGACGCTCCATGATTACCGGTACATGGAAAAACTCGATGGCGACCAATATGCAATATTTCGCCCGATTTGATTGCGCGACCGCGATTCAGTCCGGAATCACTGCGTCTTGCTTGCCCGATGAATGAAAAAGGCGCCTCACGGCGCCTTTTTCACGATTGACGAAACGCTCGCGGCGTCGGAAGCCGGGCGCCTTCATGCCCGCCTCGCGTGCCGGCAAGCGGCCGGCACGCGCGAAGGGGCAGTCAGATCGCCGCAATCGTCGGCGCGACCGCAGCCGGGTCGGTGACGCTGGCCTTGCCGGTTTCGACGTGCCCCGCGATGCGGCGCGTCCAGCCCGCGTTCCCCGCCACCACGAACTGCAGGTCGTACCAGTGGCTGCTGCACGACAGGTCCCAGTGCGCTTCGACGCGCTGCCCCGCCGGAACCGTCAGCGTGCGCGCTGCCCCGCCGTACGCGACATCGGTCGCCGTGACCGTGAGCGTGCCGGTGCCCGCATTGGCGATCGTCACGTACACGTCGCCGTTGGCGGTGTCGTAGCACGGCGTGATTTCAGGCTTCGCGCCGGCATCCGCGGCGGCCGATCCCGCGAAGCGCCGGAAATAGCCGTTCGGCCCCCACACGCTCACCACATAGTTGCCGTTCGCGTCGAGCGCCCACGTATCGGTCAGCTGCTTGCCCGCTTCGACCGTATAGCGACGCGGCATCGCGGTCGGGTCGCCCGTGTAGACCCAGAAGTGCGCGCCCTGCGTGCCGGTGTTCGCAAACGTCAGCGCGTAGCCCTGCGACTGGAGCTGGCCGGTCACATGCAGTTCGTACGGCAGCGCACGCGCCGGCCGCGTACCGGGCTCCTGCGCCGTCACGACCTGCTGCGCGGTGCTGGCCGGCGCGGTCTGCGACGACGCGCGCGAGCACTGCAGGTCCGCCTGCGCGACATACGCCTGCGTGCTCGGCAGGGTCGGCAGCGTGGCATCCGATTTCGAGAAGTCGAGCGCCGACGTCAGGTCGCCGCAGATCGCGCGACGCCACGGCGAGATATTCGTTTCCATCACGCCGAAGCGCTTCTCGATGAATTGCAGCACCGACGTGTGATCGAAAACCTGCGAGCAGACGAAGCCGCCCTTCGACCACGGCGACACCACGAACATCGGCACGCGCGGGCCGAGGCCGTACGGCAGGTTGTCGGCCGTGTACGTGCCCGTCTGCGTCGAGGTCACGACGTTGTGCCGCTCGAGCGACACATCCACGGTGCTCATGCCGGAGCCCGGCAGCGTCGGCGCCGACGGCGGCACGACGTGATCGAAGAAGCCGTCGTTCTCGTCGTACATGACGAGCAGGACGGTCTTGCTCCATACGTCCGGATTCGACGTCAGCGCATCGAGAATCGTCGACAGGTAGTACGCGCCGTAGAGCGGCGTGAACTTCGGATGTTCCGAATACGCGGCGGGCGGCAGCAGCCACGATACCTGCGGCAGCGCGTTCGCCTGCACGTCGGCCTTCAGCTGCGTGATCGCGCGCGTGCTCATCCCGCGCGTCTGCAGCGACGAGCCGGCCGGCGCATTCACGAAATTATTGAAGCACGCCAGCATGTTCGTGCCGTAGTTGCCGGTGAAGTTGTCGAACCCGGTGCCCTGCTGGTAGATCTGCCACGAGATGCCCGCTTTCTCGAGGCGCTCCGGATACGTCGTCCAGCTGAAGGGCGGCAACTGGATCTTGTCGAACTGGTTGTCGATGTAGTCGGTGTTGTCGAGCAGCGGGCCGCCGCCCGTGCCGAGCGGGTCGACCATGCCCGTCATCAGGTACATGCGGTTCGGGTGCGTGTTGCCCGGGATCGAGCAGAAGTAGTTGTCGCACACCGTGAACGCATCCGCGAGCGCGTAGTGGAACGGGATGTCGTCGCGGACGTGGTAGCCCATCGTCATGTTCGACTTCTGCACCGCCCATTGATCCGCGCGACCGTTGTCGATCGCACCGTGCGTCGTCGCCCACGTATGCGGCAAGCCGCCGATGCACTGCGCGTTGACGCCCGGGTTGGTCGTGTCGTAGCGGAACGGCGCGATCACGCTCGTCTTGTCTTCCTGACGCGGCTGGAACCACACCGGCTTGCCGTTCGGCAGCGTGACCGGGAAGCGGTCGTTGTAACCGCGCACGCCGCTCAGGTGACCGAGGTAGTGGTCGAACGAGCGGTTCTCCTGCATGAACACGACGATGTGCTGCACATCCTGGATCGTGCCCGTCACGGAATTCGGCTCGATCGCCAGCGCCTTGCGGATCGACTCGGGAAGCAGTGCGGAGGCGGCGGTCGCGCCGGCAAGGCCGGCGGAGAACTTCAGAAAATCGCGTCGCGAATGGGTGGCCATGCTGGTTGCTCTTGATTGGATTTCTGGTGGAAACAGCCGGGATCAGGAAGCGGGCGAGGAAGCAGGCGCGGTGAATCCGGGCGGGCAGTGCATCTGCGCGGTGGCGACCACGCCGCCGCCGCAGGCGGCCTTCTGCTGCGCGACGGGGGCGGCGGGTGCCGTCACGTCGTCGTTGCAGGCACCGAGGAGTGCTGTCAGCGCGATCAGACCAACGACCGCGAAAGGCCGCAGGGCCGAGTTTCGCATAACGTCTCTCCGTAGATGTGATGACATGACAGGTGCGGGAGCGCACCTGTCATGTCGACGGCGAGATGCTAATTTCAGCGTGTTACACGACAGTGTCGCGTAAGGAGGCGAGCTGCGTGCACACAGGTAGCGGCACGTGTCGCGGTGGAAAAGGAGCGAGAGACGTAATGCAATCGAAAGATTCGCATTGCTTCGTTTTGCCGGGCGATCGAGGCAAGTCCGTCGCGGTACCGGTCGTGCAACGAATCGCGAAGCGTCTTTTACGGGCCGGCAACCGCGGCAGCCGGCCCGCATGCGGCGAAACAGGCGGCGCTCAGCCTTCCGCCATCATCAGCAACTGCGCGCCATCCGAAACCTGGTCGCCGACGCCGTACAGCACTTCCGCGACGACGCCCGCGCTCGGTGCGCCGATCGTATGCTCCATCTTCATCGCTTCCATCACGATCAGCGGCGTGCCCGCTTCGACCTTCTGACCCGGCTCGACCAGCACCGCGATCACCTTGCCGGGCATCGGCGCAGTCAGGCGGCCACCGCCCTGCTCCGCGTCACCCGCATGCGCGATCAGGTTGCGCCATTCGAACGTCTCGGCCGCGCCCTGCGTGAACACGTGGAAGCTGTCGCCGTCCGCATACACGCGGCCGCTGCTGCGCACGCCGCCGAGCGTCACGTCGAAATCGAGCGGCGTGGCGCCGTGCGCCCACGCGAACGGTTGCGCGGCTGCGTCGCCGGTCGCGAGGCGTGCAACCGCGCCGTCGTCCTCGTACGTGACCGTCACGTCCGCTTCGCGCTCGGCCGCATGCCATTCGAGCGTGCGGCGATAGCCGCCGTTCAGTCGCCAGTCCGGCAGCGCGCCCCACGGCGACGCGCCCTGCGCGGCCGCGCCGCGTTCGCGTGCGAGCAGCGCCGCGCATGCGAGCGCCAGCATCGCACGCGGCGCCTGTTGCGGCGCGAACAGTGCGTCGTGGTTGCGCTCGATCAGGCCCGTGTCGAGATCGGCCGTCGCGAACGGTTCGCACGCAACGATCCGCTGCAGGAACGCAGCGTTCGTGTGCAGGCCGACCACTTCACATGCACGCAACGCGCGCAGCATCAGGCTCAACGCTTCCGCACGATCCGCACCGTGGACGATCAGCTTCGCGATCATCGGATCGTAGAACGGCGTGATCGAATCGCCTTCGCGCACGCCGCTGTCGACGCGCACCGACGCGCCGAGCGCGAACTCGACGCCTGCCGGCAGCCGCAGGTGCTTCAGCGTGCCCGTCGACGGCAGGAAGCCGCGCGCCGGGTTCTCCGCATACAGGCGCGCCTCGAGCGCATGGCCCTGTACGCGCAGTTCGTCCTGCTTCAGCGGCAGCGGCTCGCCGAAGGCGACGCGCAGTTGCCATTCGACCAGATCGAGCCCCGTGACCATCTCGGTGACCGGATGCTCGACCTGCAGGCGCGTGTTCATTTCCATGAAGTAGAACGCGTCGCCCGTCATGATGAATTCGACGGTGCCCGCGCCGACATAGCCGACCGCGCGTGCGGCCGCGACGGCCGCTTCGCCCATCGCGCGCCGCACGTCGTCCGGCAGCCCCGGCGCCGGCGCTTCTTCCAGCACCTTCTGGTGACGGCGCTGCACCGAGCAGTCGCGGTCGAACAGGTACACGGTATTGCCGTGCGTGTCGCCGAACACCTGCACCTCGACGTGACGCGGGCGCGTCAGGTATTTCTCGATCAGCACGCGGTCGTTGCCGAAGCTGCTCGCGGCTTCGCGCTGGCACGACGCGAGCGCCGCCGGGAAATCGCCGGAGCGCTCGACCACGCGCATCCCCTTGCCGCCGCCACCCGCGCTGGCCTTCAGCAGCACCGGATAGTCGATCGCATCGGCTTCGCGATGCAGGTTGGCCGCGTCCTGGTCGTCGCCGTGATAGCCGGGCACGAGCGGCACGGCGGCCGCGTGCATCAGCGCCTTCGCGGCGGCCTTCGAACCCATCGCCGCGATCGCGTCGACCGGCGGCCCGATGAAGACGATGCCGGCCGCTTCGCACGCATGCGCGAAATCTTCGTTCTCCGACAGAAAGCCGTAGCCGGGGTGGATCGCCTGCGCGCCGGTGGCGCGTGCGGCTTCGATGATGCGCTCGATGCGCAGGTAGCTGTCTGCGGCGGCCGAGCCGCCGATGTGCACGGCCTCGTCGCACGCGGCCACGTGCTTCGCGTTCGCGTCCGCGTCGGAATAGACGGCGACGCTTGCGATCCCGAGACGTTTGCACGTCGCGGCGACGCGGCACGCGATTTCGCCACGGTTGGCGATCAGAATCTTGTCGAACATGGCTTCGATGTCGTCCGGAAAGAGTGGGTCACGCGCGCTGCGCGATCATTCACGCCACGACGGCGTGCGCTTTTCGAGGAAGGACGCAATCCCTTCGCGCGCTTCCGCGCCGGCGCGGGTTCGCGCGATCCAGTCGGCGGTCTGCTCGATCAGCGTCGCATCGAGCGGCCGCCCGGCCACGTCGGCGACGAGCCGCTTGCACGCCTTCACCGCGTCGGGGCCGTTCGCAACGAGCGTCGCGGCCAGCTTCGCGACGGTTTCGTCGAGCGCATCGGCCGGCACCGCGTCGTGAATGAAACCGAGCGACGCCGCGCTCGCGCTGTCGAACACCTCGGCCGTCGTGAAATAGCGGCGCGCCGCGCGCTCGCCCATCGCACGCACCACGTACGGTGCGATCGTCGCGGGGATCAGCCCGAGCCGCGCTTCCGACAGGCAGAACTTCACGCCGTCGGCGGCGATCGCGATGTCGGCCGCCGCCACCAGGCCCACGCCGCCCGCATACGCATCGCCATGCACGCGGGCGATCACCGGCTTGCCGCAACGATGGATCGCCTCGAGCATCCGCGCGAGCTTGCGCGCATCGGCGCGGTTCTCGTCGTCCGAGTAACCGGCCATCTTCTTCATCCAGTTCAGGTCCGCGCCCGCGCAGAACGCCGCGCCTTCCGCGGCGAGCACGATCGCGCGCACGCCTTCATGCGCGTCGAGCCATTCGAACGCGGTGGTCAGCTCCGCGATCGTCGTCTCGTTGAACGCGTTGCGCACGTCGGGACGCGCGAGCGTGACGGTCGCCACGCGGCCGGCTTCGCTTACCTTGATCGTTTCGTATCGCATCGTTCAGCCCTCCCGGCCGTTACATGCGGAACACGCCGAAGCGTGTGTCTTCGATCGGCGCGTTCATCGACGCGGCGAGCCCGAGCCCGAGCACGTCGCGCGTCTGCGCGGGGTCGATCACGCCGTCGTCCCACAGCCGCGCGCTCGCGTAATACGGATGGCCCTGGCGCTCGTACTGGTCGCGGATCGGCTGCTTGAACGCATCCTCTTCCTCGGCGGACCACGAGCCGCCCTTCGCCTCGATGCCGTCGCGGCGCACCGTCGCGAGCACCGATGCGGCCTGCTCGCCGCCCATCACCGAGATCCGTGCGTTCGGCCACATCCACAGGAAGCGCGGGCCGAACGCGCGGCCGCACATCCCGTAGTTGCCGGCGCCGAACGAGCCGCCGATGATCACCGTGAACTTCGGCACCTTCGCGTTCGACACGGCCGTCACCATCTTCGCGCCGTGCCGCGCGATGCCTTCGTTCTCGTACTTGCGGCCGACCATGAAGCCCGTGATGTTCTGCAGGAACACGAGCGGAATCTTGCGCTGGCAGCACAGCTCGATGAAATGCGCGCCCTTCACCGCCGATTCGGAGAACAGGATGCCGTTGTTCGCGACGATCCCGACCGGATGGCCCCAGATGTGCGCGAAGCCCGTGACGAGCGTCGTGCCGTAGCGCGCCTTGAATTCGTCGAACTCGGAATCGTCGACGATGCGCGCGATCACTTCACGCACGTCGAACGGCTTGCGCGTATCGACCGGAATCACGCCGTACAGGCTCTTTGCGTCGTAGCGAGGCGGCTTCGGCTCGCGCAGCGCCACCGGCGACGCGATCTTCGGCGCGAGGTGATCGACGATGTTGCGCGCGATCGACAGCGCATGCGCGTCGTTCTGCGCGAGATGGTCGGCCACGCCCGACAGGCGCGTATGCACGTCGCCACCGCCGAGATCCTCGGCGCTCACTTCCTCGCCGGTGGCCGCCTTCACGAGCGGCGGGCCGCCCAGGAAAATCGTGCCCTGCTCCTTCACGATGATCGACTCGTCGCTCATCGCCGGCACGTACGCGCCGCCCGCCGTGCACGAGCCCATCACCACGGCGATCTGCGCGATCCCCGCGGCCGACATCGTCGCCTGGTTGAAGAAGATGCGGCCGAAGTGGTCGCGATCGGGAAACACGTCGTCCTGGTTCGGCAGGTTCGCGCCGCCCGAATCGACGAGGTACACGCACGGCAGCCGGTTTTCGGCGGCGATTTCCTGCGCGCGCACGTGCTTCTTCACGGTGACCGGATAGTAAGTGCCGCCCTTGACGGTCGCGTCGTTGCACACGATCACGCACTCGCGGCCGGCGATGCGGCCAATCCCGGTGATGACGCCCGCGCCCGGCGCGTCGTCGTTGTACATGCCGTTCGCCGCGAGCTGCGAGAACTCGAGGAACGGCGCGCCCGGATCGAGCAGTTGCGCGATACGGTCGCGCGGCAGCAGCTTGCCGCGCGACAGGTGCTTGTCGCGCGCGGCCTGGCCGCCGCCTTGCGCGAGCTGTTCGATCTTCGCGCGCAGGTCGGCGACGACCGCCTCGAGCGCGGCGGCATTCGCGCGGAAGTCTTCCGAGCGCGGGTTCAGTTTCGATTCGATGATCGGCATCGACGGGGCTCCGTTCGCGTGACGTGGGGCGTTACAGCGTTTCCGCGAACAACTCGCGGCCGATCAGCATCCGGCGGATCTCGCTCGTGCCGGCGCCGATCTCGTACAGCTTCGCATCGCGCCACAGGCGCCCGACCGGGTATTCGTTGATGTAGCCGTTGCCGCCGAGGATCTGGATCGCCTCGCCGGCCATCCACGTCGCCTTCTCGGCCGTGTAGAGGATCACGCCCGCGCAGTCCTTGCGCACCTGGCGAATGTGGTCGCTGCCCGCCGAATCGAGATGGCGGCCGACCGCGTACAGGTACGCGCGGCACGCCTGGAACGTGGTGTACATGTCGGCAATCTTGCCCTGGATCAGCTGGAATTCGCCGATCGCCTGGCCGAACTGCTTGCGGTCGTGGATATACGGCACCACCGCGTCGAGGCACGCGGCCATGATGCCCGTCGGGCCGCCCGACAGCACCGCGCGTTCGTAGTCGAGGCCGCTCATCAGCACCTTCACGCCGCCGTTGAGCTGGCCGAGGATGTTTTCCTCCGGCACTTCGACGTCCTGGAACACCAGCTCGCCCGTGTGCGAGCCGCGCATGCCGAGCTTGTCGAGCTTCTGCGCGACCGAGAAGCCCTTCATGCCCTTCTCGACGATGAACGCGGTCATGCCGCGCGGGCCGGCTTCGAGGTCGGTCTTCGCGTAGACGACGAGCGTGTCGCAATCGGGGCCGTTGGTAATCCACATCTTCGTGCCGTTCAGCACGTAGCGATCGCCGCGCTTGTCGGCGCGCAGCTTCATGCTGACGACGTCGGAGCCGGCATTCGGCTCGCTCATCGCAAGCGCGCCGATGTGTTCGCCCGACACGAGCTTCGGCAGGTATTTCTGCTTCTGCGCGTCGGTGCCGTTGCGGTGGATCTGGTTCACGCACAGGTTCGAGTGCGCGCCGTACGACAGGCCGATCGACGCCGATGCGCGCGAGATCTCTTCCATCGCAACCATGTGCGCGGTGTAGCCCATGTTCGCGCCGCCGTATTCCTCGGCGACCGTCATGCCGAGCACGCCGAGATCGCCGAACTTCTTCCACAGATCCATCGGAAACTGGTCGGTGCGGTCGACCTCAGCCGCGCGCGGCGTGATTTCCTTCGCCGCGAACGTCGCGACGGCGTCGCGCAGCATCTCGATGTCTTCACCGAGCATGAATTGCACACCGGGCAGGTTGATCATGTCTCCTCCGTCTCCAGAAAGTGTGTGGCACTCACCGATTTCTGAGTTTCGCTCAAATCGAATGAATGCACCGATTCATTGACCTATACAGCGTAAATTTTGCACAGTTTCGCGCCTCGTCGGGTTCGGCGTCAATAGTTTTTTGAGTGACACTCAGATATCATGCCGAGATGACAGCCGCTACCGCCGACACCATGACCGCCACCGCCAAAGCCGACCGCGCCGACACGCCGCGCGCGCCCGCCGGGCGCAAATCCCAGCAACGCGTGCAGGACATTCTGCGCGCCGGCCGGGAAGTGTTCGCCGAAAAAGGTTACGAGCATGCGACGGCCGCCGAGATCGCACAGCGCGTGGGCGTCTCGGAGGCGACGGTGTTCAGTTACTTCCGCGGCAAGCGGGAGCTGTGCGCGCGGGTCATCGCGGATTGGTACGACGAAAACATCGCCGCGTTCGAGGAGGGGATGCCGCAGGACGCGTCGGTCCAGCAGCAGTTCGCGTTCATCGTGCGCACCCACCTGCGGCTGATGCTGGTGAACGGCACGGGCCTGTGCGCGCTGGTGCTGTCGGAAGGCCGCGCGAAGCAGCATGCGCTGAGCGACGAGCTCACCGCGCTGCAGCGCCGCTACACCGCGCCGCTGATGGACGTGCTCGCGCGCGGCCAGGCGGCCGGCCAGGTGCGCACCGACCTGCCGCTGAGCCTGCTGCGCTCGATGGTGTTCGGGCCGATCGAGCACGTGCTGTGGGATGCGATCCTCGGACACCGCAAGCTCGATACGGAAACGACGGCCACGCAGCTCGTCGACATGCTGTGGGCAGCCGTGCAGCCGCCGGCGCCGGAGCAGGCGGCGCTCGTGCGCTTCAGGAACGAAGTGGCGGAAGCCGTGCGGCGGCTGGAAGGCGAAGGCCCACGCGGGTGACGCGCGGCGGGCAGCGCGCCCGCCGCCTCATCGCCGCTGCCCCACCGTCGTGGGGTTCGGGGTCGCTATGACTCGTCGCTGACGCGCAGCGGCGCGCGGCTCTGCTCGTTGTTCAAATGGACGAACTTGCGCAACAGGCGCACCAGTTCCTGCGAATCGTCCTCTCCCATTCCGTCGAACAGGCCAGCCCGCAGTTCCTTCACCGACGGAATCAGATGCGTGAGCAGTTCGACGCCCGCCGGCGTCAGCAGCAAGCGGCGCTGACGCCGCGGCAGCACTTCGCGCACGATCAATCCTTTCGCTTCGAGCCGGACCGCGAGATCCGCGGTCGTCGACGTGTCGAGCGCGACCCGCTGCGCGAGCGTCACCTGATCGAGCCCCGGGCACTCGTAGAGCATCCGCAGGACCGCGTACTGCACCGGTGTCACGTCCCGGCCCAGCTTCTCGTAGAACATCGCCACCGCGATCTGGTGTGCACGCCGGATCAGATGCCCGGGTTCGTCGTACAGATCGAGCGGGAAAACCGGCGCGTTGTCGGGATTCGTTTTTTCCATGAATAGTCGATGACATAAGCGGCGCGTGCCGGTTGCGCGCGCCGACGGCATGGCGCTGCCTCGCGCCATTTCCCGGGAAAACCAGTATACCGCCCGCCTTGCCCCAGCCAATCTCGATGAGTACACTGAATCTCATTCAGTACACGGAATGAAGAGATGCCGCGTACCGGCGGTATCGACCTGAAGGAGACGACGAACGTGTTTCTCAAGAATGCTTGGTACGTGGCGTGCACGCCCGATGAAATCGACGGCAAGCCGCTGGGCCGCAAGATCTGCAACGAGTCGATGGTGTTTTACCGCGCGGCGGACGGCCAGGTCGCGGCGCTGGAAGACTTCTGCCCGCACCGTGGCGCACCGCTGTCGCTGGGATTCGTGCGCGACGGCGTACTCGTGTGCGGCTATCACGGGCTGGAAATGGGCTGCAACGGCAAGGCGGCCGGTATGCCGGGCCAGCGTGTCGGCGGCTTCCCGCCGATTCGCAGCTTCCCGGCGATCGAGCGGTACGGATTCATCTGGGTCTGGCCGGGCGACGCGTCGGAAGCCGATCCCGCCAAACTGCCCGCGCTGGCGTGGGCCGAGGACCCGGCCTGGGCCCACGGCGGCGGCCTGTATCACATCCGCTGCGACTACCGGCTGATGATCGACAACCTGATGGACCTCACGCACGAAACCTACGTGCATGCGACGAGCATCGGCCAGAAGGAAATCGACGAAGCGCCGCCGAAGACGACCAGCCACGGCGACGAAGTCGTCACGAGCCGCTTCATGGAGAACGTCATGCCGCCGCCGTTCTGGCAGATGGGGTTGCGCGGCAACGGGTTGGCCGACGACGTGCCGGTCGATCGCTGGCAGATCTGCCGCTTCACGCCGCCGAGCCACGTGATGATCGAAGTCGGTGTCGCGCATGCGGGCCACGGCGGCTACGACGCGCCGGCCGACCTGAAGGCGTCGTCGATCGTGGTCGATTTCATCACGCCCGAGACGGACACCTCGATCTGGTACTTCTGGGGGATGGCGCGTAACTTCCGGCCCGACGATCACGCACTGACCGCCGAGATCCGCGAAGGCCAGGGCAAGATCTTCGGCGAGGATCTCGAGATGCTCGAGCGCCAGCAGCTCAACCTGGAGAAGTGGCCCGATCGCAAGCTGCTCAAACTCAACATCGACGCCGGCGGCGTGCTCTCGCGCAAGGTGATCGAGCGGCTGCTCGCCGACGAGAACGCGTCGGGCCCGTCGCGGCCCGTGATTCCGGTCGCGCAGATCAAGGAGGCGTCATGAGCGCCGCGACGCTGACGGTCCGGGTGGCCCGCAAGTGGCAGGAAGCGCGCGACATCTGCGGCTTCGAATTCGTCAGCAATGACGGTTCGCCGCTGCCGCGCTTCGACGCCGGCGCCCATATCGACGTGCATCTGCCGGGTGGCCTCGTGCGCCAGTATTCGCTGTGCAACCACCCGGAGCACGCTGACCGCTATCAGATCGCCGTGCTGCGCGATGCCGACGGCCGCGGCGGGTCGCGCGCGATTCACGACGAAGTCCGGCAAGGCGATACCGTGCGGATCGGCGTGCCGCGCAATCAGTTTCCGCTCGCCCCGGACGCACCGCATCACCTGCTGCTCGCAGGCGGGATCGGTGTCACGCCGATCCTCAGCATGGCGGAACGGCTGTTCTCGTCGGGCATGCCGTTCGACCTGCACTACTGCGCGCGCTCGACCGACCGCATGGCGTTCGTCGAGCGGATCAACGCAGCCGGGTTCCATGACCGCGCCCGCTTCCACGTCGACGACGGCGACCCGGCGCAACGCTTCGACCTGGCCGCCGTGCTCGCCGCCGCGCCCGCAGGCACGCACCTGTACGTATGCGGCCCGCGCGGCTTCATGGATGCGGTGCTGAACGCCGCACGCGCGCGCAACTGGGCTGAAGCGCGACTGCACTACGAGTTCTTCGGCGGCGCGGTTGCGTCGACCGGCTCGGACCGTGCGTTCCAGATCCGGATCGCGAGCAGCGGCCAGGTGATCGACGTGCCGGCCGAATGCACGGTCATCGCGGCGCTGGCCGCGAACGGCGTCGACGTGCTGACATCGTGCGAGCAAGGCGTATGCGGAACCTGCATGACGCGCGTGCTGCAAGGCGAGCCCGATCATCGCGATTCGTATCTGACCGAAGCGGAACAGGCGGCCGGCGACCAGTTCATGCCGTGCTGTTCGCGATCGCGAAGCGACCTGCTGGTACTCGATCTGTAAACGGACCGCCCGACCCGAGGCGGCCACCCCCAATACTGGAGACGATCAATGGAGCAACATGTCCGGCCACCGATCAGTACAACGCAATTCCCGGTCGACCGATGGTGGGTCGCCGCGCTGTCATCCGAACTGACGGACAAGCCCGTCGCCCGCACGCTGCTCGGCCATCCGGTCGTCCTGTTCCGGTTGCCGTCCGGGGAAGTCGGTGCGCTGGAGGATCGCTGCTGCCACAAGTCGCTGCCGCTTTCGTGCGGCTCGCTCGAAGCGCGCGGCCTGCGCTGTGGCTATCACGGCCTGCTGTTCGACCGCGGCGGTACGTGCGTGGAGATCCCTGGCCAGGAGCGAATTCCGGCAAAGGCGTGCGTGCCGTCATATCCGGTGCAGGAGCAGGACGCGATCGTGTGGATCTGGATCGGCGCCAACGCGCACGCCCAACCGACCTGCGCGCCGCCGCGCTACGCGTTCCACGGGGATCCGCAATACCGGTTCGGCGGCGGCAACTACCATTACGACGCGCCGTATCAACTGATTCACGACAACCTGATGGACCTGAGCCACCTCGGCTATGTCCATCTGAAAACGATCGGCGGCAACGCGCCGATGCACATGGGCGCGGAAACCCGCGTCAGCAGCGACGGCGACACGGTGACGCTGGTTCGCCGGATGCCGGATTCCGTCCCGCCGCCGACCTACACCGCCGCATGGCCGTTCGCGGGCCGCGTCGATCGCTGGCAGGAAATCGAGTTCCACGTGTCGCACATCCGGATCTGGACCGGCGCGATGGACGCCGGCACCGGCGACCTGCACGATCCGGAACGCGGCGGCCTTCACATGCGCGGCTTCCACGGCATCACGCCCGAGACGGAAACGACGACGCACTACTTCTGGACCATGGCGACCAATCCGCAACACGACGTCGAGCGCGTCGCGCAAACGGTCATCGAGCAATCCGCGGCGACGTTCGATGAGGACAAGACCGTAATCGAAGCGCAATACCGGAATCAGCTGCGTTTTCCGGACAGTCGCCAGATCGACATTCACGTCGATGCGGGCCCCAATCGCGCGCGGCGCGTGATCGAACGACTGCTGCTGCAACCCGAACCCGCGTAAGCATCGCGCCGGCGCGCTAGCGACACCTGCCGGCCGCGACGGGTATTCCACCGGATGCCCGTCAGCCCGCGCATGCGCTTTCGTCCCATTCGCTACCGCCGGCTTCGATGCCATCCCATTTGATTAGTCATACTATTTGATGAAGGATCTTTGACGTGAGCGCAAATATCCGCAATACGATCGACGAATCCCCGATGAGCGCGTTCCAGACGATGGCCGTTACGGCCTGCGTCGTGCTGAACATGCTCGATGGCTTCGACGTGCTGGCCGTCGCGTTTGCCGCGCCGCACCTGGCGGCCGAATGGAAACTGAGCGGCAAGGAAATCGGCCTGCTGTTGAGTGCCGGACTGGCCGGCATGGGCATCGGCTCGGTGCTGATCGCGCCGCTGGCCGACCGCGTCGGCCGCCGCCGCATCATCCTGCTCTGCCTGGCCGTGATCTCGACCGGGATGCTCGCCTGCGCGGCCACGCACAGCACGCTGCAACTCGCCATCGCGCGTGCGTACACGGGGCTCGGCATCGGCGGCATGCTGGCGAGCCTGACCGTGATCAGCGGCGAGTACGCATCGAACAAATGGCGCAGCGCCGCGATCGGCATGCAGTCGACCGGCTACGCGATCGGCGCCACCGCCGGCGGCGTCATCGCCGGCTACCTGCTGTCGACGTGGGGATGGCGCAGCGTGTTCGCGTTCGGCGGCATCCTGACCTTGCTGTCAATCCCGATGGTACTCGCGCTGCTGCCGGAATCGCTCGATTTCCTGCTGGCGAGGCGTCCGGACAACGCGCTGCAAAAAATCAACCGCATCCTCGCGAGAATGAAGCGCGCACCGATCGACACGCTGCCGACCGCGGCTTCGTCCGTCGGCATGGCAAGCCCGGCATCGAGCTGGACAGCCGTGCTGCGCGCACCGCTCGCGCGCCGCACGATCGCGCTGTGGATCGCGTTCTTTCTGGTGATGGGCAGCTTCTACTTCGTCGTGAGCTGGACGCCGAAGCTGCTGGTCCAGGCCGGGCTGTCGGCATCGCAGGGCGTCACCGGCGGCGTACTGCTCAACCTCGGCGGCATTGCGGGCGCGTCACTCTTCAGCCTGCTGTCGACGCGCTTCGGCCTGCGCAAGCTTTTGGGCGCGACACTGCTGCTCGGCGGCGCGCTGATGGTCGTGTTCGGCGCGAACACGGGCTCGCTCGGCATCGGGATGACCGTCGCGGTGTTCCTCGGCGCCGTGATCAATGCGTGCGTGGCCGGCATGTATGCGCTGTCGCCGACGCCGTACCCCGCCGAAATCCGCACGACCGGCATCGGCCTCGCGGTCGGCATCGGCCGCCTCGGCGCGATCCTGTCACCCATGACGGTCGGGGCGCTGCTGGACGACGGCTGGTCCGTGCCCCACCTCTATCTCGCGTTCCTCGTGCCGATGGCCGGCGCGGCAATCGCCGTCGTCATGGTGGGCGCGCGTGCCGCGGCACCGCGCCGGCAACGCGACCCGGCGATGTCGTAACACGCGACGCCCGCAGTCTTGCCGATACCTGTCGGCATCGTCCGGTTCATTAGAAAAATCGATAAGCATATCTACATACTGTTTGGAGACAGCCATGAAAACGAAATTGGGCGCCGCACTCGCGACGGCATTGGCGATGGCGCAGGCCGGACCGGCCTGCGCGCAAAGCAGCGTCACGCTGTACGGGATCATCGATACCGGCGTGTCCTACTACAACCACGCCGCGCACGGCGGATCGTTCACGGGGATGCCGACGCTGACCGGCGAGGTGCCGTCACGGTGGGGGCTGAGAGGCACAGAGGATCTCGGCGGCGGCTACCAGGCCTTCTTCGTGCTCGAAAACGGCTTCCAGCCCGGCACCGGCGCACTGAACTATGGCGGGCGCCTGTTCGGGCGACAGGCGAACGTCGGCGTGAACAGTCCGTTCGGCACGCTGACCCTCGGCCGCCAGATGAACATGTCGATGATCGTGCTGACCAATGCCGACGTGATCGGCCCGTCGATTCACTCGATGGCGGATTTCGATTCCTATCTGCCGAATGCGCGCAGCGACAATGCGATCGGCTACAAGGGTACGTTCCATGGCGTGACGCTCGGCGCCACCTACAGCTTCGGCCGCGACGCGGCCGGGCCGGCAGGGCCGTCGGCGACGGGCTGCGCCGGACAGGTGCCCGGCGACATCGTCGCCTGCCGCCAGTACACGGCGATGCTCGCGTACGACGCGAGCAATTTCGGGCTCGCCGCGTCGCACGACGTGATGCGCGGCGGCGGCGGCGCGCTCACGCCGTTGAACAATCCGGCGTACACCGACACGCGCGACATCGTCGCCGGCTACGTGAAGATCGGCCCCGCGAAACTGGGCGCCGGGTGGATCCGGCGCAACCTCGCGGCGGCCGAACACCTGCAGGCCGATATCGTGTTCGCCGGCGGCACGTACTATGCGACGCCCTACCTCGCGCTCGACCTGCAGGGCGTACGCTACCTGCAGCGCCGCGAAAACGGCGAAGGCGGCACGAATGCCACGCTGCTCGTCGGCCGCGCGAACTATTTCCTGTCGAAGCGGACGACCGTCTATACGTCCGTGGGCTACATGTTCAACAGCACGCTGGCTGCGAACGCGGTCGCTGCCGGCGGGACGGTCGGGACCGGGATGAACCAGCTCGGCGTGATGGCCGGCATTCAGCAGAAGTTCTGAACGCCGGACACCGCGCCAGCGCAAGGTCAGTTGACGAGCCGGCAGTGCGAGAGCTTCAACCCCGGCAGCACGGGCGCATCGATATAGCCTTCGTTCACGCAGCTGAAGCGGAACGCCGACGACGTGACGAACGGCTTGATCTCGCCGCCGGGGAATTTCGGCTTCAGCGCATCCTGGTCGGCCACGTCGAAATGCGTGTCGAATTGCTCGCCATCCTTCGTCAACGCGCCGAAATAGGTGCCGCCCGGGTCGCCGCCCATCCGGATCACGGCGCCGACGAACACGAGGCGCTTGCCGTCGTACTTCGTCTTCGCGGCGGCCATGTCCTGCGTATAGGCCTCGATCACGGCGCCGTAATGCGCGTCGATCGCCGGTTCGGTGTCCGACGCGGCGCGGGCGGTCTGGTGAACGCCCGCCAGCATCGTGCAGGCCGCAAGCGCGGCCGCCGCGAACGGCGCGGAAATTTTTCTCATGGGTGGTCTCCCGTCTAGCGTGGTGGTTGAAGTGATTGAATACGGCGCTTCGCCGGGTGCCCGGCGCAACGCCCGATGAATTCGCTTCCGTTGCTTTAATCGTTCGAATGGCGGTACACGGCTGCGATCACTTCACCACCCGCATGGTCGTGTGCGGTGCGCAGCGTCGCGCTGAACGCGACGTGACAGGAAGATGACATGGTGCGGCCCCCGGCTCTCTCGTTGAATTTCACTGCGTCTGATTTTGGTCGCTACGGTAGCAGACGGCCGACGGCCCGGCAACCAAGGCCCGCATGACGCCAATCGCCTCATTACAATTGCAAATGATTCTCATTACCTATATGATCCGCACCCTGGCCGCCGCGAAACGCTGCGGCCCGCGACCCGATCCTTAGCACTCCGTCCTGCATCGATTCATGCCCTCCCGTCGAACACCCCGCCGCGCCCGGACCCTGCGTCCGTGGCACACGAGCCTGCCCGCCCTGATCACCCTGTGCGTCGCGAGCGGCACGCATGCGTCCGCCGCCGAACGCGCCGACGCCGAGCCCGCCGCCTCTGCTTCCGCTTCCACGCCCGCGACGCCAGCCGCACGCGAACTCCCGGCCATCAGCGTCAGCGCATCGGCAACCGCCGATCCGACGATCGGCTATCAGCAGCGCACCACGAGCATCGCGGGCGGCGACAACCGTTCGATCAAGGAGATTCCGCAATCGGTCGCGGTGGTCAGCAGCAGCGTGATGCAAGACCAGCAGGCGCGCTCGCTCGACGACGTGCTCGGCAACATCAGCGGCGTCACGCAGACCAACACGCTCGGCGGCACGCGTGATGCGTTCATCAAGCGCGGCTTCGGGTCGAACAACGACGGCTCCGTGCTCGTCGACGGCGTGCGCACACCGGTGCTGCACAGCTATCTCGCGACGATCGACCGCGTCGAAGTGCTGAAGGGCCCGGCGTCGCTGCTTTACGGGATGCAGGATCCGGGCGGCGTGATCAACCTCGTCACGCGCAAGCCGGAAGACACCTTCGGCGGCTCGATTTCCGCGTCGCGCACGAGCCACGGCGGCAGTAGCGCGACGTTCGATCTCACGGGCCCGCTCGGCAAGCCGGGCCAGGTCGCGGGCGGCACGCTCGCGTTCCGGCTGACCGGCCAACACGACACGAGCCGCTACTGGCGCAGCTTCGGCCGCCAGCGCGATGCATTGATCGCACCCGCGCTGTCGTGGCACGACGCGAACACGTCGATCGACGTCAGCTACCAGTACGTCGACTACACGACGCCATTCGATCGCGGCACCGTGCTCGTGAACGGCCAGCTCGACGATGCGCTGCGCTATCGCCGTTACGAAGAAGCGTGGTCGCAGAGCAGCGGCATCCAGGAAACGCTGCGCGCGCGTATCGAGCACCGCTTCTCCGATGCGTGGCGCGTGCGCGCGACCTACGGCTGGGGCCGCGACCGCTATGACCAGACCATCACCCGCGCCACCGCATTCAACAGCACGACCGGCGCACTGACACGCTCGTCCGATGCGAACCTCGGGCGCAACGATTCCGACCAGATCGCGACGCTCGGCCTGCTCGGCAACGTGACGCTCGCCGGGATGAACCACGCGATCTACATCGGCGGCGAGTACGAGCGGCAGCGCAGCTTCCGCGGCGACACGATCCGCGGCAAGGCAACCAAGGGCTTCAATCTTTACGATCCCGTGTACGACCTGCTCGCGCCGGGCGGCGTACCCAACCCGAAGCAAAGCGACTCGCGCTCGGTCGTGCATGCGTATTCGACGATCGTGCAGGACTCGGTGAAGCTCACCGACCGCCTCACGGCGGTGGGCGGGCTGCGCTGGGAAAACTGGCAGCAGGAATCGGGGATGGGCCGGCCGTTCGTGTTCGCCGACCGCTCGCACGGCAACGTGTGGCTGCCGCAGTTCGGACTCGCGTATGCGCTCACGCCGGCGCTGACTGCCTACGCGAACGTGAGCCGCTCGTTCAAGCCGAACGTCGCCACGAACGTCGCCGCGCCGCTCGCACCGGAATACGGCCGCGTGCTCGAGGCCGGACTGAAGTTCAGCCTGAAGCCGGCGATCACCGGCACGCTCGCGGTCTACCAGATCGACAAGCGCAACGTCGCGGTCACGGTCGGCGACCTGACCTCGACGATCGGCACCGCGCGCTCGCGCGGGATCGAACTCGACGTCGCGGGGCAGATCACGCGCCATCTGAGCGTGATCGGCAGCTACGCTTATACGAATGCGACCGATCGCGACAGCAACACGCCGCTCGTCAACGTCGCGCGCCACACGGGCAGCCTGTTTGCGGTGTACGACACGGCGATCGCGAACCTGCCCGGCCGCTGGCGCTTCGGCGGCGGCGCACGTCTTGTGGGCGCACGCTCCGGCGACACCGCGAACAGCTTCACGCTGCCCGGCTACGTGACCGTCGACGCGTTCGCGGCCTACGAAACGACGATCGGCAAGTTCCCGACACGCTTCCAGCTCAACGTGAAGAACCTGCTCGACAAGACCTACTACCCGTCGAGCAACAACAACCTGATCGTCGCGGTCGGCGAGCCGCGGCTCGTCACGCTGACGACGACGGTGTCGTTCTGAGGTTCTGAGGTTCTGAGGTTCTGAGGTTCTGAGGTTCTGAGGTTCTGAGGTTCTGAGGTTCTGAGGTTCTGATGTCCTGATGCGCGCGTGGGCGGGCCGGCAAGTGGCGGCCCGCGCGCCGCCCCTCTCCTCAGCGCAGCATCCCGCCCCCTCACGTTCGATCGATTACGGCAAACCCGCGCGTTGTGCCGGACAACAACGCGGCGCCGGAACATCGCGCGATCATCCGGCGAATCAAGGACGACCGCGAAGCGCCGCGTTGTTCGCCGCCCACACCCGCGCCGGATTCTTCTTGACCGGCGTCCCGCGCGACACCCGCCACCGTCCTCCACGCGCCTCTCCGGCAACGGCTTTAACGCCCGCAAAAATGCATCCGAGCGATGCAATTCCGCCCGCTCCCGAACCGCATCGCACACCGTATGATCGCCCCGGCCTTTTCTCAAGGCGGCCCAACGCGCGTCGCCATTTCCCGCCGTTCACGCGCGCCGCCACCACCACCCAGCGAACATGTCCCACTTCTCACTCATCCTCGTCGTCTCCCTGTTGAGCGCCTTTGGCCTGATCGCGTCCGACGTCTACCTGCCCGCGATGCCGTCGATGGCCCATGAGTTTTCGATCGGCGCATGGCAGATGCCGCAGACGGTATCGGCTTACCTGATCGCGCTCGCCTGTGCGCAACTGTTCTATGGCCCCCTCTCCGATCGATGGGGACGCAAACCCGTGCTGACGGCCGGCATCCTCCTGTACATCCTCGGTTCGATCGGCTGCGCAAACGCAGGCGGCTTCGCAAGCTTCCTTGGCTGGCGCGTCCTCGAAGCCCTCGGCGCGGCGTCCGGCCTCGTCATCGGTCGCGCGATCATCGCCGATACCTGCGACAAGAAGGCATCCGCGAAGGTCTACAGCATCGTGTATCCGCTCGTGTCGCTGTCTCCGGCGATCGCACCCGCGATCGGCGGATATCTGGCTGCGTGGTTCGGGTGGCGGAGCGATTTCATGTTCGTCGCCGCGTTTGGCGTCGTCGCGCTCGTGCTCGTTCAGTTGCTTCTGAAGGAGACGCGGCCGCCCGTCACGCCGGGGCAACAGCGCGCCGTGCCGCTGGCTGGCTTTGCCGACGTGCTTGGTGATCGGGCATTCATCCGATACACGCTCGTCGTCTGCGCGATCTATTGCGCGTGGTTCGTGTACCTGACGCAGTCGCCGTTCATTTTCTCGGGCCTGGGCTTGTCGGAACAGCAAAGCGGCTGGCTTTACCTGCCGCTGACCGCCGGCATCGTGTCCGCCAACATGATCTCGCGCCGCATGCTCGACCGGATGTCCTACGACGCGATCGTCGTGGCCGGCGTGGGCTGCTTCGTGGCCGGCGGCATCGCGTTCGCGCTGTGCGAGTCGTGGCACGTCAAAGGCATCGTCGCGATCGTCGTGCCGATGTTTCTCGTCAGCCTGTCGAACGGATCGTCGCTGTCGCTCGCCGTGTCGGGCGCCATCGCGAGCAAACACGGGCGCGCGGCCACCGCGTCCGGGCTCGTCGGCTTCTTCCAGATCGGCAGCGCGTCGCTCGCGGCTACCGCGTCCAGCGGCCTGCTCGGCACCGGCAGCCATGTGCTGGCGACGGCTATTCCTTTCTTCGCGATCGTCGCGGCAGTTGCGATCGTGCCGCGCTGGTACGCCGCGCGGCGCACGCTCTCGATGCGTGAAACCCGGCCCCGTTGAGCAAGATGCCCCGCACCGGCAAGATCCCGGCCGCTATCGATAGCGGTCGAACGACGCAGCGATCTCGGCGGTGACCGCCCGAACGCGCGCCGTCCGGTTCAGGTCCGTATGCGACACGAGCCAGACCTGATACGGCACGGCACGCGTCCTGTCGGGCCAGATTCGCACGAGCGAATCGTCTTCTTGCGCCATATACACGGGCAGTTCGCCGATGCCGATGCCCGACCGGATCGACGTCGCCAGCATCAGGCTCGAGCTGACTTGCGCAACGATACGCCCGCGTTCCATCGACTCGCCGCACAGCGTGTGTGCCTGATTGGACGTGATGGAAGGCTGGTAGACCACCAGGTCATGCCCGTCGAAAGCCGATCCGGTCGCGGGCGCACCATGTGCATCCAGATACTCGCGACTCGCGAACAGCCCGACCTCCCACTCGGCCAGCTTCCGGCGGACGAGATCGGGGTTTTCCGGCATCACGGTTCGAATCGCGAGATCCGCATCGCGGCGGGTCAGGTTCAGCACCTGCACGGACGTCGTCAGGATCACGTGTATCGCGGGGCATGTCCGTCGCAACACCCGTATCGCGGGAATGACGAAATCCATCGCCAGCGAATCGGTCGTCGTCACCCGAACCTCGCCTTCGAGCCGGTCGTCCGAGCCGTGGACGCGCCGCTCGAAGTCACTCGCCGCTTGCTCCATCGCTTCCGCGGCCTGCAGCGAATGCTCGCCGATCGGCGTCACGACATAGCCGGACGACGTCTTGAGAAACAGCTTCGCGCCCAGCGCTTTCTCCAGCGCCGTCAGGCGCCGCCCCACGGTAGCCTGATCGACATCGAGCACGACTGCGGCCTCGCGCAGCGTCCCGGCGCGATGAACTGCCAGAAAAACGCGGGCATCGTCCCAGTTCATGGTTAACGTTCTCTCTCGGTAAAGCATGTTTGCATTCGTGGGGCGAAATTATACAAGTCGATCCTCTACTCCCCATCGCACATAATCAGTCATCCCTATCAACAGGACGAGCAACTTGCCGACGGAAACCGGAGCCGTCCGCTGGAAACCCCTCAACAACCCGGCAATCCCCCAAAAGCCTGTTGCAACATTCGCACCGATGGTGGTTGCAGCGATCACACCGCCGCCGCCCTCCCGCCGAATCATCAGACCCTCGAATATCTCCCATCCGATATCGCGATTTTCCGTATCGAACGCGCGCCGCTAGACTGGCTACGCATTCGCGACGCCGCATCGTCGTACGGCAACGCGTCGCGCCCCCACAAAAACGATTCCGGGAGATAAGCCATGTCCGACCGGCATGCGCGCCGAGGCGCGCTCAAGACACTCGGCCTCGCGGCCGGCACTGCGCTGCTCGCCGCCGCGCGCCACGCTCACGCCGCCGCGCCCGACACCGGCGCGCTGCTGTCCGGCGGCGCCACGCACCTCGCCGACCTCACGCGCCGCCTCGCGGCCGCACCGCGACGGCGCGACTTCAAGACGGTGCCGATGATCCTCGAACGTCCCGACCAGTGGGATCACGCGGCGCTCGCCGAAGTGACCGGCTACCGCGGCGGCCCGAAGCAGGTGTGGGACAACACCGAGCTCGGCGGCCCGTGGCTGAACCTGATGCGCAATTCGCTGAACGCGCAGATCTGGTCGTACCGCCATCCGGATTTCCTCGTCGTATCGGCCACGCACGGCAGCGCGCATCTCGCGCTGTTCGACCAGGCCGCATGGGACAAATACGGCCTCGCGAAATTCGCCGGCGCCGCGTTCCCGACCAACACGCTGCTGGACGCGAAGCCTGCGCAATCGAAGGGCGCGCAAGACCACGAGTTGCCCGACGGCGCGTTCTCGTCGCACGACAACAGCCTCGCCGCACTGCAGCAGCGCGGCGTCGTGTTCCTGTCGTGCCATAACGCGATCTGGGAACTCGCGGAACGCCTCGACGGCGCGAACGCGAATCCCGACAAGCTGCCGCTCGATGCGCTCGCGGCCGACCTGACCAACCACGTGATCCCGTCGGCCATCGTCACGCCGGGCGCGGTCGGCACGCTGCCCGAACTGCAGCAGGCCGGCTTCACGTACGCAAAATGAGCCCCGCGATGACATCGATCCCCCTGCAACTGCAACTGCAACCGCCATCGCGTCGCCGTCGGCGCACGCTGCGCGCCGTGCTGGCAGCGTGGCTCTGCTGCGCGTCGGCCCTCTCGCTCGCCGCGCCTGCCGCGACCGTCTTTCCGCCCTGGCAGGACGGCCGCAACAACGACGCGACGCACCGTGGCCTCGAATTCACGGTGCCGCAGGTCGACGTGCTCGCCGATTTCCACGGCGACCTCACCGCGCCGAAGCTCGTGCTGTTCGTCGGCGGCAACTATTTCTTCGCGATGGCGCCGCTCGTCGCGAAGTTCGAGGAAGACCATCCCGAATACCGCGGCCGCATCTACTGGGAAACGATCCCGCCCGGCCTGCTCGTGAAGCAGATCCAGGCGGGCGGCACAATCACCGTCGGCAACATGACGTGGACGGTCAAGCCCGATGCGTATTTCGCGGGCCTCGGCAAGATCAACGGGCTGATCGCGGACGGCACGCTCGCCGGCCCGGCCGTGCCCTATGTGACGAACCAGCTGGCGATCATGGTGCGCGCCGGCAATCCGAAGCGGATCACGTCGCTGAACGACCTCGCGCGGCCCGACGTGCAGCTTGCGATGCCCAATCCGGCATTCGAAGGCGTCGCGCGGCAGATCCGCGCGTCGCTCGTGAAGGCCGGCGGAGACGCGCTCGCACGTACCGTCTACGACGACAAGGTGCGCACCGGCACGACCGAGCTCACGCACATCCATCATCGGGAAACGGCGTTATTTCTGATGCAGGGTCGCGCGGACGCGGGCGTGCTGTGGCAATCCGAAGCGGCGTTCCAGGAACAGGTCGGGCATCCGCTGATGCACATCGACATTCCGGCCGAGCAGAATACGACGGCGATCTATGCGGGGGCGATGGTGAAGGACGCACCGCATCCGGAAGCCGCCCGCGCATGGCTCGCGTTCATCCGGTCGCCGGAGGCGTTCCGGATTTTCCAGCGCTACGGCTTTGGCCGATACGATGCGGCGGCACCGGCGCAGCACCTCGCGCCGGAGCAGAAGCAGCCCGACGCGGGCTGACCGCGCGGCCGCCCCGGCAGTCCGGCGGCGCGTACGCGAACGACAACAAGGAGGGGACACGTGAACGATACGGTGGACACACCGCGACGCCGGTTTGCGCCGCTGCTGCTCGCGGCAGCGGCGCTGCTGGCCGGCCACGCGCGCGCGGACGACGCGACGCTCGGCAAGACGATCGCCACACAGGGCACGACGACGGGCGTCGCCGCATGCATCGGCTGCCACGGCAGCCAGGGCGAGGGCAACGCGGCGGCCGGCTTCCCGCGCCTCGCGGGCACCCACGCCGCGTATCTGTCCGCGCAGCTTGCCGCGTTCGCGGACGGCAGCCGCCAGAACCCGGTCATGCAGCCGCTCTCGAAAATGCTGACGCCGCACGAGCGCGACGCGGTATCCGCGTACTTCGCGAGCCTGCCCGCGCCGGCCGGCATCGTCGCGACCGACGACACGTCGATCGATCCGGCGAACACCGGCGCGTGGCTCGCGACGCGCGGGCGCTGGTCGCAGGGCCTGCCCGCGTGCGCCCAGTGCCACGGCCCGGGCGGCCTCGGCGTGGGCACCGCGTTTCCGCCGCTCGCGGGCCAGCCTGCCGCCTACATCGCCGGCCAGTTGAACGGCTGGAAACACGGTACGCGCCCGCCCGGGCCGATGGCGCTCATGCCGGCGATCGCCGGCAAGCTGTCCGACGCCGACATCGACGCGGTGGCCGCCTACTACGCGCGCGGCGGCGCAGCACAAGGAGACAAGCAATGATCGACCGCACGACGCTGATCCGCCACGCCCGCGCGGCCCTGCTCGGCGCGGCCTGGATGCCCGCGCTCGCGTGCGCGGCCGCCCTGCAGGACGCACCGGCCGCCGCTTCCGCACCCGCGCCGGCTGCGATGGCGGCGGCCGCCAAACCCTTCGCGCCACCCGCCGAATCCGCGATACCCGCCGACGAGTTCGGCAAGACCGTGAAGCTCGGCGAGCAGATCTTCCTGCACACGCCCGAGTTCGCAGGCAAGTACGTCGGCAACAAGCTGACCTGCGCGAGCTGCCACCTCGACGCGGGCCGCCGGCCCGATTCGAGCCCGATGTGGGCCGCGTACCTGCTGTATCCGGCGTACCGCAGCAAGAATGGCCACGTGAACACGTTCGCCGAGCGCCTGCAGGGGTGCTTCCGTTACAGCATGAACGGCAAGGCGCCGCCGGCCGGCGACCCGATCCTCGTCGCGCTCGAAACCTATTCGTACTGGCTCGCGAAGGGCGCGCCGGTCGGCACGAAGCTGCCGGGGCAGGGTTTCCTGAAACTGCCGCCGCCCGCGCAGAAGGCCGACTATGCGCGCGGCGCCGCCGTCTACACGCAGCACTGCGCGCTGTGCCACGGGGCGGACGGCCAGGGGCAGTCGAGCGGCGACAAGGCCGTCTTCCCGGCGCTGTGGGGCGCGCGGTCGTTCAACTGGGGCGCGGGGATGGGCGACATCCGCAATGCAGCCGGCTTCATCAAGGCCAACATGCCGCTCGGGCTCGGCGGCACGCTGACCGATCAGGAGGCATGGGACGTCGCGACCTTCATGGACAGCCACGAACGTCCGCAGGACCCGCGCTTCACGGGCTCGGTGCAGGACACGCGCGCGAAGTTCCACAATTCGCCCGATTCGATGTACGGGCTCAGCGTGAACGGGCGCGTGCTCGGCGCGCCGTGACGCAGGCGCCGTGCCGGCCATCCGGCCCGCACGGCCTGCCCGTTCACGGATGCCAGCGATACACGATCATGCTCGTGCCGTTGTAGTTGTCCTTCGTGATCACGTATTCGCCGGTCGAGCGCAGATACGCGCGGATCCCGTACATCGAGTCGACGTCGTTGCCGACGTCCATCGCCAACGTGTTCGAGTTGGTCAGCGTCGTGACGAGCGCGCCCGTGTTGAGATCGAACACGTCGACGTTCGGCACGGTGTGCACATAGCCGACGAACAGGTAGTGGCCGGCCGCCGCGATCGATTTCGGGTTCGCACTGGTCAGGTTGATCACCGGGTTCGGCGCGGTCGTGTTGCCGTTCTTCCAGCCGTGATAGACCTCGATGTGCCCGTTCATCGCGGTCCAGTCCCAGTTGTTCGCGAGGCCCTGCGCGAGAATCATCGTGTCGCTGTCTGCCTGGTAGACGATGCGCGTGGTCGGCGCCACGGTGCTCGGCACGGGCGTCGTCACCGGCTTGCCCCATGACGGCTTGCCGGTCGCGTCGAAGCCCGTCATCGGATAGCGGGTAATCGCGTTGGAGCCGTTCAGCCCGGCCCATACATCGCCGTTGCCATCGATATCGAAACCGGTCGTGACCTGCAACGTCGTGTTGAACGGCTTGCCCGGCAGCGAGCCCGCCGGATTCGCGATGTAGCCGGTCGCCGGCGTGAAGTAATAGAAATTGAAGTTGCCGGGATTCTGGCCCGACGCGACGAGAATCCGGTTGCCGCCGACCATCACGAGCTGGCCGAAGTGCTGGCCGCGCTGATAGTCGTTCATGTCGAGACGCGGATCCTTCGGATAGGTGAACGGATCGACCGTGTTCGCGACGAACGTGCCGCCCGCCGAGCCCGTGTACACGTTGTTGCCGCTGTAGAAGAACGCGCCGTCCGTCGCCGGGTCGGGTGCGGCGATCGCCTCGAAGTTCAGCGCCTGCAGCTTCCATTGCAGCGCGCCCGTCGGGCTGTACGAATGCAGGTCGGTGCTGCCGTTGCGCCCGAGATCCCAGCCGCCGCCCCACGCGTTGTTGAGCACGTACAGGTTGCCGCCTGAATCCTTGCCGATGCCGACCACGCGCGTGAAGCGCTTGTCGCCCACCTGCCCCTTGATGCCCGAGGTCGTGTCGAGATAGCCGCCCTGCACGCCGAACGTGCCGATCTGCTGCGGCAACCCGGCGAGGCTGTAGATCTTGATGTTCATGTCGCGGCCCTGGTCGCCCACCAGCAACTGCCCCGTCGACGCGTCGAAATACAGCGCCGACGGCCGCGCGCCGGCCGCCATCTGGATCGTGTTCATCAGCGTGCCGGTCGCGCTGTACTGCACGACCACGCCCGCGCCCATGCGCGCGACCCACAGGTTGCCCGCCGCATCGAGCGCCAGCGCGCCGGGCCCGGTCACGCCGATGTCGCGCTGCCAGACGCCGTCGGTCGTATACACACGCACGCGGTTGCCGTAGAAATCGCTCGCGTACAGCAGGTTGCCGGCCGTCGCGAGGCCGGTGATCACGTCCGGGTTCGGGAGGCCCGTCCACGTGCTGACCGGGATGCGCAGGTCACGCTTGTTCGTGCTGCGGTTGTAGCGGCCCACCGAGCCGCTGCCGAAGGTGCGGTTGTAGCCGAGCGCGACGAAGATCGACGTCGCGTTGCCGGTAATCGCGCCGCCCTGGAATTCGTCGTGGATGCCGATCGTGCCCATCGGCTGGCCGTTCTGGTAGAGCGCGACGCCGCCCGCGTTCTCGTCCCAGCGCGACGCCGTGTAGATCACGCCCTCGGGCGCGACCCACATCGAGCGCGCCGCATTGCCGACGTGCTGGGCCAGCGTGCCGTACGTGTTCGCGAGCCAGTCGGTCGAGTATTGCACCTGCGCGTGACTCGCCGGCGCCAGCATCGCCATGCACATTCCCAGCAACGCCGCCCGAATTTGTTTCATTGACATGAATAATGCTCCCGAACATTCAATTGTCGACACTGTAAATCGCGGCGCATGAAATATTGGTGATTCCGGCTAAAGTGCATTCGCCGTCACCCCGAATTATTCACGCCGTTCCTTTTGCCGTCCGGCGCTTTTCCGTCAACGATGGTCAAACCCGCTCACCGCGCCGCAACAGCTGGCCGGCCGCACGGTTTCAGTGCTTTTTCCCCGGCATTTTCTTCCGGGCCGATCAATGCACATGCGTCATTTTTTCTGAAATGTCCGCATTGCCTTTTTCATTCCCCGGAATGGGCTCAATGATTACAAATCGAAATTAAAATGAAAGGAGAAAAATATTATCCGGCGCAATCGCGTTGTCGCGATTCAGCGCAGCGGCATGCGGCGGAAGAAAGGGAAGAAGGAAGGAAAAAGCGGGAGACGGCAAAGCAAACCAGAACCGCGCGCCGGCCATGCCGGCACGCGGCCGCGATCGATCAGCTCGCGTCGTCGAACGTCGGGCCGTCCCAGCCGTCGACGAATTTCGGCAGCGCGTCGACGACGTCGATCACGCGATGCCGGTAGAACAGGTGCATCGTCGGCTGCAGGTCGCCGGGCAACTGCCCGCCGTGCGCACGCGCGGCCAGGCTGTTCGGCACGACACGCATGCCGAGCCGGTTGGTGCCGAACACGATCTCGCCGCACGACGCACAGTACGTGCGCGACATCGACTTCGCCGGATGCGGGAACGTCGCGTGGCCGCCTTCGACGGCCACCTGCTCCGGCGGCCACGCGGTCGCGGACAGCACCGGCGTGCCGTAGAAATCGCGGCAGGTCGCGCAATGGCAGTTCGCGCGCGCCGCCGGCTCGCCGCGCAGCGTCACGGTGACGGTGCCGCACAGGCAACTCGCGGAATGCGTTCGGGTCATGTCGTCTCCTCGAAGAAAGGAGGCGACAGTATAGGAGCATGCGGGCAACGTTGCAGCCGCAACGATCGCTGCGCGTCAGAACTTCTGGCGCAGGCCGAGGCTGACGATGGCCTGCGACCGCGAATCGGACGAGTGGCCGTTCGCCTTGTCGGACACCGACGCGGTCGCCGCCACCGGCCGGCCCATCGCGTCGAGCGTCATGCCCGACGCATGCTGGTACGCGCCGAGCAGGTACACGCTGGTGCGCTTCGACAGGTCATAGACGGCGCCGAGCGTGACGTTGTGATACTGCGCGCGGTCGTCCACGCCATCGACATCGCTGCCGCGCGTGTAGCTGTAGCCCGCGAACAGTTGCGTCTGCGGGCGCACGTTCCAGCGCGTGAACACGCCCACGACGTTGAACGTCGCGTGGCCCGTGAACAGCGACTGGCCGCCGCTGCGGTACTGCACGTTGCTGTAGTCCACGCCGACGACGGCCGGGCCGAAGTCGTAGGTCGCGCCGGTCGCGATGATCTGCTGCGATTGCGCGCTCGCATAGCCTTCGTTGATCGACGAGTTGAACAGCCCGTCGTCGGTGCTCTGCCACTTGCCGGTCGTCGGGTCGGTCGCGCCCGTCTTGCTGTTGTCCGAACGCTCGAAGCCGACCCCGACGCGCAGCGGGCCTGCCGCGTAACCGGCGCCGACGCTCCACGTGTTGCGCTGCTTCATGCTGCCCGGCTGGCTGCCGAAGCCGTACAGCGCGCCGAACGTGAAGCCCGAGTAGTTGGCGCTCGTGTACTTGATCGAGCTGTCGACACGCGCGGTCTGGTCGAGGTCGTCGATATCGCCTGGGTGCGCGCCGAAGCCGCCGATGTACGACGATGGGCCGACCGGGCTCACGAAGTCGTCGAGCGACGTGTACTGGCGGCCGAGCGAGACGGTGCCGTAGCGATCGCTGCCGAGACCGACGAACGCCTGGCGGCCGAACTGGCGGCCGCCCTGGCCCGACGTGCCGTTCGTGATGTCGAAGCCGTTCTCGAGGACGAACAGCGCGCGCAGCCCGCCGCCGAGATCCTCGGAACCCTTGATGCCCCAGCGACTGCCGGACAGGTTGCCGGTCGTGAGCGCGACGTCCGAATGGCCAGTGTACGCGCCCGCCGAGCCGACCCGCTCGTTGCTGCGATAGGTCACGCCCGCATCGACGATGCCGTACAGCGTGACGGAGCTTTGCGCGGCGGCGATGCCCGCGAGCGAGAGCAGCAGCGGGGCTGCAATCAGTTGCTTGTTCATGATTGTCGTGTCTCCGGGCGGTGAACCCGTTGTTCTGGCTGTCAGTTGCGAGTAGCGCGCGGGCGGCGAGATCCACCGGCGGTGCGAGGCCGGTGACGCGCGCGCGGCGGCGCGGCGGGTATGCCCGCTGCGGCCGTCATGGTAAATGGAACCGGTTCCGGTCGAAAGCGGAATAATGAAAACAGTTTGTTTCCAAAATCGAGATAGTGGAACGGGGGCCGTATGCGCCGTGCGCCGTCCCTGTACAGCCCGGGCGGGCGCAGCCGATAATCGAACGCGCGCCGCCCATCGGGAGAGCCTTCATGCATGAAACGACCTTGCTGATCTTCGCCGCCGTCGCCTTCGTCGGCATCGCGACACCCGGCCCGACCGTGCTGCTCGCGCTGACCAACGGCTCGCGCTACGGCGTGCGCCGCGCGGCCTACGGCTTCGCGGGAGCGATGCTGTCCGACTTCGTGCTGATCGTCGCGGTCGCGCTCGGCCTCGGCGCGCTGCTGATGGCGTCGGCGTTCTGGTTCTCGGTGGTGAAGTGGCTCGGCGCCGCGTACCTCGCCTATGTCGGCGTCCGGCTGCTGATGTCGAAGGGGTCGCTCGACGTCGCCGCCGCGCACGACAGCGCGGCATCCGGGCGCAACGCGTCGATCTTCGCGAAGAGCTTCCTCACCGCGGTGACGAACCCGAAGGGCTATCTGTTCTTCTCCGCCTTCCTGCCGCAGTTCCTCGATCCGTCCGCGCCGCTCGCGCCGCAATACATCGCGCTCGCGGTCACGTTCGCGCTGCTCGACGGTGCGGTGATGTTCGGCTACGCGCTGCTCGGCGCACGCGCGGTGCGGCTGCTGAAGCGCGCGGGTGCGCTGTGGCTCGAACGCACGTGCGGCGCGATGCTGCTCGCGCTCGCCGGGTCGCTCGCGCTGTACCGGCGTCACGCGGCATAGGAGCGGATACCGATGAGAATCGCTGCACCGCCCCGCTCCGGCTTTCCCGGCCTGTCGCTACGCCAGCTCGAACGCGCCGACCTCGACGCGTGGCACGCGTATCTGACGAACCCCGACGTCTTCCGCCACACGAGCTGGAACCTGCGCTCGCCCGACGATCTGCTGCCGCTGTTCGACGCCATCGAGTCGACCGACCCGGATTCGATCCGGCGCCTTGCCGTGATCGACGATGCATCGGGCGCACGCGCCGGGACGATCGGCCTGCATACCGTGTCCACCGTGAACCGCTCGGCGGAGATCGCATACGATCTCGCGCCGTCGCACTGGGGGCGCGGGATCGCGAGCGCGCTGTGCGCGGCCGTCACCGCGTGGGCATTCGCGGACGGCGGCTTCATGCGCATGCAGGCCGTCGTGCTGACCAGCAACGCGGGCTCCGCGCGCGTGCTGCAAAAGTGCGGCTACCGCTACGAAGGGCTGTTGCGCGCGTACAAGATCGTGCGCGGCACGCCGGGCGATTTCGCGATGTACGCGCGCCTCGCGACCGACTGACGCGCCCCCGCGGCTTCACGTCAACCCGCTCACGGCTGCACAGGCGCACGCCATTGGACGGCCTGCGCCGAATTGGGGACAATCGCCGTTTCCGTCCACGACGATCCGCCATGAAAATCGCCGCGCTGTCCGACATCCACGGCAACCTCGCCGCACTCGACGCCGTGCTCGACGCCGTGCTCGACGACGTCCGCCGCCGCGGTGCCGATGTGATCGTCAATCTTGGCGACATCCTGTCGGGCGCGCTCCATCCGGCCGAAACGGCCGACCGCCTGATCGCGCTCGACCTGCCGACCATCAAGGGCAACCACGAACGGCAACTGCTCACCGGTGATCGCGAGTCGATGCGGCTGTCGGATCGCTGGGCGCACGACACGCTGCGCGCCGATCATCTCGACTGGATCGCTGCGCTGCCCGAACGCGCGATGCTCGGCGACGACGTGTTGATGGTGCACGGCACGCCGGACAGCGACCTCGTCTATTTCCTCGAAACGGTCACGCCCGACGGCTGCCGTGCGGCCACGCCCGATGAAATCTCGCGGCGCGCGGGCGACGCACCGGCGTCACTGATCCTGTGCGGCCACACGCACATCCCGCGGACGGCAAAGCTCGACGACGGCCGGCTGATCGTCAACCCGGGCAGCGTCGGGCTGCAGGCGTACACGGACGACCTGCCGCATCCGCACCGCATCGAAACGGGTTCGCCGCATGCGCGCTACGCGATGGTGTCGCGCACGGCGGCCGGCTGGAACGTCGAATTCCATGCGGTCGAATACGACTGGCACACGGCAGCGGCCACCGCGGCCACGCGCGGCCGCGACGACTGGGTCGTCGCGCTGCGCACCGGCCGTTGCTGATACGCCCGCCCCATCGTCCCGCTTCGCTTCGTTCACCGGAAAACCGCACCGCCATGCCCGTTCCGTCGCAACTGCTTTTCCTGCCCGGCGCATCGGGCAGCACCGCCTTCTGGCAACCGCTCGCCAGCCTCCTGACACATCCGGCCGAGCGCCGGATCGTCAGCTATCCGGGCTTCGGCGACACGCCGCACGATCCGGCCGTCGACGATTTCGACAGCCTCGTGCGCCGCGTGCTGGACACGATCGACCGGCCGACCGCCGTGATCGCGCAATCGATGGGCGGCGTGATCGCGATGCGCGCGGCGCTCGACAAGCCCGAACTGATCACGCACCTCGTGCTGACGGTCACGTCCGGCGGACTCGACATGGCAGGGCTCGGCGCGCAGGACTGGCGCACCGGTTTCGCGGAAGCCAACCCGCAGCTTCCCGACTGGTTCCTGACGTTCCATGCCGACCTGTCGCAAGAAATCGGCCGCATCGCGCAGCCGACGCTGCTGCTGTGGGGTGACGACGATCCGATCAGCCCCGTCGCGGCCGGCCGGCGCCTGCTCGAACGGCTACACGATGCACAACTGCATGTCGTGCCGGGCGGCCGGCACGATCTCGCGGCCGTGCATGCGTCCACGCTCGCACCGCTCGTCGATGCGCATCTGCAGCGCGTGTGAGGTCGCGCGCTTCGGCTTCGGCTTCAGTTTCGACACGCCCCTGAAACCGCGGCGCTCACGCGCCGCATCCCGTCACACCACACTCCTCAATGTGAGCCGTGCCTCGAGCCCGCTGCCGTCCGTCCGGTTGTTCAGCGTGAGCGTGCCGCCCATCGCGAGCGCGAGTTGCCGCGCGATCGCCAGGCCGAGCCCCGTGCCGCCCGTCTCGCGATTGCGCGACGTCTCCACGCGCCGGAACGGCTCGAACACCGCGTCGAGCTGATCGTCCGGAATGCCGGGCCCGCGGTCGAGCACGGCGATCACCGCGCCGCCATCCGGCGCGGCGTGCACGTCGATCTCGGCCGCGCCCGCGAACTTCAGCGCGTTGTCGACGAGGTTGCCGACGATGCGCCGCAGCGCCTTCGGCCGCGTGACGAGCGCGAGCGGCGCGCGGCTGTGCAGCGCGACGTCCTGCCCCGCATCCGTGTAGTCGCACACGATGCTGTCGAGCAGCGCATCGAGATCGATGCGGCGCGCGGCCTCCTCGGTGCCGTGCAGCGTCCGCGCGTACGCGACGCCCTCCTTCACCAGATGCTCCATCTCGAGCAGGTCCTGGCGCAGCTTCGCGCCCTGCACGTCGTCGTCCATCATGTCAGCGCGCAAGCGCATCCGCGTGATCGGCGTCTGCAGGTCGTGCGAGATCGACGCGAGAATCTGCATGCGCTCGGCCATGTACTGCGCGATGCGATCCTGCATCGCATTGAACGCCCGGGCGGCGCGCGCGACTTCCGACGGCCCGCCCTCGTTCAGCCGCTCGCCCTTCAGATCGGGGCCGAGCGCATCGGCGGCTTGCGCGAGCTGCTTGAGCGGCCGCGTCGCGAGCCGCACCGCGAGCCAGCAGCACGCGGCCAGCACCGCGAGCTGCAGCGCGAGCACGACCGGCAGCCAGCCCGACAGCGGCACCGTCGACATCGGGTGGATGTCGATCGTCAGCGGCGACCCGTCGGTCAGGCGCAGATGCACCTGCAGATGTTCGCGGTCGCCGGGGATCGCGTTCGCGGTCAGCGGGTAGTCGCCGCCGATGCCGTCGGAGATCGAGCGCTCGACACGCGCCGACAGCCGCGCTTCCGGCGGCGTGCCGGTCTCGCCGGGCCCGAGGATGAACGCATAGCTGCGCCGCGCGAGGCGCGGCAGCCACGCGGCCCGCTCGGCCGGCGGCAGGTGGTCGAGCAGCGCGACCGAGCTCGCGACCTCGCGCTCGATGTAGCCCATCATCAGGTTGGTGGTCGCCTGGTCGCGCTCGGTCACGGTGAGCCAGAACGACAGCGTCTGCGCAAGCGCGAGGCCCACGCACAGGATCAGCGCGAGCCGCGCGAACAGCGAGCGCGGCCAGTGCCACGGCATGCGCGCGCTCATGGCGTACCGTCGACGGCGGTCACGGCCGACGAGAACACATAGCCCTCGTTGCGCAGCGTCTTGATGTAGCGCGGTTCGCGCGCGCCGTCGCGCAGGCGCTGGCGCAGCCGGCTCACGAGCAGGTCGATCGACCGGTCGAACGGGTCGGACTGCCGCCCCTGCGTAAGATTGAGCAACTGGTCGCGTGTCAGCACACGTTGCGGGTTGTCGAGAAACACGCGCAGCAGCCGGTATTCGGCGCCGCTCAGCGCAACCAGCGTGCCCTCCGCATCGAGCAGGTGGCGCCCGGTCGTGTCGAGCCGCCATTCGCCGAACGCGAGCAGCTCCGCTGTTTCCGTCACCTGCATGCCGGGCGGCAGCATGCGCGCGCGGCGCAGCACCGAGCGGATCCGCGCGAGCAGCTCGCGCACCGCGAACGGCTTGGCCAGGTAATCGTCGGCGCCCATCTCGAGGCCGATGATGCGATCGGTTTCCTCGCCGCGCGCGGTCAGCATCAGCACGGGCACAGTCCGGAACTTGCCGGCGCGCAGGTCGCGGCACAGCGCGAGGCCGTCCTCGCCCGGCAGCATCAGGTCGAGCACGATCAGGTCGGGCGCGCCGTCGTCCAGCACGTTGCGCATCTCGCGGCCGTTTGCGGCCAGCGACACGCGCATGCCGTTCTTCTCCAGATAATCCGCGATCAGTTCGCGGATCGCGCGATCGTCGTCGACGATCAGCACGTGGTCGATCTTGTCCATGAGTCGTTGTCGGTGTCGAGGTGTTCGGGCAGGCGATGTCCGCTTTTATACCGCACGGCGGGCATGCGTTTGTATCCCAATGTATCGCGCCGCCGTGACGACACACAACATTGCACACGCGTGGCTCGCCGGACACATCGCAGATACGTCGGCGCCGCCTAATGGGGCCTGTCGAAACCCGTCCGGCCACCGCCTTCGAGCGGCGGCCTCCCGCTCAGGAGAACGCCATGCTGCCCCGACTCAAGATCGCCGCCCTCGTCATCGCCCTGGCCGCCACGGCCGGGCTCGCCGCCTTCGCGGGCACCCGCGACGACGCGGGCATGCCGACTTCGCAGGCCGGTACCGCAGCGCCCGATTTCACCGGCATCGACCGCTGGCACAACACCACGCCGCTGACGCTCGGCCAGTTGCGCGGCAAGGTCGTGCTCGTCGATTTCTGGACGTACTCGTGCATCAACTGCATTCATACGATTCCGTACGTGAAGGAGTGGGACCGGAAGTACCGCGACCAGGGGCTCGTCGTGGTCGGCGTGCATACGCCCGAGTATCCGTTCGAGCGCGACGCGGGCAACGTCGCCGATGCGATCAAGCGCTTCGGCATCCGCTATCCGGTCGCGCAGGACAACCGCTACGACACGTGGCGTGCGTACGGCAACCAGTACTGGCCCGCGCTGTATTTGATCGACGCGAACGGGAAGGTCGTCTATACGCGCTATGGCGAAGGCGAGTACGACAAGACCGAGGCCGCGATTCGCGGTGCGCTCGCGCAGGCCGGTGAAAGCGCGAAGGGCACGACGCGCACGCAGTAACGGACCCACGCGCGGGCGTGGCACTCGCCCGCGCGGGCCCGCGAATCGGTTGCGTTCACCCGCGCTTCGCGTCGGCCGCCTCGATCATCGCTTCCCCGATCGCGAGGTTGCCGTTCGCGACCAGCGCGTCGCCCGCGCCGCGGATATCGGCCTCGTCCTTGTTCTGCCCGAGCTTGCGCTTGCCGACGAGGCGCGTGATCTCGATCTGCAGCCCGACGATCGACTGCAGCATCTCGTCGAGATAATCCGCCGGCGCGTCGCCCATCTTCCACGGCGCCGGCTGCGATGCCTCGTGCGTGCGCGTCAGCCGGGCAACCACGCCGCGCACGAACTTCTCGTCGTCGCGTACCGTGATGCGGCCGTGCGCATGCACGACCACGTAGTTCCACGTCGGCACCTGCCGGTGCGCCACATGCTTGCTCGGATACCAGGTCGGCGAGATATACGCGTCCCCCGCGCGGAAGATCACGAGCACCTCGTCGCCGTTCGCGACGTCCTGCCAGACCGGATTCGCGCGCGAGACGTGCGCGTGCAGTTCGCCGAGCCCGCCATCGCCGGGCAGCAGCTCGAACGGGATGTGGTTCGCGTCGAGCCCGCTCTTGCCGTGCGTGATCAGGCTGCCGAACGGATGCTGCACGATCAGCTCGCGCAGCGCGTCGGGGTTGGGTTCGTTGAATTCGGCGGGGACGTACATGTCGGCTCCACGGTCGTGTGGGGGTTGGAATGAATCAGGCCATGGCCTGGCATGCGTCGATTGTGGCTCCAAACTGGTTTATGCTGTAGAGCCGGTTTGGAACAATTTCAGCAGACCAGAATCATGGCAAGAACGGCCCGGAACGTCGACATCCCGTCGCTCGGCGCGCTTGACCGCGCGGCCGGCGACCTGAGCCGCCAGCTCGCGCAGGCGCTGCGCGAAGCCGTGCGGCGCGGCGACGTCCGGCCGGGCGACGCACTGCCGTCCACGCGGCTGCTGGCCGCGGCGCTGCAGGTGGCGCGCGGCACCGTCGTCGATGCGTATGCGCAACTCGTCGCCGAAGGCTTTCTCGAATCGCGCGGCGGTGCGGGCACGCGGGTCGCGAACGCGCTCGCGCTCGCGGAGCCACCGCCCGTCCATCCCGCCGAACCGCCCACCCGCCGCCCGCCGGCGCACGCCGGGCTGCCCGAGCCGGCTGCCACCTTCGCGCGGATCGCCAGCGAATTCCGTCCGCTGCCGGCCATGCCGTTCGCGATCTCGGTGCCGATCGGCCTCACCGCGCCCGACGACATCTGGCGCCGGCTCGGCAACCGCCTGCGCGCACGCGGCGCCGGCGCGCCGTCCGGCTATGCCGATCCGCAAGGCACGCTGCCGCTGCGCGAAGCGATTGCCGACTACGTGCGCCGATCGCGCTCGGTGCGCTGCCATGCCGGCCAGGTCGTGATCACGAGCGGCACGCAGCAGGGGCTGCATCTCGCGAGCCAGGTGCTGCTCGGCCCGGACGATCAGGCGTGGGTCGAAAATCCCGCCTATCGCGGCATCACCGCGCTGCTCGACAGCACGGGGCGGCACGACGCGATGGTGCGGGTGCCGGTCGACGCCGACGGCATCGACGTCGAGGCCGGCATCCGCGTCGCACCGGATGCGCGTGCCGCATTCGTCACGCCGTCGCACCAGTATCCGCTCGGCATGCCGCTCAGCATGGCGCGGCGCAACGCGCTGCTCGCGTGGGCGCGTGCGCGGCGCGCGTGGGTGGTCGAGGACGATTACGACAGCGAGCTGCGCTACGAAGGCTATCCGTTCCCGTCGCTGCAGGGGCTCGACCCCGATCGCGTGATCTACCTCGGCACGTTCAGCAAGATCCTGTTTCCGTCGCTGCGGCTCGGCTACGTGATCGCACCCGACGATCTCGTGCCCGCGTTCTGCGGCGCGCGTGCGCTGATGGATCGCCATGTGCCGACTGCGGACCAGCACGTGCTGGCCGCCTTCATCGCGGAAGGTCATCTCGACCGCCACATCCGCCGCGTGCGCGGCGTGTATGCGGAGCAGCGCGCGCTGCTGATCGACACGCTGGGTGCGCGGCTGCCGCGCGAACGCGCGTGGGTGCAGCCGGGCGACCAGGGGATGCACGTCGTGCTGTGGCTCGCGGAAGGGATCGACGATCTCGACGTGGTCGAGCGCGCCGCGCAAGCCGGCGTCGCGGTGCGCGCGGTGTCGCCGATGTTCGCGCCGGGCACGGCCCGCCCGGGGCTCGTGCTGGGCTTCGGCGGATTCGGCCGGGCGCAGATGGAAGCGGCCGCGCAGCGGCTCGCGGATGTGGTGTCGTCAGTGGAAACGCAGCCGCGCGTGCCGTAAGAAGTTGCTGGCGCACGCGTGTCGTTTGTCACGATCGCGCCTCTTCGCTCCGCGCGACTGCCGCATCGAGCTCCATCGTGCCGCCTCTCCGCGACGCGTGGCGCCATGCATCAGAGCGCGTGCAACGTCAGCACGCACGCCGTAGCCGGACTCACGCGAAGCGCGGCGCTAGAGATGGCTGCGAATGGGGTCGACCTTACCCCGTCGAGCACACCACGCATAAGTAACTGGGCTCGCCTGAATCCGGGGATGACGTTGTGCAAGCGCAAAGCCGAGATGTCGCGTCCTGGCGATCGCAGACGTTCAGCCCATAGGCGGCGCCCAGGGCGCGATCGTGAACTGGTCGGCGAGATAGTCGAGCAGCACCGCGACGCGCGCGGTACGCAGCATGCCGGGCGGCGTCACGAGGTTGACGTTGATGTCGGCGATCCTCCAGTCGTGCATCACTTCCTCGAGTTCGCCATCCCGTAGCGCATCGACCACCACGAATTCGGGCTGCAGCGCGAGGCCGTACCCCGCGACCAGTGCTGGCAGGATCACGTCGGCGTTGTTGGTGCGAATGCGTCCGTTCACCGGTACGGAAAATTTTTCACCCGACGTGGTGTGCCGAAACCGCCAGCAACCCGGCGTCGGCAGGTTCGTGTAGGTGAAGCAGACATGTCGCTCGAGATCGCGCGGGTGAGCCGGACGTCCGTAGCGGTCCAGGTAGGCAGGCGAAGCGACGAGCGGTCGGCGGACTGCGCAGAGCCTGCGGAAGCGCAGCGTCGAATCGTTCAGTTCGGCAATCCGGATCGCGACGTCGAAGCCACCCGGCACGACGTCGACCAGATGGTCGCTCAGCATGAGATCGATGTCGACGCTCGGGTAGCGCTCGAGAAACGCGGGCAGCACGGGCGCGAGATGCCGGAGGCTGAACGACATCGGCGCATTCACGCGCACGAGGCCGTGCGGCTCGAGCGCCTGAGCGGTTGCTTCGTTCTCGATGAGTTCGGCATCCGCGAGCAGCCGGAGCGCACGGTCGCGCAGCAGATCGCCCGTCGGGGTCAGCGACACCCTGCGCGACGTCCGGTACAGCAGCATGGTGCCGAGCCGTTGCTCGAGGCGTGCGATGGCCTTCGACACGGTCGACTGCGACGTGCCGATCAGCTCGGCGGCCTTTGCAAACGAGCCGGTTTCCGCGACGCGCGCGAAGATGGCCCAGGCGTCGAGATCAGGAAGGTGTTGCATCATGGGAATTGAATCGATGGTTGTGTGCTGGCGCGCTGGCCGGCTCGGTCCAAACGCGGTCGTTGACTGCACTGGCGGGCCGGCTCGTCACGCTGATTGACGTGCAGGCGGTCGCGCTCATCGAGTCGTTTTTCGAATACTCATCACATGAGGAATTGCTTGCGAGCGCCATCGATTTCGCGCTCGATCTCATTCTTTGCAACGGACACGTCACGACGCTCGACAGTTCGAACTCGATTGACGGAATGTGGGGAAAGTGTCGGCAACCGGCGAGCTCGACGCGACCGCGCCCGATACCCGGCGCTTATTTCATCGGCACGTTCGCGAGCACCGCCTGCGGGGGCTGATCGCTGAAGATCGGCTGGCTAAGCTGCGGAGCGGGTACTTCATGTTTTCGATTGCTCATGAAGTTTGCAGTCCTTTGAATCTGAAAATGGGAGCCCGTCCTCGATCGTGCAAGCGATGGAAGCCCAGTGCGCAGTGCGCTGGCATCACGGTGGCCGGGTCAACACATTTGACACGTATTCGCGTCGAAATAACACCAAAGAAACGGAATCAAACCGATTCGATTTAGCGCTTGCACTTCGTGCCAGACGAGTTCGCGCTTGTTCGCGCGAACGCTCGCCACCCGCGCGGACGATGCCACGCTCGTACCCGAGCGCGGATCTCGACTCGCGCGGGTGGTCCCGCGACACCCGGCAACGGCGGCTTACTGCTTCGCTACCGAAAACGCGTAAAGCTTGTGGTTGTCGCCGGCATAGGGCAGCCCGAGAATCTTGGTGTGATAGCCGGATCCCCAATAAACCGTACCGTCGACGATCGCGGCACCGGACACGACGGCGCCACCGCTCTCGAAGCTCCACTTGATTTCGCCGGTCGACGCATCGAGTGCATACATGTTGGCGCCACTGCCCGCCAGCGAACCGGCATACACCACGCCGTTGGCCTCGGACATCGCAACGGTGTCCATCATCTGCTGCGGATCGGCGGTGCGCCAAAGTACCTTGCCGGTTGCAGCGTCGACCGCGGCCCAGATGCCGCCCTTGGTCGTCTTCGTCCCCGCCGGTGAATTGACGTCGATGGACGCGTGATTCAGGTTGCCGATCGACACGTAGATGCGCTTGCCGTCGGCGGCCGTTCCCCACAGCATGCCGCCGAGCAGGCTGCCGGGGCCGACCTGGGCATGCCAGACGACCTTGCCCGTCTTCGGATCAAGTGCCCAGTAGACACCGCTCTTCTGGCCGGCACCGAGCAACGTGCGCTTGTGCCCGCCGACGGTCGTCGTGTACAGGTTGGGCCCCGAGCCGAAATCGTAGTCCGGGCCGTCGTCGTGGTCGTAGTTCGTCGACATGTCGGCCGACAACGTACGGGTGGCCCATGCGATCTTGCCCGTCTTCAGGTTCAATGCAACGAAACTGTCGATATGATTGCCCGGTACGGCTGCCTTGCACTTCTCTTGCCCCGGATACCGGCAAACCCCTTCCGGAACGGTGAAGTTGTTGCCGGTCGTCACGTACAGCAAGCCGGTTTCATGATCGACGACCGCCGTGTTGCCCCAGACCGAACCGCCGGTGTAGCCCTCCGGAACCATGTACGTCTTCCACAGCAGTTTGCCGCTCGTCGCGTCGAGCGCCACGACGCTGCCGCGATACTGGGGCGTTTCCTTCAGCGCCTCGGCGCGAGACGATACGCCGACGTACACGATCCCGTTGTCGATAACCGGCGAACTCGTAATGATGGCGGACTTGTCCGTATCGACCTGCGTACGCCACAGCGGCGCGCCGTCTTCGGCCTTGATGCCCAGCATGTAGGCGCCGGTCGGATTGTTGGCGATCTGCGTGCCCTGGCCGATCACCAACGTGCCTTTCCAGTATGCGGGGCTGGTGCGCGATGCATCGTTGGGAATCTGGCTGTAGTCACTGACCTTCTTGTGCCACTTGACCTGTCCGGACGCGGCATCGACGGCCCATAACGAGCCACCGAAGTCGGGAACATAGACGACACCACCGGCTACCGTCGGCGTGGCGGACACGTTACCGTCCGTCTCGACCGACCAGCGTGGCGCCAGCTTCGCCACGTTGCTCAGGCCGATCGCGCGTTCGCCCGCGGCGCTGCGGGTATTGCGCAGATTCTGCCCGGCCATCGGCCAGTCTCCCGCGCTTTGTGCGGCAGCGGGAGCAGCAATGATGAGGCTGCTGACGATAGCGACGGCCGTCGCGATAGCCGGGTTGCGCCAGGATAGCGGCGAAGCGCGCCGATCCGCGTCTTGCCTGTAGAAGACTCGTTTCATTTTCAGCTCTCCATAAAACAGCGGTAGACAATCCCTGCCTTGCCACTACGCTCACTTTGGCGAGTCAGCGCATTCAAAAACGATCGATCATGCCGATCTGCACACCGCGCACCAGCGCACCGGGCCACGATGGCGGGAGCCCGGTTACGTTGACGCCACGCAGCGTGAAGGTCGCGTTGTTCCGATTCCGCAACCAGCCCGCACTCGCGTACAGTTGCAACGTCTTCGATAGCCTGTAATCGCACATCGCACTGAACTGATCCGCGTTGTTGCCCCTGCCGGAACGGTCGCGCACGTACGCATAGCCGAGCGAAGCATCGAGATTCGGCACGAACGCGTAGCGCAGCGATACCGCGAAACCATCGTTGTGATAAATCGGTGCACTGCCGCCCGCCCCGTTGAACCAGTCCGCAAACAAGGTGGCCTTGTCGATCCGATACGACACGCCGGCGAGATTCGCGCGCAATGCCCCGCTGCCGTGTGTCTGCTGGTGTCCGTAGGCGAGCCGCACCGGCCCGTACTGGTACGACACCGTTTCGAAGTTGCCCGCGAGCCCGTTGCCGTCGTTGTCGCTCGCCGCGCGCAGCGACATCATCACCGTTGCGTCGAAGCCCGCGATGTTCGGTGACAGGTAGGTGATCGCATTGCTCGCGTAAGGCGTGATCTTCGAGAAGTTGTTCAGCCCGGACGCTATGGTTCCCGCGCCAAATGCATCGATCTCGCCTTTGAACGGGATATAGATCGGCGAGTATTGCCGCCCGACGCGCATTTCCCCCCAGGGGCCACCCGCACCGATCCAGGCCTGGCGGTTGAACAACGTGCCCGCCGTATCGAGCGTGCCATTGGCCGAGCCGAATCCGTTCTCGAGCACGAACAGAATGTTCGTCCCGCCGCCGATCGGCTCGCGGCCGCGCAAGCCGATCCGCGAACCGCGATACGCACCCGAGTCCATCCGCGCCACCCATCCCGCCCCGGGGTTCGTGATCTCGATGCTCGTATCGATGACGCCGTACAAGGTCACGGATGACTGCGCCCACCCGAGGGACGGCGCAACGAGCAGGATGCTCAACGCACCGCACGCCTGCGCCCGTTGTCGAAAAACCGAACGAGCGCCGTTGCGCCGCTGCCGGAACCGCTTGACGCCGATCATCGATGCCGTCTTCATCTATCGTTTCAGAACGTGTGCATCACGCCGACATACGTCGTGACCTGCGATTCGCCGTCGAGCGGATGGGTGGTCGGCGTCGCGCCCAGCGGCGTCGCGAATACCGAGAAATCCGAGTGGCTTCCGTTACGCACATAAGCCACCGTGCCGTAAAGGAAGGTGCGCTTGCTCAGGTTGTAGGTCGTGCCGAGCGCGTACAGCATCGCGTGGCCGGCAGGGTCATGTGTCGCGTCGCCGTTGCCGCTGCGCACGCGGACGTAGTAGCCGGCGCCCGTCACCGCCCATTGGGCATTCGCCTGCCATGTCGCACCGAGCCAGAAATGATCTGCGGTGTCCGCGAGGCCGGCCGGCGTGTCCGGCGCGGAATAGTGCGTCCAGGCCGTCTGAATCGTGAACTTCTGGATTCGCACGTTTCCGCCGACGAAATATTCACGGGAGCTCGTGAAGATGTTGCTGAACTTGCCGGTCGAATCGCGCAATTCATCGTACATGCCGCGTACGTCGAAATACGGCGAGTGGTAGGTCAGCATGACGCCGTCCGAGCGGCCGAACTCACCCGATGCGCCGTTGTTGAAGCCGCTCGCCTGGTTACCGAACGCGTATTGCGCCTGCACGTCGAAGCCATGGAAAACCGGGCTGTGGTATTCCACGTTATTGCTGGTCTGCTGCCAGTTGCGCCCGCGCACGAGGGACGCCGACGACACCGCCTGCTGCACGAACGGGTCGAACGCCCACACGCCATCGCTATCGATGAACAGGTTGCGCCCCGCCTGGAGTTGCCCCCACGTATCGTCTTTCAGGCCGACGTAGGCACGCCGCGAAAAGAGCCGCCCGCCTCCCGTCGTACCGTTCATCACTTGCAGCGCGGTTTCGAGATTGAATATCGTGGACAACCCGCCACCCAGATCCTCGTTGCCGCGCAGGCCAAGCATGCTCGTGCCCCAGTCGCCGCCTTCCGCACTGAAGCGTGCGCCGGTCTGACCCGGTGCCGTCATGACGTGGTTCAGGTATTCGAGCCCCGCATCGACGCGGCCATACAACGTCACGCTCGATTGCGCCCATGCTGCCGGCATGAGCCCCCCCAACAACAAAGCAACCGAGATTCTCTTTCTCATCGTTCTCTCCGATGAATGCCGCCCCGACGTTCATCAAATGTTCACAGAGCTATCTTCGGCGACTGATCGCCTTCCATTTCACTTTGTATTACTAATAATCAATGGCATGCCTCTGCTGAAAGATCCGATCTGAAATCAACTGCCTGGAACCGATTGAAACGGCAGACCGAACTGGCCAGCCATGCGGGCAAGTTGCACGCTGTTGTCCGCTCCGAACTTCTGACGGAGCATCGATTGATGGTTGGCCACGGTCTTCCGACTGATACCGAGTTTCTCGCCGATGGCGAGCAACGTATAACCCTGGATGAGCAGTCCCAGCACCTCGAACTCGCGCGCCGACAGCGCGCTGTCAACTTGTCCGTCCTGAAACGCATCGCTCGCGTGCAGCGCCTGTGCGACGTCGGGACTCAGGAATCGACGCCCGCTCGCCACGGTGCGAACCGCATCGACCAGCACGTCGGGGGCACTGGCCTTGGTCACGTAACCGAGTGCCCCCGCGGCGAGCGAGCGGCGCACGAACATCGTTTCCTCACGGACACTGAATATCAGGATATGCGCTGCGCGCTCACGCGCAAGCATGCGGCGGATGGCCTCGATCCCGCTCGGGCCCGGCAGCGACACTTCCATCACGACCACATCGGGCCGCAGCGCGCAGAAGGCGGGATAGGCCTCTGCTGCATGCCTGGCCTCACCGCATACGTAAAGATCCGATTCGAACTCGATCAGTCTCTTATAGCCTTCGCGCACGACCGCGTGGTCATCAACGAGCAATATAGAAAGGCGTGGGGGCACGTGGCGGGCCTCGTGTATCGAAATGTCCGACGTCTTAGCGTTTCGTCTGCACGCGTCACTGATCGCTACAATCTTGCCCCGTTTTTTCCCGGCCGAACATGCGGATTATGGAAATGTATCCATTCCACTCCCCCTTTCAGATCAATGTCATCCTCAACAGATAGCAAGGAAAACGTAATGATTTGCGATGAGGTCCACTCGCGACGCGTGATTCTGAAGATCTGAATTTTCCTTTCCATGCCAGCGCGCGGCACACTTCGGGAAATCTTCCCGCGTGCAACCCGCGGCGCCTGTGTAATGCTCTTGTCGACCGGGCATCCAGCGATCGTCGCGTCACGCGAATGTACGACAAGGGAAGAACGATGGACCCATGCGAAAACCGCCCGGCCTCGCCGCGCTACCGGCGCCGTGTCTGTGTCGCGCTCTGCTGCGGCACCGTACTGGCAGGCGCATCGCTCGATGTCGCGGCGCAAGCCGCGCCGGCCACGGCCGACGCAGACACGCTGCTGCAGACGATCGTCGTCATCGGTACGACACCGCTGCTCGGTATCGGCACACCGCTTACGCAGGTGCCGGCAAACGTGCAAACCATCCGCGCGAGCGAGATCGGGAATCAGCATCGTGCGACGCTCACCGACTACTTCGAAAAGAATCTGCAGAGCGTCGATATCAACGAAGCGCAGGGCAACCCCTGGCAGACCGACGTGAACTATCGTGGCTCGACGGCGTCGCCGCTGCTCGGCACGCCACAGGGCCTCTCCGTGTTTCTCGACGGCGTGCGCGTGAATGAGCCGTTCGGTGACGTGGTCAATTGGGATCTCATCCCGCCGGCGGCCATCGACACGATTCAGCTGATCCCTGGATCGAACCCCACCTATGGCTTGAACACGCTCGGCGGCGCCCTCGCGATTTCGACGAAGAACGGTCGTGCGCATCCCGGCGGTGAAGTCGAGATCAGCGGCGGTTCCTGGGGGCGCAAGACCGCCCAGATCGAACAGGGCGGCACCATCGGCTCAAACCTCGACTACTACGTGACCGGCAATGTCGCGAACGACAACGGCTGGGCCGACCACAACTCGAGCAGGGTGCGTCAGGGCTTCGGCAAGCTGCGTTACACCGATCCGGATACGACGCTTTCGGTCTCGGCGGGCGGCGCGGACAATACCTTGCAGGGGTCGCAGACGATCCCGCGCTCGTTTCTCGACAACCGGCGCCAGGCCTACACGTACCCGGACCAGAACAAAAACAAGGCTGCCTGGGTCACGCTGTCGGGCGACCACTATTTCAATGACAACGTCGAGTTAAGCGGCAACGTGTATTACCGCCACTACGACAACACCAATATCAGCAGCAATAACAACAACAATTTCCAGCCCACCGATCCGAATTCAGCCGAAGGCACCAACGCGCTTTCGGACATCACGACCGATAGCTACGGCGCAAGCCTGCAACTGACGCTGCTTGGCAAGTTGCTGGCCATGAAGAATCAGTTCGTGCTCGGCGCGAACGCGGACCTGGCAAACTCGACGTATCTCGCGTCGCAACAGGACGCCTACTTCACGGCGACGCGTGCGACTGTGGGCATCGGTAACTATCAGCTCCAGACCAATGCAAAAACGCATAGCGCGAACTACGGGCTGTATTTCAGCGACACGCTCTCGCTCACGCCACAGCTCTCGGCCACCGTCTCCGGACGCTACGACTGGGCACGCGCCAATATCGGCGACGAAAGCGGCCAGCAGCCTGCGCTAGACGGGCATCACACGTTCTCTCGCTTCAATCCGGCCTTCGGCGTGAACTGGAACCCCACGCCGGCGCTGACCGTCTATGCGGCCTACAACGAGGGCATGCGCTCGCCTACCGTGATCGAGCTCGCGTGCGCGGATCCGAACGCACCCTGCTCGCTGCCGAACGACTTCGTCTCCGATCCGAACCTCCAGCCCGTGATCGCCAAGACCGTTGAAATCGGCGCGCGCGGGCGCATCGGCTCGGCGACGACCTGGAACATCGCAGCCTGGCGCACGACGCTTTCCGACGACATACAGTTCGTCAGCAGCGGTGCGAGCAGCCAGGGGTATTTCCAGAACGTCGGCAAGACGCGTCGCCAGGGTTTCGAAATGGGCGCGCACACGAAGTTCGGCCCGGTCGGCATCGGCGCGAACTATAGCTACGTGGACGCGACCTATCAATCGACCTTCGTCGAAAGCAGTCAGAGCAATTCGAGCGCCGACGCGAACGGCAACATCGTCGTGCGATCAAGCGACCGCATTCCCGGCATTCCTGCGAACACGGTGAAGCTGCGACTCGACTACACACCCGTCTCGCAGGTCGATCTGGGCGCCAACCTCACATGGCGCGGCAGCATCTTCGCGCGCGGCGACGAGAACAACCAGGATACGAACGGCAAGATCGCGGGCTATTTCCTGATCGATCTCGATGCAACGTGGAATGTGACGAAACAACTGCAGCTCTTCGCGACCGTGACGAACCTGCTCAACAAGCAATACGCGAGCTTCGGCGTACTCGGCGAGAATTTCTTCAACGGACCGGGCCACACTTACGACCCCGCGAATCCCGTGAGCGAGCAGTTCGTCGGCGTGGGCGCGCCGCGTGGCGCGTGGGTGGGACTGCACTATGCGTGGAAATGACCGCGCGGGCCCGCCCGATGTGCGACGACCGGCATACATCGCGCCGCGCTGATCGGGCGGCCCCTCGTAACAGCAGGCCGGCCGCGATTCGTCAGCGGAATCGCATCCGCGCGAGTGGCAAAAGGTTGTCGGCGGGCAACAAACGTAATCGTCTGTAAATCCTGCAAGCAAACAGCCATTTTGGCCGGTGTCGCACGTGCGCCGTTTGCTAGGATCGCGCCTCTTCCCTCCGCGCTCCTGCCGCCTTGAATCGCTTCGTGCCGCTTCTCCGAGATGCGTGGCGCCATTGCCGCGCCCGCGTCGTACCGTTCGCCGCCGCCAGCGGCGCGCGCATCCGCGCGCTGGGCGCCGGCGTGCTGCATCGCCTGCGTCATCCGACGCGCCGCGGCGTCGCGCTGACGCTCGCCGCCATACCGGTGCTGGGCCTGCTGGTGCTGCTCGCATTCGTCCCGTTCACGCCGAGCATCGGCGACATCCGCAAGGCGCGCATCGACCGCCCCGCGCGCGTGCTGTCCGCCGACGGCCAGCTGATCGCCGAGTTCCGGCCGGTCAACCGCGAATGGGTGCCGCTCAAGCAGATCTCGCCGCACATGGTCGACGCGCTGATCGCGACCGAGGATCACCGCTTCTACGCGCATCACGGCATCGACTGGCGCCGCACGATCGCGGCCGGGCTGCACACGTTCTCGGGCAATCGCCAGGGCGGCTCGACGATCACGCAGCAGCTCGCCCGCAACCTGTATCCGGACGAAGTCGGCCGCGCACCGACGCTCACGCGCAAGGTGAAGGAGCTGATCACTGCGTTCAAGATCGAGTCGGTGTACAGCAAGGACGAGATTCTCGAGACCTACCTGAACACCGTGCCGTTCCTGTACAACGCGTACGGCGTCGAAATGGCCGCGCGCACCTACTTCGGCAAGTCGGCCGACCAGCTCGACATCGTCGAAAGCGCGACGCTCGTCGGGATGCTGAAGGGCAACAGCTACTACAACCCGGTGCTGAATCCGGAGCGCGCGGTACAGCGGCGCAACATCGTGCTCGACCGGATGGCGCAGATGCACATGCTGACGCCGCAGCAGCTCGCGAAACTGCAACGCCAGCCGCTGCGCGTCGACTTCGAGCCGCAGTCGGGGCAGCCCGGCCTCGCCCCGCACTTCGCGGTGCAGCTGCGCAAATGGCTGATCGCGTGGGCCGATCGCAACAACTACGATCTGTACTCGGACGGCCTCGTCGTACGCACGACGCTCGACGCGCGACTGCAGGACATGGCGACGCAGGCGCTGACGCGGCAGACCGAACGGCTGCAGGCGATTGCCGACAGCGCGTGGCGCGGCCCGTCCGGCTGCGGGCTGCGCAACGACCTGTTCCGCAGCTTCATCCGCCAGACGCCCGAGTATCGCCAGGCGCGCGACACGGGGCTTGCCGATGTGCCTGCGCTGAAGCAGCTCGGCGCCAATCGGGAATTCATGCGCGCGCTGTGCGAGCGCAAGACGCAGGTGCAGGCCGGCTTCGTCGCGATCGATCCGCGCAACGGCGCGATTCGCGCGTGGGTCGGCAGTCCCGATTTCGGCAGCGAGCCGTTCGATCACGTCTCGCAGGCGCGGCGTCAGCCGGGCTCGACGTTCAAGCCGTTCGTCTATGGCGCCGCGTTCGCGGACGGCATGCGGCCGGGCGATACGTTCGTCGACCGCCCTGTCGCGATCCCGGTCGGCGGCCGCGCAGTGTGGCGCCCCACCGATGCGGAGCCGCCGACGGGCGAGCCGATGACGCTGCGCGATGCGCTCGCGCTGTCGCGCAACCGCATCACCGCGCAGGTGATGCAGCAGGAAGGTGCCGCGAAGGTCGCGCAGCTCGCGCGTGCGATGGGTGTGCGTGAAAGCCCGCTCGACGCGGTACCGTCGCTCGCGCTCGGCACGAGCCCCGTCACGCTGAAGGAGATGGTGTCCGCGTACGGCACGATCGCGAACCGCGGCGTGTACGTCGCGCCGCAGATGATCACGCGCATCGAGGATCGCGACGGCAAGGTGCTCGCCACCTTCGGCAGCGCGCCGCCTGAACGTGCGCTGCCGGCGCCCGCCGCGCAGACGCTGGTCGACGTGATGCGCGACGTCGTCGATCGCGGCACCGGCGCCGACATCCGCTCGCGCTACGGGATCCGCGTCGACGTCGCCGGCAAGACGGGCACGACGCAGGACAACGCGGACGGCTGGTTCATCCTGATGCATCCGCAGCTCGTGGCCGGCGCGTGGGTCGGCTTCGACGACGGCAGCGTGACGCTGCGCAGCGACTACTGGGGTGCGGGCGCGCACAGCGCGCTGCCGATCGTCGGTACGTTCTACGATGCGGCGCTGCGGGCGCGCGCGATCGATCCGCATGCGCAGTTCTCGCCGGACTTCCGGCCGCGCAGCGCGCCGGCGGCCGCGCCGAAACGGCGGCCGCACGTCGGGTTGTTCGACTGGTTGAAGATTTTCCGCTGATCGTGAAGCCGGCCGGGCTGCGGATCATGCCGGCCTCGCGATTCATCGATGCGTGGTCGTCACGCAATGCGTGAGACCGGTTCGCCGCCGCGCCCGTTGCGCACGATCGCGACGCGCCGCACGAACCACGGCATCAGCACCGTGCGCATCGCCAAGCGCATCGATCGATTCGCCGGGATGGCGCACGAGCGTGTCGAACCGGCGTGCGAGCGCCGGGTCCTCGCCGGGCAGCGGATGCTGCGACGACGAACGCCGCAAGCCGGCCGATGCGCGCCGGCACCGCGCGCGGAGCCGAACGTCAGCGCGCGGCCGCCGCCTTCAGCAGCCGCAGCATCTCCGGATCGTCGCCCGCCTCGGCCAGCACCTTCGCGGTCGGCTTCACGCCGGCACCCAACAGCCGTCGCACGCCCTCGACGTGATGCTCGCTCACCTCGCCGCGAAGCAGCGTATCGCTCTGCAACACCACCGGGTTCGTATCCTTCACGAGCAACGCGAACACCGATGCCGACACGGGCGGATTCAACGCGTCGGACAACGCGGCGTCGGCGAGATGGTACGGATTGTTGTCGTGGATTTGCCAGCTCAGCGCGCCGCTCGCGTGCAGCTTGCCGAGCGCGGCGAGCGCATCGGCTTCCGGCAGTTTCACGAGTTCGGCGGCAAGATCGCTCGCCTGGTCCTCGCGCCCGTCGCGCAGCGTGTCGGGCGGCGGCAGGTTCGGCACCAGCAGGTCGAGCACGAGCGCCTGCCGGCGCGCGTGGTCCGGCGATGCCTTGGCATCGGCATTCGTACGGTTGTCGTGCAGCAACTGGCCGGCCACACGCCAGCGGTCGTCGATGCCATGCTCGTCGCGCGGCACCTGGTGCGCGTGCAGCAGCACGTCGAGCCAGCGCCACATCGAATCGACGGTCTTCGCGTCGTTCGACGACAAGCCGTCGCCGACGATCTGGTCGAGCGTCTGCCCGCACACGAATTCGCGCTGCTGCACCGGGTCGAGGCCGGCGAAGTATTTGCGCGCGCGATCCGACAGCCCGTCGAAGTCCGCCTGGCTCATGTCGGGCGCATGGTAGCCGGGGCACGGCCCCATGCCGGCGATCTCGCGGCCCGGCACCGCCTTCGTGGGAAGCGGCGGCGAATCGCCGCTGTGCGCGACCGGATACAGCTCGATGCCGTCGACCTGGAAGCCCTGCTCCACCCGAAACAGGACGCCCGTGGTCGAATGCTTCGTCGTGAAGTTGCTGCCCGTGATCGACGTCACCTGATACGGCGAGCCGATCGGCATCTTGATCAGTTCGCCGCCCGGCACGTCGAGGATGCAGGCGTCGGCAGGCGGCTTCTCCGGGCCGTCCATATCGAGTTCCGCGACGTGCGTCGGGGCGGTTTCGACGCTCCACCGGCCGGCGTCGCGCATGCGCAGCACGATGTCGCCGCCCACCTTCTCGACCCGCATGGTCGCGGGCTTGCCGGCGGCCGGCGCGTAGTCGCCGAGCAGGCCGTCGCAGCCGCTCGCGGCGTGCGCGGACAGCGACACGAACATCATCAGACAGAAAACGGGAATGCGCACGGCAGGGCCTCTCGAGGTTCGAATTGTTGTCGGAATGCCAGCGCGGGCGCGCACGGCGGCGGCGGCACGACAGGATGCCGCCGGACGCCAATATAGCGAACGCGACCGGTGTATGCCAGCCCGCGAAGCGACATGTGGCATGAAGCGGCGCGGAGAAATGACGGCACACCGGTGCCGGGTCCGGTCCGCGCGACGCGCCGCCTTGGTCCACCCGGACGAAGCGGAATGGCCGCACACCGCGCACCATCGCCGTCGTCATCCATCGATGCCGGAGGCTGCATGAGCGCAAGCGCTGTCGAAATCGCGAACCTGCTGTACCGCTACGCGGAGCTGCTCGATGCCGGCGACCTGCCGGGCATGGCCGAGCTGTTCCGGCATGCGCGGATCAAGGTCGCGGAAGCGGCGCCGACGATCGGCGCGGACAAGCTGCTCGAACTGTTCGACGCGTGCGTGAAGCGCCACGCGTGCGGCACGCCGCGCACCCGGCATGTGATCACGAATCCGATCATCGAGATCGACGAAGCCGCGCAGCGCGCGACGGCTCGTTCGTACTACACGGCGCTGCAAGCCACCGGCGGCCTGGCGTTGCAACCGATCGCGGCAGGCCGCTATCACGACGCGTTCGAGCGCGTCGACGGCACGTGGCGCTTCGCGTTCCGCGATTACACGCTGTTCGATTTCGCGGGCGACCTGCGTGACCACCCGAACGATTCGCTGACCGGCTGACGGGCCGGCCGGCGGTGACTGCACGCAGCGCGCGCTCAGCCCGCCGCGAGCGGCGCGGCCAGCGCGTCGAATTCCGGCGCCCACGCCGCGCGCCACGCAGCCTTCGTCGCGTCGTCGACCCACGCGCCGTCGATCCCGTTCAGCATGAATTGCTTCAGGTCGGCCACGGTAAAGCCGAAATGGCTGAACATCAGCTCCCACGCCTCGGACGGGTTGACCTTGTGCAGCGTCGGATCGTCGGTGTTCGGATGGATCTTCAGCCCGAGGCCCGGCATCTTGCGCATCGGGTGCAGTTCCGCCCATTGCTCCGGCGGCAGCGTGCGCAGGTAATACGAATTCGTCGGCACGACGGTGAAGACGATCCCGCGTTCCGCATAGCGCGCGCACAGCTCCGGATTGTCGACGATCGTATAACCGTGATCGACGCGATCGACCTGCAGCAGATCGACGGCCGTCTCGACGTTGCGCCACGGCATCCCGAACTCGCCCGCATGCGCGGTCGTGCGAAAACCCGCCGCGCGCGCATTGCGGTAAGCCTTCCAGAACAGTTCCGGCGGCCGGTCGTTCTCGCGATAGTCGATCCCGATCCCCGCGACTTCATCCGCGCGATTTGACTTCATCCATTCGACGATCGCGACCGCTTCGTCCGGATCCTGCTCGCGGTCGATGCTCGGGATCAGGCATGCGCCGATTCCGAAGTCGCGCGCGGCGTCGCGAATCGCCGTCACGATCGCGGCCTGCGCGTCCGCATACGGAATGCCCGACACGTGCACCGTGCCGGTCGGATTCCAGAAGAATTCCGCATGCCGAACGTTGTGCGCGGCCGCATCCTCCAGATACTCGTACGCGATGCGCCGCAGGTCGTCGGGCCGCGTGAGCAAATACTTGTCTAGCGCGCGCAGCACGTGCAGCACGCCGACCGGCTTCTCGCCGCGCGCATAGAACGCGTCGATCTCCGCGCGCTCGATCGGTGCGCCGCTGCGCTCCGCGAGCGCGACGAACGTGTCGTGCCGCACCGCGCCGAGCAGGTGGCAATGCAGCTCGACCTTCGGCAGCGCGTGGAAGAAGGCCCGGTGGGCGGGCGTGATCTCGATGCCCGTGCGCGCGGCCGGGACGTTACCTGGTGTTGCCTTCATGTCAGTCTCTTTTGCGGGTGTGCCGATGCGTCGCGAATGCCGTCTCTCAGTGCGGCTTCACGACGGTCCAGAAGTAATAGCCGAGCGGAATCGCGAGTACGACGAGCCCCCACGACACGTCGCGCCAGCGGCCGGCCAGCAGCTTGACGAGCACGTAGCACAGCAGCCCGCCCGCGATGCCGGTGCCGAAGCTGTTCGACATCAGCGTGAGCAGCACCATCGACATCACGGGCAGCGCATCGGTGAAATCGTCGAAATGCGTATGGCGGATCGTCGCGAACATCGACAGCCCGATCAGGATCAGCGCCGGCGCGGTCGCCTCTTTCGGGATCGCGAGCGCGACCGGCACGAACAGCAGCATCGCGGCGAACAGCACGGCAGCAGCCAGCGACGACAGCCCGCTGCGGCCCCCGGCCTCGACGCCCGCCGCCGATTCGATCAGCGCGGTCAGCGCGGGAATACCGAACACGGGCCCGATCGTCGCCGCGAGCGAATCGACGAGGAACGGCCGGTTGATGTTCGGCAGGTTGCCGTGTTCGTCGAGCAGGTTCGCCTTCGCGCCGACCGCAAGCGCGGTGCCGAGCGTCGAGAAGAATTCCGCCGCGAAGAACGCGAACAGGTACGGCGCGGCCGCGAGGGTCAACGCGCTGCGAATGTCGAGCTTGAATGCGATCGGCGCGATGCTGTGCGGCAGCGACACGAACGATGCGGGCAGATGCGTGACGCCGAGCGGCACGCCGGCCGCGGCCGCGACGAGAATCGCGATCAGGATCGCGCCGGGCACCTTGCGCGCCTGCAGCACGATCGCAATCGCGAGGCCGATCAGCGCAACGAGCGCGCCCGGCCGCGAGAAATCGCCGAGCGCGAACGCGTTGGTCTTCGCGTTCGCGACGACCATCCCCGCATTGCGCAGCCCGAGCATCGTCACGAACAGCCCGATCGACGCGCCGAGCCCGAGCTTGATCTGCACCGGTATCAGCCGCATCACGACGCCGCGCGCGCCAAAAATCGTCAGCAGGAAGAACAGCACGCCCGATACGCAGGCGATGCCGAGGCCCGTCTGCCAGCCCACGTGCTCCGTCGTCGCGAGCGTCACGCCGATGATCACCGAGCCGCCGATGCCGGGGCCGACGAGGAACGGCAGGTTCGCGTAGAGCCCCATCAGCGTGGTGAACAGCACGAACACGATGATCGTCGCGGTCGTCGCCGCGCCGCGCTCCATCCCGCCCGTCGCGAGCAGCGACGGGATCACGACGAGCAGGTACGCGGCCGCGAGAAACGACGTGACGCCCGCGATCGTCTCGGTGCGCACGCTCGTGCCGCGCGCGGCGAGCGCGAAGCGGCGTTCGAGCCAGTTGGCCGGCGCTCGCGCCGGGATCGTGTCAGTCGCTGACATGGTGGTTCTCCTGTGATTCCGAATATTGTCCTGTGTCGATTCACGCAGCGCGGTCTTATACTGCCGCGTACCGCATCCCGACCGTTATTGCCCGATGTCGTCCGACCGCTCGTCGCTGCTGCCCGCGCTCACGCTGCGGCAGGTCCAACACTTCGTCGTACTCGCCCACGCACGCAGCTTCACGCAGGCCGCGCAGGCGCTGTCGCTCACGCAGCCCGCGCTCACCGCGTCGATCCGCCAGATCGAGTTCCTGCTCGGCGGGCGCCTGTTCGCGCGCTCCGCACACCGGCTCACGCTGACCTCCGCGGGCGAAGCCGTGCTGCCGCTCGCCGAACGCCTGCTCAACCAGGCCCGCGGCACTTTCGACGACATGACGCGGCTCATCGGCGAACGCATCCAGACCGTGCGCATCGCGTTCATCCCGTCGGTCGCGGGCCGCCTGCTGCCCGCGCTCAACGCACTGCGTGACGCCCACCCGACGCTGCGCTTCACGCTCACCGACCTGCCGAACAGCGCACTCGTCGAAGCCGTGCGCGACAGCGTCGCGGATCTCGGCATCGGCGTGCGCGAACCGGACAGCGACGACGGCACGCTGCGCTACCAGCAGCTCTTCGAGGACGAGATCGTGATCGTCGTGCGGCATGACGATCCGCTCGCCCGCGCGAAGAGCGTCACGTGGGCGAAGCTCGTCGATCGCGAGCTCGCGGTGTTCGTGCGCGGCAGCGTCAGCGAATCGCTGCATCGCACCGGCGGCGCCGAGAAGCTGCGCCTGAACGTCACGTACCGGATGGAATACACCGAGCCGCTCTATGCGCTTGCGCGCAACGGCCTCGCGACCGCCGTGCTGCCAAGCCTCTACACGATGCATCTGCACGATCCCGAACTCGTCGCGCTGCGCGTCGACAAACCGCGCGTCACCCGTGCGATCTCGCTGATCTCGCTCGCCGGCGACGATCGCGGCCCGCACGTCCGTGCCTGCCGCGAATGGATTGCGAAGCACATCTGATGACATTCGCGGTTCGCCGCGTGGCTGTCCGCGTTCAGGGCAGCTTCGCGATCCGTTCGACGAGCGCGGCGTAAAAGCGATCCGCGTCGACCTCGTTGATCCACGTCGCGTTCGCCGCGCGGCCGCTGCGCCCGTTCCAGTCGACGACGGTCTCGCCGAGCGTCCACTGCCCGGTCGTCTCGACCATCACGTTCACCTTGCGTCCGCCGAACAACGTCGGATCGACGAGATAGCCGACCGCTGTCGGGTCGTACATCGGCGCATCTTCGACGCCGCGCCGCTTCTTGTTGTATGCGAGCTCGGCATCCATGATGTCGGCAACGACCGCGCCGCAGCGGTTGCCGAGCGCGCGGAACGGCGCGACGCGCGCCGGCGTGATCGGCGCCTTCACCGCGACGTCGCGCGGCAGCACGACGATCGGCACGCCGCTGCCGAATACGACTTCGGCCGCCTGCGGATCGACGTAGATGTTGAATTCGGCGGCCGGCGTGATGTTGCCGCGCTCGAAGAACGCGCCGCCCATCAGCACGATTTCGCGCAGCGCGCCGCGAATCTGCGGCGCTTCGACCAGCGCGGTCGCGATGTTCGTCAACGGGCCGAGCGCGCACAGCGTCACGCTTCCCGGCGCCGCGCGGCTCAGCGTATCCACGAGATACGACACCGCGTGGCCGGCAGCAAGCGGGGCGCGCGGCTCGTGCAGCTCGACGCCTTCGAGCCCGGTCTTGCCGTGCACGTTCGCGGCCGTCACGAGGTCGCGCACGAGCGGACGCGGACAGCCTGCGTAGACGGGCAGCGTCTTCGTGCGGCCGGCCCAGTCGCGGATGATCCGCGCATTGCGTTCGGTCAGGTCGAGCGGCACGTTGCCCGCGACGGCGGTCAGCGCGCGCACGTCGAGCCGGTCGCGCGCGCCCAGCGCGAACAGGATCGCGATGGCGTCGTCCTGCCCCGGGTCGGTATCGATGATCACCGTGCGGGGCGCGGCCTCGCCACCGGCTGCGAACGCGCCCGTTTCGGGCAGCAGCGCGGTGCCGGCCAGCGCGGCGGACAGTTTCAGGAAGGTGCGGCGGGATGCGATCGGATGGGTCATGGTCGGGCGCTCAGAAAACATGCCGGACGCCGAGCGTCGCCATCATCTGGCGCGTGCTGGTCGAGCGCGCGTACGCGAAGATCTGCGCATGGTCCGCGTCGCCGGCCGCCTGCTGCGCGATCACCGTCAGCGCGACGTCGGTGCGTTTCGACAGGTAGTAGTCAGCCTGCAGGTTCACCTGGTGCCATTTCGGCCGCTTGTCGATCACGTCGTACTTGCCGTTCGTGAACGCATACGCGGCGCCGAGGAAGAGCTGCGGCGTCATCGTGTAGACGACGTTCACGCCGAGGTTCTGCAGGTGCAGGTGCGTATTGTCGAGGTAATCGTAGCGCACGTCGGTAAACATCGCCGCGAACTGCGCGCGGCCGATCGTGTAGAAGCCGCCCGTGCCCGCGATCCGCTGCCGGGTCGCATAGGCCGCGGGCGACATCGCGCTCTTGCTGAAGATCAGCAACGGCGACGCATAGTCGTTCGCGATCGCACCGTCCTGGTTCGTCGCGCTGTACGGATGGTTGTACTGCGCGTAGACCGCGCTCCAGCGCAGCGGGCCCTGCTCGTAACCGAGGCCGAAGCTGTATGCGCTGTTGTTCGCGAAGCCGGTTGCGTTGCTGAAGCCGTACAGCGCGGTGAATTTCAGGCCGTAGTAGACGGGGCTCACGTACTTCACCGAGTTCTGCACGCGGATGTCGTTGTAGCCGTTGTCGTTGTCGCCGATGTTCACGCCGTTGCTCGCGATGATCACGGGCCCGATGTAGTCGTGGATCGCGTCGTACTGGCGGCCGAACGTCAGCGAGCCGTAGGTACGATCGGCCAGGCCGACGTAGGCCATCCGCCCGAATTCGCGGCCGTTCTGCGCGGCCGTGCCCGTCATCACGTTGAAGCCGTTCTCCAGCTGGAAGATCGCGGACAGCCCCTGCCCGAGATCCTCCTTGCCCTTCAGCCCCCAGCGCGGGTTCTGGTTCGTGCCGGACAGCGCCTGCCAGGCGTTCTTGCCGCCCTGGTTGGTCGCGAACCCGACACCGGCCGAGATGAGACCGTACAGCGTGATGCTGCTTTGCGCACAGGCATGCGTCGCGAAGGCGCCGAGCATCGCGAGCGGGGCGAGCTTGTAGAGAGTTTTCATGCGGGTCGTGTGATCGGTGGTGGTCCAGGCGCGGCAGGGTTCCGCGAACTGGACTCGACTATACGAACCCGGATCGGATAATAAAAGTTTGCTTTTCTTATGTATCAATAAAACGGATTTATTCTCATCCGGATCGCTCCCGCGCCCGCCGCGCCGGCCGTCAGTCCGCCGTGTCGCCGCCCTTCGGCACCTTCGACCACGCCTTGCGCCCCGGTAACGGCGACCACCCCGGGCGGGTCTTGCGGGCGCTGTCGATCACGACCAGGTAGCGGCCCGCGATCGGCGTGATGTCGCGATCGCGACGCAGCACCCACAGCGACTTGCCGGCCTCGACGCGCGCCTGGTAATCGTCGTCGAGCAGGCCGTGCCGGTCGAAGAACGTGTTCAGCGACGCGGGAATCCGCACGCACCCTTTCGAGTGCCGGATGCCGAGCAGCGATTCGAGGCGATCGGGATCGGTCGCATGCATCTGGAAGCGCATCGGCGACACACCGCCCTTGCCCCAACCGCGCTCGCCATCCACCCAGCCGAAGTCGTAGATGCGCATGTCGCGGCGGCCGTAGCCGCGAATGCCGTTCTCGTTCGTCGTGCCTTCCGCGCGGAAATCCATGTTGTCCGGCGAGTGATGGAACACGCCGAGCGGCGTCAGGAAGTGGTCGTACTTGCCCGGCAGCCCGGTGCCGACCGGCGATGCACCGATCATCACCCACGCGTTGGCCGGCGTCGCGCGGAAGTAGATGAACAGCGCCTGCACGGTCGCGGCACGGTCGACCATCGCCACATACTCGCCGGCGAGATCGCCGAGGTCCGCATCGGCGAGCGCCTTCTGGAGCCGCTCGCCGTAGGCGCGCTGCTCGCTTGCCGGCACGTTCAGGCGCCGCGTGACTTCCTGCGTGAAGCGCTTGCGCATGTCGACCGCGCGCGCCGTCGCATTTTTCGCCTCCTCCGCCGACAGCGGCGGATGCCGGCGCGGCGGTGTCGGTGCGGGTGCCTCGGCCTCGCTGGCGGGCATGGCGGAAGCGGCCGATGCTGGTGTGGCGGCGGAAGCGGCGGAAGCTGCAGATGCTCCCGATGCACTCGTTGCGCCCGATGCACCCGATGCCGGACCGGCAGGCTCCGCAGGACGCGCGTGTGATGCGGCAGGTGCGGGCTTCGCCGCCGACGCACCCGGCAACGCATGCGCCGACGAACCGGGATGCGCACGGGACGCCGCCGATGCCGGCGACTCGACTGATGAGGATGACGTAGCGGCAGGCGAAGCTGCGTCGGACGCCGCAAAGGCAGGCCGCTCGACCAGCACGGAGATCGGCAGCGCCGCAGCGAGCCAGATACATGCTGCGGTGGCGCGGGCAAGACAACGCGGCATCGCAAATCGCCGCGTGAAGCTGAAAGGCATCATACGTTCGAAGCCATCGGCCGATCCGGCCGCCGCATACTGCTGTTGCGAACGGCGCATCTTCCGCGCGAGCCATCGACACGTCCGGCGCATCGTGTGCGCCCGGCGCCGACGCCTCTTCGCGGCGGAGCCGTTCGCTGTCGCAACGCGTGCGGTCCGATGGCGGCTAATGAGTCGTCAGGCCCTTCATTTTACGCGTCCGCGCAAGAATCGGCAGCGACGCAAGTGGCGGTTTCCCGGCGGATTTGCGCTTCGTCACGCTTTGTTTCAACTCGTTGCCGCCCGTATTTTCGTTACGTGGCAATCTTGTTGGTTGGGCGTTCGAGACCGGCACAGGTCGTCGCCTGTTTCGCCATGGCACGCCTGCATCTTCAAATCGATTCGCATACCGGATCATTCCCGATCCTCGGCACACGTCGTACGCGCGATGCAATCGCCATCGCATCGCACGCATGCCGCACGAACCGTGCGACACGCGTGCACCATCGCCGATTACTTCGAGATGGCTTCGAGCGCGATGCCCTTCGTGCGCGGCCCCATGAGCCCGATCGCGGCCATCACGATCACCATCGCGCCCGCAATGAACGCGAACACGCCGAACGTGCCGAAGCCCTTCAGCACGGCCGCGATCACGAACGACGAGAAGATCGCCGAGAAGCGGCTCCACGAATAGACGAAGCCGACCGCCCGTGCGCGGATCGACGTCGGGAACAGCTCGGCCTGATACGCGTGGAAGCTGTACGACATGATGTTGCTGGCGAGCGTGAGGCCGATGCCGAGCACGATCAGGAATGCACCCACCGTCGTCTGGCTGAACAGCAGCCCGCAGACGACGATCGCCGCCGCCATCACGACGATCACCGACTTGCGCTCGAAGCGGTCGGCGATCACGAGGCCGATCAGCGGGCCGATCGGTGCGGCGAGCGCGATCACGCTCGAATACATCAGGCTCGACGTGATCGTGATGCCCTGCTTGATCAGCAGCGTCGGCACCCAGTTCGCGAAGCCGTAGAAGCCGACCGTCTGGAACACGTTGAAGATCGTCATCATGATCGTGCGGTTGCGATACGGCTGCACCCACATGTCGTGGAAGCTGCCGCGCGGCGGCACGGGCTCGGCGGGCGCGGGCGGCGGCAGCGGCCGCCCGTATTCGGCTTCGACCTTCGCCTCGAGCGCACGCATGATGCGGTCGGCTTCGTCGACCCGGCCCTGCTGCGCGAGCCAGCGCGGGCTTTCCGGCAGTTCGCGGCGAATCCACCACACGAACAGCGCGCCGTGCGCGCCGATCAACACGACCCAGCGCCAGCCATCGAGACCGAACGGCGCATGCGGCACGAGCAGATACGCGAGGAACGCGACCACCGGCACCGCGACAAACCCGACCGCCTGCTCGCACGCGAACGCGCGGCCGCGGATCTGCTTCGGGACGAGCTCGGAGATGTACGTGCCGATCGTCACCATCTCGACGCCCAGGCCGAGACCGACGACGAAGCGCCAGAAGTTCAGCCCCGCGGCGGTGTCCTGGAACGCCATCACGACGTTGGCGGCCGTGTACCACAGCAGCGACCACGTGAAGATCGCGCGGCGGCCGAAGCGGTCGGCGAGGAAGCCGCACGCGATCGTGCCGATGAAGAGCCCTGAGAACAGCGCGGCGATGAAGCTCGCGACGCCCGTGGTGCCGAACAGGCCGTGCGTCGTCGCCGACAGGATCCCGCTTTTCACGAGGCCGGGCGCGACGTAGCCACTGTAGAGCAAGTCGTAAAGCTCGAAGAAGAAGCCGAGGCTCAGCAGGACGACGAGCTTCCAGACGGTACGTGTAGGCGGCAGGCGGTCGAGGCGGGCCGAGATGGAGCCGGGGTCGATCGCCGCGGGGCGGGCGGCGCCCGCTGCGGCGAGCGGGTCGGGCTGGGTGGATGCCATGGTGGCAAGTCTCCGGATTCTTGATTGTCCTGGCGCTACCAGAGCGTTGCTGGCGAGCGGCTTCGCGCATTTTAGCGAGGCGAGCGGCGGAACACATCAGTCGACTGACACACCGGAGCGGCGGTAATCCAGCCGGTGCCGCCCTCACTCGCGACTGGAGCACAACGTCACACGGGCTTCACGGCCGGCCAATCGACACTTTCCACGTCCAGAAACTCGACGCCTTCGATGCCACGCCTGATAGCCTCGTCGCGAAAATTCCCGGAGCAGATCAGCGAATTGCTGCTTCCAACCATGCCGACCAGCTTGAAGACCGGGCATGAAAAATCGCTGGAAACAACCAGCTTTCTGATTCTCTCGATGCCACCGAACTTTCCAGTCACAAACGCCGACTCGCCGCCATCCACCTCTTCGGGTTGAAAGCTCGGGAAGATCGACACGCAATAGTCCCTTCCGGAAACCCGCTCTCCCGCCAAAGACAGAATTTCGACCGGCACGACATCAACCATCGGGACGCTCAGCGCAGAGAGGACAGCCCCGAATCTCTCACTGATCAGGTAATAGAAACCCAAGTCGCTGCGAACGTCAAAATCGCACCGAGTCTCTTCGGTGATGAAAACCACACCGTCGGGAAACGGTTCGTGTGCCTTCCCGCGCGACGGATTGGCATACCACGGGAAATATCCCACTTCGATGCGCCTGGCATCCGGATAGTACCGGTCATACAACGCCCCATTGAGCATGCCGGCCGGGCAGCCTGGCGCTGAACGTTGAGACAGAACGTAATACTTCACAATAGATCGCCCCTTGCTTGGCACACTCGGCTGTCGCCGATCTCCGGTATCGCCGACAACACGCCTGCTTGATCGGGTCTCAACCGGCCGGCGGGATACCCGGCGTGAACCGGACGCCTTTCTTCGCGGCGCGCAGGACGGCATCGGCCAGTTGATCCCCGACGACAATGTAGGTCGGGGAATCGGATTGCCGACCGATTCCGATGGCCGGGAAATCGGGGCGCAGGACCATCTTTTTGAAGCCGACCTTGGCGTCAGGAAACCCGTGGATTTTCACCATGATCGGCTCGGAAGCATCGTGATCGACCGCATCGACTTTCCGCAGCGGGTTGAGAAGAAAATACGCGCCATCGATAGCGCCGCCGCTCGAGCCGATGACAGCCGGGATGAACTGAACATCGTCGTCGTTCACCAGCGCCTCGATCGCAACACGCACCGCTTCACTGACGAGCGGAATCAGGATGTCCGACCAGATGACGCCGTAATCCCCGATCTTTGACCGCCCGCTTCGTGGTAGCTCGAACGATAAAGGGGCTGGCGTTGCGACGCGCTTTCCCGCCTGCCACTCGAAACGATCCACCCCGTTTTTTGCGTCGTCATAGCGTGCCATCCGGCTTTCCGGATAGTCCGCCTCCGTGGTCCAGATTTTCGTCATCTTTCACCGTATCAGTTTCATGCGGATCGATCCCGTGCATGCGCCGACCGTGCATCCCTGCTCGCTTTTCTGCAGCAAAGCACAATATTTCATGCAAGCGCCCCGATTCAATCGATACCGAAGCCAGTCATATTCAGCGCTACCGGCGACAGGATGAACGACGTGCCATCCGCGTCCTGCTTGACGTGCCAGAGAGCCAGACCATACGTCCACAATTTGCCGGCGATCGTCAGGTACTCGTCCGCTCTGTTGGCAAGCATTCCGCCCAATACAAACGGAGGAAGCCACATCAGCTCGATACGGCCATCTCCCCTCCAGCCTTCCTGAAGGAACCGCTCGCGTGCAAGCTGTTCATACGGCGCCGGATCGCTCAGGAATTCGCTGGCAGGGCGACAGAAATTCAGGTTATCCACCCACTCGTACGCATAGCAAAAGAAGTTGCCCAGCGCGTCCGGGGAATACGGAATGACATCGCTTTTATTGATGGAATAGCCCATGCATCACACCCTCAACCTGATTCGTGTCCCGAAGCGAACGCGTTTCGCTTCACTCATATTGCGTCAGTTCCAACCGGATCGACGCCAGCAGATCCCGCGGCAATACAAGCTGCCCGTTGTCTGCCGGCGCCGGAAAAACCGCGCATAGCCTTTGATCCTTCTCCATCCCGGGCAGCCAGCGCGACAAGAACGCGTCGAGCGGAATCGCTTTCGCATGAAAGCCCGTCCACGCGTCATCGGCACATAGCGCCGCGAAGTCCTGCTCGGGCCAGAACGGAATCGCCATGCGGCCCTCTGCGGTTGCGGTCGCCCACCCCGTATCGAACAGGCCCCAGACGACTTCCGAGTCGGCAATCTTGCGAATGAAGTAATCGAGTCGTGCCTGAGCATCGAGCCGCAGAACGCTTTCGATCTTCCGTGGGTGAAGCGCCATCACTCGCCTCCGTCTCGACGTCGGGTCTGATGGACATCGGCCGCGAGCGTGCCCGGGTGCGGAATCGCGTTAGCCACCGGCACCGGCCGGCTGACGTTAACGTCGCCGCGCGCACTGAAACCTTCGCCGAACGGCACGCTATCGCCCGGATCCGCATCGGACGGCCACGACGTTGCCCATTCATCCGCCGCGCTCGTTGGAAGGGTTTGATCTGCCACGCTCTCAGGATTCTTTTCGTTGTTCGTATTTCGACGCTCGGCGACCGAGCCGCGTCTCGTGCTCCGGACGACCTGCCGGTAACTCGCGGGATTGTACGACGACCGGACGGCCGGACAATGTCCAGCCACCCGTTCCCCTGCACCTGGCAGCGACTCATGCCCCGTTTGTCCGGTTCGCCCACGCGCCGGCTTTATGTAAATTTCGTAACCGTCTGTCCCGCCGCCGGCCATCGCCCGCCGCCAAAAATGCACCCGTTCCGGCGCAATTCGATCGACACACCCGCCGTAAAACGGCGCAAACAGCCCGTCCCGCCGTGTGTCCCCCTTTTCGGCCGCCGCGACACCACAGATGCACATTCGGGAGTCGTTCACCTCCGCGCCCCGGTAACATGCTACCGGGCCAACCACCGGCTTCCGGGCGCCTTTCGGCGACCGGCATTGTCGGCAAATCGTAAGCATTCCATGTCCATACAACGACTATCCCTCTACGCGCGCCGGATCGCGCTGATCGCGCTGCTGCAGTTCGCGGCGATCGCGACCGCGTCGGCGTTTCCCGGGGCCGCCTCGGCCCCGATGGCGAGCGGCGTCGGCGCACCCGTGCCGGCCATCTCGCTGAGCGACGCCGTCACGCAGCTCAAGCAGATGCAGGTCGAGCTCGACCGCATCAAGCAGCAGACCTCGACGTCGACCAACAGCAAGGAACTCGATGCGCTCGACGACTCTGCGCAGGAGCTGAGCAGCGACGTCGCGAAACTGCAAAGCGATCTCACGCCGCAACGCGCGCAGATCCAGGCGCAACTCGACGTGCTCGGCCCGCCGCCAGCCGAAGGTGCCGCGCCGGAAACGGCAGCCGTCGCGAAGCAGCGGGCCACGCTCGACGCACGCAAGACGCAGATCGATGCGGCGCTGAAGCAGGCGGCTGACCAGAAGACCAGCCTCACGAACCTGACCGAGCAGTTCGCGAAGCTCCATCGCGGCCTGCTGAAGAACCAGCTCGCGTTCCGTTCGGGCAGCATCTTCAGCGCGCAGTTCTGGCTGCCGCTGTTCCACCTGTCGCCGGACGACCGCCAGCGGCTCGAGGATTTCGACGACGAACTGTTCGACATGCTGCATTCGTCGTGGGTGCCCGGGCAGCGCGCGATCACGACGGTGCTGCTGATCGCCGCGTTCGCGGCGTGGCTCGGCGGCCGCCGGCTGATCGAGCGCGGGCTCGCGTGGATCGCGCTGAACCGCCTGCCGCACACCCGCCTGCGCCGCAGCGCGCTGGCACTGTCGACCGCGCTGTCGACGTTCCTGGCCACGGCCATCGCCATTCAGATCCTCTACCTCGCCGTCGCGCGCCACTACGCGCTCACGCCGTCGCTGACCGATCTGTGGGACCAGTTCGCGAAGCTCGCCGCGACCTGCGCGCTGATCGCCGGGCTCGGCCGTGCGCTGCTCTGCACGAAGCATCCGTCGTGGCGCCTGCCCGCGCTCGCCGATCCCGTCGCACGCGCGATGAAGCCCTTCCCGGGCATCCTGGCGGCGCTGCTGCTGATGTCCGGCACGCTCGAATCGATCAACCGGATCGTCGACACCAGCCTGTCGGTCACGCTGTTCGGCCGCGGTATCGTGTCGCTCGTCGTCGCGCTGACGGTCGGCGCGTCGCTGCTGCGCTCGAACCGCGCACGCACCGCGCTTGCGGCGGCCGGCGAGGCGCCCGAGCAGCGCTCGACGCTCGCCGGGCTGATCCACGCCGGCGTCACGCTGGCGATCGTCGCGTCGCTGATCGCACTCCTGATCGGTTACATCACGGTCGCGCGCTTCATCACGTACGAACTCGTGTGGTTCGAGATCGTGCTGTGCGCAACCTACATCCTGATCCAGTTGACGCGCGATGCGAGCGAAAGCCTGTTCTCGTCGAGCCTGTCGACCGGCCAGCAGATCAAGCACCTGTTCGCGCTCGAAGACCGGCACCTCGACCAGGCCCGCACGGTCCTGTCCGGTTTCGGCACGAGCCTGCTGATGCTGATCGCGGCGATCGCGCTGCTGACGGGCGGTTTCGGCACGACGCCGGGCGACCTGCTCGACAGCGCGGTCGCGATGATCGGCAGCCAGCGGCTGCAGAGCCTGAACATCATGCCCGACCGGATCCTGAACGCCGTGATCGGGTTCGCGATCGGCTTCTACCTGCTGCGCTCGCTGCGCCGCTGGCTCGACAGCGAGTTCATGCCCGCACTCGGCATGGATACGGGCATGCGCGTGTCGCTGATCACGCTGTTCACCAATGTCGGCTACGTGCTGCTCGTGCTGATGACGCTCGGGCTGCTCGGCGTCCGGTGGAACAACCTCGCATGGATCGTCAGCGCGTTGTCGGTGGGTATCGGCTTCGGCCTGCAGGAGATCGTGAAGAACTTCGTGTCGGGGCTGATCCTGCTGACCGAGCGCCCGGTAAAGGTGGGCGACATGGTCAGCATCGCGGGCGTCGAAGGCGACATCCGCCGCATCAACGTGCGGGCGACCGAGATCCAGCTCAGCGACCGCTCGACCGTGATCGTGCCGAATTCGCAGCTGATCTCGCAGAACGTGCGCAACGTGACGATGGGCAACAGCACGCAGGGCGTCGCGACGCTGGCGCTGACGTTCCCGCTGAACACCGATCCCGAGCAGGTGCGCGACCTGCTGCTCGACGCGTATCGCTCGCATGACGCGATTCTCGAGAAGCCGGCGCCGTCGGTCACGTTCAGCCAGCTCACCCCGGACGGCATCACGCTGAGCGTGACGGGTTACGTGTCGAGCCCGCGGATCGCCGGTTCGACGAAGAGCGATCTGCTGTTCGAAATCCTGAAACAGTTGCGCGCAGCGGGGATCACGCTGTCGAGCCCGCAGATGCTGGTCGTGCAGAACATGCCGGTGGCGGAGCAGTGATGCACGTTCCGCGCCGCGCGCGTTCGCGCTAGACAGGAGGCTGTCCGCGGTCGATGCGCAGGTTCGCGACATCGTCCCCGGACACCACCCATTCATGTCCGGCCTGCGTCATGAATGCGATGGCGCCGCCCGCGCGCCGGGCGGCGACGAACGGATCCGACGTCGTCGACATCACGATCCAGTCGACGCGGTGTCCCGTCCGCTTGTAAAAGAAGCCGTACGACCCGTGCGACGCACCCTCGCCGCCCGCATAGGTCACCCCGTCGATCTCGATCGAAAATCGCTCGAACGCATCGGTGACCTCCGATACGTCGATCTCGATCGCCTCATCCAGATCCAGCCGCGAACCGGCCACCGTGTAGCCGATCACGCGTGTCCGGCTGAACGCAATGCAATCCGCTTGAAAGAGCGATTCATCCCGTATCAGGTCGGCGAGCGTATCCATTCTTCCTCTCCGTCTCGATCCGGTCAGTCGATCGTGACCGTCTCCGGCCAGCCGTAGACGATCTCGTCGTTCTGCGCGTCATCCTCATCGCACCGGATCGTGATCAGGTTTCCGCTGGGATCCAGGACGTGCGCTGCGTAGCCGGCCCGCATGCGCGCGATCTCCGTGAACGTCGCGCCGATCTCCTTCAGATGCCGGCAAAAGACACCGAAGTCCTTTTCGACCCAGATCTGCAGGATCGAGATGCCGCTGACCGGATCGCGCTTCTCCCGATAGACGAACAGACCGGCTCCGGCGTCGCCCCCGAACAAGACTTCGTGGTCGTCTACGACCTGAAAGCCCAGGCCACGCCCATAGAAATCCACCATGTCCCGGATGCCCTTCGGCTTCACCGGAATGACAAACCTGACCTTGCTTTTGATGTCGTCCATCTTGTCTCGCTTGCTTGCAGTTGGTTTCGCGGTATTCAACCCGATGCCGATCGACCCGACACCTTCGTCAATGGCGGCAACGGAATCCCGCCCTGCTCCAGGACGGCGATCGTCTTGCGAAGAAAAGCCAGCGGCCGATCGGTTCTCGCGCCGTACAGATCGACGATCCCGACTTCGACGACGGCCTCGACCAACGCCATGAACCTTGGCAACTCGCCGTCCGGCAGTGCCGATTCGACGCCTGGCGGAACCGGATCGCCTCTGCCGTTCAGTTCGAGCAAGGCTCCTTGGCTCGCCCACTCGGGCAGGCTCCGGGCGACCGCGATGGCATCGAGATGCGCGAGGAGGGCATCGATGGCCGCGTGCGAAACCCCGTTTGCGTCGCAATAACGACGCAAACACGCAGACGCATAGACCTGCAGGTCGACCGGCGCCCACATCGCCAGTCTCGCGAAAAGCTCGTTTCCGTTCACGATCCCGATACCGTCAGCCGGGGCCGGTTGATCCGTTCGCCGGGAAACGCATCTGTCGACGTGTCGCCCGCGCGCGTTCCCGGCCTGTCATCCAATCCCCCGCGCCCATCACCCTGATCGGCGCCAACGCGCACGATACCGCATTGCGCCGCCCCAAAACACCAAGGGCCGGCACCGCAACGCGGCAGCCGGCCCTTTCTACTCACACGCAGCGCCGAAACCGGCGCGCCGCATCAAACGTCGAACTTCACGCCCTGTGCCAGCGGCAGCTGACGGCTGTAGTTGATCGTGTTCGTCGCGCGGCGCATGTAAGCCTTCCACGCATCCGAACCCGACTCGCGGCCGCCGCCCGTTTCCTTCTCGCCACCGAACGCGCCGCCGATTTCCGCGCCGCTCGTGCCGATGTTCACGTTGACGATCCCGCAGTCGCTGCCCGCTGCCGACATGAACTGCTCGGCCTCGCGCATGTCGTTCGTGAAGATCGCCGACGACAGGCCTTGCGGCACCGCGTTGTGCAGTTCAATCGCGTCGTCGAAGTTGTCGTAGACCATCACGTACAGGATCGGTGCGAAGGTTTCGCGCTCGACCACCGCCGATTGCTTCGGCATCCGCACGATGGCCGGACGCACGTAGTACGCATCCGCGTGACCGACGTCGACGCGCTCGCCGCCCTTCACCTCGCCGCCCTGCTCGCGTGCATCGCCCAGCGCCTTCTGCATCGCGTCGAACGACGCGCGATCGACCAGCGGGCCGACCAGCGTGCCTTCTTCAAGCGGGTTGCCGACCTTCACCGACGTGTAGGCCTTCTCGATGCGCGGCAGCAGCTGTTCGACCAGGCTGCGATGCACGATCAGGCGACGCAGCGTCGTGCAGCGCTGGCCGGCCGTACCGACCGCCGCGAACGTGACCGCGCGCACGACGAGATCCAGATCCGCGCTCGGCGCGACGATCATCCCGTTGTTGCCGCCGAGTTCGAGGATGCCGCGCGCGAGACGCTGGCTCAGCACCTTCGCGACTTCCTGGCCCATCCGCACGCTGCCCGTCGCGCTGACGACCGGCACCTTCTTCGACGCCGTCAGCACCTCGCCGACATCGCGCATGCCGAGCACCAGCTGGCTCAGGCCCTTCGGCGCGACGCCCGGATGCGTCTTCTCGAACTCGCGAATCGCCTTCTCGAGCAGCACATGGCACGCGATCGCGGTGAGCGGCGTCTTTTCGGACGGCTTCCACACGACCGAATCGCCGCACACGAACGCGAGCGCCGCGTTCCAGGCCCACACGGCGACCGGGAAGTTGAACGCCGAGATCACGCCGCACACGCCGATCGGGTGCCACGTTTCCATCATCCGGTGGCCCGGGCGCTCGGACGCGATCGTCAGACCGTAGAGCTGGCGCGACAGGCCGACCGCGAAATCGCAGATGTCGATCATTTCCTGCACTTCGCCGAGCCCTTCCGACGTGATCTTGCCGGCTTCAAGCGTGACGAGACGGCCCAGTTCGGCCTTGTGCTCACGGAGCACGTTGCCGAACACGCGCACGAACTCGCCGCGCACCGGCGCCGGCACCGTGCGCCACTTGAGGAATGCGTCGTGCGCAGCGTCGATCTTGCGCTCTGCGTCGGCCGGCGTATCGACAGCCAGCGTCGCGAGCGTCGCGCCGTCGAGCGGCGAACGCGCGGTCAGTGCATTGCCTTTCCACTGGGCGAGATCGATATCGAGCGCAGCAAGAATGTCGTTGAATTGCATCACTTCCTCTTCAGGGACAGATTGATCGGTGCGGCGGCAGCGCCGCCCGCGTGATTCGATTGGAGCGCGTTCGCGCGCCCTGTGCAAGCGGATGCGCCGCGCGGCGGGCCCGGTGCGCCGTCCGGCGCATCGCGCAGCGCCGCCGCCGGAAACCCGGCCGGACGGCGCGCACCCGCCTCGCAAGGCACGATCCATGAATGACATTGTCGGCGGCCACAAGTCGGGCCGCTATTGATATTAACTCACGACTTCATTCCGAAAACGCAATACCCCGGCGAGACAGATCCCCCTCGCCCCTGGTCGCGCCGATACATGTCTCAAGCTTGACCCGCAGGCCATCGGCGCGCCCCGGCGGCCGCGTCGGTCAGCTTGCGAGTTGATGACAAAGTTGCATCACCCTGTTCGGAAATATCGTTTGCCGCCCGCGCCACGGCCCCACACAATCGGGGCGCGTCGAGGTGCACCGCACCCGGCGCGCCGACGGCCGCCCGAATGCGGCCGGACGACAGACGAACGCGACGCGCAATGCGGCCCGGTTCCCCCGAACCCGGCCCGCACGGCACCGCCGCCGTCCGGCCGGCGGCCGGCGACGAGTTGCGCTTCGTAGCCAAAAAACAATCCGGAGACAGCGCCCAGCCCTCGCCCATGCATTCTGATGCTCGCCCAGATTCCCCCGACTCGTCCGGCTCGCGCCCCGCGAAGCCGTCCCTCCACCGCAGCCTGCAGGCGCGCCATCTGCGGATGATCGCGATTGGCGGCTCGATCGGCACGGGCCTGTTCGTCGCGTCCGGCGCATCGATCTCGCAGGCCGGCCCCGGCGGCGCGATCGTCGCGTACATGCTGATCGGCCTGATGGTCTACTTCCTGATGACGAGCCTCGGCGAAATGGCTGCGTTCATGCCCGTGTCGGGCTCGTTCGCCACTTACGGCTCGAAGTTCGTCGACGAAGGCTTCGGCTTCGCGATCGGCTGGAACTACTGGTACAGCTGGGCCGTCACGCTCGCGGTCGAACTCGTCGCCGCGCAGCTCGTGATGAACTACTGGTTTCCGCACGTGCCGGGCGTCTGGTGGAGCGCGCTCTTCCTGACCCTGATCTTCGCGCTCAACGCGCTGTCGGTGCGCGGCTTCGGCGAGGCCGAATACTGGTTCGCGCTGATCAAGGTGCTGACGGTGGTCGCGTTCCTCGGTGTCGGCCTGATGATGATCTTCGGCATTCTGAAGGGCGGCCCGAGCGCGGGCTGGACCAACTTCACGATCGGCGACGCGCCGTTCGCGGGTGGCTTGCCGGCGCTGATGGGCGTCGCGATGATCGCCGGCTTCTCGTTCCAGGGCACGGAAATGATCGGCGTCGCGGCCGGCGAATCGGAAAACCCGCGCAAGACGATCCCGCGCGCGGTGAGCCAGATCTTCTGGCGCATCCTGCTGTTCTACGTGCTCGCGATCTTCGTGATCGGCGTGCTGATTCCCTATACCGACCCGAGCCTGCTGAAAAGCGACGTGACCGACATCGGCGTGAGCCCGTTCACGCTGGTGTTCCGCCACGCGGGCCTCGCAGTCGCGGCCGGCGTGATGAACGCGGTGATCCTGACGGCCGTGCTGTCGGCCGGCAACTCGGGCATGTATGCGTCCACGCGGATGCTCTTCAACCTCGCCGTCGAAGGCCGCGCGCCGAAGATCTTCGCGAAGCTGTCACGCGGCGGCGTGCCGCGCAATGCGCTGTATGCGACGACGGCCATCGGTGCGCTCTGCTTCCTCACGTCGCTGTACGGCGACAAGACGGTCTACCTGTGGCTGCTGAACACGTCGGGCATGGCCGGCTTCATCACGTGGCTCGGCATCGCGATCAGCCACTACCGTTTCCGGAAGGGCCTGCTGAAGCAGGGTTACTCGCTCGACCAGCTGCCGTACCGGTCGAAGTGGTTCCCGTTCGGGCCGATCTTCGCGTTCGTGCTGTGCGCGGTCATCGCGCTGGGCCAGGACTACCAGGCGTTCCTCGGCGACAAGATCGACTGGGCCGGCGTCACCGCGACCTACATCGGCGTGCCGTTCTTCTTCGTCATCTGGCTCGGCTACGCGCTCGTGCGCAAATGCCGGCTGGTCCGCTACGAGGACATGGAGATCGCGCCGTGGATCGAACGCAACGCGAAGGCCGCAGCGGCCGAGGCGGCCGAGGCGCAGGCCCATGCCGAGCAACCGGGCTACATCGCCCGCCCCGCGAACCCGACGTCGGGCGCGTAACGAAACACAGCGAGCCGGCGGCCGACTGAACAGCGCCGCCGGTTCGTCCTGACAACCTCCATTCGACGCGGCGCGCGCGTTCAGGCAAGATCGACGCGCCGTCCGTTTTTTTTCGCCGTTTACGAGTCACAGAATCACATGCAGAACTTCTACGAAGCCACCGTTACCCGCCAGCCCTATCCGCAACTGACCGGCACGATCGACACGCAGGTGTGCGTCGTCGGCGGCGGGCTCGCCGGCCTGTGCACGGCACTCGGCCTCGTCGAGCGCGGCATGCGCGACGTGGTCGTGCTCGACGGCGAACGGGTCGGCTTCGGCGCGTCCGGCCGCAACGGCGGCTTCGTGTTCGGCGGCTACAGCCTCGACAACGCGGACCTGCTGCGCACGCTCGGCCGCGACGAAGGGCGCCGGCTGTACCGGCTCACCGTCGACGCGGTCGACCTGATCCGCGCGCGGATCGCGCGCTACGGCATCGACTGCGACATCGTCGACCAGGGCGTGATGCTCGCCAACTGGTTCGACGATCCGTCCCGACTCGACGGCGTGCGCACGCTGATGAAGAACGAACTCGGCGTCGACTGGGAGCCCGTCTCGACGAACGCGCTGCGCGAGCGGCTGAAGACGCAGCGCTATTACGGCGGGCTGTTCGAGCCGAACGCCTTCCACTTCCACCCGCTCAAGTACGTGCTCGGCGTCGCGGCCGCTGCCGCGCGCGGCGGCGCGCGCATCTACGAACGTTCGGCCGCGCTCGGCATCGCGCGCGAAGGCGCCGGGTACGTCGTGCGCACCGCGCAGGGCACGGTGCGCGCGAAGGATGTCGTGTTCGCCGGCGGCGGCTACGCGCGCGGCGTGTCGCCGCGTATCGAGCGCGCGGTGCTGCCGATCGCGACCTACGTGATCGCGACCGAACCGCTCGGCGAGCGCCTGCCCGACGCGATCGACGCACCGTACGCGATCTACGACACGCGTTTCGCATTCGACTATTACCGCCCGCTGAAGGACACGCGCATCCTGTGGGGCGGCCGGATCTCCGTGCTCGACCGCGGCCCCGACGCGATCGCGCGCCTGCTGCGGCGCGACCTGCTGCGCGTGTATCCGCAACTGGAAGGCGTGAAGGTCGACTACGCGTGGGGCGGGTTGATGAGCTACGCGCGGCACAAGATGCCGCAGATCGGCCGCGACGCGGACGGCGTGTGGCACGCGATCGCGTTCGGCGGCCACGGGATGGCGCCGACCACGGTCGCCGGCGAAGCGCTCGCGGCCGCGCTGGCCGAAGGCCGGCCGGTGCCGGAAGGCTTCAACGCATTCGGCCTCACGCGCACGTTCGGGCTGGCGGGCCTCGCCGCCGCGCAGCTCACGTACAGCGCATACCAGGCCCGCGACGCGCTCGCGTCCTGCCGCCGCTGAGCGGCGGCCACGGCGGCCGGAACCGCCCTGCCGATTAGAGCGCGAGGTCGGCCGGGCGGGAATTTTCCACATGCTAGAATGGCTTTTCCAAGCCGCCGAAGCCACAATAAAGTCACATGAAAGCAGGAAGCAAGGCCGCCACGTCCGCCCCCCGCGCGCTTCCGTCCGATGCGCGGCGCAAATACGATCCCGAGCAAACCAAGCGCAACATCCTCGACGTCGCCACGCAGGAATTCTCCGCGATGGGCCTCTCCGGCGCGCGCGTCGATGCCATCGCCGAGCGCACGAACACGACCAAGCGGATGCTCTACTACTACTTCGAAAGCAAGGAAGGCTTGTACGAGGCCGTGCTGGAGAAGGTGTACGGCGACATCCGCGCGCTCGAGCAGGAACTGCACGTCGGCGACATGGAACCGCGCGAGGGCATGCGCCGCCTCGTCGAATTCACGTTCGACTATCACGACAAGCATCGCGACTTCGTCCGCCTCGTGTCGATCGAGAACATCCACGGCGCGAAGTATCTCGAGCAGCTCAAGTCGTTCAAGAACCGCAACGTCAGCATCATCAAGACGCTCGAGGAACTGGTCGAGCGCGGCGCGGCGAGCGGCGCGTTCCGCACGGACATCGACGCATTCGACCTGCACCTGCTGATCAGCTCGTTCTGCTTCCACCGCGTGTCGAACCGCTACACGTTCGGCGCCGCGTTCGGCCGCGATCCGTCGGCGCCGCGCCTGCGCGCGCGGCATCGCGACACGATCGCCGACGCCGTGCTGCGCTACGTCGCCGCGTAAGCGGCGGCGCTAGCCGCTTTCCCCTGCCAGCCACACCTCGGGCGCGCGACATCCGCGCCCGTCGCGTACTCATGCGTCAGTCCGTCGGCGCGGTCGACGCCAGTGCGATCCGCGCCTTCTCTTCCGGGCTCCCCGCCACGTAATACTTCTTCGCCCAGCTCGAATCGGGCGCAAGCGCGAGCCGCGCATGCGCACCCGTGCCGGCGTCCGTGCCGTGCTGCTTCGCGTTGATCGACAGTGCCCGCGCGCGGTAGTGCTCGTAAAGCCGCAGGAATTCCGCGAGATAGATCGCCGCGATCCGCGGGTCGCGGATCTCGAGCAGGTTCTCGTCGTTGAACTGCTCGGAGTTGCGGCTCATGTTCGCCGAGCCCGTATAGACGACCGGATTCGCGCCTTCGGCATCGATCACGATGAATTTGTGATGGATCACGACGGGCGGAAAGGCCGGCGCCGGTTCCCCCGGGAACAGGCGCAATTCGGGCTCGAAACCCTGCGGCACGGTGGCCGGCGAGAAATACGCGGCATCGATCACGTCGTGGTTGTCGCGGCTGCGGTGATACAGCTCGAGGTTCGCGAGCGTCGCCGCATCGAGCGTCTGGCCGGCCTGCTGCTCGGCATCGGCCTTCGTTGCGCTGCCGACGTTGATCTTGTTCACCAGCCCGAACATCATCAGCCCACGGTCGCCGGCAGCGAAGCACGCGTCGCGCAGCGCCGCGTCGGTCGGCATGAACAGGCAGAACGACACCGAATGCTTCGCGGCCGCGATCGCGGCGACGATCGTGTCGATCTCGGTGCGCTGCCCCGCCGGCTCCGGCGAAAACGCGACACGCACCTGCGCACTGCCGATCGTCATCGGTTCCGACCAGCCCGGCGACAGCTTCGCCGTCTCCGCGATCGACGGATTCCCGGCCAGCGCATGCGCGCGATCGTTGTACAGCGCGGCAAGCGCGGGCGAATCGAACGCGTGCAGCACGTTCGCCTGCTCCGTGAGTCCCTCGGTCGTGAAGTTCGCGGAGCCGGTCAGCACGCGCGCGGGCACCGGGTTCGACGACGCATCGGTCACGATGAACTTGTCGTGCATGATGTGCGTCTTGTCGCGCGGCGCGAGCGTCGCGAGACCCTGAAGCGCGTCGACGGCCGGCTGGTTCGGCGACGGCAGCGGCGGCTTGCCCTTGCGCGCCGTCGTGTGCGCGTCGTAGACGATCGCGAGCGACGCTTCGCCGTGCTGACGTCCGAACGCTTCGAACGCGGGCAGCGCCCACAGCGTGTCGGTCAGGTGATAGACCGCCGACGCCGCGCGCGACGCGGGGTCGAGCATCTCCGCGAACACCTGCTCCATGTCGTTCGCGAGCCACGTGCGCAGCTTCAGCGCCTGCGCGTCGCTCGGTGCCGCGTTCGGCGCGAGGCCCAGCGCGGCGACCTGCTTCGCGAACGCCTGCGAGCTGACCACCGCGCGGTTGAACCACGTGCCGATGCCGTCCTCGATGTGCGCGGGCAGCACCACGTCGCACACGCCGGCTTGCGCGTCGAGCACCTGCAGGTTCGCCGGCGTGCCGACGACCGGATACACGTCGTAGCGGAACGACGCGCCGCGGTCCTGCGGATCGATGCGCGCATCCCACCACATGAATTTCTGGATCGGCGCCTGGTCGGTCGGCGCGTCGCCCTGCGTGTGCGCGGCCGGGCCATCGAACGTCAGGCGGTTCGGCAGCCAGCTGTCCGGCGCGCGCGTCTTGCCGTCGGCCGACCAGAAGCCCGGCGTGCGCCGGATCGCGAAGCCGAGGAAATCGGACCGCGACGCCGCATCGGGCCAGTCGAAGGCCAGCAGGACCAGGGTAGGGGAAAGATAGCTGCGCACGCTGACGGTCATTCGTTGCTCCCTGGCCTTGCGGCCGGTCGAGATGAATGGGTCAGTCTTGACGGCGCGTCTTCCCGCAGGATGACGATTCGATGAACCTTGTATGTCGGACGCGCGTCAGTCGCACACGAGCAGCTCGATCCCGCGCGCGGTCAGCGCACGGCGCACGGCCTTGTCGGGCGCGCGTTCGGTCACGAGATAGCGGGCGGCCGCCGTGCCGTTGATCCGCACGGGCGTCACGCGACCGAATTTCGAATGGTCGGCGACGATCATCGCGGTGCCGGCCGCCGCGATCATCCGGCTGCGCACCTCGGCCGCGAGCCGCGAGTAGTCGGTGCATTCGCCGTCGGGCGTGATGCCGCCGGCGCCGACAAACGCGAAATCGACGTGGTACTGCGCAAGCTGCTGGATCGTGTCAAACCCGAAGGTGGCGTCCTCGTCGTCGGACAACTCGCCGCCGAGCAGCGTCACGCGGTTGCCGTTGCGCCGGGCGAGCACGAACGCGGTGCGCCAGTCGTTCGTGTAGATCGACAGCCGGTGCCGGTCGGCGAGCGCGAGCGCAACCGCATGCGGCGTGCTGCCCGAATCGATCAGCACCGACGCATCGTCGGGCACGAATTCGGCCGCGCGCCGCCCGATCGTGCGCTTCGCTTCGGCGTTCGCGGCTTCGCGCTCGGACAGGCTCGGCTCGCGGCGATCAGCCGCCAGCGCGCCGCCGTGCGTCATCACGAGCAGGCCGCGTGCGGCCAGTGCGTTCAGGTCGCGCCGCACGGTCTCGCGCGACACGTCGAGCGAGCGGACGAGTTCCGCAACCGACAATGCGCCCGACCGTCCGAGCTCCGACAGGATGAATTGATGACGTTGTTCCGCCAGCATCGCGTATGCGCCCGAGGCGACTGGTAATGGGTAAGCCGACCATTGTATTACGGCCGTTTGACCGGCATTTGACTGCGGCGCGAAACCGGGCCGGCCGGGTTTCCCGAAAGCGAAATTCTGTATTGCCCGACGCGCGCGAATCGGCGCGGCGCCGGTTGCTACACTTTGCGCTTCGCCGAACGACAGACCAAGCAAAGGGGCTCGCGCCATGTATCGCAAAGGCAGTGTGATCGAAATCCAGTTTCCGCCCGAACGACTCAACGACGCGGCCGGCGATCCGTACTGGATCGATCTGACGCTCGACGAGGCACGCCGGCTGTACGAACAGCTCGCCGCGCGCTTCGCGACCGACGCTCGCGCCAACCAGCCGCTCGACACCTTCTCGATCGACTGATCCCCGCGGCTTCACGCTCGCCCGCTCCGCCTGCGGGGCGGCGCCCCTCCCCTGCCCCGCCCGGCCCGACGGCCGCATGCGCGGCACGCAGCATGAGTGCAGGATTCGACAAGACGCCGGAATCGCTTCCCCCGATACTGGCTGGCTTTACGATTCTGTCCGGCCGCCTCGCGGCCCGCCACGCATGCTGACCTCGATCGTCGCCGCCGCCTTCGTCGCACTCTGGTCCACCGGCTTCATCGTTGCGCGGGCAATCAAGCCCTACGCCGATCCCAACCTGTTCCTGCTCGCGCGTTTCGCGGGCACGGCCACGCTGTTCGGCGCGGTGGCGCTCGTCACGCGCGCGCCGTGGCCGGCCCGACGCGAATGGCCGCGTCATCTGATCGCGGGCGCGCTGCTGCAGGGCGTCTATCTCGGCGCGAGCTACTGGGCCGTCGCGCAAGGGCTGAACGCGGGCGTCATGGCGCTGCTCGGCGCGCTGCAGCCGCTCGCCACCGCCGTGCTCGCCGTCCCGCTGTTCAACGAGCGCCTGCCCGCGCGCGGCTGGTTCGGGATGGCGCTCGGGCTCGCCGGCGTCGCACTCGTGCTCGCGCCGAAGGTCACGGGCGGCGTCGCGCCGCCGCCGGGCGCGGCGCCCGCGTGGCTGGTCGTCGCCGTCTCGGTGCTCGCGGTCGGGTCGATCACCGCGGGCTCGCTGTACCAGAAAGGCAAGCTCGCGCAGAGCGACCTGCGCACGGCCGTTGCCATCCAGAACTTCGGTGCGGCCATCGTCGCGGCGATCTTCGTCGCGCTGCTGCACGAGACGCGCTGGATCGGCGCGCCGACGCTGTGGGTGTCGCTCGTGTGGGGTGTCGTGTTCCTGTCCGGCGCCGCAATCTCGATGCTGATGTGGATGCTGCGGCGCGGCAACGCCGCGCGCGCGACATCGCTGCTGTTCCTCGCGCCGCCGCTGGCCGCGCTGCAGGGCTACTGGCTGTTCGGCGAAACGCTCGCCGCGATCCAGCTTGCCGGCTTCGCGCTCGCGCTGGTGGGTGTCGTGCTCGCGCGGCGCTGACGCGCGCCACGGGGCCGGTACCCGCATCGGAGCCGTGCGCCAGGATGCCCCGCGCGCGGCATCCTGCACCCGCCCGGCGCACCGTGCACCACGGCGAGGCAGCCCGTCTCGCCGAAGCAACGCGAGATCGCCGGATCGCACGCCCGGCGCGGCGCAGCGCCGCGATTGCGCTTATGATGGGCGCCTTGATTTCGTTCCGGAACTCCCTTCATGACATCCGCCGATTACGCCAGCCGCCAACGCGCGATCATTGCCGAACTGAACGTCGCCCCGCACTTCGACGCCGAGGCCGAGATCGCCCGCCGCGTCGAGTTCCTCGCGCAATACCTGCGTTCGACCGGCCTGCGGACCTACGTGCTCGGCATCAGCGGTGGCGTCGATTCGTCGACGGCCGGCCGGCTCGCGCAACTGTCGGTCGAAAAGCTGCGCGCCGACGGCTACGATGCCCGCTTCGTTGCCATGCGCTTGCCGAACGGCGTGCAGAACGACGAAGCCGATGCACAGCGCGCGCTCGCGTTCATCCGCGCGGACGAGGAACTGACCGTCAACGTGAAGCCCGCCGCCGACGCGATGCTCGGCGCGCTGGCCGCATCTGGCCATGTGTTCGAGACGCCGGCGCAGCAGGACTTCGTGCACGGCAACATCAAGGCGCGCGAGCGCATGATCGCGCAGTACGCGGTGGCCGGTGCGCAGCGCGGCATCGTGATCGGCACCGATCACGCGGCCGAGTCGCTGATGGGTTTCTTCACGAAGTTCGGTGACGGCGGCGCGGACATCCTGCCGCTCGCGGGGCTGAACAAGCGTCGCGTGCGCGCGGTGGCCCGTGCGCTCGGCGGCGAGGAACTGATCGTGATGAAGGTGCCGACGGCCGACCTCGAGGAACTGCGCCCGCTGCGCCCCGACGAGCACGCGTACGGCGTGAGCTACGACGAGATCGACGATTTCCTCGAAGGCAAGCCGGTCAGCGACCACGTGTACGAAACGGTGCTGCGCTTCTACGACGCTTCGCGCCACAAGCGCGCGCTGCCGTACACGATGTTCGACTGGCCGACTGCACAGGCATAAGCCGGCCGCCCCGGCCGGACCATACCGCCGCGCGCACCACAACGCCTGCGCGCGGCATCCTCCCGACGGGCACCGCTACGCGTGCCCGCCCGTCTTCGACGCCTGCAGCGCGCGTATCCGCATCCGCGCGCCCGTATCGCTGACCGTCGCGTCGTACATCGTCGCGAGGTCGCGCTTGAGCGCGGTACGCGAGCCGCCGTCGAGATACACCATGTGCCCCGACGGATAGAAACGCGCGGACAGGTTCTGCCGCACCTTCTGATCCTCGAGCGGCATCTGCTGCAGGTCGATCACGGTCTGGTAGAACGGCGTGACGAAATCGTAGAAGCCGTTCGCCGACAGCACCTTCAGGTCGACGTTCAGCGCCATCACCGCGGCGAGATCGCCGGCCGTATAGAGGATCACGTTCCCCTGCGCATCGATGCCCTGCTGCGCGCCGGTCGGATCGATGTGGCTGAAATCCCAATTCTGGAACGCCTGGTCGTTCAGGTCGGTGAACGCGGAATTCGACGTGAACTTCAGCTGCTCGTTCAGGTAGCTGTTCCACATCGCCGTATAGACGCCCGTCACGGCCGTCATCGTCGGATCGTTGCCGCCCGAGTTCGGGTCGATCTTGCCGGCGATGCCCGACGAGATTCCGGTCACGCGGCCGTCGTACGAGCCGAGCGCGAGCCCCTGCGCATGCAGCAGCGTCGTCAGGAACAGAGAATTGCCGCGCGTGTCGTAGCCGGCGATGTTGAGGCTCCACGATTGCAGCGTCGCGGTATCGATGCCCGTGTATTGCGACAGCTTCTGCACGGCAGCCGGGTCCGCATGCGGGACCGTGCGCAACGCGTTCAGGTAGTCGGTGCGCGAGAACTGCGCGACTTCCTCGACGAACGCGCCGAGATCGGTCGGCGCCGGCGTGACGCCGAGTTTCTTGTGATACCACGCGTCGGCCGCCGCGGTCGGCAGCGCGCCGACCGGGTTGCCGGCCTGCCGGTAGTCGAGGATCGACGATTGCAGCGTGACGCCGTTCAGGTCGACGCCGTCCTCGTGCAGCTTGTACGCGAGCACGCAGCTGCGCGCGGTGCCGTACGATTCGCCGAACAGGTACTTCGGCGAATTCCAGCGGTTGTTCTTCGTCAGGTAGCGCTTGATGAACTGCTTCAGCGAATCGGCGTCCTGGTCGACGCCCCAGAAGTTGCGGTTCTTGTTCGGCGCGACGGCCGCCGAATAGCCGGTGCCGACCGGGTTGATGAACACCAGGTCGCTGTGGTCGATCATGCTGTCCGGATTGTCTTCCATCTGGTACGGCGCGGGCGGCGTGAACCCCGGCATCGACGTCTTGATGCGCTTCGGCGCGAACGAGCCCAACAGCACGAACACCGACGACGAGCCCGGCCCGCCGTTATAGAAGAACGTCACGGGCCGCGTTTCTTCCTTTGCGCCGTCGGCCGTGAACGCGACGTAGAAAAGCTTCGCGGCGGGCTGCGAACTGCTCGGGTCGACCGTCACGAGATGGCCGGCCGTCGCCGTGTAGGCGATGCGCTTCCCGTCGATCAGGATCGTGTGATGCGTGATCGCGGCCGCCTCGGTCGTGTCGGTCACCGAGTCGTCGGGGCCGTTGCCGTACGCGACCGGATCGAAGAACGGCTGGTCGCGGCCGAGGCTGAGCGCGACCGGGTTGACGGTCGGCGGCACGCCATGCGAATTGTGGTCGCCGTGATGCAGCGGATACACGCCGCCGGAAGATGCGGAATCGATGCCCATCGTGCTGCTCCTGGAGGTGAGAAAAAGGCGCGGGCAGGCCGCCCGCGCCATACGGAAAGACGTGACCCGCGGCCGTCAGCTCGACGGCTTGCGCGTCAGGATCGCGGCGAGCTGCGCACCGTTCGGGCTGCCGAGGCCCGTGCATGCATCCCAGCCCTGCGCGGCCGCATACGTGCCGTTCGAGCCCTGCGTGATGTCGCGCAGCGCGCCCGGATTCTTGTAGAGCACCGGGTTGACCCAGCCGGCAGTCGCACCGCCCGCCGCCGCACTCGCCGCCGCATTGATCCGCGCGATCAGTGCGGCCCACAGTGGCGCGACCGCGCTCGTGCCGCCCATCACCGTAGCCGTGCCCGCGATCGACACTTCGTAGCCCGTCTGCGGCGACGCATCGCCGGCGACGTCCGGCACGCCGCGCTTCGCGAGCGGTGTGCTGCTGCCGTCGGCGCGCGTGACGTTCAGCCCCTGCTGCCACGCCGGCAGGTCGAACAGCGTGCTGACGCCGCCCCCGCCCGCACCGCCGCCGGCCGCCTCGTCGTTCCACGTGACCTCGCTGCGGATGCCCTGCCCGGGTAGCGCGTCGAGCTGCGTGCCGCCGCAGCCGAGCACGTACGGGCTCGAGGCGGGGAAGTCGACATGATCGGCACCGTCCTGCAGCCCGTCGCCCGAGCCGCTGTCGCCGGATGCCGCGCACACCGTGATGCCCTGCGCAGCCGCCGCCTGCAGCACACGGTTGAACGCCTGCGCGGACTGCGTCTGCCAGATCGCCTCCGGGCCGCCCCAGCTGATCGAGATCACCGATGGCTTGTTGGTCGTATCGCTGACGGCCGCGTTGACGGCCTGGATGAAGCCCGCGTCGCTGTTCGCCGCGAAGTAGACGGCGATCTTCGCGGCCGGCGCGATCGCACCGGCGATTTCGATGTCGAGCGCGACTTCGCCGTCCGGGCCGCTCGGGTCGCCGGTCGGCGTGTTGCGGCCGGTGCCGACGTTCACGTCGACGAGCGTCGGCGGCGTCGTGATGCCGAGCCCGCGGAAATACTGCTGGATGTCGGCCGCGCGGTAGCCGCCGCCGAGCTCGATGATCGCGATACATTGCCCGGCGCCGTCGCCGGCCGGAAAGCCATACAGCGACGCCAGCTGGATCGGGGTGAACGTGACACCCGCCGCACCGCCGCGCGCGGGCTTGAACGGTGGACGCAGCCGAAAGTGCGGCCGCGCCTGCGGGCGGCTGTCGAGGCCGAGCACGGCCGTGACGGCGTCGCCGAGATCATCGGGCAGCGCGATCGGGCCGGAGCGGCCGCGATACTGGCCGATCGACTGATGCTCGAAGCGCTCGAGCTTGACGCCGAACGCGGCTTCGAACTGCTGGATCGTGCCGGACAGCACGACGACGCTTTCGACCGGATCGACGCGATCGACCGTCAGTTGGTGACGACGTGCGAAGTCCTCGGCCTTGCGAATGTCGTCGGGATTGGCGGAAAAGCGTTGCGCGAAGGTTTCGCGCGACACCGGTTTCGCTTGCGCGTCGCCGGTGGCGAGCTGGTGAAGCAGCGTATCGAGTTGCCCTTCTTCCTGCCGCCGCAACATGATCGTGACGTGGATGCGTTCTGCCGGATCGCACGGGCCGAGGCACTTGGACTCGGCGACGATGCGGGGTTCACGGTCGGCGTGAAGATGCCTTGCCATGTTCAGACCCTCCTTGGTACCGCGTTGCACGGAACAGCCAGGAAATCGGACAGGGCCGGCGGGAGACGGTTCCGTTCGGTCGGTCGGGTTCGCGCAGCGCGAAGTAACAGGGAGTTTAGAACAGTCAGACGATTTGCGCGCACGCCCTTTCGCGACGGGGCGCACGCGCGGGCCGGCGTTGCGCACGGCCTTCATCCGGTGCGGCGACGCGCCGCGCGACTTGCGCCGGCGCGACGCCGCATCGGCGCTCAGTCCATCGACAGGCGCAGCGCAAAGCCGATCAGCGCCGCGGAAAACGTCCAGCGCTGCACCGTCTGCGCGAGCGGATGCGCGCGCATCCACGCGGCGATCCGCGACGCGCCGAACACGCACGCGAGGTCGAAGCACACGCCAGCCGCCACCAGCAGCGCGCCCAGCTCGAACATCTGCAACACGACCGGCCCGGCCTCGGGGCGCACGAACTGCGGCAGCAGCACCGAGCAGAACAGCAGCGCCTTCGGGTTCAGCAGGTTGGTGAGCAGGCCCTTCACGAACGACTGGCGCAGTTCGCCCGCCGAGGCCGCCGCGTCGCCGTCGCCGAGTGCGAACACCGGCGAACGGAACACCTGGATCGCGACATAGGCGAGATAAAGCGCGCCGCCGTAACGGATCACTTCGTACAGCCACGGCGCGCTGCGGATCAGCGCCGCGACGCCGCAAGCGGACAGCGTCACGTGCGCGGTGCGCGCGAGCGACAGGCCGGCCGCCGCCGCCATCCCCGGCCGCACGCCGCGGCCGATGCTGGTCTGCAGCACCAGCGCCATGTCCGGCCCCGGCACCGCATAGATGGCCGCCAGCGCGGCGAGATAAATCAACAGCAAATGCGTGGAAATCATGGTCTGCCCCTGTCCTCTTACGACGATATGTTGCCGCCAGAGGACGAGGGATTATTGGCCATCTTTGGCTCAGGATTGGCGATCCGTAGGGGAATCCGCCACAATCACCGAATCCACACTAGGAATCCGCCAACATGACCGAACTCGACAAAACCGACCGCGCCATCCTTGCCGCGGTGCAGCGCGACGGCCGCCTGCCGATTGCCCGCCTCGCCGACACCGTGGGCCTCTCCGAGACCCCTTGCGCGCGGCGCCTGAAGCGCCTCGAAACCGAAGGCTACATCGAGCGCTACCGCGCGCAGCTGTCGCGCCAGGCACTCGGCTTCGGCGTCGTGGCGTTCGTGCTCGTGCGGTTCGCGACACACGACCGCAAGACCGCCGACCGCTTCGAGCGGGAAGTGCTCGGCATCGAGCGGATCCTGGCGTGCCACAACGTGGCGGGCACCGCCGACTATCTGCTGCAGGTCGTGGCGCGCGATCTCGACGATTACGGCACGTTCCTGCGCGAATCGCTGCGGATGCTGCCCGGCGTGACGTCGATCGAATCGGCGCTGTCGCTGCGCGAGGTCAAGCATGACGCGGGGCTGCCGGTACCGTGATGCCTGCGGGCGGACCGCACACGCAAGCCGCACACTGCGGCCGGTTCGTCACTTCGACGCCGATCGATGTGGGCCGCGTCGGGGCACGCTGCCGCAACACTCCTCCACATTGTTGATGCCGGCAGCCTACGCGATGTCGGGCGGCTGGTGCGCGCGTTCGAGATCCTCGAGAAAGGCCTCCACGAGCGGATTGCCGCGCCCGTTGCGCGCGACGACCATGTGGAACGTCACGTCGTAGCGCAACTGCTCCGGATTGAGTGGCGTGAGCAGCCCCTGCGCGACGTACGGCGCCGCGAAGTGCTGCGGCAGATAGCCGAGGTGGTGGCCGGACAGGATCAGTAGCGCAACGGCCTCCATGTTGTCGGCGGTCGCGGTCACGCGGTCGGGCGTCGTCGACATCTGCGCTTCAGGCAGCGGATACGAGCGCCACGCCCATTCGAAGCCCGCGACGTCGGCCGGCGTCAACGCGCCAGCGCCGTCGAACAGCGGATGGCCACGGCCGCAGTACGCGACCTGGCGCTCGATGAACAGCGGCGTGTAGTGCAGCGACGGCACCCGGTGCCAGAAGTAGCCGACCGCGATCTGGATCTCGTCGCTCAGCAGTTTTTCCTCGAGATCGCCCGGCGCGCGCACGGAGATCGAGAAACGCACGGCCTCGTCGCGGGTGCGGAACGCGGCGATCGCCTCGGCGATCCGCGCGTTCTGGCTGACCGGCGTATGGCCGATCAGGCCGATGTGCAGCGTGCCGACCAGCTGGCGATCCATGTGCCGCGCGGCCATCCCGAATTCGTCGAGCGCCGCGAGCAGCTTGCGGCTCATCGCATGGAACCGCTCGCCCTTCGGCGTGAGCCGGAAGCCGCTGCGGCCGCGCTCGCAGAGCCGGTAGCCGAGCCGCGTCTCGAGCGACGACAACTGCGCGCTGATCGTCGACTGTCCGACGTTCAGCACCGCCTGCGCGGCCGATACGCCGCCTGCGTCCGTGACCGCGAGAAACACGCGGATCAACCGCAGATCGAGGGTCGACAGATTCCCCAGCACGCTCATCCCCTTCCATACATCGATGAAAATCGATGTTTACGTCGATATCTTCGCATTCTTCTTTCCCGGCTGAGCGCGTAAAACTGTGCGCCAAGCCGCGTCGCATGATACGGCAACCCCACATCGGAAGAGACAGCCCATGAACGACCACACCCATTTCCAGCCGCTCGGCGGCAATGAAATGCCGCGCTGCGGCGGTATCGCGACGATGATGCGCCTGCCGCACGTGGCAAGCGCCGCAGGCCTCGACGCCTGTTTCGTCGGCGTGCCGTTCGATCTCGGCACCTCCAACCGCACCGGCGCGCGCTTCGGCCCGCGCCAGATCCGCACCGAATCCGTGCTGCTGCGCCCGTACAACATGGCCACGCGCGCCGCGCCGTTCGATTCGCTGCAGATCGCCGACATCGGCGACGTCGCGATCAATCCGTACAACCTGCACGATTCCATCGCTCGCATCGAAGCCGCGTACGACGCGATCCTCGAGCACGACTGCAAGCCGATCACGCTCGGCGGCGACCATACGATCGCGCTGCCGATCCTGCGCGCGATCCACCGCAAGCACGGCAAGGTTGCATTGATCCACGTCGATGCACACGCCGACGTAAACGACACGATGATGGGCGAAAAGATCGCGCACGGCACGCCGTTCCGCCGCGCGGTCGAAGAAGGCCTGCTGCACGGCGACAAGGTCACGCAGATCGGCCTGCGCGGCACGGGCTACGCCGCCGAGGATTTCGACTGGTGCCGCGAGCAGGGCTTCCGCGTCGTCCAGGCCGAGGAATGCTGGAACAAGTCGCTCGCGCCGCTGATGGAAGAAGTGCGCGCGCGCGTCGGCGACACGCCCGTCTACATCAGCTTCGACATCGACGGCATCGACCCGGCCTACGCGCCGGGCACCGGCACGCCGGAAATCGCGGGCCTCACGGTGCCGCAGGCGCTCGAGATCATCCGCGGCGCGAAGGGCTTGAACATCGTCGGCTGCGATCTCGTCGAAGTCGCGCCGCCGTACGACCCGTTCGGCACCACGGCGCTGCTCGGCGCGAACCTCGCATACGAACTGCTGTGCGTGCTGCCGGGCGTCGCCTACCGCGACTGATCCTCGCGCCACACTTATTCCAAATCAAAGGATTCCAGAGGAGCACATATCAAGATGGGGACTTCCGTCAAGCAACCCAAGCGGGCGGCGCTCGCGTCGTTCGTCGGCACCACGATCGAGTGGTACGACTTCTATAGCTACGCGACCGCCGCCGCCATCGTGTTCGGGCCGCTGTTCTTTCCCGGCGAAAACCGCTTCATCAGCCTGCTCGCGTCGTTCGGCTCGTTCGCGGTCGGCTTCTTCGCGCGGCCGCTCGGCGGCGTGATGTTCGGCTATCTCGGCGACCGCTTCGGCCGCAAGCGCTCGTTGCTTGCGACGCTGATGCTGATGGCCGTGTCGACCGTCGCGATCGGCCTGCTGCCGACCCATGCGCAGGCCGGTGTGATCGCACCGATCCTGCTCGTGCTGATGCGCGTGCTGCAAGGCATCGCGGTGGGCGGCGAATGGGGCGGCGCGGTGCTGCTCGCCGGTGAGCATGCGCCGGAAGGCAAGCGCACGTTCTTCGCATCGTTCGCGCAGCTCGGCAGCGCGAGCGGCCTGATCCTGTCGATGCTCGCGTTCGGAGCGATCAGCACGCTGTCGAAGGAAGACATGATGAGCTGGGGCTGGCGCGTGCCGTTCCTTGCGAGCTCCGTGCTGCTGATCGTCGGCTTCGTGATCCGTGCGAGCGTGTCGGAATCGCCCGAGTTCGAAGAGATCAAGAAAAGTGGCAACATCGCGCAAAAACCGCTGCGCGAAGCGCTCAAGTACTGGCCGCTGCTGCTGCTCGCGATCGGCGCGAACGTGTATGGCATCGCCGGCGTGTATTTCAGCAACATCTTCATGATCAGCTACGCGACGCAGTTCCTGTCGCTCGACCGGTCGATGGTGCTGCATTGCATGACGATCGTCGCGGTGCTGCAGTTCGTCGTGCAGCTCGCGGCCGCGTTCCTCGCGCAGCGCTTCGGCACCACGCGCGTGCTGCTGATCACCGGCGCATGGGCCGCGATCGTCCCGTTCCTGATGCTGCCGCTCGTGCATATGGGCACGCCGCTGTCGATCACTGTCGGCGTCGGCCTCGCGACACTCGCGGAATCGGGCTACTACGCGGTGGTCGCGGGCTTCGTCAGCGGCATCTTCGTCGCGCGGATCCGCTACACGGCGATCTCGATCGCGTACCAGGTGTGCGGCGCACTCGCCGGCGGCCTCACGCCGCTGGTTGCGACCATCATCGCGCAGAACACCGCACCGCAATGGTGGCCGCTCGCGCTCCAGTACACGAGTGCCGCGCTCCTGTCGTCGCTGTGCGTGTGGCTGATCTCACGCCGCGTCAGCATCGACGATGCGGGTGCGCCGAGCCGGAAGGAAGAAGTGCCGCTGCCGCGCGGCGCGCGCACCGCGTAACGTCCCGCAACGGGCAGGCAACCTCGCCTGCCCGTTTTTCATTAGGCAGCCCGGCGGTGCGCCACACCGCCTGCCCCACCCCACATTCATCGCCTGCCTCGACGGCGTCGCGGCAGGCAGGCGCACGCGGTCGCCTTGCCGAATCGCGTGCGACCCAGGAGACACGACCGCCATGAACCGCCCCGACACGCTCGATCTCGGCCACACCGAATCGGCCGGCCTGGCGATCGAGCACCACTCGATCGACTACATTCCGGAACACGAACGCCACGCGAAGCTCACGAGCCAGGGGCCGTTCTGGTTCCTTGGCAACTTCCATTTCTTCACGATCTCGATCGGCTTCGTCGGGCCCGGCATGGGCCTGTCCGCCGGCTGGACGACGCTCGCGGGCGCGCTCGGGATCATGTTCGGCACGATCTTCATGGCGTTTCACGGCTCGCAGGGCCCCGAGATGGGGCTGCCGCAGATGATCCAGTCTCGTGCGCAATTCGGCTATCGCGGCGTGATCGTCGCGCTGCTCGCGACGCTGTTCGTGTTCGTCGGCTTCAACGTCGTCAACGTATCGCTGCTGGTCGACGGCGTGCACAACGTGTTCGGGATCGACGGCGGTTTCGTCGCGATCGCGGCCGTCGCGACCGGCGCGCTGCTCGCGATCTACGGGCACGACCTGATGCACCGGACCTTCACGTGGGCACTGATCGCGACGCTGCCGCTCTATGCGCTCGTCACGCTCGCGCTCGCGTTCGGTCACGCGGCGCCGGCACCGGCACCGGCCGCCTCACCCGCCGTCGCACCAGGCTTCAACTGGATCGGGTTCGCCACACAGTTTGCGATCGCCGCCAGCTACAACATTTCGTATGCGCCCTACGTGTCCGACTATTCGCGCTATCTGCCGAAACACACCAGCCGCGCGAAGCTGATCGCGGTGATCTTCGCCGGTGCATCGCTGTCGGGCACCTGGATGATCGGGCTCGGCGCGTGGCTCGCGCAGAAGCTGCACGCGGCGGACGCACTGGTCGCGATGAACGACGTCGGCGCGTCGCTCGTGCCGGGCCTCGGCAAGCTGATCGCGATCGTGTCGCTCGTCGGCTTCCTGCCGATCATCGCGCTCAACGCATACAGCGCGATGCTGACCGTGCTTACCGGTATCGACTCGATCGTGCCGATCCGGCCGACGCGCCGCGCGCGCGTCGCATCGATTGTCGCGATCAGCACGTTCGTACTCGCGTGCGTGTTCGCGATCCGCGGCAACGGCATCGCGCTGCTGCAAACGTTCCTGACGCTGATGCTCTACTTCCTCGTGCCGTGGACCGCGGTGAACCTCGTCGACTATTTCTTCGTGCGACGCGGCCACTATGCGATCGCGCATTTCTTCACGCCGGGCGGCCTGTACGGCGCCTGGCAGCCGCGCGGCATCGTCGCGTACCTGGTCGGCTTCGGGGCGATGGTGCCGTTCTTCTCGATCGTCGATGCCGAAGCGAACCGCGAGATCTTCGTCGGCCCGTTCGCACGCCTGCTCGGTGGCGTGGATATCGCCTGGCTCGTCGGCCTGGTCGTCGCGGGGGGCGTGTACTGGCTACTGTCCCGCTCGCTCGATCTGGACCATGAGCGCCAGGTGATCGCGGCAACGCCGCCCCCTGACGCACCGACCGGCACGCCCGGACACCAGGGCATGTGACGAAGCAAGCGGCAATCGTCAGCGTTCTGGATTGCCGACTTCAGGCGCGTCCTTCGTGTAATACATCGCGCCACCCCCGATCGGCTCACGACCGTTCGCCTCGCGCTGCAGGTTGGTATCGCGTAGCGAATACGCACATCTGCAGTACTCCTTCTGATAAAACGTCTCGCGCTTTCTGATCTCGATCATGCGTGCCGAGCCCCCGCCCTAGCGCCAGCTGTATTCCCGGGATATCGACTCCGGATAGCGCGCGGTGCGCTCGAAACGCATGTCGAAGCACATCTTGCAGCGCACGCCGCGCGCGGGCTCGTGCTCCATCCCGCGCACACGCGCGAACCAGTCGTCGCAATCGTAATCATGTCGGATCCTTGAAAACGACTTTCCCGACCACATTGCGCAGCATGGCGTCGGCCAGCTCGCCACGTTCCTTCGCCGCGCCAAGCTCCATAGAAAAAAAATCCAGGTCGAGCAACGCGGCTTGTGCTTCATCGCATTCAACCCACGCGCGGGCAATGGTACGCAACGCGTCCCGATCGGTCCGCCGCAGCCGGTCCACCACCGCACGGCCGACCTCTTCGTACATCGCCTGGCAATCGTCGCTGTCGTCGTCAAGCGACTTCAGCAGCCGTTCGATCGCGTCGTTTTCCACATTTCTCACCTTGCCCTCCTCAGCGTGCTGTCACGAATACATCGGGAAACGTTTGGTCAGCTCGGCGACCTGCGCACGCACACGCTCGATCGCCAACTGCTCGACGACGTCGACGTACTCGCAACCGCCGCAATAGCGCTTGCCCGGATAACCTTCCGCGTACTTGTTCGTGAGCGGCGAACCCTGCGCGGCCATCACGGCCGGGCTCGCGTAGTTTTCCGACGCGATCAGCTCGATGTGATCTTCCTGGCGGCGGTTTTCTTCCTGGATGGCATCGAACAGTTCCGGGGCGGTCGGGTCGAGCGGGTAGTGGCTGCGTTCGAACATGGCAGGAAGGGGATCCAACAAAACAAGCAGGGGAAGCGACACGTCCCGTGGCCTGCCCGGGACGATCCCGATCGGTGCGACACCCGCCGCCGGATCATCGATCCGGGCAGCAGGCACGCAGCGTTCGCGCGTTACTGCATCTGGTTGCGCAGCGTCTTCGCGGCGGCGACCATGTTCGTCAGCGCCGGAATCACTTCCGCCCACTGGCGCGTCTTCAGGCCGCAGTCAGGGTTCACCCACAGGCGTTCCGCTGGAATCCGCTCGGCCGCCTTCTTCATCAGGCTGACGACGTGATCCTGCGTCGGAATGTTCGGCGAGTGGATGTCGTACACGCCCGGCCCGATTTCGTTCGGATACTTGAAGTTGTCGAACGCGTCGAGCAGCTCCATGTCCGAGCGCGACGTCTCGATCGTGATCACGTCCGCATCCATGTCGGCGATCGACGCGATGATGTCGTTGAACTCCGAATAACACATGTGCGTGTGGATCTGCGTATCGTCCTGCACACCGTTCGCGGTGATGCGGAACGATTCGACCGCCCACTTCAGGTATTCGCCCCACTGCGCACGGCGCAGCGGCAGCCCTTCGCGCAGCGCGGCCTCGTCGATCTGGATCACGCGCACACCGGCCTTCTCGAGATCGAGCACTTCCTCGCGGATCGCCAGCGCGAGCTGGTAGCACGACATCGAGCGCGGCTGGTCGTCACGCACGAACGACCAGTTCAGGATCGTCACGGGGCCGGTCAGCATGCCCTTCATCGGCTTGTTCGTCAGCGACTGCGCATACGTGATCCACTCGACCGTCATCGCCTTTGGGCGGCTGATGTCGCCGAACAGGATCGGCGGTTTCACGCAGCGCGAACCGTACGACTGTACCCAGCCGAACTGGCTGAACGCGTAGCCGTCGAGCTGCTCGCCGAAGTATTCGACCATGTCGTTACGCTCGGCTTCGCCGTGCACGAGCACGTCGAGTTCCAGCGCTTCCTGCTCGCGCACGCTGCGTTCGATTTCAGCCTGCATCGCCGCGCGGTAGCCTGCTTCATCCAGCACGCCGGCCTTGAACTGGCTGCGGGCCTGGCGGATTTCGCCGGTCTGCGGGAACGAGCCGATCGTCGTCGTCGGGAACGCCGGCAGGTTCAGGCGTGCCGACTGCTTCGGCGCGCGCTGCGTATAGGAGCTCACGCGGTTGCCGAGCTGCGCATCGATCCGGGCGATCGCAGCCTTCACCGCCGGGTTGTTCACGCGCGGCGAATGACGGCGCGACTGGATCGCAGCGGTGTTCGCGGCCAGCGCATCGGCCACCTTGTCGCGGCCCTGGTTCAGCGCGGTCGCGAGTACCTTCAGTTCGTCGAGCTTCTGCAGCGCGAATGCGAGCCACGCGCGGATTTCGGCGTCGAGCTTCTCTTCGCTCGCGAGATCGACCGGCACGTGCAGCAGTGAGCACGACGGCGCGAGCCACAGACGGCTGCCCAGTTGGGTCGCGAGCGGCTCGAGCCAGTCGAGCGCGGCGTTCAGGTCCGCCTTCCAGATGTTGCGGCCGTTGATCGCACCGACCGACAGCACGCGCTCCGCCGGCAGTTCGCGCACCAGCGCGTCGATTTCGTCACGGGCGTTGATCGCATCGATGTGCAGGCCGTCGACCGGCAGCGACGCGGCGAGCGCCAGGTTGCCCTGCAACTGGCCGAAATACGTCGCGAGCAGCACCTTGATCCGGCGCGTCTCGAGCGCCGCGTACGCGGTCTTGAACGCTTGCTGCCATTCGGCGTCGAGCTCGGTCACGAGGATCGGTTCGTCGATCTGCACCCATTCGACGCCCTGTGCGGTCAGTGTGTCGAGCAGCGCGCCATACACCGGCAGCAGCTTCTGCAGCAGCGCGAGGCGATCCGAGTCGTCCTTCGCCTTGCCGAGCCACAGGTACGTGACAGGGCCGATGATCACCGGCTTCGCCTTCACGCCCTGCGCCTTCGCTTCGGCGAGTTGCTGCAGCAGGCGCGACGGGTCGAGCGAGAAGTTCGTGTCGGCGTGGAATTCCGGGACGATGTAGTGATAGTTCGTGTCGAACCACTTCGTCATTTCGCCGGCCGCGACGCCGCCGCAGCACGCTGCGTGCGCTTCCTCCGACTGCGCCGAACGGCCGCGCGCCACACGGAAATAGTTGTCGAGCGCATCGCCGTGGAAGCCTTGCACGCGCTTCGGCAGGTTGCCGAGCGCGAAGCTCATGTCGAGCACCTGGTCGTAGAACGCGAAGTCGCCGACCGGCGCGAGATCGAGGTCGCGCTGGTCGTGCCAGTGACGCTCGCGCAGTTGCGCGCCGAGCGCCTTCAGGTCGTCGCGCGACGATTCGCCCTTCCAGTAGCGTTCGAGGCCGAACTTGAGTTCGCGCTTGGCGCCGATGCGCGGGAAACCGAGATTGTGTGTCGTAACCATGGCGCTGCCGTCCAGGAGTAGTGAAGGTCCGGCAAACATGATAGGTATTTCAAACCATGAAATAAAATGGCATTATTTCATTCATCCATTAAATTTGTTCATGCACATGCGGGATGAGCGATAACCATGCTGGAACGATTCCATCTCGTCGTCATTCGTGAAGTCGAGCGCCAGGGCTCGCTGACTGCGGCCGCCAACGCGCTGCACCTCACGCAATCGGCGCTCAGCCATACCGTCCGGAAAATCGAGCAGCAGCTCGGCACGCCGATCTGGGATCGCGAGGGGCGCGGCCTGCGGCTGACGCAGGGCGGGCAGTATCTGCTGAAGCTGGCGAACCGGCTGCTGCCGCAGTTCGAGCTGGCCGAGGAGCGGATGAAGCAGTACGCGAAGGGCGAGCGCGGCACGCTGCGTATCGGGATGGAGTGCCACCCGTGCTACCAGTGGCTGCTGAAGGTCGTGTCGCCGTACCTGTCGCGCTGGCCCGACGTCGACGTCGACGTGAAGCAGCGCTTCCAGTTCGGCGGGATCGGCGCGCTGTTCGGCTACGACATCGACGTGCTCGTGACGCCCGATCCGCTGAACAAGCCGGGGCTGCGCTTCGACCCCGTGTTCGACTACGAGCAGGTGCTGGTGGTCGCGGACGCACACCGTTTCGCCAACGCCGATTACGTGACGCCCGAGCAGCTGACCGACGAAATCCTGATCACCTATCCGGTCGAAACCGACCGGCTCGACATCTACAACCAGTTCCTGACGCCGGCAGGCATCGTGCCGAAGCGGCACAAGTCGATCGAGACGACCGACATCATGTTGCAGATGGTGGCGAGCGGGCGCGGCGTGGCCGCGCTGCCGAGATGGCTGGCCGACGAATACGCCGACCGGATGCCGGTCGTGCCGGTCAAGCTCGGCAAGAAGGGGATCGCGAAACAGATCTTCCTCGGCATCCGCGAGGCGGATGCGTCGATCGACTATCTGGCCGCGTTTGTCGCGCTGGCGCGCGAATCGACGTGGAGCGCGCCGCGCATGCTGCGCTAGGCGCGCCCCTTGGCAATGCGCGTCAGGCGGCGCGCATGCCGATACGTTCGCCGCGCTCGACCCATGCGCCGAACAGCAGGCCGATCGTCGTCCACATGATCACCTGCATGCCGATCGCCGCGGCGCGGAACTTCCACAGCACGACGGCCGGGAAAGCAGCCGGCACTTCGTTGATCGACGGCAGCCCGAGCTGCACGGCCGCGATGATCACGATGAACACGAGCCCCGCGACGATCGACGCGTTCCATTGCCCGAGCTTCGCCAGCAGATGGCGGCGCACGCTGACCGAGAACACCATCGTCGCGATCGAGATCGCGATCATCAGGAAGAACAGGCCCGTGCGATAGCCGATCGTGTCGGGGTCTCCAACCGACGGCGGATTGGCCGGGTACTTGATGTTCGGCACGATCACGAGCGCGATGAACGCCGCCAGCGCGAGCCACGCGGCCAGCGGTCGTGCCGGGAGACGGCTGCCGCGGCCATAAGCATATGCAAAGACCAGCGAGAACAGCCCGCCGAACGCCGCGCCATAGGTCACGACGCCCGTCAGCAGGCCGAAGCCGGCCTGCGTGTGGCGACTCACCAGCTCGGGTTCCGGCGCATCGCCCTTGGCGGCGTCGAGTTTTTCTTCGAAGGAGATCGCCTGATCGACTTGCGGTTCGCCGACGATTTTCGCGAAACCGAACGTGAGGAGGCCTGCGGCGATGCCTGCGAGCATCCCGCGCATGAGCAGCTTTCCGACCATCGTGAACTCCGCGTCAGTGGCAGGGGAAGCCGAGCAGATGGCGGCCGTCGTGGACGAACTCGTGCACGACCATGCCCGGCACGAGCGACGTTGCGCCTTGTTCCGCGCCGACGAAATAAATCGCGAGCAGCAGGATCAGGCCGACGAACACGGCCCACGGCAACAGTTCACGGACGGGGATGGGCGCCGGTACGACCGCCGGCTTCAGCACTGCTTCGCTCATGGATGCACCTCAGGGGAATCGCGCCCCGACAAATGTTGGATGGGTACGAAGGCAGGTCTGGCTTCCGGGATCATGGATCACCGGTTACAGTGGCGCGACCGCGCCGGAATTCAACCGGCTTCCGCGTTTCGTATCGGGCGAATTGTACGCGCGAACGTTCGCGTGTTGAAGCGGCGAACAATGGGCGAACGCGCCCGTCCCGGCTCCCCCGACAACCCACAAACATGCATGCCTCGCTGCGCCTGATTGCACACGCATCGACCCGGGCGATGCGCACCGGCACGTTCCCCGACGACGATCCGCTCGACACGCACGGGCTCGCCGACGCCGCGACGCTACGCGACCGGTGGACGGACGTCGCCGGCTCGCTCGTGCTGTGCAGCCCGGCGCGCTGTGCGGTGCAGACCGCCGATGCGCTCGGCCTGCACGCCGACATCGACGACGCGCTGCGCGACATCGACTACCGAAACTGGCGCGGCAAGCGGCTGCGCGACCTCGCGCGCGACCAGCCTGACGAACTGGGCGCGTGGATCGGCGATCCGTTGGCGTCGCCGCACGGCGGCGAATCGTTCGATGCAGCCATGCGCCGCGTCGGCACATGGTTGAACGCGCTGCAACACGGCCGAGACATCGTCGCCATCACGCATGCGCCGATCGTGCGTGCGGCCGTCGCGCATGCGCTGCGGATGGATTCCGGCGCGGCAACCCGCATCGACGTGGCGCCGCTATCGTGCACGACATTCGCTGCGTCGCCGCACGGCTGGATGTTGATCGCGGACGGCGATCGGCGCGACACTGGCGCCTAGCCTCCTGCCGTGTTGCGTTCGCGAAGCGGACCACGACGCCAGCCGACGTGTTGTGTCGTATCGCAATCGCATGGCGATGTTCACCTTACGTCGCCGCAAGCCCCACTGTTCGCCATCCCTACTGTCATCAAACTGACTGCTAGCCGAAGCTAGGATCGGTCGCGGTTCCCTTACGAGATACCGTCATGAATCAACCTGCTTCGTCCACCCCGAACAGTCCGGGTTCCGTCGAGCGCACCAGGCAGCTCGGCTACGCCGTCTTCCTGCTGGTGCTCGCGATCGGTGCGGTCTATATCGCCACACACCTGATCGACGATCTATCGCCGATGCGCGAAGGATCGCTGTTCCCGTACCTGATGCTCGGCGCTGCACTGCTGATCGCGCTCGGCTTCGAATTCGTCAACGGTTTCCACGACACCGCGAACGCGGTCGCGACCGTGATCTATACGCACTCGCTGACGCCGAATGTCGCGGTGATCTGGTCGGGCCTATGGAACTTCCTCGGCGTGATGATCTCGAGCGGCGCCGTCGCGTTCGGCATCCTGCAACTGCTGCCGGTCGAGCTGATCCTGCAGGTCGGCAGCGGCGCGGGCTTCGCGATGGTGTTCGCGCTGCTGATCGCCGCGATCGTGTGGAACCTCGCAACCTGGTACTTCGGGTTGCCGTCGTCGAGCTCGCATACGCTGATCGGGTCGATCATCGGCGTCGGGCTGATGAACCAGCTGATGCACGGGCCGTCCGGCACGAGCGGCGTCGACTGGGGCCAGGCGCTCGGCGTCGGCAAGTCGCTGCTGTTCTCGCCGATCGTCGGCTTCCTCTGTGCAGCGCTGCTGCTGCTCGTGCTGAAAGCCCTCGTGCGGATTCCGGAGTTGTACAAGGAGCCGCCGAAGGATCAGCCGCCGCCGTTCTGGATTCGCTGCCTGCTGATCCTGACCTGCACGGGCGTGTCGTTCGCGCACGGTTCGAACGACGGGCAGAAAGGGATGGGCCTCATCATGCTGATCCTGATCGGCACGGTGCCGACCGCCTATGCGTTGAACAAGGCCGTCACGCCGGCCGAGACGCAGACGTTCGTCGCGGTCGCGAACCAGGCAGCCGCGACGTTCGGGAAGTACACGAACGGCGTCGCACCGTCCGCGAACCCGCGCGCCGACGTCGAGCTTTACGTACAGCATCGCGAGCTGACGCCGGCCGTGATCCCCGCCGTTCAGCAATTGTCCACGTCGCTCGCGACCGCGGTCGGCGCGTCGGGCTCGATGGCGGCCGTGCCGCAACGCGACATCGACAACGTACGCAACACGATGTATCTGGTGTCCGAAGCAATCCGCCTGATCGAGAAATCCGGGCAGCCCGCGTTCGCCCCCGACGACAAGCTAGCGATCGACAACTATCGCAAGCAGCTCGACCACGCGACCAAGTTCATTCCGACGTGGGTGAAGGTTGCGGTCGCGATTGCACTGGGCCTCGGCACGATGGTCGGCTGGAAGCGGATCGTCGTGACCGTCGGCGAGAAAATCGGCAAGCAGCATCTGACGTACGGACAGGGCGCGTCGGCCGAACTCGTCGCGATGCTCACGATCGGCGCGGCTGATGTGTACGGATTGCCCGTGTCGACGACCCATGTGCTGTCGTCGGGCGTCGCGGGCACGATGGCGGCGAACGGCTCGGGGCTGCAATGGGGCACGGTGCGCAGCCTCGTGCTGGCGTGGGTGCTGACGCTGCCGGCGTCGATCGTGCTTGCCGGCGGGCTCTACTGGCTGTTCCGGTCGGTGGCCTGAACGAGCGGCGACGGCGGTCGGTGAAAGCCGGCCGCCTCGCCTCGTGCAGACTCGACCCTTGCTTTTCCGCTGAAGCGCACCCGGCTCCCCGGCTCCACTGAACCGCGCTTCGCATCGGCCGGTGTCGCACCACCTGGCTTCTTCGCGGGACACGCACGCTCCCCCTTCGAATTGAAGCGCAAGATCTGGAGCGCATCGGCATACGTGCGACATTAGACTGGGGCCATCGACTCTCATCGTGGATCCCATCATGCGCGCAACGCCACCGGACACCGCTTCGCTGCCTCTATTCATGCCGCCTGCCGCGCAGCGAAGCCCGTCGGTGTCTCGTACCGATCCGCAGCCCGCGGTCGAATCCGACGACATCGCACAACGCACGAACGCGCTCGACTGGGCAGCCGTCGCTGCCGAACTGGATCGCCACGGATGCGCGTGCGTGCCGGGCCTGCTGTCCGCGCACGACTGCGATGCGCTCGCGTCGCGCTATCCGGATGACGGGCTCTACCGATCGCGCGTCGTCATGGCGCGGCATGGCTTCGGGCGCGGCGAATACAAGTATTTCGCCTATCCGCTGCCTCCGCTCATTGCCGAGTTGCGTGCGACGATCTACCCGCATCTCGCGCCGATCGCGAATCGCTGGAACCAGGCGCTCGGCATCGACGCCCGGTATCCCGACGACCATGCGAGCTTCCTCGATCGTTGCCACGCAGCGGGACAGACACGGCCAACCCCGCTGATCCTGCAATACGGCCCGGACGACTATAACTGCCTCCATCAGGATCTCTACGGCGAGCACGTGTTCCCGCTCCAGGTCGCCATCCTGCTGTCTGCGCCGGGGCGCGATTTCACGGGCGGGGAGTTCGTCCTGACGGAACAGCGGCCGCGCATGCAGTCGCGTGCGGAAGTGGTGCCGCTGACACAAGGCGACGCGGTTATTTTCGCGGTCCATGGCAGACCGGTGCAGGGCACGCGCGGCGTCTACCGCGTCAACCTGCGTCACGGCGTGAGCCGCATCCGGGCCGGTCATCGTCATACGGTCGGCATCATCTTTCACGACGCGCAGTGACGTCTATCGCCACGCACGGGGAACGGCGATGCGGTTCGGCGGTTCGGCGGTTCGGCGGTTCGGCGGTTCGGCGGTTCGGCGGTTCGGCGGTTCGGCGGTTCGGCGGT
>NZ_CABVQC010000023.1 GCF_902499175.1 Burkholderia aenigmatica
AGCGCGCAGATCGCCGCCGCGCAGGCCGCGATCGCCGCGATCCCGAAGGCCGGAGAAGCGCCCGCAGCCGCTGCTGCCCCGGCCGGCGCCGACGCCGGCAAGGCGCTGTACACGTCGACCTGCCAGGCCTGCCACGCGGCGGGCGTGCTCGGCGCGCCGAAGTTCGGCAGCAAGGAAGACTGGGCGCCGCGCCTGAAGGACTCGATGGATACGGTCTACAACTACGCGCTGCACGGCAAGGGCGCGATGCCGCCGAAGGGTGGGTCGAGCGCGTCGGACGCCGACGTGAAGGCCGCCGTCGACTACATGGTCAACGCGGCGAAGTAAGCCCACCCGGCCGTCAGTAAAAAACCCCCGCGACGCACACGCATCGCGGGGGTTTTGTTTTGCCGGCGGACCACTGGATCGCCGGAACACCGCGCGCCCGGCGGCGGCGCGTCACTTCTGCAGCAATGCCTTCAGGCTCGCGAGCCGGTCCTTCGGCGACATCGGCGCCTCTTCCGGCGTGGGCGGCGGCGCCTCGTCGAGCCCCATCTCCGGGATGAAGCGCGACGGTTCGCACACGACCGTCTCGCGCGCCCGCTTGCGCTTCTTGCACCAGTTCAGATGCAGGCTGCGCTGCGCGCGCGTGATCGCGACGTACATCAGCCGGCGCTCCTCCTCGATCCGCTCGTTGTCGATCGGGCCGTCGTCCTCGGAGCCGCCGCGGTGCGGCATGATGCCTTCCTCGACCCCCACCAGGAACACGTGCGGATACTCGAGCCCCTTCGACGCATGGACGGTCGACAGCCGCACGGCGTCCGGATCCTCGTCCTTGCCCTCGAGCATCGACATCAGCGCGACGGTCTGGATCAGGCCGAGCAGGTTCTTGCCCGTATCGGCAAGCCCGTCCGCGTTGTGAAAACCTTGCGCCTCGCCGTCGACGGCCTCCGTCTCGGGCTTGGTGCCCTTGCGCTTCAGCCATTCGAGGAATTCGAGCACGTTCTGCCACTTCGACTGCGCCTGCCGCTCGTCGAACGCGTCGTACAGGTACGCCTCGTAGTGGATCGCCTCCATCATGTCGTCGAGCACGGCGGTCGCGGGATCCTTGTCCGCGCGCTCGGTCAGGCGCTGGATGAAGTCGCAGAACATCCGCAGCGGCTCGACCTGCCGAGCGGACAGCCGCGCCTCGATCCCGCCCATGTACACGGCCTCGAACAGCGACACCTTCGCCTGCCCCGCGAACGAGCCGAGCGCCTCGAGCGTCGTGTTGCCGATCCCGCGGCGCGGTGTGGTGACCGCGCGGATGAATGCGGGATCGTCGTCGGCGTTCGCGATCAGCCGCAGGTACGCGCACAGATCCTTGATCTCGGCCTTGTCGAAGAACGACTGGCCGCCCGACAGCACGTACGGGATCCGCTCGCGCCGCAGCACCTGCTCGAAGATCCGCGCCTGGAAGTTGCCGCGATACAGGATCGCGTAGTCGCGGAACTGCGCGCGCCGCTCGAACTTGTGCGCGGACAGCCGGAATACGACCGATTCGGCTTCATGCTCCTCGTCGTTGCACGGTGTGACGGTGATCGAATCGCCCATCCCGTGCTCGGACCACAGCTTCTTCTCGAACAGCTTCGGGTTGTTCGCGATCACGTTGTTCGCGGCGGTCAGGATGCGCACCGTCGACCGGTAGTTCTGCTCGAGCTTGACCAGGTGCAGTTTCGGGAAATCCTTGCCGAGCTGCGCGAGGTTCTCGAGCGTCGCGCCGCGCCAGCCGTAGATCGCCTGGTCGTCGTCGCCCACCGCGGTGAAGGCGGCGCGCGGGCCCGCGAGCAGCTTCAGCAGCTCGTACTGGCACGCGTTGGTGTCCTGGTACTCGTCGATCAGCAGGTAGCGCAGCTTGTTTTGCCAGCGGTCGCGCACCTGCTCGTTCTTCGCGAACAGCTCGGCGGGCAGGCGGATCAGGTCGTCGAAGTCGACCGCCTGGTACGCATGCAGCGTCGCGACGTAGTTGCGGTAGACCAGCGCGGCCTGGTGCTCGTCCTCGGTGGCCGCGATCGTCATCGCTTCCTCGGGCATGATCAGGCCGTTCTTCCACAGCGAGATGGTGCTCTGGATCTTGCGGATCAGACCCTTGTCGGTCGTGCCGATCTGCTCCTGGATCATCCCGAAGCAATCGTCCGAATCCATGATCGAGAACTGCGGCTTCAGGCCGACGTGCTCGGCCTCCTGGCGCAGGATCTGCACGCCCAGCGAGTGGAACGTGCAGACGGTGAGCTGGTTGACGGGCACCTTGCGGCCTTCCTTGCCGGGCGTGGTGAGCGTCTTGCCCTCGAGCAGCTTCGACACGCGCTCGCGCATTTCGGCGGCCGCCTTGTTCGTGAACGTGACGGCGGCGATGTGGCGCGGCTCGAAGCCTTTGGCTTCGATCAGGTGCGCGATCTTCTGCGTGATCACGCGGGTCTTGCCGCTGCCCGCGCCGGCGAGCACGAGACAGGGACCGTCGAGGTAGCGCACCGCTTCGTTCTGGGCGGGATTGAGGCCTGCGGACATGATGGCGGATGGTGTTGCGGTTGACGGCGGAACGCCGGGAGGATGCCGTGCGCGGCAGGCTGGCGAAGCAGGCGGACACGCGGGCAGGACGGGCATGTTAACACGTCGGCGGCGTGCTTTTCTGGAGCGCCGCCGGACGGGGCCGCGCGGGCAGATCCCGCGGCCGCCCCCTGTCCGTTCGGCCAATCCGGCCCCGTTCGCGCACCGATCGGCCACAATATGTCCACCCGGCGGCGCCCCGCGCCGGCCCGCTTGAACCACCTGAATAAACCACCTGAACCGCCACCGGATCGACATCATGGGATACCCGTTCGCCACCGCCGCTCTCGGCCCGCTGCTGTTCGCGCAGGGGCGCTACGTGCGCCGCGTCACGCCGCGGCTGCCCGAGGCGGCTGGCCCGCGGGACGGCGTGGCGGGCGACGGCCCGCCGCTACGCGTGCTGGTGGTCGGCGATTCGGCCGCCGCGGGCGTCGGCGTCGCGACGCAGCGCGACGCGCTGTCCGGGCAACTGGCGAACGTGCTCGCGGCCACCCATCGCGTGAGCTGGAAGCTGCTCGCGCGCACGGGCCTCACCACGCAGGAGCTCGTCGACTGGCTCGCCGCCGAGCCGGCCGAGCCGTTCGACGTGGCCGTCACGTCGCTCGGCGTCAACGACGTGACGGGCGGCGTGCCGCCGGCCCGCTGGCAGGCGCAGCAGGCCGAACTCGTCCGGTTGCTCGCCGCGCGCTTCCGGGTCGGGCACGCGATCCTGTCGGCGGTGCCGCCGATGGAGCGCTTTCCGGCGCTGCCGCAGCCGCTCGCGTGGTATCTCGGGTTGCGCGCGAAGCGGCTCAACACGGCGCTCGCCGGCTGGGCCGCCACGCAGCCGCACTGCACGTTCCTGCGCGTCGCGCTGCCGCTCGAGCGCCACCTGATGGCCAGCGACGGCTTCCACCCCGGTGCAACCGCCTGCGCCGCGTGGGCTGCCCAGGTCGCCGCCGCCGTCCGGCAGCGGGCAGCCGCATGACGCGGCGCAGCGCCCCGGCGCCGGCCGCTCACCGCGTGAGCCGGCGGGCAACCCCGCGCGTGCGGCAGGCGGGGGCCTGCGCAAATTGCCGGCGTTCCTTGCGCAAGCGCCGCGTCGCGCCGCGCGTTTCGCCCAAACGCGCCAGTGCAAGCGGCGGCGCCGTGCCAAAATAGCCGGTCGTCTTCGCGCCGTCTCGGCGCGCCATCCTTTAGTTTCGTTCGCAGCCAGGGATTGCCATGTCGTCATTGCTCAGGATTGGATTGATGGGTTTCGGTTTCGCCGGCGCGACGTTCCACGCGCCCGTGATCGCCACGAGTGGCCGCACGGAAGTCGCCGCGATCGCGACGGGGCAACCCGATCGCGCGCAGGCGGCGTATCCGGGCGCGCGCGTCGTCCCCGATCTCGACACGCTGCTCGGCCTCGACGACATCGAATGCGTGGTGATCGCCACGCCGAACGACACGCACTTCGCGCTCGCGCGCCAGGTGCTCGAAGCCGGCCGCCACGTGGTCGTCGACAAGCCCGTCACGCTCACCGCCGACGAGGCGCTCGCGCTCGCGCGGCTCGCGAACACGCGCAGCCGGCTGTTCGCGCCGTTCCACAACCGCCGCTGGGACGGCGATTTCCTCACCGTGCGCCGCATCGTCGAATCGGGCGAGCTCGGCCGGCTCACCTACTTCGCGTCGCACTTCGACCGCTTCCGGCCCACGCCGCGCACGCGCTGGCGCGAGGAGCCCGCTCGCGGCGGCGGCCTGCTGCTCGACCTCGGCCCGCACCTGATCGACCAGGCGCTCGCGCTGTTCGGCCTGCCGGAAACGGTCGGCGCGACCGTCAAGACGCGCCGCGACAACGGCACGGCGCCCGATTTCGTGCATCTGCAGCTCGGCTATCCGGACAAGGACGTCGCGCTGCATGCGAGCGCGCTGTCGGCGATCGAACCGGCGCGCTTCACGCTGCACGGCACGCGCGGCAGCTACCAGAAGTTCGGGCTCGACACGCAGGAGGACCAGCTCAAGGCCGGCCTCACCGCGGACGACGTCGAATTCGGCGGCGGCAACCCGCCCGGCCTGCTGCGCGTGCTCGACGGCGACGTCGAGGTCGAGCGCCCGGTGCCGACGCTCGACGGCCAGTATGCGGAGTTCTACCGTGCGCTCGCCGCGTCGATCCGCGACGGCGCGCCGTTCCCCGTCACCCCGCAGGACGCCGTCGACGTGATGACGATCATTGAGCTCGCCGCGCAGAGCGAGCACGACGGCCGCCGGCTGCCGTTCGTGCGCCGCACGATCTGACGCCGCGCACCGGCCGGCAGCGGCCGGCCGGCGCACGTGCACTTGGATCACCCCGAACATTCGGTTACAAATGCCGGGGGAACGAAAGTCAGCGTCCGACCGGTCTGACGCGTTTCTCAAAAAAGTCGATCCGACACCAATCCGTCAGGAGAATGTTGATGCAACGGTTGATTCGCGCGGCAGCGTGCTGCGTCCTGGTTTCCTCGCTTGCGGCCTGTATCGTGCAGCCGCAGCAGCCGGTCCGCCCGGCGCCCCCGCCGCGGCCGAATCCGCAGGTCGTCGCGAACGAGCGGATGCAGCAGATCCAGGGCCGGATCGACAACCTGCACCGCCGTATCGATGCGCGCGTGAACGGCGGCTACTACCCGCCGCCGTACGGCGCGCAGCTTCACCATCGTCTCGACGTGATCCGCCAGGAATCGAACGACATATCCGCGCAGCACAGCGGCGGCCTGTCCGGCGACGAGCAGCGCGTGCTGAACCAGGAACTCGACACGGCCGCGCGCGCGATCGGCGAGTAACGCGCCGGTGCCCGCCGGTGCGGAAAAAAGCGGTGGCACCGGCTGCCGCCGCTTGTCGCGAAGCGACATTCTTTTGCTCAAATTGACAAGGTCCACCCGCTCGCGTACAGTCGCCCGCACGCGTCGGGAGAGCGTGTAACCGGGCTGTTTCAACCCGGTTGCACCGCCGAAGGGGCACACCCGCAAACTCTCAGGCAAAAGGACCGACCGCGTCGGGGAATCCCGTCCGCGCATTGCGCGGGCCACACTCTCCCCGCACTCTGGAGAGCGGCAGTAGCCCGCAGCGCATCGGCTGCGCGGGCAAGCTGCCCACCGAAGGGGCGCGCGTTCGCCAGGCCAGGCCGGCAGCGCAATCTCTCAGGTATCGAGGACAGAGGGGCATGTACCGGATCGCTCGCAGGCCGTCGGCCTCGGTGGTCGGCACATGGCCGTTCTGATCCGCGCGCAAGCGCCTTGCCTGAGGCCTCGATGACTGCACTGAATCACACCCCGCTCAACGCCGCGCACCGCGCGCTCAATGCCCGCATGGTCGACTTCGGCGGCTGGGACATGCCCGTCAACTACGGCTCGCAAATCGAAGAACATGAAGCCGTGCGCACCGACGCCGGCATGTTCGACGTGTCGCACATGTGCGTCGTCGATTTCACCGGCAGCCGCGTGCGCGCGTTCTTCGAGCATGCGATCGCGAACAACGTCGGCAAGCTCAAGACGCCCGGCAAGGCACTCTACTCGTGCCTGCTCAATCCGCAGGGCGGCGTCATCGACGACCTGATCGTCTACTACTTCACCGAAGAATTCTTCCGCGTCGTCGTCAACGCCGGCACGGCCGAGAAAGACATCGCGTGGTTCAACCAGCTGAACGAGCAAGGCGGCTTCGGCGTCACGATCGCACCGCGCCGCGATTTCGCGATCGTCGCCGTTCAAGGCCCGAACGCCCGCGAAAAGGCCTGGACGACGGTGCCCGCCGCACGCGCCGCCACCAGCGAGCTGAAGCCGTTCAACGCCGCGCAAGTCGCCGGCACGCCGTTCGGCGATCTCACCGTCGCACGCACCGGCTACACCGGTGAAGACGGTTTCGAAGTGATCGTCCCGGCCGTGCACGTCGAAGCGCTGTGGAACGCACTGCAGCAAAACGGCGTGCGTCCGTGCGGGCTCGGCGCGCGCGACACGCTGCGCCTCGAAGCCGGCATGAACCTGTACGGCCAGGACATGGACGACACCGTGTCGCCGCTCGACGCGGGCCTCGCGTGGACGGTCGACCTCACCGCGCCGCGCGACTTCGTCGGCCGCGCCGCACTGGAAGCCAACGGCACCCGCGCCGCGTTCGTCGGCCTGATCCTGCAGAAGGAAAACGGCAAGGCGGGCGGCGTGCTGCGCGCGCACCAGAAGGTCGTCACGCCGCACGGCGAAGGCGAGATCACGAGCGGCACGTTCTCGCCGTCGATGCAGGAATCGATCGCGTTCGCGCGCGTGCCGGCGGCCGTCCAGATCGGCGACCTGGTCCAGGTGCAAATTCGAGACAAGAATCTTCCCGCGCGCGTGGTAAAACTGCCGTTCGTGCGCAACGGCAAGGTCCTCGCTGCGTAACGGCCGGGAGGCCCGCCTCCCGGGAAGCCGGGAGATGGCGCCCGGCGCAACACCACACCCGGCGCGCCCCGGCGGCGCGCCAGCAAAACGAACAAACCCTTTTATCAGGAGCATCCGATGAGCAACGTCCCGGCCGATCTGAAGTACACCGACGAACACGAGTGGATCCGCACCGAAGCAGACGGCACGCTGTCGATCGGCATCACCGATCACGCGCAGAACACGCTTGGCGACATCGTGTTCCTCGAGCTGCCGAAAGTCGGCTCGCAAGTGAAGGCAGGCGACGCGATCGGCGTCGTCGAATCGGTGAAAGCCGCGTCGGACATCTACTCGCCCGTGACCGGCGAAGTGGTCGCGATCAACACGGACGTGGCCGACGCCCCGGAAGACGTGAATGGCGATGCGTATGACGCATGGCTGTTCAAGATCAAGCTCGCAGCCGGCGCATCGACCGACAACCTGCTCGACGCTGCCGCCTACAGCAAGCTGATCGACTAACCCTCCCTGAATCGCGCGGGACGGGTCAGCCGCCCTGCCCCGCGCGGAACCCGGGCCGGCGTCAAGGCGCCGCTCGGGTCGACCGCAAAGCATGGGGCCCGAGTCGGCGCTGACGCGCTAGCCTGGGCCGACCAAGGAACGCCATGAAGCTCGAACACCCGGACCGCCTGATGAACCGCACGCCCCTCTCGCTCGCCGCGCTCGAAACGCACGATGCGTTCGCCGAACGCCATATCGGCCCCGACGCCGCCAGCCAGCAGGCCATGCTCGACACGCTCGGCTTCGCGTCGCGCGCCGCCCTGATCGACGCCGTGATCCCGGCCTCGATCCGCCGCGCCGAAACGCTGCCGCTCGGCCCGTTCGCGCAGCCGAAGAGCGAGGCCGAAGCCCTCGCCGCACTGCGTGCGCTCGCAGACAAGAACCAGGTGTTCCGCTCGTATATCGGTCAGGGTTACCACGACACGCACACGCCGGCCGTCATCCTGCGCAACGTGCTCGAAAACCCGGCGTGGTACACGGCTTACACGCCGTACCAGCCTGAAATTTCCCAGGGTCGCCTCGAGGCGCTCCTGAACTTCCAGCAGATGGTCGCCGACCTCACCGGCCTCGCGATCTCGAACGCGTCGCTGCTCGATGAAGCCACCGCCGCCGCCGAAGCGATGACGCTGCTGCAGCGCACCGGCAAGCCGACGTCGAACGTGTTCTACGTCGCCGACGACGTGCTGCCGCAAACGCTCGAAGTGATCCGCACGCGCGCGCTGCCGGTCGGCATCGAGGTCAAGACCGGTCCGGCCGCCGACGCTGCCCAAGCGAATGCATTCGGCGTGCTGCTCCAGTACCCGGGCGTGAACGGCGACGTGCGCGACTACCGCGCGCTCACCGAAGCGATCCACGCGGCCGGCGGCCACGTGGTCGTCGCGGCCGACCTGCTCGCGCTGACCGTGCTCACGCCGCCCGGCGACTGGGGCGCGGACGTCGCGATCGGCAACACGCAGCGCTTCGGCGTGCCGATGGGCTTCGGCGGCCCGCACGCCGCGTATCTCGCGGTGCGTGACGAATTCAAGCGCCAGATGCCGGGCCGCCTCGTCGGCGTGACGGTCGACGCGCAGGGCAAGCCCGCGCTGCGCCTCGCGCTGCAGACGCGCGAACAGCACATCCGCCGCGAGAAGGCGACGTCGAACGTGTGTACCGCGCAGGCGCTGCTCGCGATCATGGCCAGCATGTACGCGGTCTACCACGGCCCGCACGGCCTGAAGACGATCGCGCTGCGCGTGAACCGCATCGCGGCGCTGCTCGCCGCCGGCGTGAAGCAGCTCGGCTTCGCGACCGTCAACGACACGTTCTTCGACACGCTGACGATCGACACCGGCGCGCGCACCGCGCAGGTTCACGAATTCGCGAAGGCGAAGCGCATCAACCTGCGCCGCGTGAGCGACACGCAAGTCGGCGTGTCGGTCGACGAAACCACGACGCGCGACGACCTCGCCGATCTGCTCGCCGTGTTCGCGCAAGCCGCGGGCGGCACCGCACCGGCCGTCGACGCGCTGGACGCGGGCCTCGCCGGCGTCGCCGCGCTGCCGGCCGGCCTCGAGCGCACGAGCGCGTACCTGACGCACCACGTGTTCAACCGCCACCACTCCGAAACCGAAATGCTGCGCTACCTGCGCAGCCTGTCGGACAAGGATCTCGCGCTCGACCGCTCGATGATCCCGCTCGGCTCGTGCACGATGAAGCTGAACGCGACGTCGGAAATGCTGCCCGTCACGTGGCCCGAATTCGGCGGCATCCACCCGTTCGCACCGGCCGACCAGACCGTCGGCTACCGCGAGATGATCGACCAGCTCGAGCAGATGCTCGTCGCGGCCACCGGCTACGCGGCCGTGTCGCTGCAGCCGAACGCGGGCTCGCAGGGCGAGTACGCGGGCCTGCTGATCATCCACGCCTACCACGCATCGCGCGGCGAAGCCCACCGCGACGTGTGCCTGATCCCGGCATCGGCGCACGGCACGAACCCGGCATCCGCGCACATGGCCGGCATGAAGGTCGTGGTCGTCGCATGCGACGCGCAGGGCAACGTCGACATCGCCGACCTGAAGGCGAAGGCCGACGAGCACGCGAAGGACCTCGCAGCGATCATGATCACGTATCCGTCGACGCACGGCGTGTTCGAGCAGAACGTCCGCGAGATTTGCGAGATCGTCCATGCGCACGGCGGCCAGGTGTACGTCGACGGCGCGAACATGAACGCGATGGTCGGCCTGACCGCGCCGGGCCAGTTCGGCGGCGACGTGTCGCACCTGAACCTGCACAAGACTTTCTGCATCCCGCACGGCGGTGGCGGCCCGGGCGTCGGCCCGGTTGCAGTCGGCGCGCACCTCGCGAAGTTCCTGCCGAACCAGCGTTCGACCGGCTACACGCGCGAAGAAGACGGCATCGGCGCGGTATCGGCCGCGCCGTACGGCTCGGCGTCGATCCTGCCGATCTCGTGGATGTACATCGCGATGATGGGTGCGAAGAATCTGACCGCCGCGACGGAAACCGCGATCCTCAACGCGAACTACATCGCGAAGCGCCTCGCGCCGCACTACCCGGTGCTGTATTCGGGCCCGGGCGGGCTGGTTGCGCACGAGTGCATTCTCGACCTGCGTCCGATCAAGGAATCGAGCGGCATCACCGTCGACGACGTCGCGAAGCGCCTGATGGACTACGGCTTCCATGCGCCGACGATGAGCTTCCCGGTGCCGGGCACGCTGATGGTCGAGCCGACCGAATCGGAATCGCAGGAAGAACTCGACCGCTTCATCGCCGCGATGATCGCGATCCGCGACGAAATCCGTGCCGTCGAGGAAGGCCGCGCCGACCGCGAGGACAACCCGCTGCGTCACGCCCCGCACACGGCGGCCGTCGTCACCGCGAACGAATGGCCGCACGCGTACTCGCGCGAGCAGGCTGCGTACCCGGTCGCGTCGCTCGGCACGAACAAGTACTGGCCGCCGGTCGGCCGCGCGGACAACGTCTACGGCGACCGCAACCTGTTCTGCTCGTGCGTGCCGATGTCGGAATACGCATAACGCACGCCAGGCCAGGAGCCGCCCGATGGTGACCGCACCGCACGCAACCCGGAGTTGCGTGCGGTTTTTTTGTTCGCCGCTCGAACCGGTTCACGTTCGCCCGCCAATCCGGCTAACATCACACGCGATCCAGCCAATGAAGGAGTTCCGCATGGTGCGTCCGATGTTTCCGGGCCATGGTGCAATGCAAAGGCGGCCGCGTGCGCGCCGCTTCGTGCCGATGCTCGTCGCGTCGCTGTCATTCGCCGCTGCTGGCCTCGGCGCGGCCGGCAGCGCGCGCGCGGCGATGAATTTCTGCGCGGCGCCGGCACTGCAGGCGAGCGAGACGACCCAGGCCGAGCCGGGTGTCCAGGCGCTGATCCGCAGCGTCGACGCACGCATCGGCGAACAGCCGAAGGCGATGGCTCGGGTGCACACCGAGGGCACGCTGCCGCACGAAGGCATCTACGACCAAAGCGCCGCCGCGCTGAAGGATCTCGACCTGATGCGCGACGCGGCGCTCGCGTGGCGCGTGACGAACGCGCCGCGCTACCTACAGCTCGTCGACCGGTTCCTGTCCGCGTGGGTCGCGACCTACCAGCCGAGCTTCAACCCGATTGACGAAACGCGTTTCGACAGCCTGATCGTCGCGTACGACATGACCGCGAGCGCACTGCCGGTGAAGACCCGCAACGCGACAGCCGCGTTCATCGCGAAGCTCGGCGCCGGCTATGTCGCGCAGATCGACGCGCAGAAGCGCCCGCTCACCGGCACCTGGCGCAACAACTGGCAGAGCCACCGGATCAAGCTGATCGCGCTGTCCGCGTTCACGCTCGGTGATCGCAAGATGATGAACGCCGCGCAGCGGCTGTTCGTCGAGCATCTCGCCGACAACATCGGCCCGGACGGCAAGACCTGGGATTTCGAGGAACGCGATGCGCTGCACTACGCGGTCTACGACCTGCAGCCGCTGGTGACGGCCGCGCTCGCCGCGCGCCGCTTCAACCGCAACTGGCTGCGCGAACGGGGCGCGAACGGCGCGACGCTCGCGGTCGCGCTCGACTGGCTCGTGCCGTACGCGCTCGGCGAGAAGACGCACGAGGAATTCGTGAATTCGCCGGTGCCGTTCGACGCGAAGCGCCGCGAGGCCGGCCTGCCGGGCTACACGGGGCAGTGGGACCCGAAAAACGCCACCGAACTCTTTCATCTGGCCGCGCGGCTCGACGGGCGCTATGCCCGCGTCGCGCAACAGCTTTCCCCAACGCCGCCCGCATGGCTCGCCGCGTGCCTGCCATTGCAGGCGCGCTAGCATTATTCTTAAAGCAAGGCAGGAATCAACATGGCAGTCAGCGTCTTTGACCTCTTCAAGATCGGTATCGGTCCGTCCAGTTCGCATACGGTCGGACCAATGCGCGCGGCGCTGATGTTCGTCCAGGGCCTCGAGCGCGACGGGCAACTCGACGCCACGGCGCACGTGAAGGTCGAGCTGTACGGCTCGCTCGGTGCAACCGGCAAGGGCCACGGCACCGACCGCGGCGTGATGCTCGGCCTGCTCGGCGACGCGCCCGACACCGTCGATCCCGACACGATCGACGCGCGGCTGGAAGACGTCCGCAAATCGAAGCAGCTCGCGCTGCTCGGCACGCATCCGGTGCCGTTCGTGCTGAAGGAGAACATCGCGTTCTACCGCCAGGCGCTGCCCGAGCATCCGAACGGCATGAAGCTGCGCGCGTCCGACGCGGACGGCAACGTGCTGGTCGAGCGTACCTACCTGTCGGTCGGCGGCGGCTTCGTCGTGACCGCCGGCGCACCGAACACGAAGGTGCTGAGCGCGGCCGAGCAGATGACGCACCCGTTCCGCACCGGCAACGAGCTGCTCGCGCTGACCGAATCGACCGGCAAGTCGATCGCGCAGCTGATGTGGGAAAACGAGCGCGCGTGGCACACCGAGGAAGAGACGCGCGACGGCCTGCTGAAGATCTGGGCCGTGATGCAGTCGTGCGTGTCGCGCGGCTGCGGGATCGGCAACCCAGAGGCCGACGGCAACCTGCCCGGCCCGTTCCAGGTCAAGCGCCGCGCGCCGCAGCTGTACCGCACGCTGACGGGCAGCCCGGAGCGCGCGCTGCAGGATCCGCTGTCGATGATCGACTGGATCAACCTGTACGCGATCGCGGTCAACGAGGAAAACGCGGCCGGCGGCCGGGTCGTTACCGCGCCGACCAACGGTGCGGCCGGCATCATCCCGGCCGTGCTGCACTACTACACGCGCTTCACACCCGGTGCGAACGAACAGGGCGTGATCGACTTCCTGCTGACGGCCGCCGCGATCGGCATTCTTTACAAGCTGAACGCGTCGATCTCGGGTGCGGAAGTCGGCTGCCAGGGCGAAGTGGGCGTCGCATGCTCGATGGCCGCCGGCGCGCTCGCGGCCGTGCTCGGCGGCACGCCGCAGCAGGTCGAGAACGCGGCCGAAATCGGGATGGAACACAACCTCGGCCTCACCTGCGACCCGGTCGGCGGGATGGTGCAGATCCCGTGCATCGAGCGCAACGCGATGGCATCGGTGAAGGCGGTCAACGCGGCGCGCATGGCGCTGCGCGGCGACGGCTCGCACTATGTGTCGCTCGACTCTGTGATCAAGACGATGCGCGAGACGGGTGCCGACATGAAGACGAAGTACAAGGAAACGTCGCGCGGCGGGCTCGCGGTCAATATCGTCGAGTGCTGATGCCGGATCGGGCGGTCATGCGGGACGCTTCGACGTCTCGCATGACCGCCGGGCGCCTGCGGGCACGCATCAATCGTTCAGCCAGTTCTCGACCCGCAATCCCGGGTAACTCGCAAAATCCCGCTCGTTGTTGGTCACCAGGACGACATCGAGCGATACCGCATGAGCGGCGATCAGTTTGTCGAGATGATCCTTCTTCCGCTCACGCGTCGCTTCCCGGACCGGGCCGTACGCTTGCGCGGCCGCCACGTCGAACGGGGCAGCGGGGATATCCTCGATCAGCGCAGCAAGATTGCGACGCTCGCGGACAGGATTCATGCACACTGCGACACCGTACTCGAGTTCGGCATAGGTAATCGCCGACATCACGACATCTCCGGTGTAGCACCGCGCAAAACGCCTCGCGACCTGCTCCGGCTGATTTTTCATCAGATAGATGCACATGTTGGTGTCGAGCATGTAACGCGGCATCACAAGCCCTCGCGATCAGCCTGTTCCTGATCGCCCCGCCCTTCGGCCATGAAATCCGGCCCGAATTTCGCGAACTTCTCGAGTACGCGAGTCAAAGGTCGCCGAGTAGGCCGAATACGGATTTCGTCGCCCACCCGCTCGATTTCGAGTTCCATATCGCTGCGTTCATAAGCAAGGTCCGCGGGAATCCGCACGGCCTGCGAGTTGCCGTTCCGAAATACCCTGGTGGTATGCATGTCGATCTCCCGCATCCGGATGTACGTTGGATGTACATTATATCGCGCAGCCGGCGATGTAAATCCATGTGTGTACATGGCGCACCGCCCGCGTATCGATTCGAACGCGAACGCCGTCATGCCGATCTTTCCGTTCCGAACTCCACCCTGTCTACACGCGGGTGAGCGGGCCGGTGATTCGGCTCGACACCCATAGCGCTCACTTCTCACCGTCGGGCTCGCACGTACAAGCCGGCCGTTCGGCCAGCCGAAGTCCCGGCGCGCGCCCGAATCCCCCGGCGTTCCGACACTATTCAGCGGCCGGTGCGCCGGTGCCCCGCCAACGGGCGTAAGCTGTACGTCCCGCTACCCAGGGAGACGGCAACCCATGTCGCATTCCAAGGATCTCGAGCAGCCCGCCACCACCGGCGCGCGACTGCTCGTCGATGCGTTGCTCGCCAATCACGTCGAACGCGTGTTCTGCGTGCCGGGCGAGAGTTTCCTCGCCGTACTCGATGCGCTGGCGGACGACACCGCGCGCATCCAGACGGTCGTCTGCCGCCACGAGGCGGCCGCCGCGAACATGGCCGAGGCCGTCGGCAAGCTGACCGGCCGCCCCGGCATCGCGTTCGTCACGCGCGGGCCCGGCGCGACCCATGCGTCGATCGGCGTACACACCGCGTTCCAGGATTCGACGCCGATGATCCTGTTCGTCGGCCAGTGCGCGCGCGAGCACCTCGACCGCGAAGCCTTCCAGGAAATCGACTACCGGCGGATGTTCGGCCAGATGGCGAAATGGGTCGCGCAGATCGACGATCCGCGCCGCATTCCCGAATACCTGAGCCATGCGTTCCACGTCGCGACGTCCGGCCGCCCCGGCCCGGTCGTGCTCGCGCTGCCGGAAGACGTGCTGTCCGAAGCATGCGCGCCGCAACCCGTCGTGCCGGCCGCGAAACGCGTCGCGGCCGCGCCGTCGGCCGCGCAGCTCGACGAGCTGCGCGAACGGCTCGCGCGCGCCGAACGGCCGTTCGCGATCGTCGGCGGCAGCGGCTGGACGCCCGACGCGTGCGCGAATCTGCGCACCTTTGTCGAGCGCTGGCAGTTGCCGGTCGCCTGTGCGTTCCGCTATCAGGACACGATCGACAACGCGCACCCGAACTACGCGGGCGACGTCGGGCTCGGGATCAACCCCGCGCTCGCGAAGCGCATCCGCGACGCCGACCTGCTGCTCGTGATCGGGCCGCGCCTCGGCGAAGCGACGACCGCCGGCTACACGCTGCTCGACATCCCGAAGACCCGCCAGACGCTGATCCACGTGCACCAGGGCGCGGACGAGCTCGGCCGCGTGTATGCGGCCGACCTGCCGATCGTGTCCGGGATGCCCGAGATCGCCGCACCGCTCGCCGCACTCGAGCCGCCCGAGCACCCCGCCTGGGCCGGCACGGCCGCCGACGCGCACCGCGCGTATCGCGAATGGCATGCGCCGCTGCCGATGCCCGGCGACGTCCAGCTCGGCGACGTGATGGTGCAGTTGCGCGAGCGCCTGCCGCACGACGCGATCCTCACCAACGGCGCCGGCAACTATGCGATCTGGCTGCATCGCCACTTCGCGTACCGGCACTTCCGCTCGCAGCTCGCGCCGACCAGTGGCGCGATGGGCTACGGCGTGCCGGCCGCGCTCGCCGCGAAGTCGCTGTACCCGTCGCGCGCCGTCGTCGCGCTCGCGGGCGACGGCTGCTTCATGATGGCCGGCAACGAACTCGCGACCGCAATGCAGTACGGGCTGAACATCGTCGTGATCGTCGTCAACAACGGTCATTTCGGTACGATCCGCATGCATCAGGAACGCAACTACCCGGGGCGCGTGCACGGAACGGGGCTCACGAATCCCGATTTCGCCGCGTATGCGCGCGCGTTCGGCGCACATGGCGAAACCGTCGAGCGCACCGCCGAGTTCGCGCCCGCGCTCGAACGCGCGCTGACCTGCGGGCTACCCGCGCTGATCGAGATCCGCATCCCACAGGACGCCAGCACACCGGCCGCGACACTCGAGCAGATCCGCGAACAGGGGCGCCGCGCGCGCGGCGGATGACGGTGGACACCCACACCGCGCCGCCCGCCGTCGCGCTGTCGCACGACGACGCGCTCACGCTCCCCGGCACGCTGCTCGCACCGGACGGCACGCTCGTCGCGCCTTACGACCTCGAGCACGGCGGTGTGCGTGCCGCCGGCCACGTGCCGGCCGCGCCCGCGCGCGGCCTGCTGCACGCCGCGCACCGGCCGTTCCGGCTCGACTATGACCGCGCACGGCACGTGCACGTGATCAACGGGATGGGCGTCACGCTCGGCGATTCGGTGATCGGGCTCACCGCCCTCGCCGCGCTGCGCGCCGCGCACCCGGGCCTGCGCTTCACGCTGTACCGGCCGGCCCGCGCACCGCGCTATGTCGAGGCGCTGTATGCCCTCGCGGCCGACCTCGTCGCGCCGTCGCGCACGCTGCCGTACCCCGCCGACGCGCTGCCTGCGGACGCGCCGTGCATCGACGTCGGCAATCACCTGTACTGGCCCGCGTTCGCGCGGCTGCCAATGATCGATTTCTTCCTCGACGCGCTCGGCGTGGAACCCGCGTCGGTGCCGACATCAACCAAGCGCAACCGCTGGCTCGCGCGGCTGCCGCTGCCTGCGTTGCCTGCGCAATGGCGGCGTCCGTACGTGCTGTTCTGCCCGACCGCGAGCACCGCGTTGCGCAGCGTGCCGCCGGCGCTGCAGGCAACGTTCGTCGAGCAGCTCGCGCAGCGCTACGGATTGCCGGTGGCCGGGTTCGGGCCGGTTGCGCATCCCGCGTATCTCGACGTGAGCGCCGATGCGGCCGGCGATACGGCCCGCTTCATGGCATGGGTCAAGGGCGCCAGCCTGCTGTTCGCGTCCGACACGGCCGCGCTGCATCTCGCCGACGGTTTCGACGTGCCGACGCTCGCGTGCTTCACGACGATCGCGCCGGCGCTGCGCGTGCGCGACTATCCGCATTGCGTGCCGGTCGCGCTCGACGTGCCCGCCGAATTGCGCGGGCTGCATCGCAGCGAGCGGCCGGCCGATCTCGCGGCGGTCGAGGCCGCTTACCGGGCGATCGACTGGGATGGGCTAGCGTGGCCCGCACCGCGCGAGGCGGCGGCTACGGCCGAATAGGGAAACAGGGTGCGGCGGGCAATTGCGAGGCCGAAAGCGTAGCTATATGTACGTGCAGCCGGAGCCTGAGCCTGAGCCTGAGCCTGAGCCTGAGCCTGAGCCTGAGCCTGAGCCTGAGCCTGAGCCTGAGCCTGAGCCGGAGCCGGAGCCGGAGCCGGAGCCGGAGCCGGTGCCGGAGCCGGTGCCGGTGCCGGTGCCGGTGCCGGTGCCGGTGCCGGTGCCGGTGCCGGTGCCGGTGCCGGTGCCGGTGCCGGTGCCAGTGCCAGTGCTGGTGCCTGAGTCGGCGTCGAAGCCAGAACCGCGTCGACTACCACCCCGCACTCACCCCACCGCCACCATCACCGCGCGATCGCGCAGCGTCTCCGACGGCCGCTTGCCGAACAGCCGCCGGTAATCGGTCGCGAACTGGCTGAGATGCCAGAAGCCCCACGCCTCCGCCACGTCCTGCACCGAACCGGCCGAGCGGCCGCACAGATCGCGCCGCGCGCCGTTCAGCCGCAGCGTGCGCAGGTAGGTCGCGGGCGCCATGCCGAGCACGTCCTGGAAGCAGTACTGCAACGTGCGCCGGCTCACGAGCAACTGCTCGCACAGCTCGGGCACGCCGACCGGGCGCGTGCGGTGCGCGAGCACGTAGTCGCGCGCCTGTTCGACGATCCAGCGGCGCATCGACGGCGCACGGCCGGCGTCGTCGGCGGCCGGTTGCGCGCACGCGTCGAACAGCGCGGCCAGCACCTCGGCCTGCAGGTCGTCGCGCTGTGCATCGGCGAGCGGGCCGGCCATTGCCGCCGCCCCGTCGAGCCGGCGGCCGAGCAGCGCGCACAGGCGTGCGAGCCGCGCATCGCCGACCTGCATCACGCGCTGCGTGAACAGCCGTTCGTCGAGCGCGTGGCGCTCGACCTCCTCCGCATAGCGGCGCAGCACGTCGCCGCGCACGACCACGCCGTAGATCGAGAACTGCGCGGGCGTCACCAGCTCGAACTCGACATTGCCGGGCCGGAACGCGAGCGCGCCGGGCCCGATGCGGCACGCATCGACGCGCGCGGTGCCGTCGCACACGAGCGGGATGCCGAACCAGTACGCATCGCCGCGCACCTCGCACGCCTGGCGCAGCAGGTGGCTCGTCGATTCGCGAAACAGCTTCATCGTGTCGAGCGGCAGCTCGGTCAGCGTGCCGACGAAGCGGCCGGCCGCGAGCTGGTCGTAGGTCTGCCGCCAGCCGATCAGGTTGCGCGCCTGCTCGTCGGCGTCATGCGCGACGCTGACGACCGCCTGCCCGGCCAGCGCATCGTCGCCCTGCGCGTTGCGCCGCGTGTCTTCTGCCGTCGGTTCTTCGCTGCACGCCACGTGTTGGTCCATCGTGTCCTCCTTCACCTGCCTGGAACCGCGCCTGTCACGCAAGTCCCGTGCCGAACCGTGCACGACCCGCGCAAAGCCCGTGATTCGACGCTGCACGGCACGGGCGCGCCATGCGGGCATGCCCGAGCGCCTTGTCGCACGCACCCCGCCGGTGCGGCACGCGCCGCGCCGGCGCATCCGGTACGCGTCGCCCGCCCGGCAATGCGCGGCGGCCGGCTAGCCACCGTTCGCGGGCCGCAACCGCACGACCCGCGTGCCGCAATTGCCGTATGCCTGCGTCACCGCCAGCTCGACGATCGTGCTGTCGGCCGACCACGGCGCCGCGTCCGCCTCGGACAGATCCATGCGCAGCGTCGCGCGCCCGTTGATCCGGTAGCGGATGCCGCGCAGGAAATCGACGAACAGCAGCCCGACGCCGCTGCCGTCACACTGCGCCGCATCGATCCGGCCGCCAGCGCCCGCGTCGTACACCGGCAGCGCGAAGCGCAGCGTCTTCGTGTCGATCACGCGCACGACCGGCAACAGGTCGCCGTTCGCGTCGCGCCGGCTCTGCACGATGTCGCAGGTCACGCCAGCCTGCCCGCCGCACGCGGTGCCGGCGAACATGAACGGCTGCGTCTCGATGAACTGCCGCACGCCGATGCTCAGCCGCGTCGTCACGACATCGCTCATCCGCTCGGCTTCGTCGGCAACGCCGAAGCGGCGATGCGCGTCGAGTTCGCCCGCGTGGAACACGGGATGGCGCGGACAGGATCGGGGCGGTTCTGACATGGGTTTTGCGTCCGTCGCGCCGGCTCAAGCTGCCGCTGCAAACGGACGGTAATCGGTATCGTTTCCGGCGAAAGTCGTGGCGATGCGCAGCCGATGCCGGGTTGCGAGTGCGAATGGGCGGAAGCGGCGAACCGCCGGATCACCGGTCGGCCGCGCGGCACGCATCCGCGCACCACCGTCACCCGGCGCGACACGCGTTCGACGACTCTCCGGTATCCGAAACTTCGCCGCTCGAGGCGGCGCCCCGACCGGCCGACACATCCCACCGTCGACCGGCCAGGACGCCCACGCGCGGATCAGAAGAACCCGAGCGCCTCGGCCTGATAGCTCACCAGCAGGCACTTCGTCTGCTGATAGTTCGACAGCGCCATCTTGTGCGTCTCGCGGCCGATCCCCGACTGCTTGTAGCCACCGAACGCCGCGTGCGCGGGATACAGGTGATAGCAGTTGGTCCACACGCGGCCGGCCTCGACCTCGCGGCCCATCCGGTACGCACGCGTGCCGTTGCGCGTCCACACGCCGGCGCCGAGCCCGTAGAACGTGTCGTTCGCGAGTTCGATCGCGTCCTGCTCGTCCTTGAACGTCATCACCGACGCGACCGGCCCGAAGATCTCTTCCTGGAACACGCGCATCTTGTTGTTGCCGAGCAGCATCGTCGGTTTCACGTAGTAGCCCGTGCCGAGTTCCGCCGCAGGCGCCGTGCGCTCGCCGCCCGTCAGGCATTGCGCGCCCTCGTCGCGGCCGATGTCGATGTACGACAGAATCTTGTCGAGCTGCTGCTGCGACGCCTGCGCGCCGATCATCGTCTGCAGGTCGAGCGGGTGGCCAGCCTTGATGCGCTCGACGCGCGCAACCGCCTTCTCGATGAACTTCTCGTAGATCGATTCCTGGATCAGGATCCGCGACGGGCACGTGCACACTTCGCCCTGGTTCAGCGCGAACATCGCGAGCCCTTCGAGCGCCTTGTCGAGGAACGCGTCGTCCTGGTCGAGCACGTCGGCAAAGAAGATGTTCGGACTCTTGCCGCCCAGTTCGACCGTCGACGGGATCAGGTTGTCGGCCGCCGCGCGAAGGATGTGCTTGCCGACCGGCGTCGAGCCCGTGAACGCGATCTTCGCGATCCGCTTGCTGGTCGCGAGCGCTTCGCCCGCTTCCTTGCCGAAGCCGTTCACGATGTTGAGCGTGCCGGCCGGAAACAGGTCGCCGATCAGCTCCATCAGCACCAGCACCGACGCGGGCGTTTGCTCGGCCGGCTTCATCACCACGCAGCAGCCGGCCGCGAGCGCCGGTGCGAGCTTCCATGCGGCCATCAGCAGCGGGAAGTTCCACGGGATGATCTGGCCGACGACACCGAGCGGCTCGTGGAAGTGGTACGCGACGGTGTTGTCGTCGATTTCGGAGATACCGCCTTCCTGCGCGCGGATGCAGCCCGCGAAGTAGCGGAAGTGGTCGATCGCGAGCGGCAGGTCGGCTGCCATCGTCTCGCGCAGCGGCTTGCCGTTGTCGATCGTCTCGGCCACGGCCAGCAGCTTCAGGTTCTTTTCCATCCGGTCGGCAGCGGCAAGCAGCAGGTTCGCGCGCTCGGCCACCGACGTCTTGCCCCACTTGCGGCGCGCGGCATGCGCGGCGTCCAGCGCCAGCTCGATGTCGTCGGCGCCCGAGCGCGGCACGCGGCAGAACGGCTTGCCGTTGATCGGCGACACGTTCTCGAAATACTCGCCCTTCACCGGCGGAACCCACTTGCCGCCGATGTAGTTGTCGTATTGCTGACGGTACGGGTATTCGACGTCGAGGCCCAGTTGCTTCAGGTCAAACGGGTTCATACATGTCTCCTGTTCATCGTGCTTGTGTGAGTACAGCGCCGATTGGATTGCGCTACCCCCGTTTACGCAACATGCGTGCCAAACAGGAGGAAAGCGCCACGACCACGGCCGGCCCGCGTGCGCACCGTGCCGTGTTCACCGATGCAGCACGTCGGGTGTGTCGATTCTGAACAGCGTGGCTGCGCAGTGGCCGGGCCGATGTTCGAAATTTCCACAGTGCGCAGGCGCGCCTGCGTGCCGATGCCGGCCGCGACGCGTGGCATGTCGCTTGCGTGCGCATCGCGCATTCCCACGCAACGGCGTGTGCGCCGACCGACACCATGAACGACTGCGGCCCCCTGACCGACGACGCGATCGCGTTCATCCGCGAGCAGGCGTTCCTGATCGTCGCGACCGCCGACGCGGCCGGCAACAGCGACTGCTCGTACCGCGGCCGCCAGCCACGCGCGGATGGTTCGTTCGAACCGCTCGTCGACCTGCCCGACCGCCGCACGCTCGTGCTGCCCGACTTCGCCGGCAACAACCTGTTCAACACGATCGGCAACCTGCTCGTGAATCCGGCCATCGCGCTGCTGTTCGTCGACTTCGTGCGCCAGACGACCTGGCTCGTGCAGGGCCGCGCGACGATCGACGAGGCGGCGGGAAGCCGCGCGCATCTGTGGCCGGATGCGCGACGCTATGTGGTGGTTGAAGTGGAACAGGCGCAGGTACGGGCGGATGCAGCGCTGCCGCCGCTGGTGCTGGCGTGATCCGCGTGGCGGATCGTCGGCGTGCGAATCCGGCGATGACGTAATAGGAAGGCGCCCCGGCCGCCGTGGCCGAGGCACCCGCGCGCGACGACGGGACACTCAACGCCCCTGCGTCTCCGCGCAAGCCGCTTCGATCCGGCGGCGCACCGACATGTCGGCATGCGCGTGCCCGTCGGTGTCGTCACCCGCTTCGGTAGCCGCCCGCCGCCCACCGAGAAACACAAACACCACCCCCGCACACAGCACGGTGACGACCGCCAGCCCGACCAACAACCGATCGAACGCATGCGTGTAACTCGCGAGCAACGCCGCATGCCCGACACCCGGCAGCGCAGCCGCCGCACCCGCGAGATCGCCGGTTGCAAGCCGCGCGGCCGCACGCAGCGTCGCGTCCGGCGTGCCGGCAGCGCCTGCTGCCTGCGTCAGCCCCGTCCGCGCGAGCGCGGCCAGTACCGCCCCGACGATCGCGAGCGCGATCCCCTCGCCGGCCACGCGCGTCGTACTGAAGATCCCGGTCGCCATCCCCGCACGCTCCTTCGGCACGACGCTCACCGACAGCCCGTCCATCAGCCCCCACGGCATGCCGGCCCCGACGCCGATCGCCAGCATCGGCCCGATCGCTGCGGGCCCCGCGCCGCCGCGCAGCGCGACGCCCAGCCACACGAGCCCGCCCGCCGCGATCAGGAGCCCGAGCCCCGAGATCACGCCGGCCGACAGCCAGCGCGTGAGCGTCGCCGCGACGAGCGGCACGACCAGCATCGGCGCGGAAATCGCAAGCATCAGCCAGCCGGCGTCGATCTCGCTGAAGCCGTCGATGCCGATGAAGCGCAGCGGCAGCACGACGAGCAGCACGATGTAGCAGCAGCAGGTCGACACCGGCAGCACCTGCACGCCGACGAAGCGCGCGATCCGGAACAGCGACAGGTCGAGCATCGGCCGCGCGACCCGCGTCTCGATCATCACGAACGCGCAGGCGCCGAGCGCGGCACCGGCCAGCAGCGCGATCACGAGTGTGCTCGACCAGCCGCGCGCGGGCGCCTCGATCACGCCGAACGTGAACAGCGTCAGCGCGGCGGTGAACGCGGTCGTACCGGGCCAGTCGAGCCCCGTCGCGTGCGGGTCGCGCGACTCGTGCATGCGCGGCAGCCCGACGCCGAGCGACAGCACGCCGGCCACCGCGCTCGTCACGAAGATCGCGCGCCAGCCGTAATGCCCGATCAGCGCGCCGGCCAGCACGGGCCCGAACGCGAGCCCGATCCCGAAGGTCGTGCCGAGCAGGCTGAACGCGCGCGTGCGCGCCGCGCCGTCGAACTCCTGCGCGAGCGCGGCCGTGCCGCCCGCGAGCGCCGCGGCCGCCGCGAGCCCTTGCGCAGCGCGCAGCAGGTCGACCGCGAGCATCGACGGCGCGAACGCGAGCGCAACCGACATCAGCGTGAAGCCGCCAACGCCGATCGCGAACAGGCGCTTGCGGCCGAACTGGTCGGCCAGCGCGCCCGCCGCCATCAGAAAGCTGCCGAACGCGAGCATGAACGCGTTGGTGATCCAGTTCATCGCGACCGTGCCGCCGTGCAGGTCGCGGCCAATCGCGGGCGTCGCGACCGCGCCGCCCGAAAACGACAGCGGCAGCGCGACGGCGGCCAGGCAGACGGCGGCCAGCACCCACGCGCGCCGGCGTGCCGACTGAGCCGAAGCGGCTGAAAAAGGCTGATCCATCATCGCTCCTCGAAAAGCCGGCGCGGATGCGCCGTCAGAGCGACAGAAGATAAATCCGATTCAATCGGCGAAAAACCACGCAAAGCTCCGGATATAACGGACTAGAATTCCGCAATCTACTCAGCTACGCGCCGCGGGCGCATGCTCTTCGAATCGATGGAAAACCTCACCGGCATCGTCGCCTTCGTCCGCACCGCCGAGGCGTTGAGCTTCGTCGCGGCTGGCCGCGCGCTCGGCATCTCGGCGTCGGCGGTCGGCAAGACGATCGCGAAACTCGAGCAGTCGCTCGGCGTGCGCCTGTTCAACCGCACGACGCGGCGCGTCACGCTCACCGACGAGGGGCGGCACTTCTACGAACGCTGCCAGCGGATCCTCGAGGATTTCCGCGATGCGGAGGCGACCGTGACGGCATCGGCGCAGCGCCCGCGCGGCAAGCTGCGCGTGAGCCTGCCGGTGATCGGCTACCGGTTCCTGCTGCCGGTGCTGCCCGAATTCCGGCAGCGCTACCCGGACGTCGAGCTCGATCTCGATTTCAACGACCGGATGGTGGATGTCGTCGAAGGTGGCTTCGACGCAGTGATCCGCAGCGGCCCACTGTCCGATTCGAGCCTGATGTCGCGGCGGCTCGGCCCGTTCGCGTTCGTGCTGTGCGCAACGCCCGCCTATCTCGCGCAGGCCGGCACGCCGCGCGCGCCGCGCGATCTCGAAGCGCACGAATGCGTGCGCTACTGCTTCCCGACCACCGGCAAGCTGCAGGACTGGGCGCTCGCGGCCGACGACGGCACGCCGCTGAAGCTGCGCACCGCGATAACCTGCAACAACATGGAGGCCCTGCGCGGCACCGTGCTCGCAGGGCTCGGCATCGGCTACATGCCCGACTTCCTCGCACGCGACGCGCTCGAAACAGGCCTGCTCGTCACCGTGCTCGACGACTACCGGATCGCGCCGGGGCAATTCTCGATCGTGTGGCCGTCGAGCCGGCAGTTGTCGCCAAAGCTGCGCGTGCTCGTCGATTTTCTGTGCGAGCGGCTGTTCAAGTAGCCGCGGACGGACGCCTCGACCAGCGTCCAACCCGCCGCCCGTACGGCACGACAGAACGCCGCTGTGCGGCAGCATCCCGCGCGCGCCTCAGTCCGCCGCGATCCGCTCCGCTTCCGCCTGCGGCAGCAACGCATCACTGTCATCCTTCAACCCGACGCCCGTCAGCCCGAGGCGACGCGCGTGCGTCATCAGGTAATGCAGCTTGTGCGCGGCCCCCGCGTACGGTAGCCCTTCGGGCCGCACGTTCGAGATGCAGTTGCGCAATGCGTCGTGGCAACCGACCTTCGGCGCCCAGGTCAGGTACACGCCGAGGCTGTCCGGCGAGCTGAGCCCCGGCCGTTCGCCGATCAGCATCGCGACGACCTTCGCGCGCAGCAATTCGCCGATCTCGTCGCCGAGCGCGACGCGCGCCTGCGTCGCGACCACCACCGGGCCGATCCGCCAGCCGTCCGCATCGAGCCGCGGCCTTATGGCCTGCAACAACGGCAGCGCCTGTTTCGCGGCCGCGAACGCCGACAGCCCGTCGCCGACCACGAACACGACGTCGGGCGCATCGTCGAGCGCCGCGCCATAGCCGGCAAGTAGGCCGCGGCTGTCATTCGACAGCTTGCGGCCGAGGTCGGGCCGGCGCAGATAATGGTCGCGATCCGGTGCGGCGCTCTGCACACCGAGCGTCGGCAGCAGGCCGGCCGCCTCGATCTCCCGCCGCAGCGCATCCGCATCGAGCGGCTGGTGCACCGCGTCGCGCGCCTGCGCGTGCGACAGGTTGAACGCGAGCAGCGGCGCGGTCGGCAGGCTGTTGCCCGCGCGGCCGAGCGCGATCCGTGCATTCGTGAACGATTTCAACTGCGCCCACGGGTTCTTCTCGACGGCGTCGCTCATGCCGAAATCCCCATCCAGTCGCTCGCGCCCGCGAGCAGCGGCACGCGCGACGTCGCGGTGCGCAATGCGCCGTGCGCGTCGGCGATCTCCATCGTCTCCAGCCACTCCTCGAATTCCGGCGCGCGGCGCAACCCGAGCACTTCGCGCACGTAGAGCTGATCGTGGAACGACGTGCTCTGGTAGTTCAGCATCACGTCGTCCGCGCCCGGAATCCCCATGATGAAGTTGATGCCGGCCGCGCCGAGCAGCGTGAGCAGCGTGTCCATGTCGTCCTGGTCGGCTTCCGCGTGGTTCGTGTAGCAGATGTCGCAGCCCATCGGCACGCCGAGCAGCTTCCCGCAGAAGTGATCCTCGAGCCCCGCGCGGATGATCTGCTTGCCGTCGTACAGGTATTCGGGCCCGATGAAGCCGACCACCGTGTTCACGAGGAACGGCTCGAACTTGCGCGCCACCGCATACGCGCGCACTTCGCAGGTCTGCTGGTCGACCCCGAAGTGCGCATTCGCCGACAGCGCGCTGCCCTGGCCCGTCTCGAAGTACATGAGATTGTTGCCGACGGTGCCGCGCCTGAGCGACAACGCGGCCTCGCGGGCCTCGCCGAGCAGCGCGAGCGAGATCCCGAAACTCGCGTTCGCCTTCTCGGTGCCCGCGATCGACTGGAACACGAGATCGACCGGCGCGCCCTTCTCGATCGCCGCGATCGTGTTGGTCACGTGCGTGAGCACGCACGACTGCGTCGGCACGCCGTAGCGTTCGCGAAACCCGTCGATCATCGCGAGCAGCTTCACGATCGCCGCGAGGCTGTCGGTGGCCGGGTTGATGCCGATCATCGCGTCGCCGCAGCCGTACATCAGCCCGTCGAGCATCGATGCGGCGATCCCCTTCACGTCGTCGGTCGGGTGATTCGGCTGCAGCCGCACCGACATCCGGCCCGGTAGCCCGACCGTGTTGCGAAAGCGCGTGACGACGCGGCGCTTCCGCGCCGCCGCGATCAGGTCCTGGTTGCGCATCAGCTTCGACACGGCCGCCACCATCTCGGGCGTGAGGCCCGGCGCGATCCGTTCGAGCGCCGCGCCGTCGGCCGCCGGCGACAGCAGCCAGTTGCGGAAATCGCCGACGGTGAGATGCGAGATTTCCGCGAATGCCTGCGCGTCGTGATCGTCGACGATGAGGCGCGTGACCTCGTCGTCTTCATACGGGATCACCGCTTCGTTCAGGAATGCCTTCAGCGGCACGCCCGCGAGCGCGATCTTCGCGGCGACACGCTCCTCCTCGCTCGCCGCCGCGACACCGGCGAGCTGGTCGCCGGAACGCAGCGGGCTCGCCTTCGCGAGCAGCGTCTTCAGATCCGCGAAACGGTACGTGCGCGGACCGATCGTCTCCGTATAGGACATCTGCGAGTCTCCTCCATGCCAAAAGCCGACGGCGCGCCCGTTCGACGGGGCGCGCCGGATGCCGTCAGAAACGGCCCTTCACTTTCATCCCGCTCACTCCTCCAGCAGTGCGTCGCCCGGCGCACTCGCGCGCTGCGAACGCGTCGCGAGGAAGTACGCGTAGCCGAACGCGAGGAAGCCGACGAACACCAGCGCGACCAGCCCGTTGAAGTAAATCATGGTTCCGAGACAGACGAGCGCAGCCAGGATCGCGAACGCCGGGAACATCGGGTACAGCGGCGCGCGGAACGGCCGTTCGAGATTCGGTTGCGAGCGGCGCAGCTTGAACAGCGACGCCATGCTCACGATATACATCACGATCGCACCGAATACCGACATCGTCACGATATTCGCGGTCAGCGTCTGCCCGCCGAACTGGATCAGCTCGTCGCTGTAGATCGCCGCGATGCCGACCACGCCGCCCGCGAGGATCGCGCGGTAAGGCGTCTTGAAGCGCGGATGCACCTTCGCGAGCCATTCGGGCAGGTAGCCTTCGCGGGCCAGCGCGAAGATCTGGCGCGAATAGCCGAGGATGATCCCGTGGAACGACGCGACCAGCCCGAACAGCCCGAGCCATACGAGCATGTGCATCCAGCCGCTGTTCGCGCCGACGATGTACTTCATCGCCTGCGGCAGCGGATCGTTGATGTTCGCGAGCTTGGTCCAGTCGCCCGCGCCGCCGGCGAACACCATCACGCCGACCGCGAGCGCAACGAGGGTCAGGATCCCGGCCACGTACGCGATCGGGATCGAGCGCTTCGGGTTCTTCGCTTCCTCGGCGGCCATCGCGACGCCTTCGATCGCGAGGAAAAACCAGATCGCGAACGGGATCGCCGCGAACATCCCGTGGAACGCGCCCACGCTGAAATGATCGGCGCCCGACCAGCCGCCCTTCATGAAGTTGCTCCACGCAAAGCCCGGCGACACGACACCCATGAACACCAGCAGCTCGAAGATCGCGAGCAGCGTGACGACGAGCTCGAAGGTCGCCGCGATCTGCACGCCGACGATGTTCAGCGCCATGAACACGAGATACGCGCCCATCGCCGCATGTTTCGGCTCCAGCCCCGGAAACTGCACGTGCAGGTACGCGCCGATCGCGAGCGCGATCGCGGGCGGCGCGAACACGAACTCGACGAGCGTCGCCGCGCCGGCGAGATAGCCGCCGGTCGGGCCGAACGCACGGCGCGCATACGCGAACGGGCCGCCCGCGTGCGGGATCGACGTCGTCAGCTCGGTGAAACTGAAGATGAAGGTCGTGTACATCGCCGCGACGAACAGCGCGGTGACGACGAAGCCCAGCGTGCCGGCGCTCGCCCAGCCGTAGCTCCAGCCGAAGTATTCGCCGGAAATCACGAGGCCGACCGCGATGCCCCACAGTTGCCAGGTCCCGAGCGTCTGCTGCAGCGCGGGCTGGCCGGACGACTTGGCGCCGGCGGCGGGCCGGCCATTCGACTCTGCTTTCATCGGACTCTCTCCTCAAAGGCGCCAGGCCTGCCGGCCTGCGCGACTGAGAATCGATGCTAGAGAGTCATTAAACGACGTGTTATCGAAATTCGGCAAAGATCGCGGCTGACATTTCGCTGACGGAAACGCAGACACGGCGCGACGGACGAAGCCGATCGGCAAGGCGCCCGCGCGCAGCCGGATACGCCGTTGCGGCCTGTGCCGGCTCCGGCCGAGTGGTCGTACGCATGCGAGACGACGCGCGAACGGACGCTGTCGCGTGCCGTTCGCGCGCCATGGGATGCAAGCACTGGCGTGTGCAGCACCATCCGGCCGCCCGACGCGACCGGACGGCTGCACGAGCGTGGCGTTACTGCCCGCCGCTGCGCTGGTTGAACCAGCGGTCGAGCAGCTTGCCGGCCGCTTCGCGGCCGCCGAGGCCGAACGACAGCGCCACCGCCACCGCGATCGCGCCGAGCACGAGGCCGAACGCGAGCTGGACGATCTCGTTCGCGATGCCCATCGCGCGCAGCCCCATTGCGAACACGAGGCCCAGGATCGCAAATTGCGCGATGCGCGCGAACAGTACGCTGTGCTCACGGTCGGCCTGCTCGATCACGCGGCGCGCGAGGCCCGCGAGCCACACGCCGATCACGAGGATCACGCCGCCCATCAGCACGTGGCCGCCGAATTCGATGAACAGCGTGACGACGTCGCGCACCTGCGAGAAGCCGAGCCGGTTCGCGGCTTCGACCGACGCGAACAGCATCGCGAAGAACACGATCAGCCGCGCCACCAGCACCGACGGCTGCAGGATTCCCGAGAACACGCGCTCGACGCCGAGCACGGCCGGCAGCCCGTCGGCGCCCGCGGCTTCCAGCAGCTTCTGCGCGAGCGACGCGACGAAGCGCGCGAAGTAGAACGTCACCAGCACGATCACGATCGCCGCGACGATGTCCGGCACCGCGCCGAGGAACTGGTTCAGCATGTTGGTGGCCGGCACCGAGATCGCGTCGATCTTCAGCGCGTCGAGCGCGGAGATCAGCGTCGGCACGAACACGAACACGTAGACGATCGTGCCGATCAGGCTCGACACGCGCACGGGCGTCGGGCTGTCGAGGCGCTGCGTGAGGCGGTCGGCGCCGGCGGCGACCAGCAGGTTCGTCACGAGGCCGCGCAGCACGCGCGCGACGATCCAGCCGACGATGCCGATCACCGCGGCCGCGAACAGGTTCGGCACGATCGCGAGCAGCTTGTCGACCATCCCCTGCACGGGCGACAGCAGCCCCGACAGCGCGAACGATGCGAGGATCGCCGGCAGGAACATCAGGATCACGAGCCAGAACAGCACGTCGCCGAGATAGCCGCTCATCGGCTGCATGCCGGCGCCTTCGGACAGCTTGTCGTCGATCTTGCTCGCCTTCAGCGCGCGGTTCGCGAGGCTGCGCAGCAGCGACGCGATGAGCCACGCGATCAGCGTCAGCGCCGCGCCGCCGATCAGGTTCGGCAGGTAGTTGACGATGTGCGTGACGAGCAGCGAGAACGGGTTGGAGACCGCGTACAGGTTGAGCACGTTGAAGATGCCCACCGCGGTGACGAGCAGCACGAGCCAGAACAGGCCGCCCGCGATGATGCGCTCGACATAGGCGCCCTGGCCGGTGCTTTCGTTGATCCGCTGATCGACCTTCAGCGCGCCGAGCAGGCGCATCGCGCCGGCCCGCACCACGACGGCGATCAGCCAGCCGATCACCAGGATGCCGATCGCGCCGGCGATCTTTGGCAGATACCCCCCTAGCGTGGTCTGCAGCGACGTGATGAAGCTGGAAGCATCCATTTCTTCTTCTCCCGAAAACGTGGTGTTGCGATTGAACATCGACGAACTACCTGCGTACTTCGAAAAGCGTGCTGCCCCGACGGAGCAACTTACCCGAGAAAAATGACGCGATCACCCGATTTCACCGTCTTTAACTTTAGTCATTGATCGCAGAGGGACAAGACCCTATTTCGTCAAAATAAAAAGGGCCTGACTTGTCGGCCGCCCACGCATTTCCGCAAGATTTATCAATTCGGGCCGTGCTACCGTGACGTCGGTTCCTGCCCGGACACGCCGATGACCGTCGAAACGAAGCCCGATCCGCCCGCCTGGATCCGCTACGCGGCCAGCGTGGCGCGCGTCCACGAGTACATCCGCGCGCACCTCGACGGCCCGCTCGACCTGAACCGGCTCGCCGAAGTCGCATGCCTGTCGCCGTATCACTGGCAGCGCGTCTATCGCGCGCTGTACGGCGAATCGATCGTGCTGACGGTGCGGCGGATGCGGATCGTGCGCGCGTCCGAGGATCTCGTATGCACGACGCGGCCGATCGACGAGATCGCACGGCGCGCGGGCTACGGTTCGACGCACGCGTTCGCGCGGGCGTTTCGCGACGCATACGGCGTGCCGCCCGTGCAGCACCGGCGCACGGGCAGCCACCGGCCCATCTATCCGCTACAACGAGGAGAAGAAGACATGTTCAAGCATGAAGTCGAGATCCGGCGATTGCCGGAGTTGCATGGCTATGCCGTGGCGCACACCGGGCCGTACATGAAGGTCAGCGACGCATTCATGCGAATCGGCGCATGGATCGGGCAACACGGGCTGATCGGCCCGGGCGCGAAGATGATCGGCATTTTTTACGATGACCCGGACACGACGCCCGAAGCGCAGTTGCGCGCAAAAGCCTGCTTCATGCCGGCCAACGGCGCGCCGGACGTCGAACCCGCGCCGCCGGTGGAGCGCGCGACGGTGGCGGGCGGCGAATACGCGGTGTTGCTGCATACGGGGCCGTATGCGGACCTGAAGGCGGCCTACCAGTGGCTCTACGGCGACTGGCTGCGTCACTCGGGCCGCGAAGCCGCCAACGCGCCGCCGTTCGAGCTGTATCTCAATTCGCCGATGGATACCGCGCCAGCCGATCTGCGCACCGAGCTCTACCTGCCGCTGCGCTGATCGACGGGCCGTGCGCCGGCCCTGAAACGAAGCGCGCCGGCCGGCGTTCCCACGCCGCCGGCGCGCATGCGCGGACAAACTGACTTACGCAGCCTGCGTCCCGCACCCGGGGCAAAACCGCGCGTCGTCCGCCAGCGCCGAGTGGCAGCGGCTGCAGGACTTGCCGCGTTGCGCGGCACCGCACTGCGCGCAGAAGCGCGCATCGGTCGCATTGAGCGCGCCGCAGCCCGCACAGGCAAGCCGGCTCAGCGGCACGTTACCGCCCTGCCCGCTTCGACTGTCGGCCGGCGCCTGCCAGCCCCAGCCGTGGCGATCGCGGCCGCGCGCATCATGGCCGCCATGCCCGTCCTGGCGCTGCCCGCCGTGATGCCCGCCACCGTGCCCACTGTTGCCGTGCCCGCCGCCATGACCACCGCCGTGGCCGCCCAGGATTCGTTTCAGAAAGCTCATCGCCTGCTCCTCAACGCTTGGCCTGCACGCCGCGGAACGCCCCCGAGGACGACAGCAGCCGCAAACCGTTGGCCACGACGATCAGGCTTGCGCCCGCGTCCGCAAAGACAGCCATCCACATCGTGCCGAGCCCCGCGACCGTGAGGCCGAGGAACACGATCTTCACGCCGAGCGCGAAGCCGATGTTCTGCACCAGTACGCGATGCGTCGCGCGCGACAGCCGCACGAACGCGGGAATCTTGCGCAGGTCGTCGTCCATCAGTGCGACGTCGGCCGTCTCGATCGCCGTGTCGGTGCCCATCGCGCCCATCGCGAAGCCGATGTCGGCGCGCGCGAGCGCCGGCGCATCGTTGATGCCGTCGCCGACCATCCCGACCGCACCCGCGCCGCCGGCCGCCAGTTCTTCGACCGCCGCGAGCTTGTCTTCCGGCAACTGGTTGCCGCGCGCGTCGTCGATGCCGGCCTGCTGCGCAATCGCCTGCGCGGTATGCGGGTTGTCGCCCGTCAGCATCGCGGTGCGGATGCCGAGCGCGTGCAGATCGGCGATCGCTTCACGGCTCGTGTCCTTGATCGTGTCGGCCACCGCGAAGATGCCAAGCACGCGTGCTTCGTCGACCAGCACGACGACGCTCTTGCCCTGCCGCTCGAGCGCATCGAGCTTCGCTTCGAGGGCCGTCGAGCAGCGCTCGAGTTCCTCGACGAGGCGATGGTTGCCGAGCCAGTAACGCGTGCCGTCGATCGTGCCGCGCACGCCGCGCCCGACGATCGCTTCGAAGTCCTGTACATCGGCGAAGGCCGTCGTGCCGGCGTCGCGCGCGGCAGTTGCGATCGCCTGCGACACCGGGTGATCGGAACGCACCGCGAGGCTCGCACCGAGGTGCCGTACGCGTGCCGCATCAGCGTCGTCCGCATGCAGGTCGAAGTCGGTCTGCACCGGCTTGCCATGCGTGATCGTGCCGGTCTTGTCGAGCGCGAGCCACGCGAGCTTGCGCCCTTCTTCCAGGTACACGCCGCCCTTCACGAGAATCCCGCGCCGCGCCGCGGCCGCGAGCCCCGACACGATCGTCACCGGCGTCGAGATCACCAGTGCGCACGGGCATGCGATCACGAGCAGCACCAGCGCGCGATAGATCCAGTCGTGCCACGCCCCGCCCATCACGAGCGGCGGCACGACCGCGACCAGCAGCGCGACCGCGAACACGATCGGCGTGTAGACGCGTGCGAACTGGTCGACGAAGCGTTGCGTCGGCGCCTTCGCACCTTGAGCTTCTTCAACCGCGTGGATGATCCGCGCGAGCGTCGAGTTGGCCGCGACGGCCGTCACGCGATATTCGAACGAACCCGATTCGTTGATCGTGCCCGCGTACACGGCGTCGCCGGTCGTCTTTTCGACGGGCAGGCTCTCGCCGGTGATCGGCGCCTGGTTCACCGTCGAGCGGCCCGCGACGACTTCGCCGTCCAGCCCGATCCGCTCGCCCGGCTTCACGCGCACGACTGCGCCGAGCGCCACCTGCGCGGCCTCGATCGTGCGCCACGATCCGTCGGTGTCCTGCACGGTCGCGGTGTCCGGCGCGAGTTGCATCAGGCCCTGGATCGCATTGCGCGCGCGATCGAGCGACTTCGCTTCGATCAGCTCGGCAATCGTGAACAGCACCATCACCATCGCGGCTTCCGGCCACTGGCCGATCGCCATCGCGCCCGTCACCGCGATGCTCATCAGCGCGTTGATGTTCAGGTTGCCGTTGCGAATCGCGATCCAGCCCTTCTTGTACGTGGTGAGCCCGCACGCGAGCACCGCCGCGAGCGCGAGCGCCGCCGACAGCCACACGGGCAGGCCGGCCCAGGTCGCGCCCTCGGACGCGATCGCGGCAACGCCGGCCAGCGCCAGCGGCCACCACGGCTTCGCGGGTGCGTCGGCGACGCGCGCGGCCGGCGCGCCGGGCGCTGCTGCCTCGGGCGTCATGCCGAGCGAGCGGATCGCGCTGTCGATCGCGGGCTGGGCGCCCGGCACGTGCTCGACGGTCAGCATCCGCTGCATCAGGTTGAATTCGAGCGCCGACACTTCGCTCATCCCGCCGAGCTTCTTGCGGATCAGCGTTTCCTCGGTCGGGCAGTCCATCTGCATGATCCGGAACGCGGAGCGCACGTGGCCCGACGCGGTCGCCTGCGCGACCGGCAGCGGCGCGAGCGTCAGCGCGGCAGGCGCGCAGCAGTTGCCGGCCGCGTGGTCGTGGTCGTGGTCGTGGTCGTGGTCGTGGTCGTGGTCGTGGTCGTGGTCGTGGTCGTGGTCGTGACCGGCATGGTCGTGCGCGGCGCTGCCGTGTGCGCAGGCGGCGCCATGGACATGGCCGTCGCCGTGCTCGTGCTCGTGCGCATGGTCGTGGTCGTGTTCCTTACCGCTGCCGTGGCTGCAACCGGCGCCGTGGACGTGACCATCGTCACGCCCCACGTGCCCGTGATCATGTTCATGTTCATGATCGTGGTCGTGGCTATGGACACGCGACTGCGCGCCGCGCGCTGCGGCGACCTCGCCGTGCGCGTGCTCGCCGGCCACCGGCGCCGCATCGGCGACGGTGGCCGTATCCGTATCGTGCGCGTCGGCGCAGCACGGAGCGGCGCCGCCGGCATGACGGTGTCGTGGGTCGTGGGTACGCTGGGCGTCGGTCATGACAACCTCCTGAATGGCTAACGGTGTAGAGTTAACACCCTGAAGCCACTACAAGGTCAACCCTTACACGGGAGAAAGGCATGAAGATCGGCGAACTGGCCAAAGCGGCCCGCTGCACACCCGAGACGATCCGTTTCTACGAGAAAGAGGGTCTGATGCCGGATGCGGAGCGCACCGACTCGAACTACCGCAACTACACCGACGTGCACGTCGAACGGTTGCGCTTCATCCGCAACTGCCGCGCGCTCGACATGGCACACGACGAAATCCGCGCGCTGCTGCAGCTCACCGACACGCCGGCCGATCCGTGCGATTCGATCAATTCGCTGCTCGACGAACACATCGGACACGTCGATGCGCGCCTCGCGGAACTCACGCATCTACGCGACCAGCTCACCGAATTGCGCCGCCAGTGCGTCGGCGAGCATTCGGTCGAGGATTGCGGCATCGTGCACGGTCTCGCGACGATGGAAACCGTCGCCCCGGCCGCGAAGCGCTCGCACCTCGGCTGAAACCCTTGTGAAATATGATAGCCTGGTTGAGAATAGTTATATTCTTACTAGATATATCATAACTATTCATGTCCACTAGCCGTCCGTCCCCGCTCGCGCTGGCCGTCCTCGCGACGCTCACCGAAACGCCGATGCATCCGTACGGGATGCTGCAGCAACTGAAGGCTCGCGGGTACGACGAAGTCGTCAACGTGCGGCAGCGCACGAGCCTCTATCAGACGATCGACCGGCTGCTGCGCGACGGGATGATCGCCGTGCACGACACCGAGCGGGATGGCGCGTTTCCGGAGCGCACGCTGTATGCGCTAACCGAAGCCGGGCACACGGCCGGGCAGGCGTGGCTGCATGCGCTGCTCGCGGAGCCCGCGCGTGAATTCCCGGCATTCGGCGCCGGTCTCGCGTTCCTGCCGCTGCTCGACGCGGAAGATGCACGCCATCAGCTCGAGCTTCGGATCGCCCGGCTCGACGCCGAGCGCGAGCGCCTCGAAACGCTGCGCGCCACCGCGCAGGCCGATCAGGTGCCGCGCCTGTTCCTGCTGCAGAACGAGCACGCGCTCGTGCTGCTCAATGCCGAACTCGAATGGGCACGCAGCGTCGTCGAACACCTGAAGATCGGCGCGCTGCGCTGGGTGAATGGTTGACGGGTCGCGCAGGCCGATCCACACGAACCAGGGGGATCGGCCCCGTTAAAGCACCTTGCCGGGATTCAGGATGCCGAGTGGATCCAGCGCGGCCTTCAGGCGTCGCATCAGCCCGATTTCCGCGTCGCTGCGCGTGTGCGCGAGATAAGGACGCTTGAGCACGCCGATCCCGTGCTCGGCCGACACCGAACCACCCACGTCCCGCACCACCGCGTACACGCAGTGATCGAGCGCGTCGAGGTCCGCGTCGGTCATCCCGGCCAGCGACACGCCGATATGCACGTTGCCGTCGCCGACATGGCCGAAGAACAGACACGCAACGTCCGGCCAGCGCGCCCGCAACGCCGCCTCGCAGCGCTCGGCGAACGCGCCGAGCTCGCCGGTCGGCAGACTCACGTCGAAGTTGACGAGATGCGGCAGCGCATCGATTGCGAGGCCTTCGCGCAACGTCCACAGGTCGCGCGCCTGCCGCTCCGACGTCGCGAGCACCGCATCCTCCACGAGCCCTGCGTCGAACCCCGCCGCGAGGCCGGTTTCCAGCGCATGATGCGCGTCGCCGCCCGGTGCGCTCGTCGCACATTCGATCAGGATCGCGAATCCATCGTCGCCGACAAACGGCGCCGAAACACCCGGCGTATGACGTGCAACGTAGTCGTAGAACGCCGGCCACATCGCCTCGAAGCTGACCACTTCCGGCAGCATGCGCACGCGGTTCCACAGCGCGACCACCGCGTCGTAGTCGCGCACGCGGCACAGCGCCGTGGCCGGCGCGGCCAGCAACGGATGCAGCCGCAGCACGGCGCGCGTGACGACACCGAGCGTCCCTTCGCTGCCGATGAACAGCTGCTTCAGGTCGTAGCCCGCGTTGTTCTTCAGCATCCGGTTCATCGACGACACGACCGTGCCGTCCGCGAGCACGGCCTCGAGCCCGAGCACTTGCTCGCGCATCATTCCGTAGCGGATCGCGCGCGTGCCGCCCGCGTTGGTCGCCAGCATGCCGCCGATCTGGCATGAGCCGCGCGCCCCGAGATCGACGCCGAACGTGAAACCGGCCGCTTCCGCGGCTTCCTGCACCGTCTGCAGCGGCGTTCCCGCGCGTACCGTCATCGTGCCGGCCGCCGCGTCCAGCGCTTCGATACCCGCGAAGCGTTCCATCGACAGCACGACCTCGCCGCCGAGCGCGACCGCGCCACGTGCGAGCCCCGTCAGGCCACCCTGCGGCACGACCGGCTGGCCGAGCCGCGCGCACAGCGCGAGCGTGCGCGACACATCGTCGACGCTGCGCGGGCGCACCAGCGCGCGCGGCCGCACGCCGGCCGGCTCGTTGTACGCGGTGAAATAGCGCGGATCGATGTCGGCCGCGCGCGTGACGAGTGCATCGCCCAGTTCGGCGACGAGCACGGCTTCGAGTGCGTCACCCGACAGCGATGCGCCGCCCTGTTCGCCACCCGCGGCGGCCGTATTCCGGTTCTGCATCGCGCGGCCCCGCTTACTTCGCCGAGATGTCGATATCGCCGAAATACTTCAGGCCGAGCGACTTCACCGTGCCGTCCGCCTTCAGCTTGTCGATCGCCGCATCGAGCTTCGCTTTCAGCGCGCTGTCGCCTTTACGCAGCCCGAATGCGATGCCGCTGCCGAGGATCTTGTCGTCGTGCACCGGCTGGCCGACGAACGAGAAGCCCTTGCCGTCCGGACGCGACAGGAAGCCGCGCTGGCCGGACGGCGCGAGCACGAGCGTCGCGTCGAGGCGGCCCGACACGAGGTCCGCATACGCCTGGTTCTGGTCCTGGTACGCGACGATCGCGACGCCGGCCGGCTCCCAGTGCGCCTTCGCGAAGGTCTCCTGGATCGATGCCTGCAGCACGCCAACGCGCTTGCCCTTCAGCGATTCCGGCGTCGGCAGCAGGCCGCTGCCGGTGCGCGCGATCAGCTGGGTCGGCACGCGATAGATGATCGTCGTGAAATCGATCGCCTGGCGGCGCTGCTCGGTCGCGTTCATTGCCGAATTGATCGCGTCGAACTTGCGCCCCTTCAGCGCGGGAATCAGGCCGTCGAACGACGTCTCGACCCATTTGCACGACAGCTTCGCCGTCTGGCAGACGGCATTGCCGACGTCGATGTCGAAGCCCTGCAGGTCGCCGCTCGGCGCTTTCGATTCGAACGGCGGATATTGCGCCTCGAGGCCGAAGCGCAGCGTCTGCGCGTCGGCGAGCGCCGCGCCCGAGCCGAGGGCGCACGCCAGTGCGAATGCGAGTTTCAGGGTGGCCGTGTGCTTCATCGTGATCTCCTGTGTCTGGTCGGTGCGACGCTCCCGTCGCCGGTTCCCGTACGGGCCTTACAGCGAACGCAGCCGCCGCGCGCCTTCGACCAGCGTCGCGTCGTCTTTCGAAAAACTGAGCCGGATCACGCCGGCATCGGTGCCGTCGGTATAGAACGCCGACAGCGGAATCGTCGCGACACGCGCGTCGCGGATCAGGCGCAGCACGAAATCGCTGTCGCTTTCATCCGAGAAGTGCCGGAAGCGCGCGAGCATGAAGAACGAGCCTTCGCTCGGCAGCAGCTCGAAACGCGAATCGGCCAGCTCGCGCGCGAGCAGGTCGCGCTTGGCCTGGTAGAACGCCGACAGGCCGAGATAGCTGTCCGGCCGCGCGAGAATTTCCGCGAACGCGACCTGCATCGGTGTGTCGGCCGCGAACACCATGAACTGGTGCACCTTGCGGATCTCGTCCATCAACTCGGCCGGCGCGACGCAATGGCCGACCCGCCAGCCCGTCACGTGGAACGACTTGCCGAACGACGACACGATCACGCTGCGCTCGGCCAGCTCGCGATGGCGCGCCACGCTCTGGTGTTGCGCGCCGTCGAACACGACGTGCTCGTAGACCTCGTCGGACAGCACCACGATCCCCGTGTCGCGCGTGAGCTGCGCGAGCCGTTCGAGATCGTCGGCGGAAAACACGGTCGCGGTCGGGTTGTGCGGCGTGTTCACGATGATCATCCGCGTGCGCGGGTTGATCGCCGCGGCCACCTCGTCCCAGTTCACGCGGAAATGTTCGGGCGACAGCTTGATCGCCACCGGCGTCGCGCCCTGCAGCCGCACGATCGGCGCATAGCTGTCGAACGACGGCTCGAAGTAGATCACCTCGTCGCCCGGATGCACGAGCGCGCTGATCGCCGCGTAGAGCCCTTCGCTCGCGCTCGCGATCACCGTGATCTCGGTGGCCGGGTCGTAGCGCGCGCCGTACAGCGCCTCGGTCTTTTCGGCGAGCCGCTCGCGCAGCGCCATCACGCCGGCCATCGGCGCGTACTGGTTGTGCCCGTCGCGCATCGCACGCGCGACGCCTTCGACGAGCGCCGGATCGGGCGCAAAATTCGGCGCACCCTGCGACAGGTTCAACGCATCGTGCCGAGCAGCCAATTGGCCGATCACCGTGAAGATCGTCGTCCCGACGTCGGGCAGTTTCGAACGGGGCGCGGTGGCGCTTTGCATGACTCCTCCTTCTGATGTCCTTCGGGCGGCCCCGCGCGGCGCGCGCGGCCTGCATCTGCCGCATGATTTAGCCCGAGCCAATATCGGCGGACAATCGAAAGTTCGTCATGGCGGCCATGCATTTTTCTCATGGCTCGCGAAGAGGAGCATGGAGCGGCAAGGCTCACCTGCCAGGCTGACATGCGAATCAGGCATTTCCCCTAGGCTGGCCAGCCGCCGCCAGATAGGCGAGCAGCACGGCCCGCAGTTCGTCGCGCAGCGTGGCGAGGTCGAATGCGGGCCCGAGCGTCAGCAACGCCTGCGAGAGCCCGCCGTAGCAGATCGTGTGCGCCATCCGCGCGAGCCCGTCGAGCCGCGCGGCCGGCGGCGGATCGGCCGCGTGCGCGAGCGCGTCGCGCCACAGCGCGACATACGCGTCGTAATGCCGGCGGTAGGCGGTGAGCGGCGACACCTGCCGCTCCAGCGCAAAGAGCGCGCCCCACAGCGCCGCGTCGGCGCCGATCGCCTCGACCTGCAAGTCGACGAGCGCGGCGGCGAGTTCGGCCCGTGGCGCACCGCGCCGTCGCGCCACGGTGTCGCGCAGCCGGTCGGCCAACGCCAGCACGTGCCGGTGGATACAGAGCGCCGCGAGGCTCTGCTTGTCGCCGAAATACTCGTAGAAGGTGCCGATGCTGACACCCGCGACGGCCGCGATCTCGCGAATCGTCGCCTTCGCGTAGCCGCGTTCGAGCAAAAGCTGAACGAACGCCTGCTGCAGCGCGTCCGAACTCGCCTGCGCGCGCGACTGGCGCGGCCGGCGGCGCAAGGCGGGCGCGGGTTGCGCCGCCGGCTGGCCGGGCGGCGCCGGAACCTGAACATGTCGCGGCGGCATATTTGCTACTCTGGAAATCAGCAGGGAATGCGTTTTACCGGGGGCCGGAACCGGCGCCGACGCGCCATTCGTGGGGCATGGCGCCGGCCGCCCGCGAAGCATGAGACCGGAGACAACCTCGATGACCGAATCGACTCACGCCGTCACGAACCAGTTTGACGAACTGGTCGACTATAACCTCTTCGCGACGGACATCGCGCTGCGCGACGCGCTCACCCGCGCGGGCGCCGACTGGGCCATGCCGCAGCTCGACGCGTACGGCGCGCGGCTCGGCAGCGCCGACACCGCACGGCTCGCCGACGCAGCGAACCGCCACACGCCGGAACTGAACACGTTCGACCGGCGCGGCCGGCGCATCGATCGCGTCGACTTCCATCCGGCCTGGCACACGCTGCTCGGCCAGTACCGCCACGAAGGCTTCGTGTCGCTCGCGTTCCGCGAGTCGCGCCGCGGCCGCTGGGCCGCGACTGCGGCCGGCTTCTACCTGCATGGTCAGATCGAGGCCGGCACGCTGTGCCCGGCGACGATGACGCAGGCCGCAATCCCCGTGCTGCAGAAGGAGCCCGCGCTGTGGGCGCTGCTGCGCGACAAGCTCTACAGCGACGACTACGATCCGCGCGACGTGCCGGTCGCCGACAAGCGCTCGATCTGGTTCGGCATGGGCATGACCGAGAAACAGGGCGGCTCCGACGTGCGCGCGAACACGACGCTCGCGACCGCCGTGGGCGCGGGTGGTCGCGGCGGCGAATACCGGCTGCGCGGCCACAAGTGGTTCTTCTCCGCGCCGATGTGCGATGCGCACCTCGTCGTCGCGCGCACCGAAGCCGGCAGCCCGTCGTGCTTCTACGTGCCGCGCTGGCGCCCGGACGGCACGAAGAACGCGGTCGAGATCCAGCGGCTGAAGGACAAGGTCGGCAACCGCAGCAACTCGAGCAGCGAGATCGAGCTGAACGACGCGTGGGGCATCATGCTCGGCGACGAAGGTCGCGGCATTCCGACCATCATCGAAATGGCCACCTACACGCGGCTGAACTGCGTGCTCGGCAGCGCGGCGATGCTGCGCCAGGGCGTCGTGCAGGCGATCGCGTACACGCGCCAGCGCCATGCGTTCGGCCGCGCGCTCGCCGAGCAGCCGCTGATGCGCACCGTGCTCGCCGATCTCGCGCTCGAAAGCGAAGCGGCGCTTTCGCTGTCGATGCGTCTCGCCGACGCGTTCGAGCGCGACGACTCGCCGCGCGAACGCGCGTGGAAGCGCATCGTCACGCCCGCCGCAAAATTCTGGGTGTGCAAGCGCGCGGTCGAATTGACCGGCGAAGTGATGGAAGTGTTCGGCGGCAACGGCTATGTCGACGACGGCCCGATCGCGCGGCTGTTCCGCGAGGCGCCCGTCAACTCGATCTGGGAGGGCTCGGGCAACGTGATGTGCCTCGACGTGCTGCGCGCGATCTCGCGCGAACCCGACGCGGCCGCCGCGCTGTTCGCCGAACTCGCCGACCTCGGCGCGGGCGAACCGCGCATCCGCGCGGCGCTCGATACGCTGCGCGCGATGCTCGCGGCGCCGGCCGACACGCTCGAGGCGTCCGGCCGCGTATTCGCGCAGCGGCTCGCGGTGGTCGCGCAGGCATGCCTGCTGCGCCGCGACGCGCCGGCGGCCGTCGCCGATGCATTCGTCGCGACGCGGCTCGCCGCGCCCGACTGGGGCCGCATCGCGGGCGGCTTCGACCCGCACGCGATCGACGTCGCCGCGCTGCTGCAGCGCGCGTACCCGGCCTGATGCCCTTTCGGATCGCTTAGCACCGCCCAGTTCGCCTTCGTTCGCCCGCCCGGAGCCCTGATGATGAACCTCGTCGCCGCCCTCGACCGCGCCGCCCGTGCGACGCCCGACAAGCCGTTCCTCGTCAGCGAATCCGCGACGATCACCTATGCCGCCGCGCGCGAGCGCTCGCACCGCGCGGCGGCCGTGCTGAGCGCGCTCGGCATCGCGGCCGGCGACCGCGTCGCCGCGATGTGCTTTAACACGCCGGCCTTCGTCGACCTGATGTTCGGTGCATGGCGGCTCGGCGCGACGTTCGTGCCGATCAATCACAAGCTGCAGGCGCCGGAAGTCGACTACGTGCTCGAACACAGCCGCAGCAAGGCGCTGCTGTTCGACGTAGCGCTCGCGCCGGTGATCGAACGCCTCGTGCATCCCGCGCGACGGCTCGTGACCGAAGGCGAGCTCGACGGCGTGCCGTGCTTCGACACGCTGTGTGCGACGCGTGACGGCCTCGCGGGCATCGAGCCGGCCGACGGCGACATCGCGCAGATCCTCTATACGTCCGGCACGACCGGCCACCCGAAAGGCTGCGTGCACAGCCACCGCACCGTGACGCTCGCGGCAATGCAGGCGGCGCTCGCAATCGGCATCGGCCGCAACGAGCGCACGCTGATGGCGATGCCGATCTGGCATTCGTCGCCGCTGAACAACTGGTTCGGCGGCACGCTGTATGCGGGCGGCACCGTCGTGCTGCTGCGCGAATACCATCCGCTGCGATTCCTGCAGACCGTTGAACGCGAGCGCGTGACGCTGTATTTCGGCGCGCCGGTGTCGTACCTGCTGCCGCTCGACACGATCGACGGCTTCGCGGCATTCGACCTGTCGAGCGTGCGCGCCTGGCTGTACGGCGGCGGCCCGATCGGCCCCGCTCAGGCCGAGCGGCTCGCGCGCGCGTATCGCAGCGACGCGTTCTTCCAGGTGTACGGCATGACGGAAGCGGGCCCGGCCGACACGACGCTGTATCCGGACGAGCAGATCGCGAAGGCCGGTTCAATCGGCCGCACGGGCGGCCCGGGCGTCGACCTGCGCGTCGTGCGGATGGACGGCATCGACGCGCAGCCGGGCGAGACCGGCGAAATCTGGCTGAAGACCGACAGCATGATGCTCGGCTATCTCGACGATGTGGCCGCGACACGCGCCGCGTTCGCGCCGGACGGCTGGTATCGCACCGGCGACATCGCGCGAATCGATCAGGAGGGCTACCTGTTCATCGTCGACCGGCTGAAGGACATGATCGTGACCGGCGGCGAGAACGTCTATTCGAAGGAAGTGGAGGACGTGCTCGGCGCGCACCCGGACATCGCCGAGGCGGCCGTCGTCGGCGTCCCGCATCCCGACTGGGGCGAAACGGTCGTCGCGCACGTGGTGCTGCGCGCGAACGCGTTGCCCGACGCGGAAGCGCTCCGTGCGTTCTGCGGCGAGCGGCTCGCTGCGTACAAGATCCCGCGCGAATTCACGTTCGCACAGGCGCTGCCGCGCACGCCGACGGGCAAGCTGCAGAAGTTCCTGCTGCGCGTGCGTCGCGAATAGTTGCTGGCCCCGCCACGGAAAAAGAAAAAGCCACCCGGCCCGACGGCCCGGTGGCTTTTTCGCATGATCGACGGGGCTGCGACATTCGCCGCTGCCCGTGCGTCACGTCACTGGCTGCTTACTTGCCGCCGATGCTCTTCAGCGGCTTCCACTCGCCCTTCTCGACCTTGTACATCGTGATGCCGCCGTTCTTCAGGTCGCCCTTCGCGTCATACGCGACGTGCGTCGACGTCACGCCGGCCATGTCGGTCTTCGCGAGCAGCGGCAGGTACTTCGCCGGATCGGTCGAATCGGCCTTCTTCATCGCGTTGAACAGCGCCATCGCGCCGTCGTAGGCATACGGCGAGTACGTCTGCACTTCTTCGCCGAAGCGCTTCTTGTACTTGTCCGCGTACGTCTTGCCGCCCGGCATTTCTTCCAGCGGGAGACCTGCCAACGAAGCGATCGTGCCGTCGGCCGCGTTGCCCGCGATCTTCAGGAACGTCGGCGTCTTCACCATTTCGCCGCTCATCAGCGGAGCGGTGATGCCGAGCGTCTTCATCTGCTTGACCATCGGTGCAGCCTGAGAATCCGCGCCGCCGTAGTAGACGAGATCCGGCTTCGCAGCCTTCAGCTTGGTCAGAATTGCCTTGAAGTCGACAGCCTTGTCGTTCGTGAATTCGCGGTCGACGATCGTCGCGCCGCCGGCCTTCGCGGCCTTCTCGAACTGGTCGGCAAGACCCTGGCCGTAGGCCGTGCGATCGTCGACGATCGCGATCTTCTTCATGCCGAGATCCTTCGACGCGAACGTGCCGGCCACCGAGCCTTGCTGCGTGTCGGACGTCATCATGCGGAAGGTCGTCTTGTAACCCTGCTGCGTGTATTCCGGTGCCGTCGCCATCGCGATTTCCGGGATGCCCGCGTTCGCGTAGATGCGCGAGGCCGGGATCGTCGTGCCCGAGTTGAAGTGGCCGAGCATGCCCTTGATGCCGTCGTCGACGAGCTTCTGCGCAACCGTCGTGCCGGTGCGCGGGTCAGCCTGGTCGTCCTGCGTGTCGAGTGCGAACTTCACCGGCTTGCCGCCGATCTTCGGGTTCGTCGCGTTGAAATCCTCGATCGCGAGCACGATCCCGTTCTGCATATCCTTGCCGTAGTGCGCCTGCGCACCCGTCATCGGCCCTGCGTAACCGATCTTCACGTCATCCGCATGGGCCGTCCCCGCCAGCGACATGACGGCGACAAACGTCGCGCCTGCCAGCTTTTTCATCGTGTGTTGCATAGCATCTCCTTGGTACCAGGGTAAATGGAGCGGCTTCGGGATCGCCTTGCCGCTTCCTTTGTTTGATCCGAACGGCAAGGATGATCAGCCGATCGTCATCAAATTCGCATTGCCGCCCGCCGCCGCCGTGTTTACGCTCACCGAGCGCTCCGTCAGCAGCCGTTCCAGCGCGTAATCTTCCGCGTCGCCGTTCTCGAACGCGCCCACCGACACGCCCTGCACCGACACGATCGGGCCCGGCCGCTGCGCGACGTCCTTCACGAGCGTCTGCAGTTCGTCGCTGTCGCCTTCGAACAGCACCGCGTCGAACGGCGCGTCGGCCTGCTTGCGCACGGTTGCATTCGCCTTCAGCGACGCAGGCAGCGCGGCGACCAGCGCCTCGCCGGCCGCGCCCGCGAACAGCGCGCGGTTACCGGTCGCCAGCACCGCCGCGAACTGCGCGCGCGCACCGCCCGGCGTTGCCGCAACGCACAACACCGTGCCGCGCGGGCCGAGTGTATACGTGTTTCGCTCGCCCGTCGGGCCGCTCAGCACCGCGGTCGCACCGGCCGGCACCTGGGCCAGATAGCCGTCGCAACGCGCGGCCAGCGCCGGCTCGCGCTGCTCGATCAGCCAGTCGCGCAGCGTGGTCAGCGCCGCCGCCGGGTTGCCCCGCGCATCGCCTTCCACCGCACCGTCCGCCACCAGCGACTGCGCGAGCGAACGCGGCAGGCCCGACGGACGCGTCGCGAGCAGACGCTGCAGGTACAGCGCGCCGCCGGCCTTCGGGCCCGTGCCCGACAGCCCTTCGCCGCCGAACGGCTGCACGCCGACCACTGCGCCGATCACGTTGCGGTTCACGTAGATGTTGCCCACGTGCGCATTCGAGATCACGTGCGCGATCGTCTCGTCGATCCGCGTGTGGATGCCGAGCGTCAGGCCGTAGCCGGTCGCGCGAATCTGCTCCAGCAGCTTGTCGAGCTGGCTGCGGCGGTAACGCACCACGTGCAGCACGGGGCCGAACACCTCGCGCTTCAGCTCGTCGATGCTGCCGATCTCGATCAGCGTCGGCGGCACGAACGTGCCGTGCGCGCAGGCCTCGGGCGCCGGCAGCTGCGTGACGCCGTGACCCTTGTCCTTCATCGCCGCGACGTGCGTGTCGATCGTCTGCTTCGCTTCGCCGTCGATCACCGGGCCGACGTCCGTCGACAGCCGGTCGGGGTTGCCGAGCGCCAGCTCGTGCATCGCGCCCTTCAGCATCGTCAGCGTGCGGTCCGCAACATCGTCCTGCAGACACAGAACGCGCAACGCCGAACACCGTTGACCGGCCGAGTCGAACGACGACTGCATCACGTCCGCGACGACCTGCTCCGCGAGCGCCGACGAGTCGACGATCATCGCGTTCTGACCGCCCGTTTCCGCGATCAGCGGGATCGGCTTGCCGTCCGGGTCGAGGCGCGCGGACAGCGTCTTGTTGATCAGACGCGCGACTTCGGTCGAGCCGGTGAACATCACCGCGCGGGTGCGCGGATCGGCCACCAGCGCTGCGCCGACGGTCTCGCCGGTACCCGGCAGCAGTTGCACCGCACCGGCCGGCACGCCGGCCTCGCGCAGCAGGCGCACGGCCTGCGCGGCGATCAGCGGCGTCTGTTCGGCCGGCTTCGCGAGCACCGTGTTGCCGGCCGCGAGTGCCGCGGCGACCTGGCCCATGAAGATCGCGAGCGGGAAGTTCCACGGGCTGATACAGACCACGGGACCGAGCGGACGGTGCGTGTCGTTCGAGAATTCGTCGCGGATCTGCGCGGCGTAGTAGCGCAGGAAGTCGACCGCTTCGCGGATCTCGGCGATCGCGTTCGGCAGCGATTTGCCGGCTTCGCGCACGATCAGGCCCATCAGCGTGTGCATCTGCGCTTCGAGCAGGTCGGCCGCGCGCACCAGGCAATCGGCGCGTGCATCGACCGGCGTCGCCTGCCAGATCGGCGCGGCGGCCACCGCGTGCGCGAGCGCCGCGCTCACGTGTTCGGCCGTCGCTTCGCTGACCGTGCCGACCAGGTCACGCTGGTCGGCCGGGTTGCGCACGTCGCGGGCCGGCGCGTCGGCGACCGTGTCGTCGTCGAGCATCGGCGCCGCGCGCCACGGGAAATGCGCGCTCGCGAGCAGCGCGGACGACAGCGACGCGAGACGGTGTTCGTTCGACAGGTCGAGGCCCATCGAGTTGGGCCGCTCGTCGCCGTACAGGTGGCGCGGCAGCGGGATCTTCGCGTGCGGCGCGCCGAGCGGCACGACCTTCGCCGCTTCGTCGACCGGATCGGCGACCAGTTCCTTCACCGACACGGTTTTATCCGCGATGCGGTTCACGAACGACGTGTTCGCGCCGTTTTCGAGCAGGCGGCGCACCAGGTACGCGAGCAGCGTCTCGTGCGTGCCGACCGGCGCGTACACGCGGCACGGGCGGTTCAGCTTGTCGCGGCCGGTGACTTCCTCGTACAGCGGCTCGCCCATCCCGTGCAGACACTGGAATTCGTACTGGCCCGGGTAGTAGTTCTGGCCCGCGAGCTGGTAGATCGCGGCCAGCGTGTACGCGTTGTGCGTCGCGAACTGCGGGTACACGGCGTCCGGCGCCGCGAGCAGCTTCTTCGCGCACGCAAGGTACGACACGTCGGTGTAGATCTTGCGCGTATAGACCGGATAGCCTTCGAGGCCATCGACCTGCGCACGCTTGATCTCGGTATCCCAGTACGCGCCCTTCACGAGGCGGATCATCAGGCGGTGACGGCTGCGGCGCGCGAGATCGATCAGGTAGTCGATCACGAACGGGCAGCGCTTCTGGTAGCCCTGCACGACGAAGCCGATGCCGTTCCAGCCCGCGAGTTCCGGGTCGAAGCACAGTGCTTCCAGCAGGTCGAGCGACAGCTCGAGGCGGTCGGCCTCTTCCGCGTCGATGTTCAGGCCGATGTCATAGCGGCGCGCGAGCAGCGCAAGCGCACGCACGCGCGGCAGCAGCTCGCTCATCGTGCGGTCCTGCTGCGAGCGCGAGTAGCGCGCGTGCAGCGCCGACAGCTTGATCGAGATGCCCGGGCCTTCGTAGATGCCGCGGCCGCCGGCCGCCTTGCCGATCGCGTGGATCGCCTGTTCGTACGACGCGTAGTAGCGCTGTGCGTCCTCTTCGGTCGTCGCCGCTTCGCCGAGCATGTCGTACGAGTAGCGGAAGCCGCGCGCTTCGTACTTGCGGCTGTTCGCGAGCGCTTCGGAAATCGTCTCGCCGGTGACGAACTGCTCGCCCATCAGGCGCATCGCCATGTCGACACCCTTGCGGATCAGCGGCTCGCCGCCGCGGCCGATCAGGCGCGTCAGCGCCGACGACAGCCCCGCCTCGCTGTTGGTCGTCACGAGCTTGCCGGTGATCATCAGCCCCCAGGTCGCCGCGTTCACGAACAGCGACGGCGCGTGGCCGACGTGCGAGCGCCAGTCGCCCTTGCTGATCTTGTCGCGGATCAGTGCATCGCGCGTCGCGCGATCGGGAATGCGCAGCAGCGCTTCGGCGAGACACATCAGCGCGACGCCTTCCTGGCTCGACAGCGAGAACTCGTGGATCAGCCCTTCGACGCCGCCGCCCGAGCTCTTCTCGCGCAGCGCCTCGACGAGCTTCGTCGCGAGCGCCTGCACGTCCGCCTGCAGGTTCGCGGGCAGGCGCGCCTGGCCGAGCAGGAACGGCACGCATTCCGGCTCGGGGCGGCGGTACGCGGCCGTGATCGCCGCGCGCAGCACCGATTGCGGCTGCACGTTCTGCGCGAACTCGAGGAACGGATGCGGCGAGTTGTCGTCGTCGCCGTCCGTGGACTGACCGTCGGCGAGCTCCGTCACGCCGCTGTGGCCCGACAGCTCGGGCGGCAACTGGCCGTGCTCGATCCGCTCGAGGTACGCGAAGATCGCCTGCTTGATCAGCCAGTGGGGAGTGCGCTCGAGACGCGCGGCGGCGTCCTTGAGGCGCGAGCGGAGAAGGTCGTCGACTTTGACGCCGAGAGTCGTGCTTGCCATGGTGGGTTCGTGCGCCGGTGCGAGCCCGGCAATGTGGTGTGAGAGGATGCGCGAAATCCTACGGCACGCAATAAAAAGGTGCAACCAAATTGCAAGATAGGTTGCACCCTCAAGTTAGTCAATATAATCAGCCACTTATGCGGTTGCAACCTAGGGGTTGCCCGTGGTCGGCGGATCGGTGTTTTCCCTGAGCGGGCCGGTTTGACATGCGTGCGCAACCTTCCGCGGGCGTGACGGCGGACGAAAACGGGTTGCACTGAGTGTGATGGCGGACGTGGCGCCCGGGTGCGGCCGTGCGGCAAAAGACGGTTCGGAGGCGCCCGGCGCGGCGGCTCGGGCTTCAACGCAGCGCCCCGCGGCACGATGGCCGCATGGCGCGCCGCTCAGATATCCAGCGGATCGACTTCGACGCTCCACCGCAGCACGCCCTTCAGCGTGCGCAACTCCGGTTGCCACGCGCGCAGCGCATGCTGCAGCGCCGCCCGCGACGCGCTTTCGAGCAGCAACTGCGCGCGATGAACGTTCGCGACCTTGACGATCGTCATCGGCACCGCGTCGTACACGGTCACGCGATCGGCGCCCGGCAGCCCCGGCAACGCGGCTGCGGCCTGCAGCAGGAACGCGAGCGCCGCGTCGAGCGTGCGCCCTTCGGCGCGCAGCAGCGCCTGGTAGACGAACGGCGGCAGGTGCGCGTCGCGGCGCTCGCCGAGCGTCGAATTCGCGAAGCCGACGTAATCCTGCCGCCCGAGCGCGTGGTACAGCGCGTGACGCGGGTAACGCGTCTGCACGAGCACCTCGCCCGGCAGCCCGGCGCGCCCCGCGCGGCCGCTCACCTGCATCAGCTGCGCGAACAGCCGTTCGCTCGCGCGGAAGTCATGCGAGAACAGCGCGGTATCGGCATTGAGCACGCCGACGAGCGACACGCGCTGGAAGTCGTGCCCCTTCGCGATCATCTGCGTGCCGACGAGGATATCGACCTCGCCCGCATGCACGTCGGAAAAGAGCGCCTGCGCGCTGCCCTTGCGGCGCGTGCTGTCCGCGTCGATCCGCAGCACGCGCGCGCCCGGCACCGCCTCGGCGAGCGCCTCCTCGATGCGTTGCGTGCCGCGCCCGAGCGGCGCGATGTCGACGTTCCCGCACTCGGGGCACGATCGCGGAATGCGCGACTCCCAGCCGCAGTGATGGCAACGCAGCGCGTGCTCAGGCTTGTGCAGCACGACGTACGCGCTGCAGCGCGGGCAGCCCGCGACCCAGCCGCACGCGTCGCAGGCGAGCTGCGGTGCGTAGCCGCGCCGGTTCAGGAACACGAGGCTCTGTTCGCCGCGTTCGAGCCGCGCCTTCAGCGCCGCGACGAGCGGCCCCGACAGCCCGCCCATCGACGCGCGCCCGCGCCGCCGCTCCTCTTCGAGATCGATCAGCCGTACGGTCGGCAACGTCGCGTCGGCCACTGCGCGGCGCGACAACGTGAGCCGCGTGTAGCGGCCCTGCTCGGCCTGCCACCAGCTTTCGAGCGACGGCGTCGCCGAGCCGAGCACGACCGTGATGCCGAGCTGCTTCGCGCGCCACACGGCGAGATCGCGTGCCGAGTAGCGCAGCCCTTCCTGCTGCTTGTAGGCGGGCTCGTGCTCCTCGTCGACGACGACCAGCGCGAGCGTCGGCATCGACGCGAGCACCGCGAGGCGCGTGCCGAGCACGATCCGCGCGCGGCCCGTATGCGCGGCGAGCCAGTTGCGCGCACGCTCGCCCTCGGCGAGCCCGCTGTGCAGCGTGACGATCGCGTCGTCGGCGAGCGCACCCGCGAAGCGCGCGCGAAACGCGGCCTCGAACTGCGGTGTCAGGTTGATTTCGGGGACGAGCACGAGCGCCTGCGCGTCCGGCCGCGCGTCGAGCAGCGACGCGAGCGCATGCAGATAGACCTCGGTCTTGCCGCTGCCCGTCACGCCGTGCAGCAGGAACGGCGCGAAGCCCTGCGCGGCGCGGATCGCGTCGAGCGCCTCGGCCTGCTGGTCCGTGAGCGCCGGGGGCACAGTTCGTCCACCGGCTGCCAACAGGTTATCCACAGCTTTGGGCACAGGCGCATCGGCCCAGCCGATCTCCTCGACGTCGACCCAGCCGCGCGCCGCCCAGTCGTCGAGCGTCGCGGCCGCCTTCGGATGCAGCGCGCGCGCATCGGGCAGCGCCAGCGAACCGGTATCGACCAGCGCCTGCGCGAGCCGCCGCAGCGCGGCACCGCGCGCGGGCAACGCATCGGGCAGCGCCGCGCGGCCGGCTTCCGTCGGCCGGTAGCGCACCTCGGGCGCGAGCAGCCGCCCCCAGCGCCCGGCATCGCGCAGCGCCTGCGGCAGCGCCGGCAACGCGACCTCGCCACGCCCGCGCTGGTAGTAAGCAGCGGCGAACGACACGAGCGCGAGCCAGTCCGGGGACAACGGCGGCAGATCGGTGCAGATCGCGTCGACCGCCCGTATCCGGGACGGCGGCACGTCGGTGTGAGTCGTCACTTCGCAGACGAGCCCGACGGCCTGGCGCTTGCCGAACGGCACTTGCACGAGCGTGCCGGGCACGGGCGCCGGCTGCGCATCACAGCGGTAGTCGAACAGGGTGGCGAGCGGATGGTCGAGCGCGACGCGCAGATAGGTGCCGCTCATTACAGCGCTCCGGCGGCGGCACGCGCCGCATGGCCATGGACGGCCAGTATCCGCGCCCGCATCGAGGCGACGGACTTAAAGTAAAACTTCAGATTCGGCGCTAAGTTTTGGATTCGCATTAGGAATCGCCGTATACCCTGCCCAGCCTGTGGATAACTTTGTTGAGAACTCGCCACTCACGGGCCGCAACGCACGCGGGGCCGCGCTTTCCGCTGATTTTCCGCGCTTGTCGCGGTGCCCCGCAGAGCCTTATTCCATAAGGCTGCTATTCAAATTACCGAACCATAGCGAGACAAATTGACCGATACAGGGCTCTACCGCGCTGCAACGTGGAAAATGTGTATAAGTCAAGTCTTGACAAGCACTGAATCGGCAACCGGTGCGGGGTTGCGCCCTGTTTAGCGCCGACAGCGAAACGCTGTCACCCCGCAGTGCAGCATGACAACGCTTGCGTTCAGCCGGCGGCTCCGCTACGAATCGCGCGGCTGTGGCTGTGCACTTCGTCGACGAGTTCGGCGACGTGATCGGGCGACGTGAATTGCGAAATGCCGTGCCCGAGGTTGAATACGTGGCCCGGATGGTTGCCGTAGCTGTCGAGCACCGCGCGCGCCTGTTCGCGTACCGCGGCGGGCGGCGCAAACAGGATCGTCGGGTCGAGGTTGCCTTGCAGCGCGACCTTGCCCGCAACACGCTCGCGCGCCTTGCCGAGGTTGACCGTCCAGTCGAGCCCGACCGCGTCGACGCCGGTCGCCGCGATCTCCTCGAGCCACAGCCCGCCGCCCTTCGTGAAGGTGATCACCGGCACGCGCTCGCCGTCGTGCTCGCGCTTGAGCTGCGAGACCACGCGGCGGATGTAGTCGAGCGAGAAGCGCTGGTACGCGCCGTCCGCCAGCGCGCCGCCCCACGTATCGAAGATCATCACGGCCTGGGCGCCCGCTTCGATCTGCGCGTTCAGGTACGCGGCCACCGCCTGCGCGTTCACGTCGAGGATCCGGTGCATCAGGTCGGGGCGCGAATACGCCATCGACTTCACCGTGCGGAAATCGTCCGACCCGCCGCCTTCGACCATGTAGCACGCGAGTGTCCAGGGGCTGCCCGAAAAGCCGATCAGCGGCACGCGCTGGCGGCCCTGGCCGTCGGTGAGCGCGCGGCGAATCTCGCGCACGGCGCCCGTCACGTAGCCGAGCGTCTCTTCGATGTCCGGCACCGCGAGCTTCGCGACGTCGGCCTCGGTGCGCACCGGATGCGCGAACTTCGGCCCTTCGCCGACCTGGAAGTCGAGGCCGAGCCCCATTGCGTCCGGAATCGTCAGGATGTCCGAGAACAGGATCGCGGCGTCGAGCGGAAAGCGCTCGAGCGGCTGCAGCGTCACTTCGGTCGCGTAGTCGGGATTCTTCGCGAGACCGAGAAAGCTGCCGGCGCGCGCGCGCGTCGCGTTGTATTCGGGCAGGTAGCGGCCGGCCTGGCGCATCAGCCAGATCGGCGTGTAGTCGGTCGGCTCGCGCAGAAGCGCACGCAGGAAGGTGTCGTTGAGCAGGTTATGGGCCACGGTAGGAGCGACGATGCGAGGGCAAAGCGGCATTTTACCGGACAGCCGCCACAGGGCTGCGTATGCCGACGCGATGGCGGCCATATGACGCGCGCGATGGCTCCGTTATGATCGGACGCTCATATCGAACGAAACGAAGGAGGAGACCGATGAAGACATTCGCCACGCTCGCCGCGGCCGCGCTGCTGTGCTGCGCCGCCGCGCACGCGCAGACCGGCGCGGGCGGCGCCACCGCCGCACCGGGCGCCGGCTCGCGGCTCGACGACGTGCTCGCGCGCGGCACGCTGCGCGTGTGCACGACGGGCGACTACAAGCCGTATTCGTACTACCGTGCGGACGGCCACTTCGAGGGCATCGACATCGACATGGCCGAATCGCTCGCGAAATCGCTGGGCGTGAAGACCGACTACGTGAAGACGAGCTGGCCGAACCTGACCGGCGACTTCGTCGCGAAATGCGACATCGCGGTGGGCGGCGTCTCGACGACGCTCGAGCGCCAGAAGCGCGTGTTCTTCACGCAGCCGTACGTCGTGGACGGCAAGACGCCGATCGTGCGCTGCGCGGACGCCGGCAAATATCAGACCATCGCACAGATCGACCAGCCGGAAACGCGCGTGATCGTGAACCCGGGCGGCACCAACGAGCGTTTCGCGAAGCAGTATTTCACGCACGCGAACCTCACCGTCTATCCGGACAACGTAACGATCTTCAAACAGATCCTCGCGGGCAAGGCGGACGTGATGGTGACGGATGCGTCCGAGACGCTGCTGCAGCAAAAGCTGAATCCGGGCCTGTGCTCGGTGCATCCGGACAAGCCGTTCCAGTTCGGCGAGAAGGCGTACATGGTGCCGCGCGGCGACGTCGCGTTCCAGCAGTACGTCGATCAATGGCTGCATCTCGCGCTGTCGACCGGCGAATACCAGGCGATTTCGGACAAATGGCTGAAGTAAGCGGGTGCGCGTACCGCGGCCGATAGCGGGCACCGACCCTGCGGTTGCCGCCCGCGAAAGTCGCTGCACGGCGGCGGCCGAAGCGCCGCCGTTACACTTCGACGCGGCATGCCCGCGCCCGCAAAATCGGCCCGAAGCCACCAAATTGGCCGAACGGCCAACTTCCGCGCAGGCCAATCACGTTTCAAAATCTTTCTGACGAATGAATCGTCATGCGCGGTATCGGCCGAATCGCGCATTTTCTCGCGTACAAATCGGCAGTTCGTCGAGCCTGATACGCATGAAAAACGCATCGTGCGCATGCGCTGAAAACGCTGCGGAAAATATGGGTAAAAATGACCTTTTTCAGGCCCTCAAAAACAGCAAAAAATCCCGGAAAGCCTTATCTGGCGGGCGTTACAACCTGAAACACTTTGTTACCGCGAGGGGTCATTAATTCGCCCACAATGGCCTCAACGGTTTCAACACGGATGCGGTCTCGTGTGCCAAGTGTGAGCGGACGCGAAGCGCTGCGAGCCAGTCGGTCACGTACCGAAGCCCTTCCCAGGGGCATCCCTGTTGGAGTCGTTTCCGGCCCCCCGCCGGACTCGGTTTCATCTTTGGTCTCCTCGCGCTAACCCCGTAGCGTGTGGTTTTTAGCGGGCTAATAAGCCCGCTTTTTTTCGTCCATCGAAAGCGCAACGGCCCGCAGGCCGCCGCGTTTTTCCTGCCTCCATGCCGCGCTACGCGGTCTTCTGCACGTTGAGCTTCAGCTCCTCGATCATCCGGTCGCGCATCACGAACTTCTGCACCTTGCCCGTCACCGTCATCGGCAGCTCGTCGACGAAGCGGATGTAGCGCGGGATCTTGTAATGCGCGATCTGCCCCTGGCAGAACGCACGCACATCGTCCTCGGTCATCTGCTCGTCCGCGCGCAGCACGATCCACGCGCACAGCTCCTCGCCGTACTTCGCATCGGGCACGCCGAAGACCTGCGCGCTCTGAATCTTCGGATGCCGAAACAGGAATTCCTCGATCTCGCGCGGATAGACGTTCTCGCCGCCGCGGATCACCATGTCCTTCAGCCGGCCGACGATGTTGCAGTAGCCGTCCGCATCGAGCGTCGCGAGGTCGCCCGTATGCATCCAGCCATCCACCAGCACCTCGCGCGTCTTCGCGTCGTCGTCCCAGTAGCCGAGCATCACCGAATAGCCCTTCGTGCACAGCTCGCCCGTCGCGCCGACCGGCACGATGGCGCCGCTCGGATCGACGACCTTCACCTCCAGATGCGGCTGAATGCGCCCCACCGTCGTCGTGCGCTTCTCGAGCGGATCGTCGGTCGAGCTCTGGAACGACACGGGGCTCGTTTCCGTCATTCCGTACGCGATCGTGATTTCCGACAGGTGCATCTGCGACACGACACGCTTCATCGTCTCGATCGGGCACGGCGAGCCGGCCATGATCCCGGTGCGCAGCGTCGACAGGTCGAACGTCGGGAACGACGGGTGATCGAGCTCGGCGATGAACATCGTCGGCACGCCATGCAGCGCGGTGCAGCGTTCGTCGGCCACCGCCGCGAGCGTCGCAACCGGGTCGAACGCTTCGCCGGGGAACACCATCGCCGCGCCCTTCGACACGCACGCGAGCACCGCGAGCACCATCCCGAAGCAGTGATACAGCGGCACCGGGATGCACAGCGTGTCCTGCTCGGTGAAACGCATCGCCGTCGCGATCGAGCGCCCGTTGTTGACGACGTTGCGATGCGTGAGCGTCGCGCCCTTCGGGCTGCCCGTCGTGCCGCTCGTGAACTGGATGTTGATCGGCTCGTTGGCCGTAAGCGTCGCGCCGATCGCATTGAGCAACGCGGGATCGACGGCCTGGCGGCCGCGCGCCATCAGGTCCGCGAAGCGGAACATGCCGGCCGGCGCGACGTCGCCCATCGACACGACCGTGCGCAGGCTCGGCACGCGCGCCGCATGCAGGTCGCCCGGCGTCGCGGTCGCAAGCTCCGGCGCGATGGTCTGCAGCATCTCGACGTACGCGGATGTCTTGAAGCGCTCGGCGGCGATCACGGCCTTGCAGCCAACCTTGTTCAGCGCGTATTCGAGCTCCGACAGCCGGTAGGCCGGATTGATGTTGACGAGCACCGCACCGATCCGCGCGGTCGCGAACTGCGTGAGCAGCCATTCGCTGCGGTTCGGCGACCAGATGCCGACGCGATCGCCCTTCACGATGCCGAGCGAGGCGAGGCCGGCCGCCAGCACGTCGACCTCGTTCGCGAACTCGCGCCAGGTCCAGCGCACCTGCTGCTCGCGGAACACGACGGCCGGACGATCGGGAAAGCGGCCGGCCGTGTCGAGCAGGAACCGGCCGATCGTCGCTTCCGAGAGCGGCACGTCGGACGTGCCGCGCACGTACGACAATCCGTTTTCGGGCGCGATCAGCGCGCCCACGCCAAGGTCTGCTGCCATGAATGTCTCCGTCCTTTTTGTCTGATGGAGGCCCGGCACGTGTGCCGCCGCTGCCCCTGCCGCCGGCACCGCACGCCCAGGCCATATCGCGGATGATGCCCAGCTTCGCTGACGATACTCTGACATCAAACCCCGGCGCGCGGATGAAATAGCACGACCGGACGGTATGATCCGGCCCGCAAAAAAACAGACGAAAACGACGGACGAAAAAAAAGCAGCCCGAAGGCTGCTTTCTTTCGCGGGATACGCGGCGCGGCTCAGTGCCGGCTGCGAATCTTCGCCAGACGCTGGATCGCCTCGAGCTGCGCCATCGCGGTCGCGAGCTCGGACTGCGCCTTCGCGAGGTCGAGATCCGACTTCGCGTTCTGCAGCGTTTCCTCGGCACGCTTGCGTGCTTCCTCGGCTTTCGCCGCGTCGAGGTCCTTGCCGCGGATCGCGGTATCGGCGAGCACCGTCACGGCACCCGGCTGCACTTCGAGAATGCCGCCCGCGACGAACACGAATTCGTCGTTGCCGCCCTCGACTTCGATGCGCACCGCACCCGGACGAATCCGCGTGATCAGCGGCGTGTGACCCGGCAGAATGCCCAGCTCACCCGTTTCGCCCGGCAGCGCGACGAATTTCGCCTCGCCCGAGAAGATCTGCTCTTCCGCGCTGACGACGTCTACTTTGATGGTTGCCATATGGACTCCTGTCGGCGAGAGCGCACGCCTTGCGGCGCCTGCCCTCGTCCCATGCACGGCGGATTGAGCGTGTTGCGGTCGGCGCGGCCGGCCTGACTATCGGTCAATGAAGACCGACAACCCGACCCGCACGCGCCGTGCGACTCACTCGAATCCTTACGAGATCTTCTTGGCCTTTTCGAAGGCTTCGTCGATCGTGCCGACCATGTAGAACGCCTGTTCCGGCAGGTGGTCGCACTCGCCGTCGACGATCATCTTGAAGCCGCGGATCGTTTCCTTCAGCGGCACGTACTTGCCCGGCGAGCCCGTGAACACTTCAGCGACGTGGAACGGCTGCGACAGGAAACGCTGGATCTTACGAGCGCGCGCGACCGACAGCTTGTCTTCCGGCGACAGTTCGTCCATACCCAGAATCGCGATGATGTCGCGCAGTTCCTTGTAGCGCTGCAGCGTCTGCTGAACGCGACGGGTGATCGAGTAGTGCTCCTCACCGATCACGTTCGGGTCGATCTGGCGCGACGTCGAGTCGAGCGGGTCGACCGCCGGGTAGATACCCAGCGAAGCGATGTCACGCGACAGAACGACGGTTGCGTCCAGGTGGCCGAAGGTCGTAGCCGGCGACGGGTCGGTCAAGTCATCCGCAGGGACGTACACGGCCTGAACCGACGTAATCGAGCCCTTCTTGGTCGACGTGATGCGCTCTTGCAGCTTGCCCATTTCTTCAGCCAGCGTCGGCTGATAGCCCACTGCCGACGGCATACGGCCGAGCAGTGCCGACACTTCGGTACCGGCCAGCGTGAAACGGTAGATGTTGTCGACGAAGAACAGCACGTCGAGGCCTTCGTCACGGAAGTGCTCGGCCATCGTCAGACCGGTCAGCGCGACGCGCAGACGGTTGCCCGGCGGCTCGTTCATCTGGCCGTACACCAGCGCGACCTTGTCGAGAACGTTCGAGTCCTTCATTTCGTGGTAGAAGTCGTTCCCTTCACGGGTACGCTCGCCCACGCCCGCGAACACGGAATAACCGCCGTGTTCCTTCGCGATGTTGTTGATGAGCTCCATCATGTTGACGGTCTTGCCCACGCCAGCACCGCCGAACAGGCCAACCTTGCCGCCCTTTGCGAACGGGCAGATCAGGTCGATAACCTTGATACCCGTTTCGAGCAGTTCGGTCGACGGCGACAGTTCGTCGAACGCCGGAGCCTTCTGGTGGATCGAACGCGTCACTTCGCTTTCGATCGGGCCAGCTTCGTCGATCGGACGGCCAAGCACGTCCATGATTCGGCCGAGGGTCGGCTTGCCGACCGGCACCGAGATCGGCTTTGCCGTGTTCTTCACGGTCAGGCCGCGGCGCAGGCCGTCGGATGCACCCAGACAAATGGTACGGACCACGCCGTCGCCCAGCTGTTGCTGGACTTCGAGCGTCAGTTCCGAGCCATCGAGAATGAGCGCGTCGTAGATCTTCGGCATGCTGTCGCGCGGGAATTCCACGTCGATAACGGCGCCGATGCACTGTACGATCTTGCCTTCTACCAAAGCAGCAGTACTCATCGCTTTTCCTTTAAATACCTGATTCTTTACTCGCGCAAAGGCGCAGTTGTCGTCCCGGGCGCGCGCTTAAACAGCGGCTGCGCCGCCGACGATCTCCGACAGTTCTTTCGTGATCGCGGCCTGACGGCTCTTGTTGTACACGAGCTGCAGTTCGCTGATCACCGTCTTCGCGTTGTCGGACGCGGCCTTCATCGCGACCATGCGCGCCGATTGCTCGGACGCCATGTTTTCCGCGACGGCCTGGTACACCAGCGCCTCGACGTAACGCACGAGCAGTTCGTCGACGACTGCCTGCGCGTCCGGCTCGTAGATGTAGTCCCACGACGTGGCCGGCGTACCGTCATCGGCTTCGAAGTGTTCCGACGACAGCGGCAGCAACTGCTCGATCACGGCTTCCTGCTTCATCGTGTTGACGAAGCGCGTGTAAGCGATATAAACCGCCGACAGCTTGCCTTCCGAGTACAGATCGAGCTGCGTCTTCACGGCGCCGATCAGCTTGTCCAGATGCGGGGTGTCGCCGAGGTGCACGACCTGCGACATCACCTTCGCGCCGAAGCGGTTCAGGAACCCGAGGCCCTTGCTACCGATCGCGGTGGCTTCGAGCTTCTGGCCCTTCTCTTCCAGCTCCTTGAACTTCTGCACCGTCGCACGCAGCACGTTGGTGTTCAGACCACCGCACAGACCCTTGTCCGTCGTGACGAGGATGATGCCGGCCGTCTTCGCGCCTTCGTTCGCCACCATGAACGGGTGGCGGTACTCCGGGTTCGCGCGGCTCATGTGCGCAGCGATGGCACGGACCTTGTCCGCATACGGACGAGCGGCGCGCATGCGTTCCTGCGCGCGACGCATCTTCGATGCGGCCACCATCTCCATCGCCTTCGTGATCTTGCGCGTGTTCTGCACGCTCTTGATCTTGCCGCGAATTTCCTTCATTCCAGCCATAGCTTGCTCCTTGACCGAAGCGGCGCGGGTGCATCAGCACCCGCGCGGCCTCAGTGTGTCACTCGCGGATCAATAGGCACCGGACTTCTTGAAGGATTCGATCGCCGAGCGCAGTGCGCCTTCGTCGTCCTTCGAGAGATCCTTGGTGTCTTCGATGCGCTTGATGAGGTCAGCGTGGCTGGTCTTCAGGTTTTCGCGCAGGCCCTTCTCGAACGACAGCACTTGCTTGACGTCGAGGTCGTCGAGGTAGCCGTTGTTTGCGGCGTACAGCGACACGGCCAGTTCCCACACCTGCAGCGGCTGGTACTGCGGCTGCTTCAGCAGTTCCGTCACGCGGCGGCCGCGCTCGAGCTGCTTGCGGGTCGCTTCGTCGAGGTCCGATGCGAACTGGGCGAATGCCGCCAGTTCACGATACTGCGCGAGGTCGGTACGGATACCGCCCGACAGCTTCTTCACGACCTTCGTCTGAGCGGCGCCACCGACTCGCGACACCGACACGCCGGCGTTGATTGCCGGGCGGATGCCTGCGTTGAACAGGTCGGTTTCCAGGAAGATCTGGCCGTCGGTAATCGAGATCACGTTCGTCGGAACGAACGCGGTCACGTCGCCAGCCTGCGTTTCGATGACCGGCAGTGCCGTCAGCGAGCCGCTCTTGCCCTTCACTTCGCCGTTCGTGAACTTCTCGACGTACTCTTCCGACACGCGAGCAGCACGCTCGAGCAGACGCGAGTGGAGATAGAACACGTCGCCCGGGTAAGCTTCACGGCCCGGCGGGCGGCGCAGCAGCAGCGAAATCTGACGGTATGCCCAAGCTTGCTTGGTCAAGTCGTCATAAATGATCAGCGCGTCCTGGCCGCGGTCGCGGAAGTATTCGCCCATCGTGCAGCCGGCGTACGGTGCGAGGTACTGCATCGCAGCCGAATCCGAAGCCGAAGCGGCGACGACGATCGTGTATTCCATCGCGCCCGTTTCTTCGAGCTTGCGAACCACGTTCATGATCGACGAAGCCTTCTGGCCGATCGCGACGTAGATACAGATCAGGTCCTTGCCCTTCTGGTTGATGATCGCGTCGAGCGCCACTGCGGTCTTGCCGCACTGACGGTCGCCGATGATCAGCTCACGCTGGCCACGGCCGATCGGCACCATTGCGTCGATCGACTTGATGCCCGTCTGCACCGGCTGCGACACCGACTTACGCCAGATCACGCCCGGGGCGATCTTTTCGATCGCGTCGGTCAGCTTTGCGTTGACCGGGCCCTTGCCGTCGATCGGGTTGCCGAGCGCATCGACCACGCGGCCGACGAGTTCCGGACCAACCGGGACTTCCAGAATGCGGCCCGTCGTCTTGACGATGTCGCCTTCCGAGATGTGTTCGTATTCGCCGAGAATCACCGCGCCGACCGAGTCGCGCTCGAGGTTCAGCGCGAGACCGAACGTGTTGCCCGGAAACTCGAGCATTTCGCCCTGCATCACGTCCGACAGGCCGTGGATACGCACGATACCGTCGGTCACGGAGATCACGGTGCCCTGGTTGCGAACGTCTGCGCTCGCTTCAAGGCCCTGGATCCGGCTCTTGATCAGCTCGCTGATCTCAGAGGGATTGAGTTGCATTATTCGCTCCTGATAGTCAATTCTGTTGCGTGCCGGCGTGGCGCTCAGGCGGTCAACGCAGCCTGCATCGATGCGAGACGCGCGCGAACCGAGGTGTCGAGCACTTCGTCGCCGACCGTCACGCGCACGCCGCCGATCAGCGACGAATCGACTGCGATCGTCGGTTTCAGCTTGCGCTTGAACTTGCGTTCGAGGCCCGAGACGAGACTCTCGAGATCCGCGCCGTTCAGCGGGAACGCGCTCACGATCTCGGCGTCGGCTGCACCTTCACGTTCGTTCTTGAGCGCCTCGAACTGCTCGGCGATTTCCGGCAGCAGCGCGATGCGATGATTGTCGACCAGCATCTGCACGAAGTTCTTCGCTTCGGCGCCAGCCGCGAGCGGCGACTTCACCGCAGCAAGCAGCAACTCGGCTACTTGCGTGCGCGTCACCTTCGGGCTCGACGCGACCGACAGCACTTCCGGCAGACGCGCAACCTGGGCCAGCTCTTGCACGAGCGTGGACCAGGCGGCGATGTCACCGCCCTCGGCCACGCGGAACAGCGCTTCTGCGTAAGGGCGGGCGATGGTTGCAAGTTCGGCCATGATCAGAGCTCGGCTTTCAGTTGATTCAGCAGTTGGGCGTGGGCCGTTTGATCGACTTCGCGCTTCAGGATCTGCTCGGCGCCCTTCACGGCCAGCGTAGCGACTTCGCCACGCAGCGCTTCGCGCGCCTTCACGATTTGCTGTTCTGCTTCCGCCTTCGCCTGGGCGATGATGCGGGCGGCTTCAGCCTGGGCGTTGGACTTGATTTCCTCGGCGACCGCCTGGGCACGCTTTTCAGCGTCGGCGATGCGCTGCTGGCCGTCATTGCGGGCCTGCGCGAGTTCCTGGTCCACGCGCTTGTGCGCGGCGTCGAGTTCTGCCTTGCCCTTCTCGGCGGCGGCGAGGCCGTCGGCGATCTTCTTCGAACGTTCGTCGAGGGCGTTGATCAACGGCGGCCACACGAATTTCATCGTGAACCACGCGAGGACCAGGAACACGACCATTTGCGCAAACAGAGTTGCGTTGAGATTCACGGTGTTTCCTTATCTGCTATTCCGGAAAAATGAAACGGTAAGGCGCTCATCGAGTTGCATTCGATCAGCGCCCCAAGTCTCCGTTCCGCCCTGCGCCGGCTTGCGCCGGACGCATATTTCCGAGGAACCTTAGCCTGCGACGAGCTTCGACAGGAGCGGGTTCGCGAACGCGAACAGCATTGCAACACCCACGCCGATCAGGAATGCCGCGTCGATCAGACCAGCCAGCAGGAACATCTTCGTTTGCAGCGGGTTGATGAGTTCCGGCTGACGTGCGCAGGCTTCGATGTACTTACCACCCATCAGCGCGATACCGATACAGGCGCCGATTGCACCCAGGCCGATGATGATGCCGATACCGATGGCGGTCAGACCCTGGATGTTGGCGATGTAAGCTTGCATGATCACTCCTTTGTGAAAAGACTTGGAACTGAGATTTAAAAAACTAAAACGGAAACTCTTTCTTGCACGCCGCGCTTAGTGCTTGTCGTGCGCCTGGCCGAGATACACCAGCGTCAGCATCATGAAAATGAATGCCTGCAACAGAACAATCAGAATGTGGAAGATTGCCCAGACGCTGCCCGCGATCACGTGGCCAACGAAGCCGAGGAACGTTGCGTCGCCACCGAAGCTCCACATGCTGCCGAGCAGGGCGATCAACAGGAACAACAGCTCACCCGCGTACATGTTGCCGAACAGTCGCATACCGAGGGAGACGGTCTTCGCGAGATATTCGACGATGTTGAGCGCGAGGTTCGGGATCCACAGCAGCGGGTGGGCGCCAAACGGTGCCGACAGCAGCTCATGCACAAAGCCGCCCGCGCCCTTGATCTTGATGCTGTAGTAGATCATCAGGACGAACACGCCGAGCGCGATGCCGAGCGTGCCGTTCAGGTCGGCCGTCGGGACGATGCGATGGTGGGAAATCACGTCCGACAGACCGAGCAGGCCGATCACGCGGCCCGGCAGGTCGACCGGGAGGAAGTCGAGGGAGTTCATCAGCGCGACCCACACGAACACCGTGAGCGCGAGCGGAGCGATAAAGGTACGATTGCCGTGAACGATGGCCTTCGATTGGTCTTCGACCATCTCGACGAGCATCTCGATCGCGCACTGGAAACGGCCCGGCACGCCCGACGTCGCCTTGCGGGCGGCCAGACGCAGCACGAGGATCGTCACGATGCCGCAAACGATCGACCAGAACAGCGTGTCGATATTCCAGACGTGAATGTCGAAAATCGACGTCTGATGCGAGGTGGAGAAATTCTGCAAGTGGTGCGCAATGTACTCGGACGGATCCGGACCGCGCGTGCCTTCGCTAGCTGCCATATCGTTAATGCCACCCAAATTGTCGAAAATCGTTTTGCCAGTTCCGCAACACGCTATTGCGGGAACGGGCCGGTGCGGTTCGTTGTCGAAACCACACGCTGCTTGTTCCTTACCGCCAGGCCAGCGCGATCCAGTACGTCTTCAGCACGACGAGGTACGTGACGAGGAACGGCACCCAGTGCACGCCGGACCAGCCGAACGCCACTGCAGTGAACATCCCGATCGTCAGAGCGAGCTTCAGGGCTTCGCCCATCACCCAGCTCATCACGGTGGCCGAGCCACCTGCCTTCAGTCGTGCCACGAAAACCGCACTGGGCACCCAGCCGATCGCTCCGCCCAGAAACGCGGATTGCGCAGCGGCGCCCGGCGACTTCGAAAACAGCCACCACGCCAGCGTTGCAACCAGGGACAGAACCACTTGCGCGAATACCACCTTATAGGGGGTCACGCGCGAGGGCTTGCTCACGTCCGGGCCGAACAGCTTTTCGGCTTCTACCCGTGTGAGCGGAACGATATTGTTTTCTTGCTGCTCGGCATCCCAGTCATCATCGAATTCGCGCCGCTCGCCGGCCGCTGAAGCGGTGCGTTGCGTGCGCTGATCATCGTGCCTGTCGTCCGGCGCCTGACCCGCCATCGCAATCTTCCGCAAAATCCTTGAACCCGGCCCCAAGCTTTCTGAAAGCTTTCAGGGGTGCCTAGCTAACAAATCCGGGCGATTGTAAGCGATAGTTGCAAGTGATTCAAGGCTTTAGACGCGACAAAAACCAGCGTAAAACGTCACCTCATGATGTGAAAAAACCTGCGATTCGACGACGTACGATGACAGTTGTAAGGTCGCTTTTTTGCACCGGTATTTCTTGCTCGAAAAAATCCGGTGTCGATGAAATGGCGAGGAAGCGATGCCCGCTGCGGGCGCTGGCAGGGCGGCACGATCGCCACCCAAAAACCACGCTGTGACGTGGCTCCGGGCTCGCGCTGCGCGCGAAACGCCGAACAGACAAAACACTGTGGCCGCCAGCCACATCGGATACGCGAAATCCCGACCGACGCTGGCGCGCGGATTTATCCAATCAGTTGTCATGCCACCACAGTCGATCGACTGTGGTTTGCCGCACTTATCCACAACCCCGCAACCAGCGCGAATGCTGTGCGCCCTCCCCGCCACCCGAATGGCACGCCTGTGCCGCACGAACCCGCCTCGCTCAACCGTGAACGAGCAGCCACGCGCCGAGTGCCGCGCTGGCGAGCGCGAACGGAATCGAGACCAGGTGGAACGGCAGCCACATGCGCGGCTCCTTCGCGAGACGCACCGCGATCAGGTTCGCAAGCGAGCCGATCGCGAAACCGAAACCGCCGACCGATACGCCGAATGCAAGCGCGCGCCAGTCATGCGTGAACTCCGACAGCAGGATCGCGGCCGGCACGTTGCTGATGCCCTGCGACAGCACGGCACCCGCCGCGAAGACGCGCAGCGGTGAGTCGAGACGTGCATGCGCAATCGCGTCATGGATGACGGGCAGCGCCGCCGCGCTGCGCAGCACGACGAACATCAGTACGAAGATCAGCAGCAGCAGCCAGTCGATCTTAAGGACTGCGTCACGTTTTACGGCAAGCAACACGATCGCGACGGCAAGCAGGCCCGGCAGCGGATGATGCGCATCGGCGAGCAGCACGAATACCGCGAACAGCACCGCCGCGATCAGCGCGTGCATGCGTTGGACGGGAATGGCGGCGACGTCGCCTGACAGATCGAGCGGCTTCGCGCGAAACGCGCACGCAGTCAGCACGAACAGCAGCGCCATCAGGGCGATCGCAAGCGGCCCGAGCGTCACCACGAAGCGGCCGAACGACACGCCGCTCAATTGCCACAGGAAAAGATTCTGGGGATTACCGAGCGGCGTCGCGACGGACCCCGCATTGACAGCCAGCGCGACGACGATCACGAGCCGCCGGAACGGCAGCGGCGTCAGCGCACGCAGCGACACCATCAACGGCACGACGACGAACAGCGCGACGTCGTTGGTGAGCCACATCGACAGCACCGCGGCGAACCCGACCAGCAGCATCGCGAGCCCACGTTCGGAATGCACGTGGTGCACGATGCGGTGCGCGAGCCACATCAGGCAGCCGGACAACTCGAGCGCCTTGGTCAGCATCAACAGGCCTGCGAGCGTCGCGACCGTCTGCCAGTCGACCCGATCGGCCAAGATGGAAAATGGTTGCGGATGCACCCATTGCAGCAGGATCAAGCCCAGCGCGAGCACCGATAGAACGGGCTCCTGCGCAAGCCATCCGAGCCACCGGCGCGGCGCCGGTGCGCCCGTCTCCTCCATTGGCCGCCCGTTACTCTTCGGTTGCGACGTTGCCGCGCAGCCGCACGAGAATGCCCTCGAGCGCGTCGAGGTTGCCGAAGTCGATCGTCACCTGCCCTCGCCCGCGGCGGCCGAGCTTGATCTTCACCGTTGACGCGAGCAGGTCGGACAACTCCTCCTCGAGACGGCGCGTATCGCGACCGCCGTCGTCCTTCGCGCGCGCCTTCACCGCAGGCGCCTCCTTCGTCGTGTGCGTAACGAGCTTCTCGGTCTCGCGCACCGACATGCGTTTGTTGACGACCTGATGGGCAAGCGTGATCTGCGTGGCCGCATCGACGGCGAGCAGCGCGCGTGCATGCCCCATGTCGAGATCACCGGCCAGCAGCATCGTCTGCACCGGCGAAGCCAGGTTCAGCAGGCGCAGCAGGTTCGACACCGCGCTGCGCGAACGGCCGACCGATTCGGCCGCCTGTTCGTGCGTGAAACCGAACTCGTCGAGCAAGCGCTGGATACCGTGCGCTTCTTCAAGCGGGTTCAGGTCCTCGCGCTGGATGTTCTCGATCAGCGCCATCGCCGCGGCGGCTTGATCCGACACGTCCTTCACGAGCACCGGCACTTCATCGAGGCCCGCCAGGCGCGCCGCGCGGAAACGGCGCTCGCCCGCAATGATCTCGTATTTATCTGACGAAATGGGCCGTACCAGGATCGGCTGCATCACGCCCTGCGCGCGAATGCTCGCCGCGAGCTCCTGCAGGCTGCCTTCGTCCATCCGCGTCCGCGGCTGGTACTTGCCGGCCTGCAGTTTGCCGAGCGCGAGCGTGTTCGGTGCCCCTTCGATCTTCACCGCTTCGGTGATATCGGCACTGCCGCCGAGCAGCGCTTCGAGGCCACGTCCCAAGCCCTTCTTCTTTGGTACCGCGTTCATGTCTTTCTTCCTCGCTTCGCTCATGTCCGGATCACGACACCTCGAACGCGCGAACGCGCTCGATCATCTCGGCACCGAACTGGAGATACGCTTGCGCACCGCGCGAGCTGCGGTCGAACACGACGCCCGGCAGCCCGTAACTCGGCGCTTCCGCCAGGCGCACGTTGCGCGGAATCACCGCGTCGAACACCTTGTCGCCGAAGTGCGCTTTCAGTTGATCGGAGACTTGCTGCTGCAGCGTGATGCGCGGATCGAACATCACGCGCAGCAAGCCGATGATCTTCAGGTCGCGATTCATGTTCGCGTGAACCTGCTTGATCGTGTTGACGAGATCCGACAACCCCTCCAGTGCGAAGTACTCGCACTGCATCGGGATCACGACGCCATGCGCCGCACACAGCCCGTTCAGCGTCAGCAGCGACAGCGTCGGCGGGCAGTCGATCAGCACGAAGTCGTAATCCTCGGCTACGCGCTCGAGTGCGGCCTTCAGCCGGCGCTCGCGGTTGTCGATGTTGATCAGTTCGATCTCGGCACCGGACAGCTCGCGGTTCGCGGGCAGCACGTCGTAGGTGACGCCTTCCGGGCGGATGCGCGCGTCGGTCACCGATACGCCGTCGACCAGCACTTCGTACACGGTCGCTTCGCAGGCAGCCTTGTCGATCCCGCTGCCCATCGTCGCGTTACCCTGCGGGTCGAGGTCGATCAGCAGGACTCGTTGCTCCTGCGCTGCAAGGCTTGCGGCGAGATTGACCGATGTCGTCGTCTTGCCGACGCCCCCCTTCTGGTTCGCAACGCAGAAGATCTTTGCCATCGTTGGTGTATTCCCTTTACCTTCAAACAAACGGCGCGCTACTGCGCGCCTTCCCTTCAATTCGCCTCGTCGACGGCTACTTCGATCAGATGCCGTTCGGCATCGAGCATCGGTACCGCCAACCGTATCGTCTGCTTGACGCGGCTGCCTTCCGGCAACCGCGCAATCTCGTCGTCCGGACGGACACCCTTCATTGCCCAGATCGATCCGCCCGGCGCGACCAGATGTCGAGCAAGTTTAACGAAGTCGGACAGATCCGCGAAAGCGCGGGATACGATCATGTCGAATTTTTCCGGCACTTCGACACCCGGCTGCAGCGATTCGACCCGCCCCGTGACCACCGACAGGTTCGCAAGCTTCAGCTCCGCGCGCATCTGAGTCTGGAATGCAGACTTCTTCTGCACGATATCGTTCAGCGTGATCTGCCAGTCCGGCTCAACGATCGCCAGCACGATACCGGGCAACCCGCCACCCGAGCCAACGTCGAGCACGCGGGCCGATGCACGGCCACGCAGATGCGAGACGATGGAGAGCGAATCGAGGATGTGCTGGATCAGCATCTGCTTCGGGTCGCGGATCGCGGTCAGGTTGTAGACCGCATTCCACTTGCCGAGCAGCGCGACGTAGTCGAGCAGCTGATTGCGTTGTGCATCCGTCAGAGCAAGGTCGAGCGCCGTCGTGCCTTCGACGAGCATCTCTTCCAGTACGTCCCGATTAACCGCCGGCGCGCGACGCGCCGTCATTGTTGCGTCGGGACGGTGCCGTCCCCCTGCTCCGTTGCCGCTTCGGCGGTGCCATTACGACGGCCCAGGCCGCGGCGCTTCAAGTGCACCATCAGCAGCGAGATCGCCGCCGGCGTGACACCCGAGATGCGCGATGCCTGCCCGATCGTTTCCGGCCGGAACTCGTTGAGCTTCTGGCTCACCTCGAACGACAGGCCGCGGACTTCGCGGTAATCGATACCGTCCGGCAGGCGCGTGTTCTCGTTCGCATCGTTGCGTTCGATCTCCGATGCCTGACGCTCGATATAGCCCTGATACTTGATGCCGATCTCGACCTGCTCCTTGATCTGCTCGAGCAGCACCGGATCGTCAGCCAGCGGCTCCGCGGGGCCGCATTCACCACCCTTCAGGCCGCACACGCCGTCGTAGCTGATGCCCGGACGGCGCAGCAGCTCGGCGAGGCTGTATTCGTGATCGATTGCCTTGCCGAGCAGCGCGGTCGCCTCTTCCGCCGGCAACGTTTTCGGCGTGACCCACGTCGACTTCATGCGTTCGGTTTCACGTGAAACAGCGTCGCGCTTCCGGCTAAATGCGTCCCAGCGCGCGTCGTCGACGAGCCCCAGTTCGCGGCCGATCTCGGTCAGGCGCATGTCCGCATTGTCTTCGCGCAGGCTCAGGCGATATTCGGCGCGGCTCGTGAACATCCGGTACGGCTCGGCCACACCGCGCGTCACGAGATCGTCGACCAGCACGCCAAGGTAGGCCTGGTCACGGCGCGGGCACCATGCGTCCTTCTCCTGCACGTAGCGACCCGCATTGAGGCCGGCCAGCAGACCCTGCGCGGCCGCTTCTTCATAGCCGGTCGTGCCGTTGATCTGGCCCGCAAAGAACAGCCCGTTGATCGCCTTCGTCTCGAGCGATGCCTTCAGCGCGCGCGGGTCGAAGTAGTCGTACTCGATCGCGTAGCCAGGGCGCAGGATATGCGCGTTCTCGAGGCCGCGCATCGAGTGCACGAGCTCGAGCTGGACGTCGAACGGCAGGCTCGTCGAGATCCCGTTCGGGTAGAACTCGTTGGTCGTCAGCCCTTCCGGCTCCAGGAAGATCTGGTGCGATTCCTTCGATGCAAACCGGTGAATCTTGTCCTCGATCGACGGGCAATAGCGCGGCCCGACGCCTTCGATCACGCCTGTATACATAGGCGAACGATCGAGGCCGCCGCGAATGATGTCGTGCGTGCGCTCGTTCGTGTGCGTGACCCAGCACGGCAGTTGCTGCGGATGCTGTTCCGCGCGGCCCAGGAACGAGAAGACGGGGATCGGATCGAGATCGCCCGGTTGTTCGTCCAGCTTCGAGAAATCGATCGAACGGCCATCGATACGCGGCGGCGTACCGGTCTTCAGGCGGCCCTGCGGCAGCTTCAGCTCCTTCAGGCGCGACGACAGCGACACGGCCGCCGGATCGCCCGCACGGCCGCCCGTGTAGTTGTTCAGGCCGACGTGGATCTTGCCGTCGAGGAACGTACCGGCGGTCAGCACGACCGCGCGGGCGCGGAAGCGGATGCCGATCTGCGTGACGGCGCCCACCACGCGGTCGCCTTCGACCATCAGGTCGTCGACGGCCTGCTGGAACAGCCAGAGGTTCGGCTGGTTCTCGAGCCGGTGGCGGATCGCGGCCTTGTACAGGATGCGATCGGCCTGCGCGCGCGTCGCGCGCACAGCCGGACCCTTCGACGAATTGAGGATCCGAAACTGAATACCGCTCTCGTCGGTCGCGGCTGCCATTGCGCCGCCCAGCGCATCGACTTCCTTGACCAGATGGCCCTTGCCAATGCCGCCGATCGACGGATTGCAGCTCATCTGCCCAAGCGTTTCGATGTTATGGGTCAGCAGCAGTGTCTTTGCGCCCATACGGGCGGACGCCAGCGCGGCTTCCGTGCCGGCATGACCGCCACCGACAACGATGACGTCAAATTCTGTGGGAAAAAGCATGGTGGATTCCGTCCGCAGGACTGCGCACGAACCTATCTGAGAAATGTATGGGCCGAATTATAGCGGGTTCGCTTTTCACCCGAATGCCGTCCGATTGGTAGGGTCTGTGCAATTCCGCGATTTTTCGGCATTGGACCGATGAATCTGTGGCTCAGAGCCCACTCAGGCAATGCCTCGAGCCCGCCCGCCGCACATCGTTGCGCCTGTGCAGAGATCCAGTTGCCCGGAGATTTCACGTGAAACATCCAACCCGTTCGAGGCCTGTGCCCCACCCAACACTCCGGACGAAATACTCTGTGCAACCACATCCACCCGCCTCCTCACAGAATTTCCGTCGGTTCCCTGGACAGTTATCCCCTGTGGCGCGGCACATCGTCGGCCTGTGGAGCGAGGGACCAACTCCGAACGACAAACCGGATCGCCATCTGCACTGTGGATACCTCCACCCATCGCCACTGCACAGAGCTTTTGACTGTTCCTCCGGTACTTATCCCCTGGTTGTTAACCGTCGATGTATCGGAGTCAGATCTCAACCCTAAAACAAAAACGGCGTGTTTCACGTGAAACACGCCGCCCGATTCCAGCCAACCGCTCCACCGATCAAGCCGTTTTCTTCGCCAACCCAAGGTACGTTTCGATCACGCGCGGATTCTGCGCGAGCTCGGCCGCCGGCCCTTCCAGCGCAAACTCGCCCGTCTCAAGCACATAGCCGTAGTCGGAGATCTGCAGCGCAGCCCGCGCATTCTGCTCGATCAACAGCGTCGCCACGCCCGTGCCGCGCAACGCGCTGATGATATGAAAGATCTCCTTCACGATCAGCGGCGCCAGCCCGAGGCTCGGCTCGTCCAGCATCAGCAGGTCGGGCTTGCCCATCAGCGCGCGGCCGACCGCGAGCATCTGCCGCTCGCCGCCGGACAGCGTGCCGGCCGCCTGCTTGCGCCGCTCCTTCAGCCGCGGAAACAGCGCGAACACGTGATCGAGCTGGTCGAGGAAGTTCGCTTCGCCGGCCTGCTTGCGCCGATACGCGCCCAGCACGAGGTTGTCTTCGACCGTCATCGTGCTGAACAGCTCACGCTTTTCCGGTACAAGGCACATCCCGCGTGCGACACGCTGCTCGACCGGCAAGGCGCCGACGTCGTGACCGCGATACACGACCGCGCCCGACGCATGCCCGTTCACCGGCAGCGCGCCCATGATCGCGTTCAGCAGCGTCGATTTGCCGGCGCCATTCGGGCCGATCACGCTGACGATCTGCCCCGCGCCAACCTTGATTGCCGCGCCGTGCAGCGCCTCCACCTTCCCGTACCGGACTGCCAGCCCGCGCACTTCGAGAATCGGCATCGTCGTGTCCGTCATCACTCCACCCCGCCCAGATACGCTTCGAGCACCGCCGGATCCTGCTGCACGTCCTGCGGCAGCCCTTCCGCGATCCGCGTGCCGAACTCCATCACCACCAGCCGGTCGGTGAGATTCATCACGAAATCCATATCGTGTTCCACGAGCAACACGCTCATGCCTTCCGTCTTCAGCCGGCGCAGCAGGTCGGCGAGTTGCTGTTTCTCCTGGTAGCGCAGCCCGGCGGCCGGCTCGTCGAGCAGCAGCAGCGTCGGGTCGCAGCACAGCGCGCGCGCGATTTCGAGAATCCGCTGCTGGCCCAGCGCGAGGCTGCCCGCTTCGTCGTACATGTGCTTTTCGAGCCCGACACGGCGGATCTGACGTGCGGCCTCGGCCAGCAACTGCGCTTCCTCATGGCCATTGAGCCGCGCGACGCTGCGCCACACGCCGGTATGGCCACGCAGGTGCGCACCGATCGCGACGTTCTCGAGCACCGTCATCGCCGGCAACAGCTTCACGTGCTGGAACGTCCGGCCGATGCCGCGGCGGACGATCTGGCGCGACGTCAGCCCGTCGATGCGCTCGCCGCGGAACGTGATCGTGCCGCCCGTCGGCTTCAGCACGCCCGTCACGAGGTTGAACGTGGTCGACTTGCCGGCGCCGTTCGGGCCGATCAGCCCAATGATCTGCCCCGCTTTCACGTCGAAGCTGACATCGTTGACGGCCACCAGCCCGCCAAACTGCTTGCGCGCGTTGTCGACGACGAGCAGCGGCTCGCCGGCCGCCGGCTTCGCGCGTTGCGGCAGCGGATCGGCGTGCTCGGGCACATGCGCATGCGATCCGCGCGGGAACAGCCTGGCGACGAACGGCCACACGCCCTGGCGCGCGTACTGCAGCAGCAGCACCATCAGCACGCCGAACACGATGATCTCGAAGTTGCCTTCCGACCCAAGCAGCTTCGGCAGCAGCGTCTGCAGGTAGTCCTGCAGCACGGTCAGGATCGCCGCACCGAGCACCGCGCCCCACACGTGGGACACGCCGCCGACCACGGCCATGAACAGGAACTCGATCCCGTGGTTCAGCCCGAACGGGGTCGGGTTTACCGCGCGCTGCAGGTGTGCGTACAGGAAGCCCGAGACGGCCGCGAGCACGGCCGCGTAGACGAAGATCACGACGCGCATCCACGCGGTGTTCACGCCCATCGCCTCGGCCATCACGCCGCCGCCGCGCAACGCGCGGATCGCGCGGCCCGGACGGCTGTTCAGCAGGTTCTGCACCGACACGATCGCGGCCAGCACGACCGCCCAGATCAGGAAATACAGGCTGCGGCCGCTTTCGAGCTCGATGCCGAACAGGTTCAGCGCCGGAATCCCGTTGATCCCGTCGTACTTGCCGAGCAGTTCGAGGTTGCCGAACAGGTAGAACAGCGCGAGGCCCCACGCGATCGTGCCGAGCGGCAGGAAGTGGCCGGACAGCCGCATCGTGACCGCGCCGAGCACGAGCGCAACGAGCGCCGTCAGCACGACACCGACGATCAGCGCGAGCCACGGCGACACGCCGTAGCGCGTCGTCAGGAGCGCGGTTGCATACGCGCCGATGCCGACGAACGCGGCCTGTCCGAAGCTCGTCATCCCGCCGACACCCGTGAGCAGCACGAGCCCGATCGCGACGATCGCGTAGAGGCCGATGTAGTTCAGCAGCGTGATCCAGTATTCCGGCACCTGCAGCGCGCCGGGCAGCACCGGCAGCGCGAACAGCACCACGAGAAACACCCAGAAGGTCTTGTTGCGTACCATCGTCCTCATCGTGTCACTCCTCTTCCTCTTCCGCGTGCGGCGTCGCGAAGCTCCGCCACAGCAGCACCGGAATGATCAGCGTGAACACGATCACCTCCTTGTAGGCGCTCGCCCAGAACGACGAATACGATTCGAGCACGCCGACGAGCAGCGAGCCGGCAGCCGCGAGCGGATAGCTGACGAGCCCGCCGATGATCGCGCCGACGAAGCCCTTCAGGCCGATCAGGAAGCCCGAGTCGTAGTAGATCGTCGTCAACGGGCCGACGAGGATCCCGGACAGCACGCCGAGCCCCGCCGCAAACGTGAACGCGAGCCGCCCTGCCTCGGTCGTGCCGATGCCGACGAGCCGCGCGCCGAGCCGGTTCACCGACGTCGCGCGCAGCGCCTTACCGGCGATCGTGCGGCCGAAGTACACGTAGAGCGCGCCGATCAGTACGAGCGCCGTCACGACCACCAGGATGCTCTGCACCGACACGGTCATGCTGCCGATCGACAGCGACGCATCCGAGAAGCCGTTGGTGCGCGAGCCCTCCGCGCCGAACATCACGAGCCCGAGGCCGACCATCGCGAAGTGGACGGCGACCGACACGATCAGCAACAGCAGCGTCGTGCCTTCGGCGATCGGCTGGTACACGAGCCGGTAGACGAACGGCCCCATCGGCACGACGATCGCGAGCGTCAGTGCGATCTGCGCGAGCATCGGCAGCGGCTGCGCGGCAAAGCTGCGCGTGATCGCGAACACCGCGAGCGGCAGCAGGACGTAGCGGCTGCCGAGTGTCGCAAGCGTGCGGCCGAGCTGATGACGCCGTTCGCGATGCCGGATCAGGCCGCCGACTTCGAGCAGGAAGCACGCGATGCCCATCACGAACAGCAGCCAGCAGGTGGCGGGAAATTTCTGCGCCTGCAACGCGGCAAGCGTCAGCGCACCGTAGGCGACGAATTCGCCCTGGGGAATGAAGATCACCCGCGTGACGGAAAACACCAGCACGAGCGCCAGCGACAGCAATGCGTAAATGGCGCCGGTCGTGATGCCGTCTTGCGCGAGGATCGCTGCAATCGAGAGATCCATACGTTTCGTGTATCGAGAATGCTGTGGAGAAACGGAAGACGGGAACGGCCGGGGCGCGGGCGGCAAGGTCGACGCGTCGGGCGCCCTGCAGGCGGCCCCGGTGGTTCCAGGCGGTATGGGCGCGGCCCGTCAGGCCCGGCCCTGCCGACGGCATGCACGGCGCCATTTGCGCCGCGCACGCCGGTTTCACGTGATGCTTACTCGGCCTGCAGTTTCCACTTGCCGTCGACGATCTGCACCATCACGCGCGCACGCGTGTCGAAGCCGTTGTGATCGGTCGGCGTCATGTTGATCACGCCGTGCGACACGGGCAGGTCCTTCACGCTCTCGATCGACGCGCGCAGCGCCTCGCGGAACGCCTCGGTGCCCGGCTGGCCCTTCTTCAGCGCTTCCGGAATCGCACGCTGCAGCAGCAGCCCGGCATCCCACGCATGGCCGCCGAACGTCGCGAGCGAACCCGCGCCGTATGCCTTCTCGTACGCGGCCTTGTAGCCGAGCGCCGGCTTCTTCACCGGATTCGAATCGGGCAGCTGGTCGGTCACGAGCACGGGGCCGGCCGGCAGGATCTCGCCTTCGCAGTCCTTGCCGCACACGCGCAGGAAGTCGTTGTTCGCGACGCCGTGCGTCTGGTACACCTTGCCCTTGTAGCCGCGCTCCTTCAGCGTCTTCGCCGGCAGCGCCGCCGGCGTACCCGAGCCGGCGATCAGCACCGCATCGGGATTCGAGCCCATCAGCTTCAGCACCTGCCCCATCACCGACGCGTCGGTGCGGTTGTAGCGCTCGTTCGACACCACCTTCAGGCCGTTCTTCGCGGCCGCCGCGTCGAACGTTTTGTACCAGCTGTCGCCGTACGCGTCCGCGAAGCCGATGAAGCCGACCGTCTTCACACCGTGCTTCGCCATGTAGCCGGCGATCGCGTCGGCCATCAACTGGTCGTTCTGCGGCACCTTGAACATCCACGCGCGTTTCGCGTCCATCGGCGCGATGATCTGGGCGCTCGCCGCGAGCGAGATCGTCGGCGTCTTGCCCTGCGATACGGGGTCGAGCATCGCGAGCGAATTCGGCGTGACGGACGAGCCGATGATCGCGTCGACGTGATCTTCATCGATCAGCTTGCGCACGTTCTGCACCGCGCGGCTCGTGTCGGAAGCGTCGTCGAGCACGATGTATTGCACGCTCTTGCCCGCGATCTCCTTCGGCAGCAGCGCGATCGTGTTCTTTTCCGGAATCCCGAGCGACGCGGCCGGCCCGGTGGCCGACAGCGTCACGCCGATCTTCACCTGTGCCGACGCCGTCGCCGCCGCGCACACGAGGCCCGCGGCGAGCACGGCCTCCATCCATCGATTCATCTTCATTTACGTTGTCTCCAAACGCTGCTCGAAAAAGCCACGGGTCGCTCGGGCGGCTCCCGGTCCCCAAAAACAAGTTAATAATTTAACTATCCCGCCTGGCCACGCCTACGCTCGTTTTCCCGTGAAACGCCGCATCCGCGACGGCACCCGGACGGCATCGCGCATGCATGCGCCGGCTGCCGGTCGAAACGGTCGTTCGACCGTCACGATGCGCAGCAGCGGTGTCGTCTGGATGAAGGAAGCGGAGAAATGCGGAATCGTGCGGGCACTCGATGCATGCGCAACGATCAAGGCAACGCGCGTCGATCCGGCCTGATACGGCCAGGCCCGCGAGCGGCGCACGATCGGGAAGCCGGCCGCTCATGCGCGTGCAGATGTGAAGTCCGATACGGATGCGCGCGCAACGACCGGCGATGGCGCCGGGACGCGCCTACAGCCCGCAGAACGGCTCGAGAAGGCCACGGCGACAACAGGCCCGCCCCACGACGAACGAACGGCACCAGCCGCCCTTCCTGCCCCGATCCATCGTCCTGCGCTGCTCATCCAACCGTACTCCCTCTTCTGCATTCTGCTTGTAGGAGAACTGCCGACCGATTTTCCCGACCGCACGGTCGGCGAAAGCTGAGTGTAACGGACGCGTTTTGCGCACGCCAACCGGGTTAGCCCGAACGGCTGGTGCGCGGTTGCGCATCGTCTGCGAGCGGATAGCGGGAAATGGGAAAACGGGGGGACGCGGCGAAGCGCGGAAGAAGCGCGGTGCGAACGCAAGCGCGGAAGACGGCCACTGCGCTGGCCGATGCACCATCGGCGGAAATCCGTGCACGCAAATGAAAAAGCGCTGTTGGATTCCGTCCAACAGCGCTTTGGGGTCCGGGCACTTTGTGCCTCGATTGTCTCCTCGTTCTCCACCTGCAAATTCGTTTCGCGGTGCATCAGAACTGAGACGAAGATTAAATTACCTTTCACACTGCGACAACTTAGCATTTACCCCTATGGTGCATCGCCGCACGAAAATGGGGCACCAGCCAACCGCGCGGCGCCGGCCCGAGCCCGCTGCGACGCCCTTCCGGAGCATGCCGGATGGTGCTTCGCATCAACGCCCGGTGACGCGCGCCGCACGCATTCAGGACGCCCTGAGCGGCTTGATCCGCGCGACCATCTCGCCGACGATCCCGCGCCGGAACGCGAGCACGCATGCGATGAAGATCAGCCCCGTGACGATCGTCGCCGATTCGCCGAGCGAATGGAACCAGCCGATGCCGGTCGCCGATGCGAGCCATTCGCCGATGTCGCCGAGCCGGTCTTCCAGCGCAACGATCAGCGCCGCGCCCAGCAGCGGCCCGAACAGCGTGCCCATCCCGCCGACGAGCGTCATCAGTACGACGAGGCCCGACATCGTCCAGTACGCGTCCGACAGCGTCTCGAAGCCGAGCACGAGCACCTTCAGCGAGCCGGCCAGCCCCGCGAGGCCCGCCGACAGGATGAACGCGAGCAGCTTGAAGCGGTCGGTGTCGTAGCCGAGCGAGATCGCACGCGCTTCGTTCTCCTTGATCGCGACGAGCACCTGGCCGAACGGCGAATGCACGACCCGCACGATGAATGCGCACGCGGCCACGACCACGGCCAGCACGACGTAGTACAGCGCGACGTCGTTCGACAGGTCGAGCAGCCCGAACAGATGCCCGCGCGGCACGCCCTGCAGACCGTCCTCACCGTGCGTGAACGGCGCCTGCAGGTAGATGAAGTAGACCATCTGCGCGAACGCGAGCGTGATCATCGCGAAGTAGATGCCCTGCCGCCGGATCGCGAACAGCCCGACGACGAGCCCGAGCAGCGTCGCGGCAACCGTGCCGACGAGCACGCCGAGCTCCGGCGTGAAACCGAGCGTCTGCATCGAATAACCGGTCGCATAGCCGGCGGTCGCGAGAAACATCGCATGGCCGAACGACAGCAGCCCCGTATAGCCGATCAGCAGGTTGAATGCGGCCGCGAACAGCGCGAACGTGAGCACCTTCATCACGAACACCGGGTACGCGCCGATGAACGGCGCGGCGAGCAGTGCGGCGAGCAGCACGCCGTAGAGCACTTTTCTCTGCATCATTTTTCCTTGCCGAAGAGGCCCGCCGGGCGGAACAGCAGCACGATCGCCATGATCACGAACACGACGGTGGCCGACGCTTCGGGGTAGAACACCCGCGTGAAACCCTCGATCACGCCGAGCAGCAGGCCCGTGACGATCGAGCCGAGGATCGAGCCCATCCCGCCGATCACGACCACCGCGAACACGGTGATGATCATCGGCTGGCCCATCAGCGGCGACACCTGGATCACCGGCGCGGCCAGCACGCCCGCGAACGCGGCGAGCGCGACGCCGAAGCCGTAGGTGAGCGTGATCATCATCGGCACGTTCACGCCGAACGCCTCGACGAGCTTCGGGTTCTCGGTGCCCGCACGCAGGTACGCGCCGAGGCGCGTCTTCTCGATCACGAACCACGTCACGAGACACACCGCGAGCGACGCGACCACCACCCACGCACGGTAGTTCGGCAGGAACATGAAGCCGAGGTTGGTGGCGCCGGATAGCTGCGACGGTACGTCGTACGGCTGGCCGGACGAGCCGTAGATCGACCGGAACACGCCTTCGACGACCAGCGTGAGCCCGAACGTGAGCAGCAGCCCGTACAGGTGATCGAGCTTGTACAGCCAGCGCAGCATCGAGCGCTCGATCACGATCCCGAACGCGCCGACGACCAGCGGCGCGATCACGAGCATCGCCCAGTACGGCAGCCCGAAATACGACAGGCCCATCCACGCGAGCATCGCGCCCAGCATGAACAGCGCGCCGTGCGCGAAGTTGATCACGTTGAGCAGCCCGAAGATCACCGCGAGCCCGAGGCTCAGGATCGCGTAGAACGAGCCGTTGACGAGCCCGAGCAGCAACTGGCTCAGCATCGCCGGCAACGGAATGCCAAAGATTTCCATCGACTTAGCCGTCAGAATGAGTGTCGTTGCGCGCGCAACCTTCATGCGTTGCGCACGCGGGCGGCGCAGCGGGCACATCGCTGCAGCCGCCACCGAGCGGCACGCCCGCGCGCGCCGCTACGCCCTGCTTACTTCCACAACGCGCAGCGCGATTCCTGCTTGGTCGCGAACGCCTGTTCGCCCGGAATCGTCGCGAGCACCTTGTAGTAATCCCACGGCTCCTTCGACTCCGACGGCTTCTTCACTTCCATCAGGTACATGTCGTGAATCATGCTGCCGTCCGTGCGGATGTAGCCCTTCGCGTAGAAGTCGTTGATCTTGATCTTCTTCAGCTCGGCCATCACCTTGTCGGAGTCGGTCGTGCCGGCAGCCTGGACGGCCTTCAGGTAGGTCGTCACCGATGAATAGTCGGCCGCCTGCAGGCTCGACGGCATCTTCTTCATCTTGCCGAAGTAGCGCTGCGCCCACTGGCGCGACGCCGCATCGCGGTTCCAGTACCAGCTGTCGGTCAGCACGAGACCCTGCGTCGTCTCGAGGCCGAGGCTGTGCACGTCGTCGATGAACATCAGCAGCGCGGCTAGCTTCATCGTCTTCGTGATGCCGAATTCCTTCGCGGCCTTGATCGCGTTGATCGTGTCGCCGCCGGCGTTCGCGAGGCCGAGGATCTGCGCCTTCGACGCTTGCGCCTGCAGCAGGAACGACGAGAAATCCGACGCGGACAACGGGTGACGCACCGCGCCGAGCACCTGGCCGCCGTTCGCCTTCACAACATCCGACGTGTTCTTCTCGAGCGCCTTGCCGAACGCATAGTCGGCGGTCAGGAAGAACCACGTCTTGCCGCCCTGCTTCACCACCGCCGAGCCGGTGCCCTTCGCGAGCGCCATCGTGTCGTACGCGTAGTGAACCGTGTACGGCGTGCACTGCTCGTTCGTCAGCGTGTCGGCGCCCGCGCCGATGTTGATGTAGACCTTCTTCTTCTCGGCGGCGACCTGGTTCATCGACAGCGCGGTGGCGGAGTTCGTGCCGCCGACCAGCAGGTCGAGCCCGCCGCGGTCCATCCATTCGCGCGCCTTCGACGCGGCGATGTCGGCCTTGTTCTGGTGATCGGCATAGACGACCTCGATCGGCTTGCCGAGCACCTTGCCGCCGAAATCGGCCACTGCCATGCGGATCGCTTCGAGACCGCCCTGCCCGTCGATATCCGCGTAAAGCCCCGACATGTCGGTGATGAAGCCGATCTTCACGGTATCCGCGGCCTGCGCGGCGCCGGCGGTGAACGCGGCGGTCGCGAGTGCGAGACAGGCGTGTGCGAGGGTCTTCATTTTCATTGACGTCTCCTGTTGTTCTGATGCGTTGTGGTTGTTCGAAGCCGCCACGGCTAGCGGCAAGAGAGACGGGGCGGCGTCACACCCCGAGCAGGTCGTGCAGGGTCGGCATCTTGCTTTCCAGTTCGGCCGCCTGGAAATGTTCGACGATGTTGCCGTGCTCCATCACGTAGAACCGGTCGGCGAGCGGCGCAGCGAAGCGGAAATTCTGTTCGACCATCACGATCGTGTAGCCGCGTGCCTTCAGCGCGACGATCATCCGCGCAAGCGCCTGCACGATCACCGGTGCGAGGCCTTCGGAAATCTCGTCGAGCAGCAGCAGGTTCGCGCCGGTGCGCAGGATCCGTGCGACCGCGAGCATCTGCTGCTCGCCGCCGGACAGGCGCGTGCCCTGGCTCTGCCGGCGCGACGCGAGGTTCGGGAACATCGTGTAGATCTCGTCGATCGACATCGCGTGGTCGCGCGGCCCGATCGGCGGCGGCAGCATCAGGTTCTCCTCGCACGACAGGCTCGAGAAGATCCCGCGCTCCTCCGGGCAGTAGCCGACGCCGAAATGCGCGATGCGGTGCGTCGCAAGGCCGATCGTTTCGTTGCCCGCGACCTTGATCGACCCGCTGCGGCGGCCCGTGAGGCCCATGATCGCGCGCAGCGTCGTCGTGCGGCCCGCGCCGTTACGGCCGAGCAGCGTGACGACCTCGCCGCGATGCACCGTCAGGTCGACACCGTGCAATATGTGGGATTCCCCGTACCAGGCCTCCAGGCCCGTGATCTCCAGCGCGGGCGTGCCGCTTTCGACGCCGCTCAATTCGCGTTCCTCCCGTGCGCTGTGCTTCATGCGTGCGCCCCCGCGAGCGCCGCGTCGGCGCTGCCCATGTAGGCCTCGATCACGAGCGGATTCTTCGACACTTCCGCATACGAGCCTTCGGCGAGCACCTCGCCGCGTTGCAGGACGGTGATCGTGTCGGAGATGCCCGCGATCACGTTCATGTTGTGCTCGACCATCAGGATCGTGCGGCCGCTCGCCACCTTCTTGATCAGCGCGGTCACGCGGTCGACGTCCTCGTGGCCCATCCCCTGCGTGGGCTCGTCGAGCAGCATCAGTTCGGGCTCCATCGCGAGCGTGGTCGCAATCTCCAGCGCGCGCTTGCGGCCGTACGCGAGCTCGACGGTCGGCACCTGCGCGAAATCGGTGAGGCCGACCTGCGTGAGCAGGTCCATCGCGCGGTCATCGAGCCGCTTCAGCGTGCGTTCGCTGCGCCAGAAATGGAATTCGGTGCCAAGCGCGCGCTGCAGGCCGATGCGCACGTTCTGCAGCGCGGTCAGGTGCGGGAACACGGCCGAGATCTGGAACGAGCGGATGATGCCGCGCCGCGCCACCTGCGCGGGCCGCTCGTCGGTGATGTCGATCCCGTTGAAGACGATCTGGCCGGCCGTCGGCGTCAGGAACTTGGTGAGGAGGTTGAAGCAGGTCGTCTTGCCCGCGCCGTTCGGTCCGATCAACGCATGGATCGCACCGCGACGCACACGCAGGTTCACGCCGTTGACGGCCGTGAAACCCCTGAATTCCTTGGTCAGTCCGCGTGTTTCCAGAATCGTGTCGCCGAGAATCATGTTCCCTTCCGTACGAAGTCAGGCGAAGCACCGGGAAGATTCGCGAGAAGCGTCCGCGAAACAGGTCAGCGGATGAGCGGGCTGCCCCGGGCGCCGTGTTACGCCTCGAGGGTGGTCTCCCGCGCCGACGCGTATGCACACTGCGCCACATTGTCTCGCCGTTGGTGCAGTGCAATCATCGGGATTTGCACTTATAGGGCTGGCCGCCATGTCGCGCGCGGCTGTGCACGGTTTTTCACCCCGCTTTTTTGACACGTGCATCATCGTCCGTTGCCCTTCCGCACGGCCCGGCACGCATGCAACAAAAAAGCCGTGCGACTGCACGGCTTGCATGGATCTTGCCGGCGAACCGGCACAATCGGCGCCATCGGCACCGGCGCTGCAACGACAGCTTGTTTCGCATAGCGAATCAGCGGGCGGCATCGTAACGGCCCGCTGTCGTGCGTGTCAGCGTTCCGTCACGCGGCTGTCACCGCGGCCTCCGTGCGCACCGGCGTCGCTTCACGCGCCGCGCGTCGATCGGCACGGATCATGTCGCTTGCGCGTTCGGCGATCATCAGCGTCGGCGAATTGGTATTGCCCGACGTAATGAACGGCATCACCGACGCGTCGACGATCCGCAGCCCGGCGATGCCGCGCACGCGCAACCGGCTGTCGACCACCGCGCGTTCATCGTCGGCACGCCCCATCCGGCAAGTGCCGACCGGATGGAAGATCGTCGTGCCGACCGCGCCGGCCGCCTCGATCAGCTCGGCTTCGCTCCGGTACTGCAGGCCCGGCAGGATTTCCTCGGGGCGATAGCGCGCGAGCGCCGGCGCGGACGCGATCCGGCGCGTGAGGCGCAGCGCGTTCGCGGCGACGTGGCGATCGTGGTCGGTCGACAGATAGTTCGGCGCGATCGCGGGTGCCGCGCCCGGATCGGCGCTCGCGATATGCACGCTGCCGCGCGACGTCGGCCGCAGATGGCACACGGACGCCGTAAACGCGTTGAAGCTGTGCAGCGGCTCGCCGAAGCGTTCGAGCGACAGCGGCTGCACGTGGTATTCGAGATCGGGGCGCGTGAGGGCGGGATCGTCGGGATCGGATTTCGCGAACGCGCCGAGCTGCGACGGCGCCATCGACATCGGCCCGCGCTGCAGCAACGCATATTCGGCGCCGATCATCAGCTTGCCCCACCAGTGCGCGGACAGCGTGTTGAGCGTGCGCACGCCTTCGACGCGAAACGCCATCCGCAATTGCAGGTGATCCTGCAGGTTTTCGCCGACGCCCGGCAGATCCTGCACGACGTCGATGCCGAGCGCCTGGAGCCGCCGGCCATCGCCGATGCCCGACAGTTCGAGGAGCTGCGGCGAATTCACCGCGCCGGACGTCAGCAGCACCTCCGAGCGCGCTCGCGCGACGTAGTCGGTGCCGCCGCCGCGATACTCGACGCCCACCGCGCGCCGCCCGTCGAAAATCACGCGCTGCGCCTGCGCGCCGGTGATCACGGTCAGGTTCGGGCGCGCCATCGCGGGCCGCAGGAACGCCTTCGACGTATTCCAGCGCACGCCGCGCTTCTGGTTCACCTCGAAATAGCCGACCCCGGTATTGTCGCCGCGGTTGAAATCGTCGGTTGCCGGGATGCCCGTCTGCTGCGCGGCCTGCGCGAACGATTCGAGGATCTCCCAGCGCAGCCGCTGCTTCTCGACGCGCCAGTAACCGCCCGCGCCGTGCGCGTCGCTCGCGCCTGCATGGTGATCCTCGCTGCGCTTGAAGATCGGCAGCACGCTGTCCCACGACCAGCCGGCGTCGCCGGTTTCCTGCGCCCAGCTGTCGTAATCCTCGCGCTGGCCGCGCATGTAGATCATCCCGTTGATCGACGAGCAGCCGCCGAGCACGCGGCCGCGCGGATACGACAGCGCACGGCCGTTGAGCGCGGCTTCCGGTTGCGTCTTGTACAGCCAGTCGGTGCGCGGGTTGCCGATGCAATACAGATAGCCGACCGGGATGTGGATCCAGTGATAGTCGTCCTTGCCGCCCGCTTCGAGCAGCAGCACGTGGATGTCGGGATCTTCGGTCAGGCGGTTCGCGAGCACGCAGCCCGCGGTGCCCGCACCGACGATCACGTAATCGAATTCGCCTTCTAGCGTGCGTTGGGTAGTCATGTTATCTCCTGTCACGCGGCGCGATACCGCGCGCGTCATTTCCAGCATAGTGCGTCGCCGGCCGCGCTTGCGGCCCCGCGCCACGACCGATGAAGCGTACTCCGGCAGCCGCCCGCCGATCCAATGAGTTATGCTGAACTGCGTTATAAGCTGCGCTCATATCACGACGATGGATCTCACCCTGCTCCGCGCGTTCGCGACGGTCGCGCGCGAAGGCAACCTGACGCGCGCCGCCGTACACCTGCACCTGACACAGCCAGCCGTCAGCCTGCAGATCAAGCATCTGCAGGAAACGCTCGGCGTCACGCTGTTTACCCGCACGTCGCGCGGGCTCGCGCTCACGCGCGACGGGCAGACGCTGCTGCCGCATGCGGAACGGGCGCTCGCCGCAGCCGCCGACGTGCAGCGCGCCGCTGCTGCGCTGCGGCACGAGGTGCGCGGCCGGCTGCGGATCGGCACGATCCTCGATCCGGGCTTCCTGCGGCTCGGCGGCTTCCTGCGCGCGCTCGTCGAAACCCATCCGCAGATCGAAACCGCACTGCGGCACGGGATGTCGGGCTGGGTGATCGAACAGGTGCGCGCGCAGGCGCTCGACGTCGGCTACTACATCGGACGGCCGGGCGAGGACGATCCGCTCGACGGTGCGCTGTTCCACACCGTCACGCTCACGCATTTCCAGTACCGCGTGCTCGCGCCGGCCGGCTGGAGGGAGCGCGTGCAGCGAGCGCACGACTGGCGCGCGCTCGCCGCGCTACCGTGGATCTGGACGCCGCCCGCGTCCGCGCACCACCGGCTGCTGTCGCGGCGCTTCGCGGATGCCGGCGCGCAGCCGGTCAAGGTTGCCGAGGTCGACCAGGAGCAGTCGATGCTCGATCTCGTCAAATCGGGCATCGGCTTGACGCTCGCGCGCGACTCGACCGCGCTGGCCGAAGCGCACGCGCATGCGCTGACGATCGTCGAACGCGTGACGGTGCCGACCGAACTGACGTTCGTGGCGCTCGCCGAGCGGCGCGACGAACCGGCGATCGCGGCGGCGCTGCGGCTCATCGAAGCCCAGTGGGCGGTATGAGCGGTGCTGAAGACGGCGCGGCGCGGCCTGCACGCGTCATCTCGCCTCGCCCCCCCGCGCGTCGTCACGCCACCGTCTCCGCGTTTTTGCTAGATTGTGCGTTCGCACACCGCGAGACCCCGATTGAAGGAGACCCGCATGGCCCGCAACATCGAGATCAAAGCCCGCGCCCGCGAATTCGACCACCTGCGCGAGCAGGCGGCCAAGCTCGCGACCGAAGCGCCGCTGTTCTATCGCCAGCAGGATTTCTTCTATGACGTGCCGCGCGGCCGGCTGAAGCTGCGCCGCTTCGAGGACGGCACGCCGGCCGAACTGATCTTCTACCAGCGCGACGACCGCGACGGCCCGAAGGCGTCGTACTACACGCGCAGCCCGGTGACGAACCCCGACGCGATGCACGCGCTGCTCGCCACCGCGCTGACCACGCGTGGGATCGTGACGAAGGAACGGCACGTGTATCTCGCGGGCCGCACGCGCATCCACCTCGACCGCGTCGACGGCCTCGGCGATTTCATCGAACTGGAAGTCGTGCTCGGCCCCGATGACGACGAGGCCGGCGGCGAAGCCGAAGCGCACGACGTGTTCGCGAAGCTCGGCGTGTCGCAGGACGATCTCGTCGCGGTCGCTTACGTCGACCTGCTGAACGCCGACACGCCGCACGAAACGGCCTGATCCGGCCCTGCCCTACGGCGGCGCAACCCGCGCCGCCTCCAACCCTGCCGCCGCGTCAGGCGGCGCCGGGCGCCAGGTGCGCGAGCGGCAACGCGCCGTTGCGCTTGAACGTCGTCAGCACGATGTTCGAGCGCACGCTGTCGACGCCCGGCACGCGCATCAGCTTCTTCATCACGAACTGCGACAGCGCGTTCAGGTCCGGCGCGACGATCCGCAGCAGGTAGTCGGCATCGCCCACCACCGCATGGCATTCGAGCACTTCGGGCAGCACGTCAATCTGCTGCTGGAACTGCTCGATGATCGAATCGCCATGGTGCTTGAGCTTGAGGCTCGTGAACGCGGTGACGCCGAGCCCGAGCTTTTCGGGGCGCAGCATCACGCGGTAGCCTTCGATCACGCCGGCCGCCTCGAGCCGCTGCAGCCGCCGGCCGATCTGCGACGGCGACAGCGGCACCTCCTCGCCGAGCTGCTGATGCGTCGCGCGGCCGAAGCGCTGCAGCACGTCCAGCAGCGCGAGATCGAAGTGATCGAGTTCCAGCATGAGCATTCTCCGCATTGATTCGTGATTTGATGCGCGATTATCGCATCATCGATCGAATCAGCGCCAACATTGCGCCCATTCCGCGCGCAGCCCGCTCTACACTTGCATGGTTCCCAACCGCCACGTGCAGAGCCAGATCATGTCCACCGTCGTCACCGCGAAACTGCAGGAGCAGTTCGATGCGGGCCTCGAAACCCGCGCCGATTTCACCATCGACCAGCCGCTCGCGCGCTACGGCCAGGTCGACCACGCGGTGTGGAAACAGCTCTATGCACGCCAGTCGGCGCTGCTGCGCGGTCGCGCGTGCGACGCGTTCGTCGCGGGGCTCGGGAAGATCGACCTGCCGGCCGATCGCGTGCCGTCGTTCGCCGACGTGAACCGCCAGTTGAAGCCGGCCACCGGCTGGGAGATCGTCGCCGTGCCGGGCCTCGTGCCCGACCGCGTGTTCTTCGAGCACCTGGCGAACCGGCGCTTCCCGGTCACCTGGTGGATGCGCCGCCCCGACCAGCTCGACTACCTGCAGGAACCCGACTGCTTCCACGACCTGTTCGGTCACGTGCCGCTGCTGATCGATCCGGTGTTCGCCGACTACATGCAGGCGTACGGCCGCACCGCACTCGCGGTCGCCGACGACGAAGCGGCGCTGGCGCGCCTCGCGCGGCTCTACTGGTATACGGTGGAATTCGGGCTGATCCGCGACCCGCGCGGCACGAACGGGCTGTCGATCTACGGCGCGGGGATCGTGTCGAGCAAGGGCGAAAGCCTGTACAGCCTCGAAAGCGCGGCGCCGAACCGGCTCGGCTTCGACCTCGAGCGCGTGATGCGCACGCAGTACCGGATCGACACGTTCCAGAAGACCTACTTCGTGATCGACGATTTCTCGCAGCTGTTCGCGCTGGCCGACGTCGACGGCCGTGCGCTGGCCGACCGGCTGGCGACGCTGCCCGAGTTCGCGGCCGGCGCAGTGCTCGATAGCGATCGCGTGCTGCATCGCGGCACGGGCGAAGGCTGGCCCGACGACGCCGACGCGTGACGCGCGCGGGCGCCGCAGCGCGCCGCTGCCGGTCTCCCGATCGCCTTCCCACAACTATGAAACAATGACCGGTGCCGGCTTCGCCGCGCGGCGCAGCCGTGCGCGGGCGCCGTTACCGACCGAGAGGTGCAAGATGATCCACAAGCTCACATCAGAAGAACGCAAGACCCGGCTCGAAGGCCTGCCGCTCTGGACGGCCGTACCGGGCCGCGACGCAATCCAGCGCAGCCTGCGCTTCGCCGATTTCAACGAAGCATTCGGCTTCATGACGCGCGTCGCGATCAAGGCGCAGGAAATGAACCACCATCCGGAATGGTTCAACGTGTACAACCGTGTCGACGTCACGCTGTCGACCCACGATGCCGACGGCCTGACCGAACGCGACATCGAACTGGCGCTGTTCATCGACCGTGCCGGCGCGCACGCGCAACCGGCTGCCTGAGGCCTTCCTCTACCGCCGCGCGTCTTTCGATGCGCGGCGCGTCAACTTTTCATTTCGATGAACGTTTTCTAGGATGTAGTCAGCGAAAGCCTTCAGCTTTCCAAGCCATCCTTAAGGCGCACGTAAGTCTCGTAGGCTTTCCGTGCCTTGGGGTCCAAACCTTCCAGTTGCAGCGCGCTTTCGCGCTGTACAATCAGCAGCGCATACGGCTTGGAAAGCGCGCTGGCCTCTTCGCAGAGTTTGAGTTCGTCGCCGCTCGACGGCGAGCGGGCGCGCCAGAAATTGATCGCGGCTTCTAGGTCGTTGATCGAAATATCGGACATGTTTGGATTTAATCGTTCGCTGGCCGCCATGCTTGATGTCAGGTGTTGCGGCGCCCCTGTGGAAACGGCGTCGTGCTGTCCGCGTGCCTGAACCGCCAACCCATTGTACTTGAGCGAACTTCATGCGACTCCTTCTGATTGAAGACGACCGCCCCATCGCACGCGGTATCCAGAGCAGCCTCGAGCAGGCTGGCTTCACCGTCGACATGGTGCATGACGGCATCTTTGCCGAACAGGCGCTGGCTCAGAACCGCCACGAACTCGTGATCCTCGACCTCGGTCTGCCGGGCATCGACGGGATGACGCTGCTCACGCGTTTCCGCCAGACCAACCGCCACACGCCCGTCATCGTGCTGACCGCACGCGACGAGCTGAACGACCGGATCCAGGGCCTGAACTCGGGCGCCGACGACTACATGCTCAAGCCGTTCGAGCCGGCCGAGCTCGAAGCGCGCATCCGCGCGGTGATGCGCCGCAGCGGCCCGCACAGCGACATGCCGCGTCCGGAAGTGTCGCTCGGCGGCGTCCGCCTGTCGGGCGTCGACCGCCGCATCTTCAACGACGACAAACCGCTCGAACTGTCGCCGCGCGAATTCGCGGTGCTCGAGATGCTGCTGCTGCGTCACGGCCGCGTCGTCAGCAAGGCCCAGCTGCAGGATCACCTCACACACTTCGGCGGCGATCTCGGCGACACCGCGATCGAAGTCTACGTGCACCGCGTCCGCAAGAAACTCGAGCAGTGCCGTGTCGAGATCGTCACGGTGCGCGGCTTCGGCTACCTGCTGCAGGAAATCCGCCAGACCGCGAGCGTCTGAGCGGCAGTGCCCGCGCGCCGGCCGGCCTCGTGCGCCGGCGTGCCGCCCTGCCCGCGTCGCCGTCCGGCGCAAGACCGCGCCGCTCCCCGTGAGCGGCGCTTATCCATTTGCCCGTCGAAATGTCTCCTGATCCGGCTGTGACCACCAGCCTGCGCCGCTCGCTGCTTCGGCGCCTCGCCGCCCCGCTGTCGATGCTCGCGCTGATGAGCGGCCTGATTGCCTACTGGCTCGCGTGGCAATACACGCAGCACGTGATCGACCGCTCGCTCGCCGATCTCGCCACCGCCATCTCCAAACAGATCCAGATCGCCGGCCCCGATGCGCCGTTCACGGTGCCGCCGCTCGCGCAGGCGATGTTCTCCGATCCCGCCGAAGCGCTGATCTACCGGATCAGCGACGGCGAACAGGAACTCGCCGGCGATCCGAAGCTGCCGCTGCAGGGCATCAACGTGCGCCGCATGCATCACGCATACGTATTCGAGGCCGAATACGACAACCGCGCGGTGCGGGTTGCGCAGGTGCGCGTCGACGACGTCGACGGCGGCAAGCCGATGGTCGTCGAGGTCGCGCAACCGGTGCGGCACCGCTACCGGATCGCGGCCGAATTCCTCGTCGCTATCATGATGCCGCTGCTGCTGCTGCTGCTCGCGGGCTGGGGCATCGTGTGGCGCGTCGTGAACCAGCAGCTCGGCCCGCTCACGCACCTGGCCGATTCGCTGAACCGGCAGACCCACACGTCGCTGGAACCGGTCGACGAAACCGAGGTGCCGCTGGAGATCCGGCCACTGACGAGCGCGATGAACGCGCTGCTCGGCCGCCTGAAGACCGCGCTCGACGCGCAGCGAAAGTTCATCGCCGACGCTGCGCACCAGTTGCGCACGCCGCTGACGGCCGTGAAGCTGCACGCCGAGCAGGCGGCCGTGGCGCGTGACCCGCACCAGACCCTCGCCGCGGTGCGCGAGCTCCGCGCCGCCGCCGACCGCGCGGTACGGCTGTCCAACCAGTTGCTGTCGCTCGCCCGCGCGGAACCGGGCGAACAGGCCGCACGGTTCGTCGACGTCGACCTCGCGGCGATGGCGTTCGAGACGGGTGCCGAATGGGTGCCGCGCGCACTCGCGTCGCACGTCGACCTCGGCTTCCAGCGCACCGACGATCCGGGTGACGACGAAAAACTGATCGTGCGCGGCAATCCCGTGCTGTTGCGCGAGGTCATCGCGAACCTGCTCGACAATGCGCTGAAGTACGTGCCGCTCGCGCGGCCGGATGGCGCGCGGATCACGGTGAACGTCGCACGTGGCGCGCTCGAGGACGGCCAGTCGGCCGCCGAGATCGTCGTCGAGGACAACGGCCCCGGCGTGCCCGCCAACCAGCAGGCCGACCTGTTCAAGCGTTTCTTCCGCGGCGACGCGCAAAACGGCAACGGTGTCGAGACGGGCGCCGGGCTCGGCCTCGCGATCGTGCACGACATCATCGCGATGCACGGCGGCACCGTATCGTACGAGGATGCATCGGAAGGCGGCTCGCGCTTCGTGGTGAGGGTGCCGCTGACCGCGCGCACCGAGAAGCCGGCCAGCGAAACACCGGCCGCCGCGCCGACGCACTGAGCGATTCGCGGCGCGCCGGCCGCTGGTCGGGCCGCGCGCCGGATGAGGAACGCGGCGAGCACGGCTGCGCGACGCGGCAGCCGGCCGCTGAAACGGCAGCGCACGATGCGCTGCCGCCTGCATCACTTCTTGCTTTTCTTGTCCTTCGACCGGGACTCGGACTTGCCGTCCTTCTTGTCCTTCTTCTTTTTCTTCTTCCCGCCATCGTCGGACGTCGCGAGCAGCGTGCCGCGGCACGACGCCGCGCCGCAATGGCACGCGTATTCGCGCTTGAGCGTCTTCGTCAGCTTCGCATCGATCACGAGGCCGTAGTCGTAGAACAGCTCCTCTTCCGCCCCGATGTCGCGCAGCGCGTGGATGTATACGCGGCCTTTGACTTCCTCGGCTTCGCAGTTCGGCGCGCACGAATGGTTGATCCAGCGCGCGCTGTTGCCGTCGATCTTGCCGTCGATCACCCCGCCCTCGTCGAGTGCGAAGTAGAACGTATGGTTCGGTTCGCTCGGGTCGTGCGGGTGACGGCGCAGCGCTTCCTTCCACGAAATTCGCTCGCCCTTGTATTCCACTACGCGCTCGCCGGCCTTGATCGGCGCCACGGCGAACACGCCCTTGCCGTGTACTCCCGAGCGGCGCACCGCGATCCTGCGTGAACTCATCGAACGAATCCTTGTGAAGACGACTTGAATGGAAAGCGGCCGCGGTCGCAGCCTGGCGTCGCGCAAAACGAAAACGCGGCACCGGTCGGTGCCGCGTCGGGCATGCGGCGAATCACCCGCATCCTACACGTTCGCGATTGCTTCGTTCAACATCACGCGCAATATTGCGCGCTCGGCGCTCAACGCTGGCCGAATGCGATGTCGCCGAACAACGCCTTGTGCTCGCGCGGCTGCGAACGCCAGTATTGCGGCGGCGCCGTCACCTGCGCGCCGAGCTCGGCCGCCGCGTGCCACGGCCAGCGCGGGTCGTACAGCATCGCGCGCGCCATCGCGATGAAATCGGCATCGCCGGCCTCGATGAGCCGGTTCGCATGCGCGGGCTCGTTGATCAGGCCGACGGCAAACGTCGGCATGCCGACCGCGCGCTTCACCGCCTGCGCGAACGGCACCTGGTAGCCGGGCGACAGCGGAATCTTCTGCAGCGGCGACACGCCGCCGGACGACACGTCGATCCAGTCGCAGCCGCGACGCTTCAGTTCGTGCGCGAATGCAATCGTATCGTCGAGCTCCCAGCCGCCTTCGACCCAGTCGGTCGCGGACACGCGCACGCCGACCGGCCGGTCCTCCGGAAACGCCGCGCGCACGATCTCGAAGATCTCGAGCGGAAAGCGCATCCGGTTTTCGAGCGAGCCGCCGTATTCGTCGGTGCGCTGGTTCGCGAGCAGCGACAGGAACTGGTGCAGCAGGTAGCCGTGCGCCGCGTGCACCTCGATTGCGTCGATGCCGAGCCGCGCGGCCCGCTTCGCCGACGCCGCGAACGCTTCGCGGATCCGGTTCAGGCCGGCGGCATCGAGTGCGAGCGGCGGCGTCTCGCCATCCTTGTGCGGCACGGCCGACGGCGCATGCGGCAACCAGCCGCCGTCGGCGACGGACACGAGCTGACCGCCCTGCCACGGCACGTTGCTCGACGCCTTGCGCCCCGCATGCGACAACTGCATCGCGACGCGGACCGGCGAATGCTTGCGGATCGCAGCCAGCACGGGCTTCAGCGCGGCTTCGGTCACGTCGTCCCAGAGGCCGAGGTCGCCATGCGTGATGCGCCCGTCGGGTTCCACCGCGGTCGCCTCGATGCAGAGCAGCCCCGCGCCCGACAGCGCGAGATGGCCGAGGTGAATCATGTGCCAATCGGTCGCTTCTCCGCGCTCGGCCGAATACTGGCACATCGGGGAGATCACGATCCGGTTCGGAAGGGTCACGCCGCGCAGCGTGAACGGGGAAAACAGCGCAGTCATGGAGGCCGCTCGCCAGGAAAGGAAAGAGCGAACGAGCGTAGCACGCAGGCCGGAAGCGTGCTGACGGCGCACCCGGCAGTAAGCGGACGGTCAGGAACGGGCCGCGGCGGGTGGCCGGCGACGCGGCAAACGCGGCGCAAACGACGATGCGCCGGCCTGCGACGGATGCGGGCCGGGCAACCCCTTCGCGGCGGCGAACGGCGCCGCGACTGGCAGCGTCAGAGTCCGACGCTGTCGAGCCACTCCGCGAACATGCGTCGTGCGGCCGCCTCGAGCGCGGGGCCGTGCTGTGCGGTATCGGCGCGCAACTGGCGCGCGTCGATGCCGGGCGTCGCCGCGATTTCGCCGGCGTTCGCGATCAGCCACGGTTCGAAGCGGTCGGTGCGGATTTCCGGATGGCATTGCAGCGCCAGCACATGCTGGCCCCATGCGAATGCCTGGTGACGGCAGGCCGGTGTCGACGCGAGATGCATCGCACCGCCCGGCAGGTCGAACGTGTCGCCATGCCAGTGCAGCATCGACGTCGCCGCAGCGTCGAGATGGCGCAACGGCGATGCGCGGCCGGCGTCGGTGAGCGTCAGCGGCGCCCAGCCGAGTTCGTGCTGCGCGGCCGGATAGACGCGCGCACCGAGCGCCCGGGCGATGAACTGCGCGCCGAGGCAGATGCCGAGGATCGGCAGGCCCGCGTCGATGCGCTTGCGCACGAGCGCCGCGAGCGGCGCGATCGTCGGATACTGCGCATCGTCGTACACGCTGAGCGGCCCGCCGAGCACGACGAGAAGCGATGGCTCGAGCACGTCGAGCACTTCGACCCGCGACGACCCGACGTCAACGTAGCGCACCCGCCGGCCCCGTTCGCCGAGCACCTGCTCGAAGCTCCCGAGATCCTCGAAATGCACGTGGCGGATCGCCACGACTTCAGCGTTCATCATCGGCCTCCCGGTCGATCGACGGACGTCAGCCTGCGAAAATCTTCCAGGTCTTCTTCTGCGTCGCCGCGTCGGCTTCTTCCTGCACCGAGCAGTCGAGACGCAGGTCGCTGTCGGACATCGAGATGTCGAGCGCCGCGCAGTGATGCACGGTCTTCTTCGACAGCTTGCCCGGCTGGAAGTGGGCGCACGTCACGCACATGCGCTGCGGCGGCGTCGCACCGGCCACCTGCAGTTCGCGCAGCGTCTTCAGCAGCGCGCGGTACAGTGCGCCCTGCTCGTCCGCGCCGAGCTTGCCGACGGCTTTCGTCAGGAATTCAGGCCATTGCAGCGCCTTCTTCGCGGCCGTCCGGCCACGGGCCGACAGGCGCACGGCCAGCGCGCGGCCGTCGTCCAGCGCACGGCGCTTCTCGACAAGACCCTTGGTCTCGAGCGTGCTGACGGCATCGCTCGTGGTCGCAGCGGTCAGCTGCGTCTCGCGCGCGATCTCGCCGAGCCGCATCGGGCCCTTGCGCTGCAGCAGCAGCACGAGAATCTCGCCCTGCGTCGGCGTCAGGCCAGCGCCTTCCGCCCAATCCCATGCCTGGCTCCGCATGGCCGTACTCAACCGCAGCAGGCTGTGGGTCACACGTCCCGAAGCCTGATTCCCGTAAACGCCTTCGCTCATAGTCTTTTCGCTTTGCCGCCGCCCGGTTTGCCGAGCGGCCGTAGTGTGGAGATCGAATGTCTATCTCAAAACAGACACGCTCTTGCGAGTGCGTCAGCACGGCCGTCGCGAGGGCACACGCGGCGGTCGCGTTCGCGGCGACCGGTAAGACACGCGTCGTTCCGGTGTCCGCAAAGCCGACATTCTAAGCGAGAGCGGAAAATCGCACAGCTAAGTTATCCCCTTCATTCTGTGGAAAATCGCTGGATAACCGAAATTTTTCGTTGTGCCTGCAATGCCGAACGCCCGCGGAACGGTGCGAACGGACATTTTCCTGTTCGGATCGGCCATCGAGCCGACCGCAATGATCCACCGGGTTATCCCGCGCACAGATCGTTGACTTTGCAGCGGAATATCAAGTTATCCACAGATTTTCAGGACAACCGGCAACGATTTCGGCCTCAATCGAGGCCGCCCGTCGTTCAGTGAATCGCCACTCGGTCGAGCCCGTAATCTGCAAAACATTTTTTCACTCGCGCCAACGTAAGCACTGCTGGCGGACCGTCTCATTGAGCGATTTTTCCTGTTTGAAAACGGTTCTCAACCACGATGCGTCGTTCACGCGCGCCTTGGCCTGCGCGCCGATCTCGTCGAGCGCCGCGCGCGAACCGAGCGCGGCCGCATGCGGCGCGATCCGGTCGAGCGTGTCGAGGATGTCTTCCGCGATCGTGCGGCGCTCACCCGTCTGAGGATTCACGCAGGTGCCCTCGAGCCCGAAGCGGCACGCCTCGAAACGGTTGAACGTGTAGACGAGGTAGTCGTCTTCCGACAGCTTCAGCGGCCGGTCGGTCAGCAGGTAGCGCGCAAGCGTCTGGATGTAGCAGGCGATCGCCGCCGCACGGTCGACCGACAGCGGCGTGTCCATCACGCGCACCTCGATCGTCCCGTAGCCGGGCTTCGGGCGGATGTCCCAGTAGAAGTCCTTCATCGAGTTGACGACGCCGGTGTTCACCATCTTCGTGAAGTACTCCTCGAAGCTGTCCCAGGTCAGCACGAACGGCGCGCGGCCCGACAGCGGGAACGCGAACACCGAATTCAGGCGTGCCGAATGGAAGCCGGTGTCGACGTTCTGCACGAACGGCGACGATGCCGACAGCGCAATGAAGTGCGGAATGAAGCGCGACATCGAGTGCAGCAGGAACAGCGCGCTGTCGGGATCGGGGCAGCCGATGTGCACGTGCTGGCCGAACACGGTGAACTGCTTGGCGAGATAGCCGTACAGCTCGGAGATGTACTGGAAGCGCGGCGCATCGTAGATCTGCCGGTCGCTCCATTGCTGGAACGCATGCGTGCCGCCGCCGGCCAGCCCGACGTTGAGCTGGTCGGCCGCCTTCACGAGCACGTCGCGGATCGCGTGCAGCTCGGTGACGGCCTGCTCGTGCGAATGGCAGATGCCGGTCGACAGCTCGATCATGCTCTCGGTGATTTCCGGCGTGATGTTGCCCGGAAAGGTCTCGCCCTGGATCAGGCGCATCAGGTCGGAGGCCGCTTTGGTCAGGTCGTAGTTGTGCGTGTTGACGACCTGGATCTCCAGTTCGACGCCGAACGTGAACGGCTCGGAATTGACGAAGGTTTCGAGTGCCATGGCAGGTTCCGGAATCAGTTGCTGTCGCTGCGCTCACCGACCGCCGACAGGCAGCGGTAGACGATGAACGGGCTGACGAGCTGCAGGATCACGATCGTGCACATCACGATCGCGCGCAGGTGCGGGTCGAAATTCGGATAGAGCTGGTAGGTGTCGTCGACGAGCAGGTACGACAGCGCGGACATCGGCGTGAGCGCGATGCCGAGCGCGATGCCCTGCTTCATCCCGATGCCGCTCGGCTTCGCGAACGCGACGACGCCGGCCAGCTTCGCGACGAGCCGCGTGACGATCAGCACGATCGCGAGCAACCCGCCGAGCGCGATGTCGCCCCACGTGAACGACGTGAGCGTGAGCACGAACAGGATCACCGTCAGCAGCCAGCCGGCCGTGCCGAAATGCTCGGGCCACAGTTGCGGGCGCGCCTCGAGGTTCTTCACGATGATGCCGGCGAGCAGCAGCGTGAGCAGCGTCGACAGCTTCAGCGCCTGGGCGACGGCGATCGCGAGCATCACGAGCCCGAACAAGGCGACGAACGAATGCTCGTCGCGCATCGTCGCGGTCATGTGGCGGAACAGGTAGTTGCACGAACGCGCGACGAGATACGCGACGATGAACGAACCGGCGATCAGGTAGAGCGGCTGCAGGATCGTCGCGAAAACGTTGCCGTACGCTTCCTGATGGAGCCAGCTCGTCACGAGCTTGGTCAGCACGATCGCATAGACGCTGTTGAGCGCGGTGAGCGTGATGAGGCGTTGCGACACCTGCCCTTCCGCGCGCAGTTCGGTCTTCAGCTGGATCACCATCGACGGCGACGTCGCGATCGCGATCGCCGACAGCACGAGCGCGACCATTCCCGACACCCCGAGTGCGAGCATCGCGAACAGCACCAGCACGAACGTCAGCGTGGCTTCGGCGAGGCTCGACGCGACGAGCCACGGATTGCGCCGGATCCAGCGCAGGTCGAGGCGGCTGCCGAGCTCGAACAGCAGCAGGCCGAGCGCGACGTCGATCAAGAGCCGCGAGGTTTCGTCGGTGCTTGCATCGATCACGCCGAATCCGAACGAACCGGCGATGAGACCGATCACCGCGTAACCGGTGATGCGAGGCAGGCGCCATGCGCGATAGCAAAGCTCGCCACACAGGCCGGCCGCGAACAGCGCGAGCCCGGCCCAGAACACGGCATCCGGCGTGAGCGGCCAGTTGGGCAGGAATGAGAACGCCGACTTCATCGTGGTGACTTCTCCTTTGGAAGCAACCGCCAGCGACGCGGGGTCAAGCGTCAGAAATGGATGCGCGCCGGCTGGGTATCGCCCCGAATGTGATTGCTGTGTCGACGACGGCGGGACATGGGATCCGCCTTTTCCGCCACAGGGCGGAAAGTCGTTCAGGTTGCCGATCTGGATTGTCGGCCTGGTGTGTGAACGGACTGCGCAGTCTCGAAGATTCAGATTCGAAATCGTGCCGACCGTTCCATTGAAGCATGTCCGGCGCCTGGCCGGATGAACGCGAAGGAAACCGATTGTGCCACAGCTTTTTCGGTCTGGAACCCATTGATTCGACTCGCGGCGCTGTGCGGCACCGCAGGTCTTTGGTTTCAAAGGTTTACTTGTATATATACGTAGTAGAAGTTAACAAAGGGCGCACAGTTCTGTGGATAACTTCGGTTTACGTCGACGGATCAACGCGTTGGGGAGCCCATAACCCGTTGCACAGACTGTTTGTGCACAGAGGTTTGAGTTGAGCAACTTTCGGGCCGTTTCACAGCTGTGCCGAGTTGCCCAGTTTACGTCCACTGTGATTGCACACGAAGTGCGCGCGGATTCCGCGCGGTTATCCACAGTGTCGAGTGGATAACCTTGCGCGAAAAAGTCGGGAAACTGTGAGCGGCTCGGGTGAGCAGTCAGCCGGCCTGGCCGACGCGGCGCGCGCGCAACGCGCGGATCAGGAAGCGTGCGGGATCGACGGCATCGGCGAGTTCGCGTTCGAGCGGCCACGGCTCGCCTTCGAGTTGCGAGGCGATCAGCTCGGCGCCGAGTGCGGCCCAGACGAGGCCGCGCGAGCCGAAGCCGAATGCGCCGTAGAGTCCGGGCAGGCGCGGCAGGTCGCGTGCTTGCGCACCGCTCAGTGCGCGCGCGTTGGCGATGGCGCCCGCTTCGTCGGCGAGCGGGCCGAGCAGCGGCAGACGGTCGCCGACGACCCAGCGGAACGCCACGCGGCCGCGCAGCGTGGCGGGATCCGGCAGGTCGCCGATCAGGCCCGGCAGCAGATGCCGCACGCGCTCGAGGTTTTCGAGGTGGCCGGCCGTGCGCATCGCAGGATCGACGTCGTCGGGTTCGAACGTCGCGCCGATCAGCAGCGTGCCGTCGTCGAGCGGCACCGCGTAACCGTCGCCGATCGTCGGGCACGGCAGCGGTGCCGTGCTGCCGGGGGGCAGCAACGTGAGCTGGCCACGCACCGGTTGCAGCGCGACATGCTGCAGCCCGGCGAGACGCGCGGCGTCGCCGGCGTTCGCGAGCACGACGACGGGCGCTTCGGCCAGCGTGCCGCCCGCCTCGTTCAGCGCATGCCATGCGTCGCCCCGCCGTTCGAGTTTTGCAACGCTGGTGGACGCGAGCAAGCGCACGCGCTCGCCGGCTGCCGCGTATTGAGCCGCGCAAAGGCCGGCCGGCCAGACGGCGCCGCCGTGCGGAAACAGCAGGCCGCCCTGCGCGACCGGCAGGTTCAGATGCGCACGCGCGGCATCGACGTCGAGCAGCGAGACATAGTCGGACGGTGCGCCGAACGCATCGAATGCATCGCGCATCCGTTCGAAGTCGTCGGCCGATTCGGCGAGATGGATCATCCCGTGCGTGCTGCGCGCAAACGTGTGGCCCGTGCGTTCGAGTGCGCGCCAGCGTGCAATCGCATGCAGGAAGCCGCCGCGCGTGAGGCGGCTCGCGACGTTGTCGTCGCGAGTCATCAGCGGATGGAAAACGCCGGCCGGATTGCCCGACGCTTCGCTCGCGATCCGGTCGTGCCGCTCGATCAGCGTGACATCCCAGCCGCGCGCGGCCAGGCGTTCGACGACCGCGCAGCCGGCCAGGCCCGCACCGATCACGATCGCGCGGCGCGTCGCGACGGGCAGTGCGAGCGGCGGTTCGTGCCGGCGCGCGCGCCAACGCGGCGCATATTCGCCGACGAGCACATCGTCGACCTCGCGATACGTGAAACCCGCTTTGCCGAGTGCGTGTTTCAACACATCGGAACGCGCATGCGTTGCAAACGTGGCGTGTTCGCCGGCGATTTTCGAGAGTGCGCGGACCACGTCGGTCGAGTGGAGATCCGCGTCGCTCGACGACGCGAAGCCGTCGAGACAGAACGCGTCGGCGCGCGCGACGATCTTTCCCAGCATGTCGATCGCGTCGCCGAACGCGAGCGTGAGCACCACGCGCCCTTCGTCGAATTCGAGCCGATGCAGGCCTGGTACGAGCATCGGCCACGCGTCGGCGAGCGCATCGACATCTGCCGAGATGGTTGTGTTCGCAACGATATGCGAAGTGGCGCGGCGCAGGTCGTCGCGCGAGAACGGATGCGGTTCGACTGCGACAAAATGCAGCCGCTCGCAGCGCGCGGGATCGTCGCGCCACGCGGCCCAGGCCGCGAGGAAGCTGCCGCCCGCGCCGAATCCCGTCGCGACGATCGTGAATGTGCGGCGGCCCTGCCAGCGCGCCGGCAGCGCGTTGCCCGCGACGAACACGCGATGCGCAAGCGCGGCTGACGCGCCGCGATGGAGATCGCCGAACTCGGGCGAGACGAGCGTGCCGTCGTCGCGAAGCGCGAGCGTGGCGGGAACAAGTCGGTCGGTCATGCGAAACAAAAAACGTGGCAGCCAAGCCTGGCAAGGGATTGCGCGGAGCCGTCCGACCGGTCGTTGGAAAATGCCAACGGGGCGGCGCACGGGCGGACCGCGCTGCGTATCCTGTCCGGTTGGCGCTGGTCAAAAAACGGGCAGTCGATGATTCATTCGGCGAAATACCGATGAAAATCTTTGAAACCCTTGTCGTTATTGGGTTTGCGCTGCGCTATCATAGCAACGCCGTACCGCGGGGTGGCCACCGGCTAACCGGAGGGCGCGTCGCGCGGGCCAGGATTCGGCGCTGTGTCGTCGGAGTCTGACTCTCGACGGCACGGTTCGCGCACGTATAATCGGCGCGTTCGCGCTGTTCGTGTCAACCTAACCTGATAAAGGAACCTTAATGAACAAACAGGAACTGATCGACGCCGTCGCCGCCCAAACGGGCGCCAGCAAGGCTCAAACCGGCGAAACGCTGGACACGCTGCTCGAAGTTATCAAGAAGGCCGTGTCGAAGGGTGATGCGGTTCAGCTGATCGGCTTCGGCAGCTTCGGTTCGGGCAAGCGCGCAGCACGTACGGGCCGCAACCCGAAGACCGGCGAAACCATCAAGATCCCGGCAGCCAAGACGGTCAAGTTCACGGCTGGCAAGGCGTTCAAGGACGCCGTCAACAAGCGTTAATCCAGCGCCTGTTCCAAGAAAAACCCGCCTTTCGGCGGGTTTTTTGTTGGGTGCGCGCGGCATTTTTGCCACAGTCCGCGACCCTCTTGCAAGATTTAACGGTTGTTTTTACGACGCGTTACGCGTGCACGATCTGCGTGTTGCCGTGATCGTCGTCGTCGTGCGAATCGATATCCCACACCGGAAACGGATCATCGAACGCGTGCCATTCCGCCGCGCCGAGCGCGAATTCCGCGTCGGTGAGCAGGCATGCGTCGAGCTTCGCGCGCCATGCATCCGCGTCGAGCGCGATGCCGATCATCACGAGTTCCTGCCGGCGATCGCCCACCGTGCGATCGTCGAGATCGCCGTGCCATTCGGCGCGGATTTCAGCGAGCAGCTCGTCGTCGTCCGGCCATTCCGCGCGATCCTGCGCAGCCCACCAGAGACCCGCCGGGCCATGCCGGCATACGCCGCCCGCCTGCGACAGCGAACCCGCGATGTCGTTGCGCGTCGCGAGCCAGAAGAAGCCCTTGCTGCGCAGCACGCCCGGCCACTCCTGGTGCAGCAGCGCCCAGAGTCGTGCCGGATGAAACGGCCGGCGCGCACGGTAAACAAAATTGCCGATCCCGAATTCGTCGGCTTCGCCGTGCACGTGCGCATGATGTTCGTCATGGCAGTCCGGGTCGTCGCAATGCGTGCGATCGTCATCGAGCGACGCAAGCCAGCCCGGCGCATTCGCGGCCTCGTCGAAATCGAAGCGGCCCGTGTTCAGCACTTCGTCGAGCGGCACGTTGCCGAACGTCGACACGACCTGGTGCGCGCGCGGATTGAGTCGCGCGAAGATGTGCTGCAGGTGTGCGAGTGCGTCGGCGTCGACGAGGTCGGCCTTGTTGATCACCAGCACGTCGCAGAACTCGATCTGTTCGATCAGCAGTTCGACGAGCGTGCGGTCGTCCTCTTCCGACGCGGCGATGCCGCGCGTCGCGAGCGCGTCATCCGAGCCGTAGTCGCGCAGGAAGTTGTACGCGTCGACCACGGTGACGAGCGTGTCGAGCCGCGCGACGGCCGACAGCGACGTGCCGTCGTCGTCGACGAACGTGAAGGTTTCGGCGATCGGCATCGGCTCCGCGATACCGGTCGATTCGATCATGATCGCGTCGAAGCGGCCTTCGGACGCGAGCGTGCGGATCTCGACGAGCAGGTCGTCGCGCAGCGTGCAGCAGATGCAGCCGTTCGACATCTCGACGAGGCGTTCCTCGACGTGCGACAGCGCCTGCGCGTCGCGCACGAGCGATGCGTCGATGTTGACCGCCGCGAGATCGTTGACGATCACGGCGACTTTCAGGCCCGCGCGGTTCGACAGGACGTGGTTGAGCAGCGTGGTCTTGCCGGCGCCGAGGAAGCCGGACAGCACGGTGACGGGCAACGGCTGGTTCATTGCCGGATTCATAGCGATATGCACCAACGGAAAAATTGAAAAAGCGGCCGCGGCGCCCTTCCGGGGCACGATCGGCCCGCGAACGGGCGAAATGGCGGCGTGAGCCCGCATTGTGCATCAAACGCGCGCCGGCCGGCCGGTATGACGTCGGGCCACGGCGCGGCACGGTGTCACTGCACGGGCGGCAGCAGCTTCCATTGCGCGAGGATGCCGGCGATCTGCCGCGCATATTTGTCGCGCAGCGACGGTGTTTCAGAATGATAGGCGCCGACGGCCTGCCACGTGTTGCCGTAGCGGCTCATCTTCTGCTTGAGATGCCACGCGGCGATGTAGACGTTCTTGCACGGTTCCATCAGCGTGTCGCGGCCGATTCCGTAGCGCGACAGCGTCGGCAGGTGGATCGAATTGATCTGCATCAGGCCGTAGTCGACCGAGCCGTTCGTGTTCTTGTTCAGCGCGTTGGGCCGGTTGCGCGACTCCTGCCACGCGATCGCGCGCAGGATCAGCGGATTGACCTGTTGATATCTGGCCGCTTCGTCGAAACAGTCCGCGCGAGCGTTCGCGCTGGCGAAACACGCGCCGGCGGCGATCAACGCGATCGAAACGAACCGTCTGTTCATGGTGCGGAATCGACAAGAAATTGCGTGCGGGTCGGGAAAACCCGTGCCTGTTATTCGTGCGACGAGAAACGTGCCGCCCGTATCATACCGACAGTCCGTCAGCTTGCGACATACAGGAATACGGCAGCCCGGTTATACCGCATTTGCGTGTCGGTTCATCGTGAAACGGGGACGATGGCCGGCATGCCGAGAACAGCGTCGAATCTTACATATTGCATACGGATCGCCGGATACATGTCGTATGTGAGACAGTCCTCGGATCAATGTGATATTTCGGACATGAAAAACTGCTAATGTCGCCTCTTTCGGACTTGGATCCCAGCACTACCGCCGGAAGTGGCCTGAGCCGGCATCGACCCATTCATCCATGACAAGAAATCGCTTCGTTATGCGGCGTGTCGCCACGACCTTGATCGTCGCCGGCATCATCGTCTCGCAGGCCGCCTACGCTCAGGTCACGCTCAACTTCGTGAATGCGGATATCGACCAGGTCGCCAAGGCGATCGGCGCCGCAACTGGCAAGACCATCATCGTCGACCCTCGTGTGAAGGGGCAGCTCAACCTCGTGGCCGAACGTCCGGTGCCGGAAGACCAGGCGCTGAAGACGCTGCAGTCGGCGCTGCGCATGCAGGGCTTCGCGCTCGTGCAGGATCATGGCGTGCTGAAGGTCGTGCCCGAGGCCGACGCGAAGCTGCAGGGCGTGCCGACCTACGTCGGCAATGCGCCGCAGGCGCGCGGCGACCAGGTGATCACGCAGGTGTTCGAGCTGCACAATGAATCGGCGAACAACCTGCTGCCCGTGCTGCGGCCGCTGATCTCGCCGAACAACACGGTGACGGCCTACCCGGCGAACAACACGATCGTCGTGACCGACTACGCGGACAACGTGCGGCGCATCGCGCAGATCATCGCGGGCGTGGACAGCGCCGCGGGCGCGCAGGTGCAAGTCATTCCGCTGCGCAATGCGAACGCGATCGACCTTGCCGCGCAACTGCAGAAAATGCTCGACCCGGGCGCGATCGGCAACAGCGACGCAACGCTGAAGGTGTCGGTCACGGCCGACCCGCGCACCAACTCGCTGATGCTGCGCGCATCGAGCGCGTCGCGCCTCGCGGCTGCCAAGCGGCTCGTGCAGCAGCTCGATGCGCCGAGCGGCGTGCCGGGCAACATGCACGTCGTGCCGCTGCGCAACGCCGATGCGGTGAAGCTCGCGAAGACGCTGCGCGGGATGCTCGGCAAGGGGAGCGGCAGCGACAGCGGCTCGTCGGCGTCGTCCAACGATGCGAACAGCTTCAACCAGAATGGCGGCTCGTCGTCGAGCGGCAACTTCTCGACCGGCACGTCCGGCACCCCGCCGCTGCCGTCGGGCGGCCTCGGCAGTTCGTCTTCGTCGTCGGGGTACGGCGGCTCGTCCGGCAGCAGCGGCGGCCTCGGCACCGCGGGCCTGCTCGGCGGCGACAAGGACAAGGGCGACGACAACCAGCCCGGCGGGATGATCCAGGCCGATGCAGCGACCAACTCGCTGATCATCACCGCGTCGGATCCGGTTTACCGGAACCTGCGCTCGGTGATCGACCAGCTCGACGCGCGGCGTGCGCAGGTCTATATCGAAGCGCTGATCGTCGAGCTGAACTCGAACACGCAGGGCAACCTCGGCATCCAGTGGCAGGTGGCGAGCGGCCAGTTTCTAGGCGGCACGAACCTGGCACCCACGGCCGCCAATGCTTTGGGAAACAGCATTGTCAACCTGACGGCCGGCGGTTTGACCAACGCCGCTGGCGGGATCACCGGAGGTGGGCTGGCCGCCAATCTCGGGCAGTTGAGCCAGGGGCTGAACGTCGGCTGGCTGCACAACATGTTCGGGGTACAGGGGCTCGGTGCGCTGCTGCAATATTTCGCGGGCGTGAGCGACGCGAACGTGCTGTCGACACCGAACCTGATCACGCTCGACAACGAGGAAGCGAAGATCGTCGTCGGCCAGAACGTCCCGATCGCGACCGGTTCGTACTCGAACCTGACGAGCGGCAATGCGAACAGTGCGTTCAATACCTACGATCGCCGCGACGTCGGCCTGACGCTGCACGTGAAGCCGCAGATCACCGACGGCGGGATCCTGAAACTCCAGCTCTATACCGAGGATTCGGCGGTCGTCAACGGTACCACCAACACGCAGACCGGCCCGACCTTCACGAAGCGCTCGATCCAGTCGACGATCCTGGCTGACAACGGCGAGATCATCGTGCTGGGCGGTTTGATGCAGGACAACTACCAGGTATCGAACAGCAAGGTTCCGCTGCTTGGCGACATTCCGTGGATCGGCCAGCTGTTCCGTTCGGAATCGAAGATCCGCCAGAAAACCAACCTGATGGTGTTCCTGCGCCCGGTGATCATCTCCGACCGCAGTACCGCGCAGGAAGTCACGGCGAACCGCTATGACTACATCCAGGGCGTGACGGGCGCATACAAGTCGGACAACAACGTGATCCGCGACAAGGACGATCCGGTCGTCCCGCCGATGCCGTTGGGCCCGAGCCAGGGCGGCACGCCGGCCGGCAACCTGTTCGATCTCGACAAGATGCGTCGCCAGCAGCTGCAGCGCCAGGCGGTGCCGGTTCCGGCGCAGCCGTTGCCGGAAGCGACGCCCGCGCAGCCGCAGAGCGTGCCGCAGCAGGCGGTGCCGCAACAGCCGCTGACGGCCACGCCGGGAGCGTCGCAGTGAGCGACGTGCTCGCGTCCCCTTCCCACGACGGCGCGCCGGGCGAACGGCAGCCGCCGTCGCCGCTCGCCGCGCGGCTGTTGCCGTACGGTTTCGCGAAGAACGGCCAGGTGCTGATCGCGCACCAGCTCGACGACACGCTCGAGGTATGGATCAGCGAACGCACGAGCGATGCCGCGCTCGCTGAAATCGCGCGCAACTTCGGCTCGATTTCCGTGCATCGCGTGCCGGCCGACGAGCTCGCGCAGGCGATCAACCACGCGTACGCACGTCAGGACGGCAGTGCCGCGCAGGTGGTCGGCGAGGTCGAAGGCGAAGTCGACCTGTCGCGGCTGATGCAGGACATCCCCGAAGTCGAGGATCTGCTCGAATCGGAAGACGACGCGCCGATCATCCGGATGATCAACGCGCTGCTCACGCAAGCGGCACGCGAACAGGCGTCGGACATCCACATCGAGCCGTTCGAGAACGCATCGGTCGTGCGCTTTCGCGTCGATGGCACGTTGCGCGACGTCGTGCGGCCGAAGAAGGCGCTGCACGGTGCGCTGATCTCGCGGATCAAGATCATGGCGCAGCTCGACATCGCGGAGAAGCGCTTGCCGCAGGACGGCCGCATCACGCTGCGCGTCGGCGGCCGGCCGGTCGACGTGCGCGTGTCGACGCTGCCGACCGGGCATGGCGAGCGTGCGGTGCTGCGTCTGCTGGAAAAGGATGCGCAGCGGCTGAACCTCGAAGCGCTCGGGATGGGCCGCGACACGCTCGTGCAATTCGACAAGCTGATCGCGCGCCCGCACGGCATCGTGCTCGTCACGGGCCCGACGGGTTCGGGCAAGACGACCACGCTGTATGCGTCGATGTCGCGGCTCGAAACCGCGACGACCAACATCATGACCGTCGAGGATCCGATCGAATACGATCTCGGCGGCATCGGCCAGACGCAGGTGAACGAGCGGATCGGGATGACCTTTGCCCGCGCATTGCGCTCGATTCTGCGCCAGGATCCGGACGTGATCATGATCGGCGAAATCCGCGACCTCGAAACCGCGCAGATCGCGGTGCAGGCATCGCTGACGGGCCACCTCGTGCTCGCGACGCTGCACACGAACGATGCGGCATCGGCCGTTACGCGTCTGACCGACATGGGCGTCGAGCCCTACCTGCTCGCCTCGTCGCTGCTCGGCGTGCTCGCGCAGCGGCTCGTGCGGCAGCTCTGCCCCGTCTGCAAGGAAGAACGCCACGAAGAAGGCCGCACCGTGTGGCATCCGGTCGGCTGCGACAAGTGCGGGCATTCGGGTTATTCGGGCCGGCGCGGCGTATACGAACTGCTGCTGGTCGACGAGTCGATCCGCTCGCTGATCCACCGCAATGCGGCCGATGCCGAGATTCTCGCCGCCGGCCGTGCGGAAGGGATGCGCACGCTGCGCGACGACGCCGAGCGCTGGCTCGCGTCGGGCGCAACGTCGCTCGAGGAAGTGCTGCGCGTAACGGGAGGCGCATAGCGCGATGCCGGCATTCCGTTTCGAAGCAATCGATTCGGCGGGACGCGCGCAGAAAGGCGTCATCGATGCCGACAGCGCGCGTGCCGCGCGCGGCCAGCTGCGCACGCAGGGGCTCACGCCGCTCGTCGTCGAACCGGCCGCCAGCGCGACGCGCGGGGCGCGGTCGCAGCGGCTCGCGTTCGGCCGCAAGCTGTCGCAGCGCGAACAGGCGATCCTCACGCGCCAGCTCGCGAGCCTCTTGATCGCGGGGTTGCCGCTCGACGAGGCGCTCGGCGTGCTGACCGAGCAGGCCGAGCGCGACTACATCCGCGAACTGATGGCCGCGATCCGCGCCGAGGTGCTCGGCGGCCATTCGCTCGCGAATGCGCTGGGCCAGCATCCGCGCGACTTCCCGGAAATCTACCGCGCGCTCGTCGCGGCGGGCGAACACACCGGCAAGCTCGGCATCGTGCTGTCGCGCCTCGCCGACTACATCGAGCAGAGCAACGCGCTGAAGCAGAAGATCCTGCTGGCGTTCACGTATCCGGGAATCGTCACGCTGATCGCATTCGGCATCGTCACGTTCCTGCTGAGCTACGTCGTGCCGCAGGTCGTCAACGTGTTCGCGAGCACGAAACAGCAGCTGCCCATGCTGACGATCGTGATGATGGCGCTGTCGGATTTCGTGCGGCACTGGTGGTGGGCGATCCTGATCGCGGTCGCGCTCGTCGCGTGGTTCGTGAAGGCGACGCTGTCGCGCGACGGGCCCCGCCTGCGCTTCGACCGCTGGGTGCTGACCGCCCCGCTCGCGGGCAAGCTCGTGCGCGGCTACAACACGGTGCGCTTCGCGAGCACGCTCGGCATCCTCACCGCGGCGGGCGTGCCGATCCTGCGTGCGCTGCAGGCGGCCGGCGAGACGTTGTCGAACCGCGCGATGCGCGCGAACATCGACGACGCGATCGTGCGCGTGCGCGAAGGCTCCGCGCTGTCGCGCGCGCTGAACAACGTGAAGACGTTTCCGCCGGTGCTCGTGCACCTGATCCGTTCCGGTGAAGCGACGGGCGACGTGACGACGATGCTGGATCGCGCGGCCGAAGGCGAAGCGCGCGAGCTCGAGCGTCGCACGATGTTCCTGACGAGCCTGCTGGAGCCGCTGCTGATCCTGGCGATGGGCGGCATCGTGCTCGTAATCGTGCTGGCCGTGATGCTGCCGATCATCGAGCTGAACAACATGGTGCAGTGACGGGCTGACCGTGGGTCAGGCCGTCACCTTCGGCTTCAGCGCATGTAGATCGCCGGGGACGGCGTGTTGGCGGGAAGCTGGACTTCGGTGCGGGCGCCGTTGCGCTCGACGATGATCGAGCGGGGGCGGACTTCGGCGAGCTTCGCGCCGGACGTGACGTCCGCGCCGAGCGACACGGCACGCGGCGGTTCGCCGCCGACACCGACGATCGCGGCGCCACCGTGGTCGAGCGCGAGGATGCCGAACAGGTGGATGTCCTGCACGGGATTCTTGTCGAGCTGACCGCCGAAGAGCGCCGCGGCGTCCTCGGTGCGGATCGGCAGCCGCGCGGCGGCGGCGGGCAGCGGCGCTTCGCGAGCCGACAGCGTGACGACCCAGTAGGTGGCCGTCGCGCACAAACCCGCGAAGAGGGCGAGGGAAAGGATCCGGATCGAGAGCGCGTTCATGCGCGCTATTGTACGGATGTATATGAAATTTGCGTTGGGTGAAAGCCCTCGGCAATGCGCGCCTTACAATGCGTGCTCCGCGCCCGCGGGTTCGGAAGCTTGCCGTCAGGCAATCGTCCGGTGCGCCGGGTGCGTCACTCAACCAACGACATTTTTTGGAAAGAGGTAGTCAGTCATGCAAACGTGGATCACTCGCCGCAACGCGGCCGTGCGTCGTCAGCGCGGTTTCACGCTGATCGAGATCATGGTGGTGGTCGCGATCCTCGGGATCCTGGCGGCACTGATCGTGCCGAAGATCATGAGCCGCCCGGACGAAGCGCGCCGCATCGCCGCCAAGCAGGACATCGGCACGATCATGCAGGGGCTCAAGCTGTACCGTCTCGACAACGGCCGCTACCCGACCCAGGAGCAGGGCCTGAACGCGCTGATCCAGAAGCCGTCCACCGATCCGATCCCGAACAACTGGAAGGACGGCGGCTATCTCGAGCGCCTGCCGAACGATCCGTGGGGCAACGGCTACAAGTACCTGAACCCGGGCGTGCACGGCGAGATCGACGTGTTCAGCTACGGCGCCGACGGCAAGGAAGGCGGCGAAGGCAACGATTCCGACATCGGTTCGTGGCAATAAGCCTTCACTGACCGGCCCGACGCTTCGTTCCCGTTCTTCATGCTCGCCATTCGCACGACCTCCCGCTGCGGCCGCGATTGCCGTGTGCGTCGCGGCGCGGCTGCGTCCGTGCCGGCGCATGCCGGCGGCGGGCAGGCGTGGCACGGTGCGCGGCGTCATCGCGCACGCGGCTTCACGCTGCTCGAAATGCTGGTCGTGCTCGTGATCGCGGGGCTGCTCGTGTCTCTCGCGTCGCTGTCGCTCACGCGCAATCCGCGCACCGATCTGCGCGAGGAAGCGCAGCGCATCGCGCTGCTGTTCGAGACCGCCGGCGACGAAGCGCAGGTGCGTGCCCGGCCGATCGCGTGGCAGCCGACCGCGCACGGCTTCCGGTTCGACATGAGCTCGCCCGACGGCTGGCGCACGCTGCGTGACGACCTGCTGCGCCCGCGTGACTGGGACGGTGGCGTCACGGGCGCCGACATCGACTATCCGGGGTCCGACACGCATGCGAATCGTGTCGTGTTCGGCACCGAGAGCATCGACACGCCGGTGCGCGTGACGCTGCATTCGGCCGCCGGCAGCGCGACGATCGTCGGCACCGGCAACGGCCGCTACGAGGTGCAATGACGATGCGTCGTCGCCTGCCCTTCCCCGTTGCTTCATCACGCCGCCATGCCTCAAGGGGGCTTCCTTCGAGCCGCGGTTTCACGATGATCGAGGTGCTGGTCGCGCTCGCGATCATCGCCGTCGCGCTCGCCGCGTCGATCCGCGCGGTCGGCACGATGGCGACCAATGCCTCCGATCTGCATCGCCGGCTGCTTGCCGGCTGGAGCGCCGACAACGCGCTCGCGCAGATGCGCCTCACGCATGCGTGGCCGGAGATCGGCGAACAGAGTTTCGACTGCTCGCAAGGCAACGTGCAGCTCGTCTGCACGCAGCGCGTGAGCACTACGCCCAACCCGGTGTTCCGGCGCGTCCGGATTTCGGTGAGCATGCCCGGCCGCACCGGCGTGCTCGCGCAGATGGTGACGGTGGTCGCGAATGAAACCAGCCGTCCGCTCTGACGCGCCGATGCGCCGCCCGCTCGCCCGCCGCGCCCGCGGCTTCACGCTGATCGAGCTGATGATCGCGATCGCGATCCTCGCGGTGGTCGCGATCCTCGCGTGGCGCGGGCTCGACCAGATCATGCGCGGGCGCGACAAGGTCGCGGCCGCGATGGAAGACGAGCGCGTGTTCGCGCAGATGTTCGACCAGATGCGCATCGACGCGCGGCTCGCCGCGACCGACGACGAGGCCGGCCAGCCGGCGATCGGCGTCGCCGGCAATACGCTGCAGATCGTCCGCGAACTCGACGTGCCGGGCGCCGCACCGCGGCTGCAGGTGATCCGCTACCGGATCGCCGGCGGGCGCGTCGTGCGCTATGCGTCGCCGCCGATCGACGACGCGAACCGGCTGCGCAGCGTGCTGAAGGACAGCAGTGTCGAAGGCTGGAGCTGGGTCGCGTTGATGGGCGGCGTCGGCGCGATCGACGCGAAGCTGTACGTGCCGCGCGTGGGCTGGACCACCAACCTGCAGACGGCCAACGATGCGCTCGCGCAGAACAACGATGCGCTCAAGGTGCCGCAGATCGGCAACGCGCCGCCGACGCGCGCGGTGACGGGGCTGCAGGTCAGCATCGGCGCGACGTCGCTGCGCGTGCCGGTCACGCGCATCTTTCTCGTCGGGGAATGACGATGCGCACGCGCCCTCACCGCTCATTGCGTGCCGCCCGCGCGGCCGGTCGCGCACCGGCACGCGGCCGCCAGCGCGGCGCGGCGATCATTACCGCGCTGCTCGTCGTCGCGCTGTCGGCGATCCTGGTCTCGGGGATGCTGTGGCGCCAGCAGGTGCAGATCCGTCGCATCGAAAATCAGCGCATGCTCGCGCAGGCGCAGTGGGTCGCACGCGGCGCGCTCGACTGGACGCGGATGATCCTGCGCTCCGAAGGCGACACGGCGCCCGGCATCACGTATCTCGGCGGTATCTGGGGCGTACCGATCGCGAAGACCAAGCTGTCGGATTTCCTCGGCCGGATCGGCGCGCCCAACGACACCGGCGGCGAAGACACCTATATCTCCGGCTCGATCGAGGATGCGCAGGCGAAGTTCAACCTGCGCAACCTGGTGGCGTCGCCGGCGCCCGGCGTGCTGCAGTTGAACGTCACACAAGTCCAGGCGTTCCAGCGCCTGCTGACGACGCTCGGCTACGACGGCGCGTTCGCGAAGCGCATCGCGCTGCAGGTGCGCGCGAGCCTGCTGAATTCGGCGACGCGTTTCCAGATGCCGACACTGCCGGGGGGCGGCACGGCGCCGCCGATCACCGCACCGGTGACGACCGATCAGCAAGGCGGCGGCGGCTTCTCCGACGATCCGGGCATGACGGGTGGCGATCGCGGGCCCGCGCCGCTGATGATGACGGGCGTCGACAGCCTGCTCGACGTCGACGGCGTGACGCCCGAGATGGTCGCGCGGCTGCGCCCGTTCGTCACCGTGCTGCCGACCACGACGCCCGTGAACATGAATACCGCGCCGGCCGAGGTGATCGCGGCGCTGATGCCGGGGATGAGCGTGTCGTCCGCGCAGGCGCTCGTGTCGCGCCGCGAGACCGTGTTTTTCCGCAACGTCGCCGACGTGCAGCTCGCGCTGCGCGGCGCCGGTGCACCGAACGTGACGCTCGACGCGAGCGTCGTCGACGTCAATTCGAGCTATTTCATCGTGCATGGCCGGATCCAGCACGATCGCGCGGAGGTCGATCGCACCTCGCTCGTGTATCGTGATCCGACCACGCATTCGACACGGGTCGTGCGCATCCGCGACCAGCTATAACGACGCCAATCGGGAGAGGAGCTCTTGTGAGCACGTTGATTGTTTCTTTGCCGCCGCGCGAGCCTGCCGTGCCGTTGCAGGAATGGCAGTGGCCCGAGCTGCCGTTCACGCTCGTCGACAAGGCCGGCCATGTGCAGCGCGCCGGCCGTGCCGCGCTCGCGCTGCTGCCGCGAGCGAATGCGACGGTGCTGATCGTCGCCGCGCGCGACGTGCTGCTGCTGGCCGCGACCGTGCCGCCGCTGAAGGGACCGAAGCTGCGCCAGGCGCTGCCCAACATCGTCGAGGATCAGCTGATCCAGGATCCGCTCGGCTGCCATATCGCGCTCGATCCGGACGCGCTGCCCGACGGGCGCCGCGTGCTGGCCGTCGTCGATCGCGCGTGGTTCCGCACGATCTGCGAAGCGTTCACGGCGGTCGGCCACCGGCACCTGAGCGCCGTGCCCGCGACCCGCTGCCTGCCGGCACCGCACGCGTCCGCCGCACCAGCCGACAGCGAAGTCGATGCCGCCGCGGTTGCCGCCGACGCCGTCGACGCGGCGCCGGCCCGCCCGGCGACGGTGGCCGCGGTGCTCGGCCTCGCGGCATCGGTCGAACCGGT
>NZ_CABVQC010000024.1 GCF_902499175.1 Burkholderia aenigmatica
CCCGCCCCCAACTACGCAAGCCCCTTTGTGAAAATATTTTGAAAAAGCCCCCGTGCGCTACCGCGCACGGGGGCTTGGGGCTCGACCGGCCGGGCAATCACGCCGACAACCGATCCCGGTCAGTCGCCGACAACCGATCCCGGTCAGTCGCCGACCGCCACCCAGGCAGCCCGATCAGCGGTGCTTGAATACCGGCTTCCGTTTTTCGACGAATGCCGCCATCCCCTCCTTCTGGTCTTCGGTCGCGAACAGCGAATGGAACAGCCGACGCTCGAAGTGGACACCTTCGGCAAGCGTCGTCTCGTACGCACGATTCACCGACTCCTTGACCATCATGACCGCCGGCAGCGAAAACTCGGCGATCGTCGCCGCAGCGGCAATCGCCTCGTCGAGCAGCGTGTCGGCCGGCAGCACGCGCGACACGAGCCCCGCGCGCTCCGCTTCGGCAGCATCCATGAAGCGGGCCGTCAGGCACATGTCCATCGCCTTCGCCTTCGACACCGCGCGCGGCAGACGCTGCGTGCCGCCCGCACCCGGCATGACACCCAACTTGATTTCCGGCTGGCCGAACTTGGCCGTGTCCGCCGCGAAGATGATGTCGCACATCATGGCCAGTTCACAGCCACCACCCAGCGCAAAGCCCGAAACCGCGGCAATGATCGGCTTGCGGATCTCGCGAACGGTCTCCCAGTTGCGCGTGATGTAGTCGCCCCGGTAGGCATCCATATAGGAGTAGGTCGCCATCATGCCGATGTCAGCGCCGGCCGCGAACGCCTTCTCGCTGCCGGTCACGACGATCGCGCCGATGCCATCGTCCGCATCGAACGCCTTCAGCGCGTCACCCAGTTCATCCATCAGCGCATCGTTCAGCGCATTCAGCGCTTTCGGGCGATTCAGCGTAACCAGCCCGACACGCCCCCGGGTCTCCACCAGGATGTTCTCGTAAGCCATCTATTTCTCCTCGATCAATGAAATGAGAAACGCCTCGCACATGCGAATAGTTTGATGCTACCATTCTCCGACCAACCGGTCGGTTAATTAATCGACCCAACCCCTCTCAACGTCCATCAGGCTGCCGCCATGACCCATGCACTGTTCACGAAGCACGAAGACACGCTGAAGCACGCACTCGCCGCCATCGAGAGCCGCGGGTACTGGAGCCCGTTCGCCGAAATGCCGAGCCCCAAAGTGTACGGGGAAAGCGCGAACGCAGATGGCGAGGCCGCGTTCAAGTCGCACCTCGACCAGACGTTCGCGCTCGATCAGCCGGCGTCCGGGGAAACGGTCGGCGCAGAGCGGTCGCCGTACGGCATTGCACTGGGCATCCGGTATCCGAAGTCGACACCTGACGAACTGATCGCCGCCGCTGCCGCCGCGCAACGCGCGTGGCGCGAAGCCGGCCCGAGCGCCTGGATCGGCGTCAGCCTCGAAATCCTCGCGCGCCTGAATCGCGCAAGCTTCGAGATCGCCTACAGCGTGATGCACACCACGGGGCAGGCATTCATGATGGCGTTCCAGGCCGGCGGCCCGCACGCACAAGATCGTGCGCTCGAGGCAGTCGCCTATGCATGGGACGAACTGCGCCGCATCCCGGCCGACGCGCACTGGGAAAAGCCGCAAGGCAAGAACCCGCCGCTCGCGATGCACAAGCGCTACACGATCGTCCCGCGCGGCACCGGGCTCGTGCTCGGCTGCTGCACGTTCCCGACCTGGAACGGCTACCCGGGCCTGTTCGCCGATCTGGCAACCGGCAATACCGTGATCGTCAAACCGCATCCGGGCGCGATCCTGCCGCTCGCCATCACCGTCCGGATCGCTCGCGACGTACTGCGCGAAGCCGGTTTCGATCCGAACGTCGTCACGCTCCTCGCGACCGAACCCAACGACGGCGCACTCGTTCAGGATCTCGCGCTGCGCCCCGAGATCAAGCTGATCGACTTCACCGGCAGCACGCAAAACGGCACGTGGCTCGAACGCCATGCCCATCAGGCACAGGTCTATACCGAGAAGGCCGGCGTCAATCAGATCGTGATCGACTCGACCGACGATTTGAAGGCCGCCGCCAAGAACATTGCATTCTCGCTGGCACTGTACTCCGGTCAGATGTGCACGGCGCCGCAGAACATCTATGTGCCGCGCGACGGCATCCGGACGGCGGACGGCCATGCGAGCTTCGACGAAGTCGCACAGGCAATCACCGTTGCCGTGCAAAAACTCACCGGCGACCCGGCACGCTCGGTCGAACTGATCGGCGCAATCCAGAACGAAGGCGTGACCGCACGCATCGACGACGCCCGCCAGCTCGGCCGCGTGCTCGCCGACAGCCTTACCCTCCAGCACCCTGCGTTCCCCGATGCCCGCGTGCGCACGCCGCTCGTGCTGCAACTCGACGTGGCCGATCGCGAGAAATTCACGCAGGAGTGGTTCGGCCCGATCTCGTTCGTGATCGCGACCGACTCGACCGCGCAGTCGCTCGATCTCGCCGGCGAAATCGCGGCGGAACATGGCGCGCTGACGCTCTCCGTTTACAGCACTGACGATGCGATGGTCGACGCCGCCCACGATGCGGCGGTGCGCGGCGGAGTCGCACTGTCGATCAACCTGACGGGCGGTGTGTTCGTGAACCAGTCGGCCGCATTCTCGGATTTCCACGGCACGGGCGCGAACCCGGCAGCCAACGCAGCGCTGGCCGACCCGGCGTTCGTCGCCAACCGGTTCCGCGTGGTGCAAAGCCGCGTCCATGTTGCGCCGAAAGCGGCACCTGCGGAAGCCGGCCAACCGGCATAACCCGATTGGTCGACGTGCAAACGCCGCCACGTTCTCTACCATGAACGAATCCGCCACCCGGCGGGTTCGTTGCTCATCGATACGCTCATGACAGACGCCTATATCTGCGACGCGATTCGCACCCCCATCGGCCGCTACGGCGGCGCCCTGAAAGATGTCCGCGCCGACGACCTCGGTGCGGTACCGCTCAAGGCGCTCGTCGAGCGCAACCGCAACGTCGACTGGACGGCGATCGACGACGTGATCTACGGCTGCGCGAACCAGGCCGGCGAGGACAACCGCAACGTCGCGCGCATGTCGGCGCTGCTCGCAGGCCTGCCGACCGACGTGCCCGGCACGACACTGAACCGGCTGTGCGGCTCCGGGATGGACGCGATCGGCACGGCCGCGCGCGCGATCAAGGCGGGCGAGGCGCGCCTGATGATCGCCGGCGGCGTCGAGAGCATGACGCGTGCGCCGTTCGTGATGGGCAAGGCCACGAGCGCGTTCGCGCGCCAGGCAGACATCTTCGACACGACGATCGGCTGGCGCTTCATCAATCCGCTGATGAAACAGCTGTATGGGGTCGATTCGATGCCCGAGACGGCCGAGAACGTCGCGGTCGACTACAACATCAGCCGCGCCGACCAGGATCTGTTCGCGCTGCGCAGCCAGCAGAAGGCCGCGCGTGCGCAGCAGGACGGCACGCTCGCCGACGAAATCGTCGCGGTCACGATTCCGCAGAAGAAAGGCGATCCGGTGGTCGTCTCGCGCGACGAGCATCCGCGCGAGACGTCGCTCGAAGCGCTTGCGAAGCTCAAGGGTGTCGTGCGCCAGGACGGTTCGGTGACGGCCGGCAACGCATCCGGCGTCAACGACGGTGCGTGCGCGCTACTGCTCGCCAATGCGCAGGCAGTCGACCAGTACGGCTTGCGCCGCCGCGCACGCGTCATCGGCATGGCGACGGCCGGCGTCGCGCCGCGCGTGATGGGCATCGGCCCCGCGCCGGCCACGCAGAAACTGCTGCGCCAGCTCGGCATGACCATCGACCAGTTCGACGTGATCGAACTGAACGAGGCGTTCGCCTCGCAAGGCCTCGCGGTACTGCGCATGCTCGGCGTCGCCGACGACGATCCGCGCGTGAACCCGAACGGCGGTGCGATCGCACTGGGCCATCCGCTCGGTGCATCGGGCGCCCGGCTCGTGACCACGGCACTCCACCAACTCGAGCGTACGGGCGGTCGCTTCGCGCTCTGTACGATGTGCATCGGCGTCGGCCAGGGTATCGCGCTCGCGATCGAACGCGTGTAACCCACGCACCGCGCGCCTATAACGAAGTCATGAAGGAGACACTGCATGTCCTATCAGGCGATTCAGTTGGATATCGATCAGGCCTCGAACGTGGCCACGATTACCCTCAACCGCCCCGACAAGCTGAACAGCTTTACGCGGGCGATGCATCGCGAGCTGCAATCGGCACTCGATGATGTCGAGGCGGCCGGCGCACGCGCGCTGATCCTGACAGGTGCGGGGCGCGGCTTCTGCGCAGGCCAGGACCTGGCCGATCTCGACTTCACGCCGGGCGCGTCCACCGACCTCGGCACGCTGATCGACGAGCGCTTCAATCCGCTGATCCGCCGCCTGCAGCGTCTGCCGATTCCGGTAATCGCCGCCGTCAACGGCACGGCGGCCGGCGCTGGCGCGAATCTCGCGCTCGCTTGCGATCTCGTGTTCGCCGCCCGCTCGAGCAGTTTCATCCAGGCCTTCGTCAAGATCGGGCTCGTACCCGATTCGGGCGGTACCTGGTTCCTGCCGCAACGCGTCGGGATGGCACGCGCGCTCGGGCTCGCGCTGACCGGCGACAAGCTCGGCGCCGAACAGGCCGAGCAATGGGGCTTGATCTGGCGCGCGGTCGACGACGACGCACTCGTCGCGTCAGCCCGCCAGCTCGCCACCCAGCTCGCGCAGCAGCCGACGCTCGCGATCGCATCGATCAAGCAATCGATGCGCGACGGTGTCACGAACACGCTCGACCAGCAGCTCGACCTGGAACGCGACCTGCAGCGCAAGCTCGGCCAGTCGCACGACTATGCGGAAGGCGTGACGGCATTCATCGAGAAGCGTGCGCCGCGCTTCGAGGGGCGTTGACATGACGAACGCCACTGCCACGCTCGACCCCGATTCGCTGGCCCGCGCCACCGCACGGGCGATGTACGACGCCGACGCATGCAGCCGCGCGTTCGGCATGGAAATCGCCGAAGTACGCGCCGGCTACGCGCGCCTGCAGATGCGCGTGCGGCCCGAATTCCTGAACGGGCACCAGACCTGCCATGGCGGGATCATCTTCACGCTGGCCGATTCGACGTTCGCGTTCGCGTGCAACTCGTACAACGTGAATACCGTCGCGGCCGGTTGCTCGATCGAATTCCTGCGCCCCGTGCACGGCGATGACGTGCTGACGGCCGAGGCGATCGAGCAGGCACGCGCCGGCCGCCAAGGCATCTACGACATCCGCGTCACGAACCAGACCGGCGAAACGGTCGCGATGTTTCGCGGCAAATCCGCCCAGATCAAGGGCACGGTCATCCCGGAAGACCGCTGACGTCGACCGCTCGCACATAACAAACACTGGAGACAGGCATGACTACCCCGCTACCGCTCGAGCCGATCGAGACCGCCTCACGCGACGAGCTGACCGCGCTGCAGCTCGAGCGCCTCAAGTGGTCGCTCCGGCATGCGTATGACCACTCCCCCGTCTATCGTCGCAAGTTCGACGACGCGGGTGTCCACCCGGACGACCTGAAGACGCTCGCCGACCTGTCGCGCTTCCCGTTCACGACGAAGAGCGACTTGCGCGACAGTTACCCGTTCGGGATGTTCGCGGTGCCGCAGGACCAGATCTCGCGCATTCATGCGTCGTCAGGCACGACCGGCAAGCCGACAGTCGTCGGCTATACGGCCGGCGACATCGACACATGGGCGAATCTCGTCGCTCGTTCGATCCGCGCCGCCGGGGCGCGCCGTGGCGACAAGGTGCACGTCAGCTACGGCTACGGCTTGTTCACGGGCGGGCTTGGCGCGCACTACGGCGCCGAACGCGCTGGGTTGACCGTGATCCCGTTCGGCGGCGGCCAGACCGAGAAGCAGGTACAGCTGATTCAGGATTTCCGGCCCGACATCATCATGGTGACGCCGAGCTACATGCTGTCGATCGCCGACGAAATCGAGCGCCAGGGTCTCGATCCCGTGCAGAGTTCGCTGCGCATCGGCATCTTCGGTGCGGAACCCTGGACCAACGACATGCGCGTCGCGATCGAAAAGCGGATGGGCATCGACGCGGTCGACATTTACGGGTTGTCGGAAGTGATGGGCCCCGGCGTCGCGTCCGAATGCGTCGAGACCAAGGACGGCCCGACCATCTGGGAAGACCACTTCTATCCGGAAATCATCGATCCTGAAACCGGTGAAGTGCTTCCGGACGGCGAACTCGGCGAGCTTGTATTCACGTCGCTGACGAAGGAGGCGCTGCCGATCGTCCGTTACCGGACCCGTGACCTCACGCGGCTGTTGCCCGGCACGGCCCGCACGATGCGTCGGATGGAGAAGATCACGGGGCGTTCGGACGACATGATGATCGTGCGCGGCGTCAACGTGTTCCCGACGCAAATCGAGGAACAGTTGCTCAAGCAGCGCGCGCTCGCACCGCACTATCAGATCGTGCTGACGAAGGAAGGCCCGCTCGACGTGCTGACGCTCAACGTCGAGCCTTGCCCCGAGACCGCACCCGATACGGCGGCGATCCATGCGGCAAAACAGGCGCTCGCCTACGACATCAAGTCGCTGATCGGCGTGACGGCCGTGATCAACGTGCTGCCCGTGAACGGGATCGAGCGCTCGGTCGGCAAGGCGCGGCGCGTCGTCGACAAGCGCAAGGGCTGACGACAATCGCTGCGCGTGCATGACGCGCGGTAAATCCGTGGCTGCAAATGAAACAGCCCGATCGGCCAATGCCGATCGGGCTGTTTCATTCCGGGACACCGTTGGGGCACCCGTCGACGCGACACGCGCATCACGAAGACTGACACCGCACTGGAGCCTTCACGATCAGCGCGACGTCCCGCAAGCACACCGTCGCACCCACGAATACCGCATCTGATGCATCGGCGGCGACCCGGGCAACCCGGGCCGCCTCATGTCACGAATTCGGGAACAGCAGCCACATCCGGCCAACCTGCTTCATCCGCCCGGCCTGATCGCCAGCGTCGTCACCGAGCCCCCAGAAATAGTCGGCCCGCACGCCGCCCTTGATCGCGGAGCCCGTATCCTGCGCAAACACGAGCCGGTTCATCGGCGTATTCGTCAGCGGGCGCGTGGTCTGCAGGAACACCGGCGTGCCGAGCGGGATCGACGACGGATCGACGGCGATCGAACGCTCCGGCGTCAGCGGTACGCCGAGCGCGCCGATCGGGCCGTCCGAGCCGCCATGCGGTGCATCTTCCTTGGTGGGCATGTCGCGGAAGAACACGAACCGCGGGTTCGTGTCGAGCAACGCGTCGACGCGGTTCGGGTTCGCCTTCGCCCACGCCTTGATGCCCTGCATCGTCGCCTGAGCCGGCGTCAGCTCGCCGCGATCGAGCAGCCACTTGCCGATCGAGCGATACGGCTGGTTGTTGGTACCGCCGAAGCCGACCCGCATCACCGAACCGTCGTCGAGCAGCACGCGCCCCGAACCCTGAACCTGCAGGAAGAAGGCTTCGATCGGATCGTCGACCCACACGAGTTCGTTGCCGTTCAGGATGCCGGCGCGTTCGAGCTGCGAGCGTGCCGGCAGCGCGGCGCCCGCGCGATAACCGGCCGGCCAGCGGTAGAGCGCGTACTGATACGGACCGCGACGCACGCGCGAACCATGCAGCAGCGGCTCGTAATAGCCGGTCACGAGCCCGTCGAGCGTACCGTCGGTGTTCGCGAGCTGGAACGGCGTGAAATACGTTTCGAAGAACGTACGGGCACTGCTGACGTCGAGCTCGTCGAGCCGGTCGGCAGCCGCGCAAGCGCGCTGCCAGGCCGGCTGGCGCGCGAGCCGCACGCAGTTCTGCCGCAGCGCGGCCGCCGCGCCGATCAGCGAATCGTCCTGCCAGCCCGGTACCTGTTGCCACGCGACCGGCGTGAGCCGCTTCGCGGCGACCTGCCCCGGCACGATCGCCGCGCCGGTCGGCGGCTTCAGCGACGACGTCCGCGTCGGCGCACCGCCGCACGCGGCAAGCAGCGCCGCCGCTGCGGCCGCCGCCACCCACCCGGCCAACCGGGGCCCAAACCACATACAATGTCCGTTCTTGATGGAAACCGCCATGTCAGATTTTCTCGACCAATATCCGATGCTCATCTTCGCGCTCGAAGCCTTCGTAGCGCTTGCCCTGCTGATCTTCATCGTCGTGTGGACGTCGTCGGGCAGAAAGAAGCACGCCCGCAGCAACAACGACCGCCAGCCGCGCTAACGCACTGACGCGCTCCGCACGCTCAATGCAGCGTGCGCGGCATGTGCAGTGCGAACTCGTCGACCGGCGCCTCGAAGCGCTCGCCGTCCTCCGCCACGCAGAAGTACGCGCCACGCATCGTGCCGACCGGCGTCGCGATCACGGCCCAGCTCGTGTACTCGAAGTGCTCGCCCGGCTGCAGCAGCGGCTGGTGCCCGACGACGCCGAGCCCCTTCACTTCCTGCACGTGGTTCTCGCTGTCCGTGATGATCCAGTGACGCGCGATCAGCTGCGCCGCGACCTGTCCCGTGTTGCGGATCGTCAGCGTGTACGCGAATGCGTATTGACGGCGATCGGGGTCGGATTGTTCCGGCAAGTAGCTGGTTTTCACCGAAACGGTGAACTGATACTGACTCATGATGTTTCCGGTGGAAGGTGACTGCCCGTGCCGGCAGGGGCAACGGGGCCGCGGGCGCGCCGCATTGGTTCGGCATTCTATGCGCAATCGGGCCTCGGCCGCACGGCCCGCCGCCGCGCACCGGGTCGCCGGACGGTAGAATGACGGTTTTGCGCCGCAACGTCCCCGCTCCCCTGCCATGACCCAATTCCGTATCGCTCCCAGCATCCTGTCGGCCGATTTCGCACGGCTCGGCGAAGAAGTCCGCAACGTCGTCGCCGCCGGCGCCGACTGGATCCACTTCGACGTGATGGACAACCATTATGTGCCGAACCTGACGATCGGCCCGCTCGTGTGCGAAGCGATCCGCCCGCACGTCCAGGTGCCGATCGATGTGCACCTGATGGTGCGCCCGGTCGACCGGATCGTGCCCGATTTTGCGAAGGCTGGTGCAAACCTGATCAGCTTCCACCCGGAAGGCTCCGATCACATCGACCGCACGCTGTCGCTGATCCGCGACCACGGCTGCAAGGCCGGCCTCGTGTTCAACCCGGCCACGCCGCTGAACTACCTCGACCACGTGATGGATCGCCTCGACTTCGTGCTGCTGATGTCGGTCAACCCGGGCTTCGGCGGCCAGTCGTTCATTCCGGAAACGCTGAACAAGCTGCGCGAAGCACGCGCACGCATCGACGCGTACACCGAGCGCACCGGCCGCGAGATCCTGCTCGAAGTCGACGGCGGCGTGAAGACCGACAACATCGCGGAAATCGCGGCGGCCGGTGCCGACACCTTCGTCGCGGGTTCGGCGATCTTCGGCAAGCCCGACTACCGCAAGGTGATCGACGAGATGCGCGCTGCGCTCGCTACCGTCGAGCGGAGCTGACGCCGTGGCCGAATCGTCGCTCGCCGGCCATGCGCCGGCCGGGGCCGCAACGAACGCCGCCCCGATCCGCTTCGCCGCGCCGCGCATCGACGCGGCGCTGATCGATCTCGACGGCACGATGGTCGATACGGCCGACGACTTCACGGCCGGCCTGAACGGGATGCTTGCGCAGCTCGGCGCGCCGGCCACGTCGCGCGACGAGGTGATCGGCTACGTCGGCAAGGGCTCCGAACACCTGATCCAGAGCGTGCTGAAGCCGCGCTTCGCGGCCGACGAAGCGCACGCGCGCTTCGACGACGCGCTGGCGATCTACCAGACCGAATACGCGAAGATCAACGGCCGCCACACGCGCCTCTATCCGGACGTGGCGGCCGGACTCGACGCGCTGCGCGCGGCCGGCATCCGGCTCGCGTGCGTGACGAACAAGCCGCACCGCTTCGCGGTCGAGCTGCTCGAGCAATACGGACTGGCCGATTGCTTCGGCATCGTGCTCGGCGGCGACAGCGTCGCGCGCAAGAAGCCCGATCCGCTGCCGATGCTGACGGCCTGCAACGCGCTCGGCGTCGCACCCGATACGGCGGTCGCAATCGGCGACTCGGAAAACGATGCGCTGGCAGGCCGTGCGGCCGGGATGGCGACGCTGACGGTGCCCTATGGCTACAACCACGGCAAAGCTATACAAACGATAAATTCGGATGGTATAGTCGATTCGTTGCTGGTCGCAGCTCGCGCAATTTCTGCGCACAACGCCGGCCGGCCAACCATCTGATTATTTCTTCCATCCGCATGTTTCTGAATAAAAAACGGAGTCTGAGCAGCATCGACCGGGGAGCCTGGCCCTGGCGTCGCTGGTCGCGCTAACCTCTTCGATGAGGTACGCTGAAGCACGTCTTCAGCGCCGTTTTTTATCTCGCTGCGCATCCGCGCGTCGACCGTCGCACCACCTCGAGTTCTACCGCGTCCGAACGCTTGCGTTCAGGCTCGGCCGCAGGCTCGCGACGTTCACGCCCGGAGTGCCGGCCGGCAACAGGCACTTCTCGATCGACCGCCCTTTCGCCGACGGCAACCCGCGCAGCGTCAAGTGATCCCTGGCGCACGCGCCGCTCGTCCCGAACAGGACCGGAACATGACCGAACTCGAATTTCAATCGCTCGCGAACGAAGGCTACAACCGCATCCCGCTGATCGCGGAAGCCCTCGCCGATCTCGAAACGCCGCTGTCCCTCTACCTGAAGCTGGCCCAGCCCGAACGCTCGGGCGCCAACTCGTTCCTGCTCGAATCGGTGGTCGGCGGCGAACGCTTCGGCCGCTATTCGTTCATCGGCCTGCCCGCCCGTACGCTCGTGCGTACCCGCAACGGCGTGTCGGAAGTCGTGCGCGACGGCCAGGTCGTCGAGACGCATGACGGCGACCCGTTCCAGTTCATCGAATCGTTCCAGGCGCGCTTCAAGGTGGCGCAGCGCCCGGGCCTGCCGCGCTTCTGTGGCGGTCTCGCCGGCTATTTCGGCTACGACGCGGTGCGCTACATCGAGAAGAAGCTCGCGAACACCGCGCCGCGCGACGATCTCGGCCTGCCCGACATCCAGTTGCTGCTGACCGAGGAAGTCGCGGTCATCGACAATCTCGCCGGCAAGCTGTACCTGATCATCTACGCGGACCCGAGCCAGGCCGAAGCCTATACGAAGGCGAAACAGCGCCTGCGCGAACTGAAGCAACGCCTGCGCACGACCGTGCAGCCGCCCGTCACGTCGGCGAGCGTGCGCACCGAGACGTTCCGCGAGTTCAAGAAGGACGACTATCTGGCCGCCGTGCGCCAGGCGAAGGAATACATCGCGGCCGGCGAGCTGATGCAGATCCAGGTCGGCCAGCGCCTGACGAAGCCGTATCGCGACAATCCGCTGTCGCTGTATCGCGCGCTGCGTTCGCTGAACCCGTCGCCGTACATGTATTACTACAACTTCGGCGATTTCCACGTGGTCGGTGCGTCGCCGGAAATCCTCGTGCGCCAGGAAAAGCGCGGCGAAGACCAGATCGTCACGATCCGCCCGCTCGCCGGCACGCGCCCGCGCGGCAACACGCCCGAGCGCGACGCGGAACTCGCGACCGAACTGCTCAACGATCCGAAGGAGATCGCCGAGCACGTGATGCTGATCGACCTCGCGCGCAACGACGTCGGCCGCATCGCGGAAATCGGCTCGGTGCACGTGACCGACCAGATGGTCATCGAGAAATACTCACACGTGCAGCACATCGTCAGCTCGGTCGAAGGCAAGCTGAAGCCCGGCATGACGAACTACGACGTGCTGCGCGCAACGTTCCCGGCCGGCACGCTGTCCGGCGCGCCGAAGGTCCGTGCGATGGAACTGATCGACGAACTCGAGCCGGTCAAGCGCGGGTTGTACGGCGGTGCCGTCGGCTACCTGTCGTTCTCGGGCGAGATGGATCTCGCGATCGCGATCCGCACGGGCCTGATCCACAACGGCAACCTGTATGTGCAAGCGGCGGCCGGCGTCGTCGCGGATTCGGTGCCCGAATCCGAATGGCAAGAGACCGAGAACAAGGCGCGCGCGGTGCTGCGTGCGGCCGAACAGGTCCAGGACGGCCTCGATAGCGACTTCTGACCGGAGACTGACCATGCTGCTCATGATCGACAACTACGATTCGTTTACCTACAACCTGGTCCAGTACTTCGGCGAACTCGGCGAGGACGTGCGCACCTACCGCAACGACGAAATCACGCTCGACGAGATCGCGCGCCTGAATCCCGACGCGATCTGCCTGTCACCCGGCCCGAGCAACCCGCAGCACGCAGGCATCACGCTCGACGTGCTGAAAGAATTCGCGGGCAAGAAGCCGATCCTCGGCGTCTGCCTCGGCCATCAGGCGATCGGCGAGGCGTTCGGCGGCCGCGTCGTGCGTGCGAAGACCATCATGCACGGCAAGGTGAGCAAGATCGAAACCGACTGCCGCGGCGTGTTCGCCGACCTGCCGAAGCACTTCGACGTCACGCGCTATCACTCGCTCGCGGTCGAGCGCGAATCGCTGCCCGACTGCCTCGAGGTTTCCGCGTGGACCGACGACGGCGAAATCATGGGCCTGCGTCACAAGACGCTGCCGATCGAAGGCGTACAGTTCCATCCGGAATCGATCCTGTCCGAGCACGGCCATGCGCTGCTCGAAAACTTCCTGAAGCAGGCCCGCGCGGCCGCGCACGCAGCCTGACGGGAGCCTCACGATGACGATTACCCCGCAGGAAGCGCTGCAGCGCACGATCGAACACCGCGAGATCTTCCACGACGAGATGCTGCACCTGATGCGGCTCATCATGCGCGGCGACATGTCGCCCGTGATGGCGGCCGCGATCATCACCGGGCTGCGTGTGAAGAAGGAGACGATCGGCGAGATCGCCGCCGCCGCGACCGTGATGCGCGAATTCGCGAACCACGTCGAGGTGCAGGACAACTCGAACTTCGTCGACATCGTCGGCACCGGCGGCGACGGCTCGCACACATTCAACATCTCGACCGCGTCGATGTTCGTCACGGCGGCGGCCGGCGCGAAGGTCGCGAAGCACGGCAACCGCGGCGTGTCGAGCAAGTCCGGCAGCGCCGACGTGCTCGAGGCGCTCGGCGTGAACATCGACCTGCAGTCCGACCAGGTTGCCGCGTCGATCGCTGAAACGGGCATGGGCTTCATGTTCGCGCCGAATCATCACCCGGCGATGAAGAACATCGCGGCCGTGCGCCGCGAGCTCGGCGTGCGCACGATCTTCAACATCCTCGGTCCGCTGACCAATCCGGCCGGCGCGCCGAACCAGCTGATGGGCGTGTTCCACGCCGACCTCGTCGGCATCCAGGTGCGCGTGATGCAGCGTCTGGGCGCGCAGCACGTGCTGGTCGTGTACGGCAAGGACGGGATGGACGAGGTATCGCTCGGTGCGGCGACGCTCGTCGGCGAACTGCGCGACGGCAAGGTGCACGAATACGAGATCCATCCGGAAGACTTCGGCCTGCAGATGGTGTCGAACCGCACGCTGAAGGTGGAAAATGCCGACGAATCGCGCACGATGCTGCTCGGCGCGCTCGACAACCAGCCGGGCGTCGCGCGCGAGATCGTCACGCTGAACGCGGGCACCGCGCTCTATGCGGCGAACGTCGCCGAATCGATCGCGGACGGCATCCAGCTCGCCCGCGAAGCGATCGCAAGCGGCAAGGCCCGCGCGAAGGTCGACGAACTCGTGCGCTTCACGCAGCAGTTCAAGCGCTGACTCCCCTTACGAATCAAGCAGGAATCCACATGAGCGACATTCTCGACCGAATCATCGCCGTCAAGCGCGAAGAAGTCGCGGCGGCCATGCGCAGCGCGCCGCTCGAGGCACTGAAGCTGGACGCATCCGCGCGCGACCTGCGCGACTTCGTCGGCGCACTGCGTGCGAAGCACGCGGCCGGCCACGCGGCCGTGATTTCCGAAATCAAGAAGGCGAGCCCGTCGAAGGGCGTGCTGCGCGAGCATTTCGTGCCGGCCGACATCGCACGTTCGTATGCGGCGCACGGCGCCGCGTGCCTGTCGGTGCTGACCGACGAGCAGTTCTTCCAGGGCAGCGTCCGCTACCTCGAGGAAGCGCGCGCAGCCTGCACGCTGCCGGTGCTGCGCAAGGACTTCATCGTCGACGCGTACCAGATCATGGAAGCGCGCGCGATGGGCGCCGACGCGATCCTGTTGATCGCGGCCGCGCTCGACACGCCGCTGATGCAGGATCTCGAAGCGTACGCACACTCGCTCGGCCTCGCGGTGCTGGTCGAAGTACACGACCGCAACGAAATGGAACAGGCGCTGACGCTCAAGACGCCGCTGCTCGGCATCAACAACCGCAACCTGCGCACGTTCGAGACGTCGATCCAGACGACGCTCGACATGCTCGACATGATTCCGGCCGACCGGATCGTCGTGACCGAATCGGGCATCCTGTCGCGTACCGACGTCGACACGATGCGCGCGGCGAACGTGAACACGTTCCTCGTCGGCGAAGCGTTCATGCGCGCCGACCAGCCGGGCGAAGAGCTCGCACGGATGTTCTTCTGATGGCGATCGAAAAGGAAATCAAGCTCGCGCTGCCGGCCGGCCAGGCCGACGCCGCGCGACGCTTCTTCGAGACGCTGACCGGCGAACCCGGTCACGACATTACGCTCGCGAACGTCTACTACGACACGCCCGATCTCGCGCTGGCCCGCTCGAAAAGCGCGGTGCGCGTGCGTCGGGCGCCGCACGGCTGGCTGCAGACGTTCAAGACGGTCGGCAGCGCCGAAGGCGGCCTGCATCGCCGCCACGAATGGGAACTTCCGGTCGCCGGCGACGCGCTCGAGATCGATGCGCTCGTCGCGGCCTGCGACGTGCCGGAAGCCGCCGCCGCGCTGAATGACGCGGCCGGCACGCTGTCCGCACTGTTCCGCACGGATTTTTCGCGTACGCTGTGGCGCATCGCAATCGGCGGCGCAACCGTCGAAGCCGCGGTGGACCTCGGCGAGATCGTCGTCCAGGCGGAACACGAAACGCGCCGCGAACCGATCAGCGAAATCGAACTCGAACTGATCGACGGCCCGGAAGCGGCGCTCGCAACGCTCGCCGCCGAACTGCAGCAGGCGCTGCCGGGCCTCGCTCCCGACAACATCAGCAAGGCGCAGCGCGGCTACCGGCTGCGCGCGCAATAATCACGCATCACGCATGGCAACCCGCAAGACTTCCCGCGCGCCGCAACAGGCGTCGCTGTTCGACGATCTCGTGCCGGAAACGGCACCGGCCGACAATCCATCCCCGCCTTCCGAGCCGCCCGCGGCTGGGCGCAAGCCCGCAAAGAAAACCGCCGCACCGGCTGCGGCCCCGACGGCACCGCAGCCTGTTGCCGCCAACGTTCCGCACCTCGCCGCGCAATTCGACGCGCTGCCGGCCGTCTGGCGCGACGTGCTGAAACCCTTTACCGACAGCGACGCATACGCGCCGCTGTGCCGCTTCGTCGACGACGAGCGCGCAGCCGGCAAGATGGTCTATCCGACCGACGTGTTCCGTGCACTGCGCCTGACGAGCCCGGACGACGTGAAGATCGTGATCCTCGGCCAGGATCCGTATCACGGCGACGATCGCGGCACGCCGCAGGCGCACGGGCTCGCATTCTCGGTGCCGCCGGCCGTGCGCACGCCGCCGTCGCTGCGCAACATCTTCAAGGAAATCGCCGCGAACTTCGGTCATGACACGCCGCGCCACGGCTGCCTCGACACCTGGGCACGCCAGGGCGTGCTGCTGCTCAACACGGTGCTGACGGTCGAGCGCGGCGCCGCTGCAAGCCATGCGAAGCGCGGCTGGGAGCAGTGCACGGACACGCTGATCCGCGAACTCGCCGGCCGCCATCGCGGGCTCGTCTTCATGCTGTGGGGCGCACACGCGCAGGCGAAGCGCGCACTGTTCGACGCAAGCGCGCATTGCGTGCTCGAGGCGCCGCATCCGTCGCCGCTGTCCGCGCACCGCGGCTTCCTCGGTTGCCGCCATTTCGCGCTGGCGAACGACTATCTGGTCGATGCAGGCCGCGAACCGATCGACTGGCGCCTGCCGGAAGTGGCCGAAACGCTCGCCTGACGGCTGCGCCGCCGCTTATTTCGCCACGCCACCAGGCATGCAAAAACGCCGCGTCCCTTTCGGGACGCGGCGTTTTTTTATCGGACGATGCAGCGGGTGCGACGCACCCGCATCGACCTTACGCGGCGGCGATCGCTTCGCGTGCGCTTGCGAGCGAGGCGCTCTGCGCATCCGGCCCGAGGTTCAGGCCTTCCGCGAAGATGAAGCTCACGTCGGTCATGCCGACGAAGCCGAGGAACGTGCGCAGGTACGGGGTCTGGCTGTCGTTCGGCGTACCGGCGTACTTGCCGCCACGGGCCGCCACCACGTGAACCTTCTTGCCCTTGATCAGGCCTTCCGGACCATTCTCGGTGTAGCGGAACGTGACGCCTGCACGTGCGATCCAGTCGAAGTACGTCTTCAGTTGCGACGAGATGCCGAAGTTGTACATCGGTGCGCCGATCACGATGATGTCGGCGGCTTGCAGTTCGGCGATCAGTGCATCGCTCCTCGCGACGATCGCATTCTGTTCCGCGGTGCGCTGGTCGGCCGGCGTGAAGAACGCGCCGAGCACCGATTCGTCGAGGTGCGGCAGTGCATCGGCCAGCAGATCGCGAACCACGACCTTCGCGCCGGGGTTCGATTGTTGCAGCTTTGCCGTCAGTTCATTGGACAGCAGCGTGGATTGCGCACCTTGCGAACGCGCCGCGGAATTGATTTGCAGAATGGTCGTCATGTCAGGCTCCAGTAGGGTTGCGCTTCGGTAGCGCGAGTGACGCCATTGTGCGCGGCCGCATGACCGCGAAAAAGCGGGTTCAGGGCGACGGATTGTTGCAGCAGCAGAACGATCCTCGATCGCGCCCCGATACCCGCTTCAGACAGTTCAACCCTTCAGCCAGGCCTCCCGGGCCTTCGATACCGCAACCGGCTTCGCGGCCGCCGTCAGCCGGTAGCGCGTGACTTCCGGGCCGTCGAGCTTCAGTTTCGCGGTGCGCAGCTCGTCGCGGCGGAACGCGTGCACCTCGACCTTGTCACCCGGCCGGTAGCGCGCGAGCAGTGCGTCGAGGTTGGAGCCCGTGACGCGCAGCCCGTCGACCGCGATCAGCGTGTCGCCGGCCGACAGCCCCGCGCGATGTGCGGCGCCGCCTTCGTAGACGGCCGCGAACGTGCAGTCCGCGCCGCCGCGCAGGCGCGCGCCGATCGTCGGCTTCGCGGCCGCGCCGTTCGCGACATCAGGCGTGAGCGTCACGCCGAACGGTGCGAGCAGCTCGGCGAGCGGCAGGTCGCGCGTGCCGTGCACGGCATCGGCGAACAGGCGGCCGAGCGCGACGCCGGTCGCCTCTTCGATCAGTGCCTCGACTTCGTTTTCCTCGACGCCCGCCTGCTTGCCGCGGTAGAAGTCACGGCCATAGCGTTGCCACAGCAGGCGCATCACGTCGTCGAGCGACTTCTTGTTGCGCGTCTGCGCACGGATCGCGAGATCGAAGGCGAGTGCAACGAGCGAACCCTTCGTGTAGTAGCTGACGATCGCGTTGGTCGCGTTCTCGTCCTGGCGGTAGTACTTGATCCACGCGTCGAACGAGCTCTCCGCGACACTTTGCTTGAGCCGGCCCGTGCCGCGCAGCACGCCGGCGACGGTACGGCCGAGCGCCGCGAAATATTCGTCCTGCGACATCAGCCCGCTGCGCACCAGCATCAGGTCGTCGTAATACGACGTGAAGCCTTCGAACAGCCACAGCAGCGACGTGTAGTTTTCCTTCGACAGGTCGTACGGCACGAACGCGGCCGGCTTGATCCGCTTCACGTTCCACGTGTGAAAGTATTCGTGGCTGCAGAGGCCGAGATACGTGCGATAGCCCTCCGTCGTTTCGGGCCGCCCCTTCACCGGCAGGTCGGTGCGGTTGCAGATCAGCGCGGTCGACGCGCGATGCTCGAGGCCGCCGTAGCCGTCGCTGACCGCCAGCGTCATGAACACGTAGCGGTCCATCGGCGCCTTCTTCGATTTCGGCTCGAACAGCGCGATCTGCGCTTCGCACACGCGCTTCAGGTCGGTACGCAGGCGCTCCATGTCGAGCTGTGTCACACGCCCCGCGATCACGATGTCGTGCGGCACGCCGTGTGCATCGAAAGTCGCGAGCGCGAATTCGCCGATCGTCACCGGATGGTCGGAGAGCTCGTCGTAGTTCGACGCGCGGTACGCACCGAACCCGTAGCGCTTCGTGCCGCGCGCCTCGGGCAACGCGGTACCGACGCGCCACGCGCGGAACGCCGCGCCGGCCGGCTTCGCGATGTCGACTTCACACGGCGCGCCTTCGCGGCCGGCGACGCTCAGGAACACGGCCGTCGCGTTGAAGAAGCCGCCCGATTCGTCGAGATACGCGGAGCGCACCGACAGATCCCATGCATACACGTCGTAGCGCAGCGTCAGCGCGCCGTTCACGGGCGCGGCCTGCCACGTGTGCTTGTCGGTCTTCGCGATCCGCACCTTGCGGCCCGCGTCGTTGTATGCGCCGAGCGTCACGATGTTGCGCGCGAACTCGCGCACCAGGTAGCTGCCCGGAATCCACACCGGCAACGAAAAGCGCTGGCCTTCGGGATCGGGATCGGCGACCGTCACCGTTACTTCGAACAGGTGCGCGGCAAGATCTTTCGGGGCAATCGAATAGCGGATCGGCTGGGTCATCGTGGCAATCGGTCGGTCGAATACGGCGGCGGAAACGAAGAGAGGCGCCGGCAGATCACGCGGGCGCCCCTCGCTGGCCGGGCCATGCGGCCCGGCGTGTGGTCGGTTACTTACTCGAAGCGAGCGCCTGGTTGAGCTGGTCGGCCGACACCGCGCCCGGCAGGCGGCGACCGTCCGGCAGGAAGATCGTCGGCGTGCCCGTGACGTTCATCCCGCGGCCGAGCGCGAGGTTCTTGTCGAGCGCAGTGGTATCGCAGGTACCGGCGCCGGACGGGGCACGATGGTCGAGCATCCAGCCCTGCCACGTTTTCGCGCGGTCGGTCGCACACCAGATCGCCTTCGACTTCGCGGTCGAATCCGGCGACAGAACCGGGTACAGGAACGTGTAGACGGTCACGTTGTCGACCGACTGCAGCGTCGTCTCGAGTTTCTTGCAGTACGGGCAGTTCGGATCGGAGAACACCGCGATCTTGCGGGCGCCGTTGCCCTTGACGACCTTGATCGCATTCGCGAACGGCAGGCTCGCGAAGTCGATCTTGTTGATTTCGGACAGGCGTGCGTCGGTCAGGTTCTTGTGTGTCTTGGCGTCGACGAGATCGCCGAGCAGCACGTAGTCGCCCGCCGCATCGCTATAGATGATCTGCGAGCCGAGGTTGACTTCATAAAGGCCCGCGACCGGCGATTTCGACACGCTCTTGATCGGCGCGTCGTTGCCGAGACGGGCCTGCAGCGTGGCTTTCAGCTTGTCGGTGGTCTGGTCGGCCTGCGCGGTGCAGCCAAGCGTCGCCATCGTGACGGCCAGCGCCAGCGACGCGATGCGGATCGTTTTTTTCATCGAAATCTTCCTTCAGCTCAATCGGTGTGCACGGCACAGTGTACGCCGTAACGGAACCGTGTCCGACCGGCGAAACCGCCGAAGGTTCGATCAGCCGAGCGCGGCCGACACGAGCCAGCGCTTCACGAGCGGCTGCGCGCCGACGAAGGCCATGCCCGCATTGCGCACGGCCTTCGCGAGCGAGCCCGGCACCGCGAACAGCCGCTGCAGCCCGTCGGTTGCAACCATCAACGCGCGGATGTCCTCGCGCCGCGAACGCTCGTAGCGGCGCAGCAGCACCGTATCGCCGAGGTTGCGGAAGCTTTCCTTGCCTGCAATCGCGTCGGCAAGCGCCGCGACGTCGCGCAGCCCGAGGTTCATCCCCTGCCCCGCGAGCGGGTGGATCAGGTGCGCGGCATCGCCGACCAGCGCGACGCGCGGCGCGATCAGCTTGTCGACCGTCTGCAGCGCCAGCGGGAAGCCGGCGGCCGGCGTCACGCAGTCGAGCGTGCCGACCTGGCCATGCGACACGCGCTCGACTTCGGCCGCGAGCTGCGACGGATCGAGGGTGAGCAATTCGTCCGCATGCGCGGTGTGCGCGGACCAGACGAGCGACACATGACCGTCCGGCAGCGGCAGCAGCGCGACGATCTCGCCTTCGTGGAACCACTGGTAGGCCGTCTCGCGATGCGGCAGCGACGCCTTGAAGTTCGCGACGACGCCCGTCTGCCGGTAGTCGCGCCGTTCGACCTTGGCCCCCATTTGCGAGCGCACCCATGAATGCGCGCCGTCCGCGCCGACGACGAGATCGGCTTCCAGCACCTGCCCCGACGACAGCGTGAGCACGGCCGCGTCGTCGCGCACGTCGAAGCCCTGCGCGCGCGCATCGAACCACGTGAGGTTCGGCTGGAACCGCAGCGCGGCGTCGAGCGACGCCTCGACCAGCGACGATTCGGCGATCCACGCGAGTTGCGGCACGGAAGCCTGGTACGCGGAGAAATGCAGTTCCGCGTGCGCATCGCCGTACACGCGCATGTCGTAGACCGGTGCGAGCCGGCCGTGGTCGAGCGCCTGCCAGACCCGCAGCCGCTCGAGCAGGGCCTGCGAACTGGAGGACAGTGCGTAGACGCGCGTGTCGAACGCGAGATCGGCGGGGCGCGGCGTGGCCGGCTGGGCAAGCAAGGCTGTCTTGTAGCCGGACTGGGTCAGCGCGAGCGCGGCCGTCTTGCCGACGAGCCCGCCGCCGACCACGGCGACGTCGAAGGTGTGGTGGGCAGTCATGGCGGGCATTATAGCCGCGGGGCCAAACCCTTACGCGGCCGGACTTTGCGGGAAATCAGCAGAATCGCAGGCCGATGCGGCGGCGCGGCGGCCCGCCGCATCGGCCGTTCGGCGCCAGCCCGGAATCCGGGGCGTCGGCACGGTACAATAGCGTCTTTGACCGTCGGCCCGCCGCGCCCCAAGCGCCGGCCGCCCTTTTTTCCCGCGCCGCCGTGCCCTGTCCGGCCGCGCCGCCTTACCCGTCCGAAGGATTCCATGAGTCTCAAATGCGGCATCGTCGGCTTGCCCAACGTCGGCAAGTCCACCCTGTTCAATGCGCTGACCAAGGCCGGCATCGCCGCCGAGAACTACCCGTTCTGCACGATCGAGCCGAACGTCGGCATCGTCGAAGTGCCCGATACGCGCCTGAAGGCGCTCGCTGAAATCATCAGCCCCGAGCGCATCGTGCCGGCCGTCGTCGAATTCGTCGACATCGCGGGCCTCGTCGCGGGCGCGAGCAAGGGTGAAGGCCTCGGCAACCAGTTCCTCGCGAACATTCGCGAAACCGACGCGATCACGCACGTCGTGCGCTGCTTCGAGGACGAGAACGTCATTCACGTCGCCGGCAAGGTCAGCCCGATCGACGACATCGAAGTGATCAACACCGAACTCGCGCTCGCCGACCTCGGCACCGTCGAGAAGGCGCTCACGCGCTATTCGAAGGCCGCGAAGTCGGGTAACGACAAGGAAGCGGCGAAGCTCGTCGCGGTGCTCGAGAAGGTGCGCGCGCAGCTCGACCAAGGCAAGGCCATTCGCGGCCTCGCGCTGTCGGACGACGAACAGGCGGTGCTCAAGCCGTTCTGCCTGATCACCGCGAAGCCGACCATGTACGTGGCCAACGTGAAGGACGACGGTTTCGAGAACAACCCGCACCTCGACGCGGTACGCAAGTACGCGGAAAGCGAGAATGCGCCGGTGGTCGCCGTGTGTGCGGCGATCGAGGCGGAAATCGCCGATCTCGACGACGCGGACAAGGAAGCGTTCCTCGCCGACATGGGCATGGAAGAGCCGGGCCTCGACCGCGTGATCCGCGCGGGCTTCAAGCTGCTCGGCCTGCAGACCTACTTCACCGCGGGCGTGAAGGAAGTGCGCGCGTGGACGATCCATATCGGCGACACGGCCCCGCAAGCCGCCGGCGTGATTCACACCGACTTCGAGCGCGGCTTCATCCGTGCGCAGACGATCGCGTTCAACGACTTCGTCACGTACAAGGGCGAGCAAGGCGCGAAGGAAGCCGGCAAGATGCGCGCGGAAGGGAAGGAGTATGTCGTGCACGACGGCGACGTGATGAACTTCCTGTTCAACGTCTGAGCGTTGCTTCGGCACTTTGATGAAAAAAGCCCGCTTTCGCGGGCTTTTTTTGGTGCGTTTGTCTCGTTACAGCCGGTTCCGCAAGCTCGAATTCAATCCAGTAGCGCTTGTGGCCTTCCGCCCGTTCGACGCCAAACTCATTGCATGGCGCAAATCGATACACCCTCGGTACGGTTGCGCGGATGATATCCCGACCAGACAAACTGACTGAAATAAGTCTCAGCAACCTCCGTCCACGTCCGGAGCCCGTCGTCCTCCTGCAGCACATGCCTGGCGTTGACCAGCAACCACGACATCACCGCCTGGCTGTCACGGCACTTCGCACACTCCCCTGACGTACAACAACGCGCCAGCGAAACGAAGTCGGCACGATACGCATTGAACTTGGGCAGTGCGGGCCAACTCGAAGCGAGCCGATCCGCGTTCTGCGGATGATCTTCACTAACGCTCGGGCAGCTTGCGCCATCGAATACTCCCCAAGAGGTCGCCCCGCGCATCAGAGCGGCTAGATAATAGGGATGGCTTGCAATGGTTTCAGGGTATCTCGCCTTCAAATCGAGCAACGCATTCAACAGCCGCTCCTCTCCACGTCGGCGAAGCGGGCCGTCGACGTCGTATGGGCTGTAGTAATTGAACAGCAGCCGGTTTCCGTTGTCCCGAATCTTGCGTACTGTTTCCTCGATATACGCGAGGCCATCCATCGTCGCTGCGTAGACGAAACCCGCCCGCTCGTCGTCCCGGTAGTTCGCCAGTGCCTTGTCAAACAAGCCCGTAAACCGCTTGCCGTTCGGACCGATCGCACGCAACTCGTCGTCGAGTGGCCCACCACCAAATACAGAAATAGCGATGGTGATGTCTTCGAAGCCTTCATACGGAATTTTTCGAAGACCATTCGTCGACACGGATACTTTCGGCATGTATTTCCGAAACATCCGTATCCGATCGAGATACAACGCGGGTTCGCCACCAATCAAGAGCGGCGCGTTGATCCCGCGCGCCGCCTCCTCCTTCACGCGTTGCTCGAGACGAAGCGTATCGTTCAGTTCGCGCGACGCCGTATCGAACTCGTTCTCGAAGAACCAGCAGCCCTTGCAGCGCAGATTGCATTGATTCGTGAGGTGGTAAAGCGAAGCACGCGTCTCCTTCGCCTCGTTTCTAACCGCCTTGAAGCGCGCTTTCATGTCGATTGAATCATCCATCGTGGTCTCCTGATACGAGGGCGCCAGCGACACGTACTGTCAGCGCGGCAATCCTCTGATGAGTTCCGGCCACAGCGACGAATGCTCGCGGCGGAACATGCCGACGTGTCCGATTGCTCGGCCGTCGGGGTTTTCTGGATGGATGAAATGGACGCCGTGCTCTGCTCTCGGCAGCAGGCGCAGCCAGTCTTCGACATTGGCCGGCGTGGCGAGCGGATCGTCGGTTGCGGCCACGACGGTGACGGGCGCTGTAAACTCGTCGTAGTAGTGATGCGTCACCCCTGCTCCGAATTCGTTTGCCACATATCCGGGTCGACGACACCACCGAGCCCATTGAAGCCCGACGCGCGGCGGCAAATCATCGCCCCAGCCCAGCACCCGGGCTGGAACGTAGCCGAGCAACCGCGCGGCAATCGGCACGTACGCATTCGCAAGCAGCAATGCCGCGAAACGCTGTGGCCATCGGATGTTGCCGATATATCCGGACGACGCGGAGACAGCGCACAAAGAGCGAACCGATGCGTGATTCGGCATTAGGCCAATGAGTTGCGCACCTGCGCTATGCCCGATCAAATGTGCGTGGCCCGCGCCGGTCTTGCCGAGGAGCCAATCAAGCGCTGCGGGCATATCGAGTTCCCCCCAGTCCTGTTTCCGCACGCGTGACTGACGAACATGACGCGTATCGAGCGACGCGCCGATTCCCCGATAGTCGAATACGAACGTCGAATAGCCGTCGCGACGCAACCAATCCGCAAACGGGAAATAAAAGGATTGGCGAATCCCTGTTGCGGGACAGATGAGTACAGGGGAACGATCGTCGTTGACTGCCGGGAAATAGGTTCCGCTCAACTGGAATCCGTCGCGGGCGACGAAATCAATGCAGACGCGAGTTGTTGAACGCTCACTCATCGCATCGACCTCAAGACCGTCGATGAACGAGCAGGTGTATCGATCGACCGATTGGACAGAGAGTGCTGCCTGTTAATGTGAAGCAACAACAAAGGAATCCAAATCGATTTATTCATCGATTCACCCCGATAGTCAGAGCGATCAATGTAAGAGCAAATCTTTGTCGATGAAATCAGACAAGTTCGAATATTCCGCGCTAATTGCGCGCTGTTCCTTGTCTCTCGCGATAACCTCCGCGCCCCTCCCAGCAGCCGCGTCCGCCACAAAAAACAAATGGCCTGACCGGCAAACGCCGGTCAGGCCATTTTTCGTGCGGGGTTTTCCCGTCATCCGGCAGCGAGCGCTTGCCCGCCACCTCGTTTCACCTTCATCACGTCGCCGACACACGCCGCCCTTCGCTCGCCTGCGCATCGCGACCACGCTTGTTCAGCCACGACGCCAGCAGCACGATCAACGCCAGCACGGCCGTCGCGCCCACTTCCATCCGGTGATCCTCGCTCACGAGCATCACGGTCAGCGTGCCGCAGATGAACAGGATCACCAACCACGTGAGCCACGGGAACAGCCACATCCGCAGCGTCAGGTCCGCACCGGTCGATTCGAGCGTCTTGCGCATCCGCAGCTGCGAGATCGCGATCACGAGATACACGAGCAGCGCAATCGCGCCCGACGTCGCGAGCAGGAAGCCGAACACCTGCTCCGGCATCAGGTAGTTCGCGATCACGGTCAGGAAGCCGAATGCGGTCGACGCGAGCACGGCCGCGCGCGGCGTGCCGGTCGAATCGGTGCGGTGCAGGAACGCCGGCGCATCCTTGCGCTTCGACAGCGAGAACAGCATCCGCGACGCGGTGTACAGCGCCGAATTCAGGCAACTCGCGACCGACACGAGCACGATCACGTCGATGATCGCCTTCGCATTCGGAATGCCGATCAGCTCCATCGCGCGCTGATACGAGCCGTGCGTCGGCAGCAGCGGATCGTTCCACGGCACGATGGCCGCGACGACGAGAATCGAGCCGAGATAGAACAGCGTGATGCGCCAGATCACCGAGTTGGTCGCACGCACGATCTGGCGTTGCGGGTTGTCCGATTCGGCGGCCGCGATCGTCACGATCTCGGTGCCGAGGAACGAAAACATCGTGGTCAGCATTGCCGCGAGCACCGCGCTCGCGCCGTGCGGCATGAAGCCGCCATGCGCGAACAGGTTCGATACACCCGACATGGCCGGCGCAGGGATGATGCCGACGATCGCCGCCCCGCCGATGCACAGGAACACGACGATCGCGACGACCTTGATCAGCGCGAACCAGAATTCGAATTCGCCGTAGTTCTTGACCGAGAAGAGGTTGGTGACCGTCAGCACCAGCGTGATGCCGAGCGCGAAGATCCAGGTCGCGACGGAGGGGAACCACGCATTCAGGATGGTCGCGGCGGCCGTCGCCTCGATCGGGATCACGAGCACCCAGAACCACCAGTACAGCCAGCCGATCGAGAAACCGGCCCAGTGGCCGATCGCGCGATCGGCATAAGTGGAGAACGAACCGCTGTCCGGATGCGCGACGGCCATCTCGCCGAGCATGCGCATCACCAGCACGACCAGCACGCCCGCGATCGCATACGCGAGGATCGATGCCGGGCCGGCCTCCGCGATCGCGTGGCCTGAACCGACGAACAAGCCCGCGCCGATGACGCCGGCAATCGACATCATCGTCACGTGCCGCTGCTTCAGGCCCGTACCGAGGCCTGTGTTGCTTCCACTCATCTGTCTCTCTCCAAAAAACGGTTCCGGTATGGCCGGGTATCGCGTGAAGGCAGCACGGGGGATTGTGGTTCTTGAGCCGGGCCGGATGCGGCGCCTGCACGGGATGCAGACACGGGACCGGATCGGGGGCCGTTCCGGAACGGTGCGCCATGCAGTCTGCGAAGCTGCGGGTGCGATGCGGCGCGCAGCGCGCCGACGCATCGCGTGCGCCCTTTCCGTCGGCTTTCGTCAGCTGCCTTCGAAGCGAAGGAGTGTAAGCATCAAACGGTTCTTCACTAAGAACCAATTGAAGAATTTCGATGGAACCACTTGTTGTATCGACGTCGATCGATGCAACGCTTGTACCATTCGCGGCGTCTCGCGAGCGCGCCTGCAGCGCCCGTCGAGCCGGGCAGCAAGCTGCGGCAACCCGTGCGTCAGCTCGCGCCGCGCGCCATCTCGTCGCGCCATTTCGCGGGAACGACAGCCTGCCATTCTCGCAGAAGCAGGTTTTTCACGGCGTCCGGACGGGCCGCCGACAGCCGCACCAGCACGATCGGCCAGCCGACATAGTGATCCGTCACGTAATACACGTCAGGTTCCGATTCGATCAGCCACGCGCGCTCGTCGGGGCCGACACCCTTCACGACGAGCGTGTCGCCGTCCTCGCGCAGCCGCGCGAGCATCTTGCCCCTCACCTTGAGTGCGGGCGTGCCGTACGACGTACCTTCCTCGACGCCCCGCCACGCCAGTGCGATCTGCCGGACTTCGTCGAATGTCATCGGGCCTCCCTGCTGCACGCCTTCGTTTGACGATCCGGCCACCCTACCGGAATTCGCGACGACGCGCCGGGCGAAGCACGCCTATCCGCGCGCCGCACGGGTGGCCGTCGCTGCACGCCCTGTCGTCGCGACGATCGCGAAGGCGATCGCATTCGCGGCGGCGCTGGCCAGGATCGGCACGAGATAGCCGCCGCCCGCGTCGTAGATGAAGCCGGCCGCAGTCGGCCCGATCAGCGTGCCGAATGCGATGCTCGTGTAGAGCACGCCGATGATTCCGCTCACGTTGCGGCCGCCGAAGTAGTCCATCACGACCGCCGGCAGCACGGCAACCCAACCGCCGTAGAACACACCGAACACGAGCGCGAACGCGGCGAGCGTCGCGACGGTGCCGGCACCGGCCCACGCGACGAGGGCGACGGCCATGCCGGCGAACATCGCGAGCAGCGACGTGCGGCGGCCGAAGCGGTCGGCGAGGCCACCGAGGAAGAAGCGGCCGGCCGTGCTGCCGACGCCGATCGCGCCAAGCAGCAGCACGGCCGTCGACGACGCGACGCCATGATCGAGCGCGTACGGCACGAGGTGAACGAACGGGACGAACACGCCGAACGAGCAGATGAGGCATGCCGCGTAGAGGCTCGCGAACGGCCGCGACGTGACGGCTTCGCGCACCGTCGCGCCGGCAGACGCCGAAGCGGCGCCCGGCTTGCGGCCCGCGGCTGCCCCGGACACCGGGTGCCCCGCCTCGGGCCCGGCGGCTTTCGCGCCGCCGCCTTCGACGGGCTCATGCGCCGCGTCCCCGTCCGGCAGCAGCCCACGCCCGCGCGGGTCGTTCTCGATCAGCAGCGACATCCCCGCGCCGATCACGACCGCGATCACGGCCAGCGTGAAATACGCACCGCGCCAGCCGACATGCGCAATCAACGCGGACGCGAGCGGCGGCATCACCAGCGTGCCGACACCGATCCCCGCGACCGCGAGCCCCGACGCAAAACCGCGCCGGCGCACGAACCAGCGCTGCACCGCGCCGACGGCCGGCACGTACGCGCAGCCGATGCCGAAACCGACACCGAGCCCGTACGCGACATAAACCTGCACCAGCGTATGCGCGGCGCCGGCAGCCGCGAGCCCGGCGCCCGTCAGCAACATCCCGGCGATGGCGAGCCGCCGCGAGCCGAAGCGGTCGGCGAGCGGCCCGCTGATGATGCCGAAACCGAAATACAGGAAACCGGCGAGCGAGAACACGAGTGAGATCTGCCCGCGCGACGCGGCGAAATCCCGCTGCAGCGATTCGACGAACGCGCTGAACGTATACGCGCTGCCGAAACCGACGAACGTGACGGCGAACGCGGCTGCAACCACGTACCAGCCGTAAAAAAGGCGCGATGCGCCCGGGCGGTTCATGACGATGCTCCTCTCAGGTTCCACCGGCCGCCGGCAGCAACCGGATTGCCTCATGGATATAGTTGAACTATGTTGATCGCATCGGCCGCCGACAGGCAGTCGCGAAGCACGCGATCCGATGCGTCAACGGTACTCGCGCGTACGCATCGTCTCAAACGATATTTCATCGGACTTTCGATTTAGAAAAACTCAATGAATCGTTCCCGCTTGCCGCCCCTCAATGCGCTGCGCGCATTCGAAGCGGCCGCCCGCCACCTGTCGGTGAAGGCGGCGGCCGAGGAGCTGTCGGTCACGCCCGGTGCGGTAAGCCAGATGATTCGCACGCTGGAGGCGCATCTCGGCGTGCAGCTGTTCGAGCGCGTCAACCGCGGCATCCTGCTCACGGCCGCCGGCCGCGACTACCTGCCGCCGGTGCGCAACGCGTTCAGGCAGATCGCCGACGCGTCGCAGCGCGTGTCCGGCGCCGCCGACAGCGGCGTGCTGACGGTAAGCGTCACGCCGTTCTTCGCATCCGCATGGCTCGTCCCGCGCCTCGCCCGGTTCCGGGAGGCTTGCCCGGACGTCGACCTGCAGGTCAGCACGAGCCATGCACTCGCGGATTTTTCACGTGACGGTGTCGATGTCGCGATCCGTCACGGCCTCGGGCGCTACATCGGCCTGTGCAGCGAACGCCTGCTGACGGTGGAGATCGTCGCGCTCGCGTCGCCCGAACTCGTCACGCGACTCGGCATGCCGGCAACGCCCGCCGATCTCGTCGGCTGGCCGCAGTTGCACGATGCCGAGCGCAAGGGCTGGCACATCTGGTTCGGCGCGCAGCGGATCGACGACTTCGGTCCGCCACGCGGCCCCGCGTTCGACGACTCGGGCCTGCTGCTGCAGGCGATCGTCGCCGGCCAGGGCGCCGGGCTGCTGCCGGCCGCGATGGTGCGCGGCGAGCTGGCAAGCGGCCGGCTCGTGCAGCTCGCCGACGTCGCGTGGCTCGACGATTTCGCGTACTACCTCGTCTATCCACCGCATCATGCGGAACGGCCGAAGGTCGCCGCTTTTCGCCGATGGATCCTCGACGCCGTGCAGGCCGACGGCGCGGCGTCGATGTCCGGCGCGGCGTAGCGCCACGCCCCGCGCGGCGCCGATCCGCGGCCGGTCGGCTAACATGCGGCCCGGCACCGATAACAACAGACCGAGAGAGACCATGCCTGCCCTGCTCCGCCGCGCGACGCGCATCGCGACCCTGTCCGCCGCGTTCTTCGTCGCGTGCGCCGCGCTGCCCCATCCGGCGCACGCGTACCGCGCCCCGCCCGGCTACGGCAACGAAGCCGATCTCGACCGTCACGACACGTACCGCAACCGCGACGGCGAAACCGTGCACGCGCCCGCACATTCGAAATCGGGCCGCGTGCCCGACAGTGCGAGCGCGCGCTGCCGCGACGGCACGTACAGCTTCAGCCGTCACCGGCGCGGCACGTGCTCGGGGCACGGCGGCGTCGCCGCGTGGCTGTGAGCATGGCCCTGGCCAAAAGGCCGGCATCGCGCCAGCGGCAGGCGGCGGCGAAGTACAATAGCCGCTCTCGCCGCCGACACGCGGCGACGCCGCCGCGCCATGCGCGGCACGCTCCGTACCGAATCCCCCGACGCCGCCCCGCCCGCGCGCTGCGCGGCCGTCTCAACCACTTCTGACTTTCACACCCAAATGGCCCAATACGTTTTCACGATGAACCGGGTCGGCAAGATCGTGCCGCCCAAGCGCCAGATCCTGAAGGACATCTCGCTGTCGTTCTTTCCCGGCGCGAAGATCGGCGTGCTCGGCCTGAACGGCTCGGGCAAGTCGACGCTGATCCGCATCATGGCGGGCGTCGACAAGGACATCGAAGGCGAAGCGACGCCGATGCCGAACCTGAACATCGGCTACCTGCCGCAGGAGCCGCAGCTCGACCCGACGAAGACGGTGCGCGAAGCCGTCGAGGACGGCCTCGGCGACCTGTTCCAGGCCAACAAGAAGCTGGAAGAAATCTACGCGGCATACGCGGAGCCGGACGCCGACTTCGACGCGCTCGCAGCCGAGCAGGCGAAGTACGAAGCGATCCTCGCGTCGAGCGACGGCGGCAGCCCCGAGCAGCAGCTCGAAGTGGCCGCCGACGCACTGCGCCTGCCGTCGTGGGACGCAAAGATCGAGCACCTGTCGGGCGGTGAAAAGCGCCGCGTCGCGCTGTGCAAGCTGCTGCTCGAAAAGCCGGACATGCTGCTGCTCGACGAACCGACCAACCACCTCGACGCCGAATCGGTCGACTGGCTCGAGCAGTTCCTGGTGCGCTTCCCGGGCACCGTGGTCGCCGTCACCCACGATCGCTACTTCCTCGACAACGCAGCCGAGTGGATTCTCGAACTCGACCGCGGCCACGGCATTCCGTGGAAGGGCAACTACAGCAGCTGGCTCGACCAGAAGGAAGAGCGCCTGAAGCAGGAAGAAGCATCGGAATCGGCACGCCAGAAGGCGATCAAGAAGGAACTGGAGTGGGTGCGCCAGAACCCGAAGGGCCGCCAGGCGAAGTCGAAGGCCCGTATCGCGCGCTTCGAGGAACTGAACAGCCAGGAATACCAGAAGCGCAACGAAACGCAGGAAATCTTCATTCCGGTCGGCGACCGCCTCGGCAATGAAGTGATCGAGTTCAAGAACGTCAGCAAGGCGTTCGGCGACCGCCTGCTGATCGACAACCTGAACCTGAAGATCCCGGCTGGCGCGATCGTCGGCATCATCGGCCCGAACGGCGCCGGCAAGTCGACGCTGTTCCGGATGCTGACGGGCAAGGAACAGCCGGATTCGGGCGAAGTCGTGATGGGGCCGACCGTGAAGCTCGCGTACGTCGACCAGAGCCGCGACGCGCTCGACGGCTCGAAGACGGTGTTCGAGGAAATCTCGGGCGGCGCCGACGTGCTGACGGTGGGCAAGTACGAAACGCCGTCGCGCGCGTACATCGGCCGCTTCAACTTCAAGGGCGGCGACCAGCAGAAGATCGTCGGCAACCTGTCCGGCGGCGAACGCGGCCGCCTGCACCTCGCGAAGACGCTGATCTCCGGCGGCAACGTGCTGCTGCTCGACGAACCGTCGAACGACCTCGACGTCGAAACGCTGCGCGCGCTGGAAGACGCGCTGCTCGAATTCGCGGGCTCGGTGATGGTGATCTCGCACGATCGCTGGTTCCTCGACCGGATCGCGACGCACATCCTCGCGTTCGAAGGCGATTCGCAGGTCACGTTCTTCGACGGCAACTACCAGGAATACGAAGCCGACAAGCGTGCGCGCCTCGGCGAGGAAGCCGCGAAGCCGAAGCGTCTGCGCTACAAGCCGATCAGCCGCTGACCGGTACGGCCCGGGTGCCCGGCGCTGCGGCAACGCAGGGCCAGGCACCAAGGGTGGCCGCTTCAGGAGCGGCACAACAAAAAAGCGGGCCGCTGGCCCGCTTTTTTTATCTGACGGCTGCTGCTCGCTCGCCGCTTACGCGAGCGCGCCCAGTTCGCGCAGCCGTGCCTCGGTCGCTGCCGCACTCGTGTGATGAATGCCGTGCCAGCCGAGCGCCGTCGCGGCCGCGGCGTTCTTCGCGTTGTCGTCGATGAACACGAGTTCGTGCGGCGCGATGCCCGGCAGGTGCGGCTCGATTCGCGCATGCATCTCGCGATAGATCGCCGGATCGGGCTTCACGAGCTTCACGCGGCCCGACACGACGATCTCCTTGAAACGCCGCAGCACCGGGAAGTTGTCCCACGCATACGGAAACGTCTGCGCGGACCAGTTCGTCAGCCCGAACAGCGGCATCCCCTGTGCCTCCAGCCGGTCGACGAGTGCGGCCCCCTCTTCGAGCACGCCGCCGATCATCTCGTGCCAGCGCACATAGAACGCACGGATCAGCGCCTCATGCTCCGGAAACTTCGCGACGAGCTCGGCCGTCCCCTCTTCGATCGTCTGCCCGCCGTCCTGGCGGATCACCCAGTCCATCGCACACACGTGCGTGAGGAACCAGCGACGCTCCGTGTCGTCGGGAATCAGCTCCCGGTAAAGGTACTCGGGGCTCCAGTCGATCAGCACGCCGCCGAAATCGAACACCACGGCCTTGATCGTCATGCGAACTCCGTTGCCAGGACGTCCACGAGCGGGCGCGGCGTCACCGGATTGCCCGACAGCGTATTGTTTTGCCATACGAAATGATGGTGCGCGACGATCTGCGCGGCCGACAGGTGCGTGCGCTCGTTCGTCGTGTGCAGGTCGGACACGACGGTCGTCCGGTAGCCGAGCAGCGCCGCGCGGCGTGCGGCCGAATCGACGCAAAACTCGGTCGCATAGCCGCAGATCAGCACCGAACGGATGCCGTGGCGGTCGAGCTGCGCCGCGAGCGGCGTGTCGTGAAACGAATCGCTCACCTGCTTGCGCACGCGCCAGTCGTCGTTCCCGACGACCAGCCCCGCATGCAGTTCCCAGCCCGGCGTGCCGGGCACGATGTCGTCGTCCGCATCGCCGTCGTGCTGCACGAAGCACACGGGCGCGTTCGCCGCGCGCGCCGCCGCCGTCAACCGGTTGATGCCCGACACCACGTCATCGAGCCGGTAAGCGGGCTGCGCCCGCTCCACCAGCCCGCGCTGCATGTCGACCACGATCACTGCGGTGTCCGCCATTGCTTGCCCTCGGTTTTGTCGTTCGGCCGTTGTCCGGCCGTTATCACGTGTTGTTTCAGATCGGCTGCGTGCGCGTGTCGAGCCACGCCTTCGCATCGCCGCTCAGGTGCCGGCCGACGCGCTCGCGCACCGTTGCGTGATACGCGTTCAGCCACGCGCGTTCTTCTTCGTGCAGCATCTCGATCAGCACGCAGCGCGTGTCGATCGGGCACAGCGTGAGCGTCTCGAACGCGAGGAAATCGCCGAATTCGGTCTGCCCGGCCGCGCGGTTCACGACCAGGTTCTCGATCCGGATGCCCCACTGGCCGGGACGGTACACGCCCGGCTCGATCGACGTGATCATGCCCTCTTCCATCGCCGTGTACGGCTCGGCCGGCGCGTAGTGCGAGATGACCTGCGGGCCTTCGTGCACGTTCAGGAAGTAGCCGACGCCATGCCCCGTGCCGTGGCCGTAGTCGAGCCCGGCCGACCACATCGGCGCACGCGCGATCGCGTCGAGCATCGGCGAACGGATGCCGCGCGGGAAACGGGCGCGCGACAGCGCCATCATCGATTTCAGCACGATCGTGAAATCGCGCCGCTGCAGGTCGCTGACCGTGCCGACCGGCACGACGCGCGTGATGTCGGTCGTGCCCGTCACGTACTGGCCGCCCGAATCGATCAGCAGCAGCCCGTCGCCGGCGATCGTCGCATGCGACTCGCGCGTTGCGTGGTAGTGCGGCATCGCACCGTTCGCATTGAAGCCCGCTATCGTCGCGAAACTCGCCGACACGTAACCGGGGCGCCGCGCGCGCGCGGCCGTGAGTTTTTCCTCGATCGTCAGCTCGGTGATCGTCTCGCGGTTCACGGCCTGCTCGAACCAGGTGAAGAATTCCGCAAGCGCGGCGCCGTCGTGTTCCATCGTCACGCGCACGTGCTCGATCTCGGCGGACGTCTTGCGCGACTTCGCGAACGTCGACGGATTCACGGCCTCGACCAGCTTCACGCCGGCCGGCACGGCCTCGAGCGTGCCGAACGTCACGCGGCGCGGGTCGATCAGCAGCGTCGCGCCGTCGGGCAGCGCCGCGAGCGCGGCGCGCGCGGCGTCGTAGGCACGAACGTCGACGCCGTCCTGTGCAAGCGACGCAGCCAATGCCGGCGACACCTTGCCGTCGGCGACGAACAGCGTCGCGCGATCGGCGCCGATCATTGCGTGCGCAACGAATACGGGATTGAAGTTGACGTCGGCGCCGCGCAGGTTGAACAGCCATGCGAGGTCGTCGAGCGTCGACACGAAATGCCACTGTGCGCCCTGCGCACGCATCGCGCGGCGCACTTCGGCCAGCTTGCTCGCGCGCGTCGTGTCGGCCTGCGGCGCCGCGTGCTCGAACACCGCGTCGCCGGGCAGCCCCGGCCGCTCGGGCCAGATCGCGTCGAGCAGGTCGAGGTCGGTGCGCAGCGCGATGCCGCGTGCATTCAGCGCGCCCGTCAGCCCGCGTGCGGCCGCGACGCCGAGCACCGCGCCGTCGACGCCGACCGTCGCACCCGCCGCCACGTTCTGCGCGAGCCAGTCGACGTGCGGCGCGCTCTGCTGCCCGCCCGTCATCTTCATCAGTTGCACGCCCGTGCCGGCCAGTTCGGCATCGGCCTGCACCCAGTAGCGGCTGTCGACCCACAGCCCCGCGAAATCCGCAGTCACGACCAGCGTACCGACCGAGCCCGTGAAGCCGGACAGCCAGCGGCGGGCCTGCCAGCGCTCCGGCAGATACTCGGACAGATGGGGATCGGCGGACGGCACGAGATAGGCGGCCAGGTTCTCGCGGGCCATGGCGCCACGCAGCAGCGCGAGGCGGGCCGGCACCGGCGAGACTTCGGGAAGACGGGCATTCATGATTTCACCTGAGAGCATTCAGCGACGGGCCGACAGCGCGACCGTCACGGCTACGGCGAGGAGTGCGACGCCGGTGCAGACCGGCCATTCGAGCGTCTCGCCATCGTAAAACAGTCCCGAGAGATTGCCGGCCATGCGGGCCGCGGCCGCGCCGACGATGCCGGCGAGCACCGCGATCCACCACGCCGGCCGGCCCGTGCGCCGCATCGGATGCAGCCATCGGCCGAACAGCCCGACGGCCGCTCCCAGGACAAGGATTCCAAACCAGTTCATTCGACGCCTTCTATAAATTCAGATTCGTCCCATAGGCGTGAACGTTGCCAGCGGCTAGCATCGATTTATCCATCGAACCCGAGACCAGCCGGGTACCGCGAACATTCGAGTGTAGGGGCCGACTCGACGTTATGGCAAGCGCGCACCGGCTACCGTATTGAAGAAATTCTCATGCGAATCACGCTGATCGATCCGGACGCGCGTCATGCCGCGCTCCTGAACCGTCTGCTCTTTGCGGGCGGTCATGTGTGCCACGCGTTTCCGTCCAGCACGGCATTCTTCGAGTGGCTCGCCGCCGACAACACCTGCGACATGCTGATCACCGGCCACTGGGCCGGCGACCAGCCGGCCGAGGAAGTCATTCCGCGCGCACAGACGATCCTGCCCGGGCTGCCGGCCATCGCCGTGATGCAGTTGCCGCGCGAAAGCGAAATCGTATCGTGCCTGCACGCGGGCGCCGACGATTGCCTCGTGCGCCCCGTGAGCGGGCCCGAGCTGCTTGCGCGCGTCAACGCGCTGAGCCGGCGCGCCGGCGTGCGCCGGCCGCCGACCCGCTCGCGCGAAATGTATGGCGAATACGCTTTCGACGCGACGCACTGCCTCGTTCGCTTCGGCGACGCAATCGTTTCACTCACGCCGAAGGAGTTCCGTTTCGCGCAGTTGCTGTTCACGAATCTGTCGCGGCCGGTGTCGCGTGCCCATATCCTCGAAACGGTGTGGGCGCGACGCCGCGACATGAAGTCGCGCACGCTCGATACCCATGCGTCCCGGCTGCGCAGCAAACTGCAGCTGCTTCCGGAGCGCGGCTACCGGCTGCTGCCGCTCTACGGCTACGGCTATCAGCTCGACCGCGTACCGATCGAGCCCCCAAATTCCCGGCCCCGGCACGCTGATGCCCGGTATGCGGCGAGTGAGGAAATCGCTGAAACGCTATAATATGGGGCTAAACGATAGCCCTCGATATGCAACTCCTCACGATCGGAATCAATCACCACACTGCGCCTGTCGCCTTGCGCGAACGCGTGGCGTTTCCGCTCGAGCAGATCAAGCCGGCTCTCGTCACGTTCAAAAACGTGTTTCTCGGCCCCCAGGCGCCCAATACGCCCGAAGCGGCGATCCTCTCCACCTGCAACCGCACCGAACTGTATTGCGCGACCGACGATCGTGCGGCACGCGAAGGCGCGGTCCGCTGGCTGTCTGAGTATCACCGGATCCCGGTCGACGAGCTCGCGCCGCACGTCTATGCGCTGCCGCAGTCGGAAGCGGTCCGGCACGCATTCCGCGTCGCGTCCGGCCTCGATTCGATGGTGCTCGGCGAAACGCAGATTCTGGGCCAGATGAAGGACGCCGTCCGCACCGCGACGGAAGCCGGCGCGCTCGGCACCTATCTGAACCAGCTGTTCCAGCGCACGTTCGCGGTGGCGAAGGAAGTGCGCGGCACGACCGAAATCGGCACGCAGTCGGTATCGATGGCCGCCGCCGCGGTGCGCCTCGCGCAGCGCATCTTCGAAAAAGTGTCCGATCAGCGCGTGCTGTTCATCGGCGCCGGCGAGATGATCGAGCTGTGCGCGACGCACTTCGCCGCGCAAGGCCCGCGCGAACTCGTCGTCGCGAACCGCACGGCCGAACGCGGCCAGCGGCTCGCCGAACGCTTCAACGGCCGCGCGATGCCGCTCGCGGACCTGCCGACCCGCATGCACGAATTCGACATCATCGTGTCGTGTACGGCGTCGACGCTGCCGATCATCGGCCTCGGTGCCGTCGAGCGCGCGGTAAAGGCACGCCGCCACCGGCCGATCTTCATGGTCGACCTCGCGGTACCGCGCGACATCGAGCCCGAAGTCGGCAAGCTGAAGGATGTGTTCCTCTACACCGTCGACGATCTCGGCGCGATCGTGCGCGAAGGCAACGCATCGCGGCAAGCCGCGGTCGCACAGGCCGAAACGATCATCGAGACGCGCGTGCAGAATTTCATGCAATGGCTCGACACGCGCAGCGTCGTGCCGGTGATCCGTCACATGCATACGCAGGCCGACGCGCTGCGCCGGGCCGAAGTCGACAAGGCGCAGAAGCTGCTCGCGCGCGGCGACGATCCGGCCGCCGTGCTCGAAGCGCTGTCGCAGGCGCTGACCAACAAGCTGATCCACGGCCCGACGAGCGCGCTCAACCGCGTGAACGGGGCCGATCGCGATTCGCTGATCGACCTGATGCGCGGCTTCTACCAGCACGCACCGCGCTCGAACGACCAGTCCGGCCACTAGCGCCGGCCGATCGCCCTGCCGCCGGCCGCGCGCCGGTCTATCCTTTCCGAATACCCCTTGCCCGGGAGCGCCGCTCCACACCATGAAGACGAGCATGCAACGCAAGCTCGACCAGCTGTCCACACGGCTGGCCGAACTGAACGACCTGCTGAGCCGCGAAAACGTCACGGCCGACCTCGACCAGTACCGCAAGCTGACGCGTGAACATGCGGAACTCGGCCCGGTGGTCGAACAGTACGCGCTGTGGCGCCAGTCGCGCAGCGACGAGACGGCCGCGCAGGAGCTGCTCGGCGATCTGTCGATGCGCGACTTCGCGGAAGACGAGATCCGCAGCGCGCGCGAGAGCATGACCCGCCTCGAAACCGAGCTGCAGAAGATGCTGCTGCCGAAGGATCCGAACGACGATCGCAACATCTTCCTCGAAATCCGTGCGGGCACGGGCGGCGACGAATCGGCGCTGTTCGCGGGCGACCTGCTGCGCATGTACCTGCGCTTCGCGGAACGCCAGCGCTGGCAGGTCGAAATGATGTCGGAAAGCGCGTCGGATCTCGGCGGCTACAAGGAAGTGATCGTGCGGATCGCGGGCCAGGGTGCGTTTTCGCGCCTGAAGTTCGAATCGGGCGGCCATCGCGTGCAGCGTGTGCCCGCGACCGAAACGCAGGGGCGCATCCATACGTCCGCATGCACGGTCGCGGTGATGCCGGAAGCCGACGAAATCGGCGAAGTCGAGATCAATCCGGCCGACCTGCGGATCGACACGTTCCGCGCGTCCGGCGCAGGCGGCCAGCACATCAACAAGACCGATTCGGCGGTGCGCGTCACGCACATCCCGACCGGGATCGTCGTCGAGTGCCAGGACGACCGTTCGCAGCACAAGAACAAGGATCGCGCACTGAAGGTGCTCGCCGCGCGCATCAAGGACAAGCAGTATCACGAGCAGCACGCGAAGGAAGCCGCGACCCGCAAGAGCCTGATCGGCTCGGGCGACCGCTCGGAACGGATCCGCACGTACAACTTCCCGCAAGGCCGGATGACCGACCACCGGATCAACCTGACGCTGTACCGGCTCGAAGCGCTGATGGACGGCGATCTCGACGAACTGATCAGCGCGCTGGTCAGCGAGCATCAGGCCGAGCTGCTCGCGTCGCTCGGCGACGCCGACTGAGGCCGTGATGCCCGACACCACCGCCGACGAACTGCTGCGCGCGTCACCACTCGATCCGGTCGATGCGCGCGTGCTGCTCGCGCATGCGCTCGGCTGGACTCGCACGCAACTGATCACGCGCGGCGACGCGCCGCTCGACGCGGCCGCGGTCGAACGCTACCGTGCGCTCGAGGCGCGCCGCCTGGCCGGCGAGCCCGTCGCGCAGCTCGTCGGGATGCGCGAATTCTTCGGCCGGCCGTTCGACGTAACGCCCGACGTGCTGATCCCGCGCCCCGAAACCGAATTGCTCGTCGAAGCCGCACTCGATGCGATCGACGGACTGCCACATCCGGCCGTGCTCGATCTTGGCACGGGCAGCGGCGCGATTGCCGTCTCCATCGCTGCCGAGCGGCCCGATGCGCGCGTGTGGGCGCTCGATCGTTCGCCGGCCGCACTCGCGGTCGCGCAACGCAACGCCGGCAAGCTGCTCGACGCGCACCGCCCCGGCGGCCCGCTGCACTGGCTGCAAAGCGACTGGTACGCGGCGCTCGAGCCGGCGCTCGCATTCGACACGATCGTCAGCAACCCGCCGTACATCGCGCAGCACGATCCGCACCTCGCTCAAGGCGACCTGCGTTTCGAGCCGCGCGGCGCACTCACCGACGATGCCGACGGCCTCAGCGCGATCCGCACGATCGTCGCGGGCGCCGGCACCTATCTGAAACCGGGCGGCACGCTCTGGATCGAGCACGGCTACGACCAGGCCGAAGCCGTGCGCGCGCTGCTCGCATCGCACGGCTTCGTCGCAGTCGAATCGCTCGCCGATCTGGCCGCGATCGAACGCACGACAGGCGGCCGCCTGCCGGGCTGATGCCCGGCCCGCCCGGTTGAAATCCGCTATCATTTCGATCTAACGCCCCGCAAACACGCAAGGTCAGTCATGGACACCCAACAACGTATCAAGCAAATCGTCGACGAAAACCAGGTCGTGCTCTTCATGAAGGGCAACGCACAATTCCCGATGTGCGGCTTCTCGGGCCGCGCCATCCAGGTGCTGAAAGCCTGCGGCGTCGACCAGTTCAAGACGGTCAACGTGCTCGAAGACGACGAGATCCGCCAGGGCATCAAGGAGTTCTCGAACTGGCCGACCATCCCGCAGCTCTACGTGAAGGGCGAATTCGTCGGCGGCTCGGACATCATGATGGAGATGTACCAGTCGGGCGAACTGCAGCAACTGTTCGCCGCCGCGTAAGCCTCCCCTTTCGATGGCATCTCCCAGCGCGCCGCCACGCCGGCTGATCGTCGCGATCACCGGCGCCACCGGCGCGATCTACGGCGTACGGCTGCTCGACCTGCTGCGCGCCGCCGGCGGCGTCGAAACGCACCTGCTGATTTCGAACGCCGGCTGGCTCAACATCCAGCACGAACTGAAGCTGTCGAAGACCGATGTCGAAAGCCGCGCGGACGTCGTGCACTCGGTGCGCGACGTCGGCGCGACGATCGCATCGGGATCGTTCGCGACCGACGGGATGGTGATCGCACCCTGCTCGATGAAGACGCTCGCCAGCGTCGCGCACGGGCTGTCCGACAACCTGATCACGCGCGCCGCCGACGTCACGTTGAAGGAGCGCCGCCGCCTCGTGCTGATGGTGCGTGAAACGCCGTTCAACCTCGCGCATCTGCGCAACATGACGGCCGTTACCGAAATGGGCGGCATCGTCTTCCCGCCGCTGCCCGCGTTCTACGCGATGCCGAAGACGATCGAGGAACTCGTCGACCAGACCGTCACGCGCGTCCTCGACCTGTTCGCGCTCAACGCCCCGCTGACGACGCCGTGGGCCGGCATCCGGCACGCGCAGTAAGCGCACTCCCGCAGACTCGATCTGCGTGCATCTTCGCGAATTTTCGGCGAAATACATTCGATTTCACAAATACAACGGCCATCAGCCGCGGTGTGCGCCACATCACCCCGATTATCAACAAACAAGCGCCAATCAAATTCCAGAGCGTGGATTTATCAATGCGCAGTACGCGCCTATAGTCACTGGCAAATCCCTTTGCAGGCCACCGCCATGAACCGCTTGCCTTCGCTCTACCTGTCCCACGGCGCCCCGACGCTGCCGATCGACCCGACGCTGCCGTCCGGTGCATTCACGTACCTCGCTGCCGAATTGCCGCGCCCGCGCGCGGTGCTGATGCTGTCCGCGCACTGGGGCACGCAGCGGCCCGTCGCCAGCATCGCCGCGCATCCGGACACGATCCACGACTTCTACGGCTTTCCGCAGGCGCTGTACGACATCCGCTACCCGGCGCCCGGCGCGCCTGACGTCGCCGAGCGCGCGGCCGGGCTGCTGAACGCGGCAGGCATCGAGACCGCGACGACCGAGCACGGCCTCGACCACGGCGCGTGGGTACCGATGCTGCTGATGTTCCCGGAAGCCGACGTGCCGGTGGCGCAGTTGTCGATCCAGCCGCGCGCGGATGCCGCCCACCACTTCGCGCTCGGCCGCGCGCTGCGACCGCTGCGCGACGAAGGCGTGATGGTGATCGGCTCGGGCCAGATCACGCACAACCTGCGCGCCGCCGATTTCGGTGCGGCACCGGAGGATGCGGATCCGCGCGTCGCGGAATTCACCGACTGGTTCGAGGCGAAGCTGGCCGCGCGCGACATCGACGCCCTGCTCGACTACCGCCGGCAGGCGCCGCTCGCGGCGCTGATGCATCCGACCGACGAGCATCTGCTGCCGGTGTTCACGGCGCTCGGCGCGGCGGACGACGACTACCAGCTCGGCATCCAGTCGCTCGGCACGTACCAGCGCGTGCTCGCGATGACGAACTACGTGTTCGCGAGCACGACCGCCTGAGCGGCACGGCGCCAACCGGCGCGCGGCACCCGCATCAACGAAAAAGCCCGCCCGAGCGATGCTCGGGCGGGCTTTTTCTTGCCTTGGCTGCCGCCGCCGATTCCGGCGGCAGGTCGGGCGTCGTCAGGCACCGACCCCTTCGAGGATCTCGTCGTGCGACTCGCGCTCGTCGAGATACTTGGTGCGGTAGCCGGTGCTCACGCCCCAGAAGTAGAACACCAGCGCGATTGCCGCGACGACCAGCATGTCCCAGCCGTACGGCAGCACGCCGTGACCGCCGAACTCCTTGCTGCCGATCAGCGACAGCACGGCCATCGTCGGCAGGTATGCGACCAGCCACCAGGCGGCCTTCAGGTCGTCACCCCAGCCGGTCCAGCCCGACTTCGCCTGGAAGTAGAAGTACACCGGCAGCGCGACGATCATCAGCAGGATGATCTCGCCCGTCAGCGGCCACTTCGCCCAGTACAGGATCAGCGATGCGCAGACGAATGCGAACGGCGCGATCAGCTTCATCAGCGGAATCGACAGCGGACGCTCGATGTCGGTCGCCGCACGGCGCAGCGCCATCAGGCTGATCGGGCCGGTCAGGTACGAGATCACCGTCGCAACCGAGATCACCGCCGCGAGCGAGCTCCAGCCGCGGAAGAAGAACAGGAAGATGAACGAGACCAGCAGGTTGAACCACATCGCCTGACGCGGCACGCCGTAGAGCGGGTGCACGTTGCCGAACATCTTCGGCATCGTGTTGTTGCGCTCCATCGCGTAGATCATGCGGGTGGTCGTCGCCATGTACGTCGTACCGGTGCCGCTCGGGCTGACGAATGCGTCGACGTACAGCAGGATCGCAAGCCAGTTCAGGTTCAGCGCGATCGCCAGTTCGGCGAACGGCGACTTGAAGTTGAAGTGCGACCAGCCCTGTGCGACGTCGGCCGGATTCACCGAGCCGATATACGCCATCTGCAGCAGCACGTAGATCACGAGCGCGATCAGGATCGACGTGATCACCGCGAACGGCACGCTGCGCGACGGATTGCGCGCTTCGCCCGCGAGGTTCACCGGGCTCTGGAAGCCGTTGAACGCGAACACGATGCCGCTCGTCGCGACCGCGGTCAGCACCGCCGACCAGCCGTACGGCGCGAAAGTCGCGTTCGACGCCGTGCCGAGGTTCTCCGGATGGTAGCTCGTCAGCATCAGGCCGAGGATCGTGAGGCCGGGGATCAGGAACTTGAAGATCGTGATCGTGGTGTTCGCACGGGCAAACGCCTTCACGCCCCAGTAGTTCAACAGGAAGTAGATGACGACCAGCACCGCGGACAGCAGCAGGCCGGGTACCGTCAACTCACCGTTCACGAACAGCGCGTGCGCCCAGGGATACGGCCACGTACTCATGTACTGGATCGACGCTTCAGCCTCGATCGGGATCACGGATACGATCGCGATCCAGTTCGCCCACGCGCTGATGAAGCCGACCAGCGAACCATGCGAGTAGCGCGCGTAGCGCACCATCCCGCCCGACTCGGGGAACATCGCGCCCAATTCCGCGTACGTCAGTGCAATGGCAAGAATCACGACAGCGCCGATGATCCATGCGCAGATCGCCGCCGGACCGGCAATCTTCGCGGCCTTCCAGGCGCCGAACAGCCAGCCCGAGCCGATAATCGAACCCAGCCCCGTCAGCATCAATGCAAACGGGCCGATGTTCCGTTGAATAGAACTCTTCACATCCTCTCCTGTGTCTCAAAAAGCATGGTCGGCCCGCGGTCCGGGATCGGCTCGGACAGCACCGCGCACGCAATTTTGGGGGGGCGAGTCACCCGATCAGGGCAACCCGTCCACGCGGCGCGTAGTTTAACGGTTGCACCTGAAACGTGGCGCCAAAATCGATCGGCCCCTACAAAAAATTCGCGTCGTTTGCAAGCTTTGTAAACCTGATCTACGCAATAACCCTGAGTCAATGGAAATACGGTTGACCACGCGGTTGATAAGCCGTATAAAGGACTTCGCAGGATTTCAAGTGGCGAGTGAATTGGTTCTTTCGTAGTTCGCCCATCAACGGTACTCCGGTTGGTCCTATTACCCCTTCCTTGATTTTCCGCACCCCATGGGCTTCGGCCCCGTTTTATCTTTTTAGGAACAAGTAACATGGCAACCGGTACCGTCAAGTGGTTCAATGACGCAAAGGGCTTCGGCTTCATCACCCCGGAAGGCGGCGGCGACGATCTGTTCGCGCACTTCTCGGAAATCCGCGTCGAAGGCTTCAAGACGCTGCAAGAAAACCAGAAGGTTGAATTCGAAGTGAAGACGGGCCCGAAGGGTCTGCAAGCTGCGAACATCCGTCCGGTCTAAGCTTGGCGCGATTATTCGTGTAAAAAGCCCCGCTTCGGCGGGGCTTTTTGTTTTTCAGCGCCGGTCGCCCGGCATGGCGGCCTTTTAGCCGCTCGCATTCAACCGAATAGTCGCTGCGCGTGAATGCCGAGGCCCGTCGCGACACTCGCGAGGCGGTCGCCGAACACCGGTTGCGCATCCGGGAACGCACCCGCGAGCGCGCCCGACAGGAACGCGAGCCCCGTCGAGCCGCCGGTGAAATACAGCGCGCCGACATCGCGCGGCGCAACGCCCGCGAGCCGCACCGTTTCGCGCGCGGCGTCGACGATGCGCGCGGTGTCGTCGTGGCTCGCGTCGACGAGGCGGCCGGCATCGAACGCGATCTGCAGATCCTCTTCCACGTCGTTCAGGTCGATCATCGTCTCCCCGCCCGCCGCGACGCCGATCTTCGCTTCTTCCGCACGCGCCATCAGCGCATGTCCGAGCCGCTGTTCGACCACGCTCGTGAGCCGGTCGTATTGCCGCACCTCGCGATACAGGTGCTTCATCAGCTTCAGCTCGCCGAGCCGCTTCGGCGTGTAGACCGTGTTGATCAGGTGCCAGGTGGCGAGATCGAAGTAGATCTTGTTCGGCAGCTCGCGCCCTTCGGGGTCGAGCGAACGGTAGCCGAATGCGGGCAGGATCGCCGCCAGCTCGACACGCCGGTCGTAGTCGGTGCCCGCGACGTGCACGCCGTGGTGGGCCAGCACGTCGTCCTTGCGCTCGAGCCGCGCCATCCGCTCGGGCCCGACGCGCACCAGCGAGAAGTCGGACGTGCCGCCGCCGATGTCGGCGACGAGCACGAGCCGCTCCGCCTGCTGGCGCGATTCGTAGTCGAACGCGGCCGCGATCGGTTCGTACTGGAATTGCACGTCCGCGAAGCCGACCGACCGCGCGGCGGCTTCGAGTTGATCCTGTGCGAGGCGGTCGGCGCGCGGATCGTCGTCGACGAAGAACACGGGCCGGCCGAGCACCGCACGGCCGATCGGCGCCCCCGCGCGGGTTTCGGCCTTGCGCTTCAGGTGCGTCAGGAAGCGCGCGATGATTTCGGTGTACGCGATCGCGCTGCCGTCGCCGAGATCGGTCGTCGTTTCCGCGAGCGGCGAGCCGAGGATGCTCTTCATCGAGCGCATCAGCCGGCCGTCGAAACCGTCGATGTAGGAAGCCAGCGCCGCACGGCCGTATTCGACCGTCTCTTCGTCATTGTTGAAGAAGATCGCGGTGGGCAGCGTCAGGTGGTCGCCCTCGACGGGCGCGAGGCGCATGCCGTCGCCGTCGGGCAGCGCCACGGCGGAATTGGACGTGCCGAAATCGATCGCGCAGTAAGTCATGGGAAGTTGCCGCAGCAGGGCCGGCGCGAAAACGGAAAGGACGGGCTTTTTAACATGAAGCCCGCGGGATCACAACCGGGGCTGGCCATCGGTGCCGCGCAACGAGCCCCGATCGCGACGGCACGCAGCCTGGCGCGCCGGGAGACACGCGGGGCGGGACGCGCGACGCAGCCCGCCCGCCTGGCGGTCAGGCTGCCGCGTCGAAGCCCTTCTTCCACGCGCTCGCATAGACGACCTCGCCGAGCGCATGACGCGTGCGCGGCGCCTTCTCACGATCGCGCAGCACGGGATCGAGCTTGTCGACGTTGCCGTAGTGGCCGAGCGCGATGATCGCCGGAATCGCGACGTCGGCCGGAATCGCGAACGCGTCGCGGAACGCCTTCGCGTCGAAGCCGCTCATCTGGTGGGCAGCCAGGCCCAGCGCGTGCGCCTGCAGCACCAGCGACATCGCGGCGGCGCCCGCGTCGTACAGCGCGGTCGGCGCCGGTTCGCCCTTCGACGTGAGCGTATGCGCGGTCACCGCGATCAGCACGGGCGCCGGCGCATTCCAGCCCTGGTTGAACGGCACCAGCGTCGCGAACGCGCGCTTGAACGCGTCTTCGTCCTGCGTGCGGTCGAATACGATGAAACGCCACGGCTGCGCGTTGTACGCGGACGGCGCCCAGCGGGCGGCTTCGAATACCGCGTGCAGATCGCCGGCGCTGACGGGTTCATCCGAATACGCGCGCGGGCTCCAGCGGCCCGCGATCAGATCGTGAATCGAAACAGTGGTGGGAGCAGGTTTGACGGACATGCGGATCCTCGCTGACATCGATGAAGGGGCGCGAACGCCTGGCGAACCGCAAGCATACCCGCTTGAGCCGATGCGCGCCCGATCCTCCCGCGCTATGCAAATCTGCGTGCGTGCATTGGCCGGCGGCCCGCGGCGCGGCCAGCCGGGCCACCGGATTGCCGCGCTCAGGCCGCCTGCGCGGCTGCGCGCGACGGGCCGCGGTTGATCCGCAGCACGATCAGCGCGCCGACGATGCACAGCCCGCCCGAGATCATCGACGCGATCGTGTAGGTACCGAGGCTCGCGCGTAGCAGCCCGGCGCCGAGCGCCGCGAACGCCGCGCCGAGCTGGTGGCCGGCGACGATCCAGCCGAACACGACCGGCGCCGCGGCCTTGCCGAACACGTCGGTCGCAAGCCGCACGGTCGGCGGTACGGTCGCGATCCAGTCGAGGCCGTAGAACATCGCGAACAGCGGCAGCCCGAAGAAATCGATCCCGAACGCGTGCGGCAGGTAGATCAGCGACAACCCGCGCAGCCCGTAGTACCAGAACAACAGCACGCGATTGTCGTAACGGTCGGACAGCCAGCCCGACAGCGTCGTGCCGAACAGGTCGAATACGCCCATCGCGGCGAGCAGCGATGCGCCCTGCACTTCCGTCATCCCGTAATCGCTGCACATCGCGATCAGGTGCGTGCCGACGTAACCGTTGGTGCTCGCACCGCAGATGAAGAAGCTGAAGAACAGCAGCCAGAAATCGCGCGAACGGCTCGCCGTCAGCAGCGTACGGAACGCGACCGTGAGCGGGTTCTCCTTCGCCGCCTCGGGCGCGGGCGGCGCATCGGCCGGCTCGCCGTACGGGCGCAGTTGCAAGTCGGCCGGCCGTTCGGGCAACAGGAACGCCACGAGCGGAATCACGATCGCGGCCGCGACCGCGACGACCAGCACGACCGGCCGCCAGCCATGGCGCTGCGCGATCGCCGCGAGCATCGGCAGGAACACGAGCTGGCCGGTGGCCGTGCTCGCGGTCAGGATCCCCATCACGAGGCCGCGCCGCGCATGGAACCAGCGCGTGACGAAGGTTGCGGACAGCGTCAGCGCGACGACGCCCGTCGAGCAGCCGACCATCAGGCCCCAGATCACCACCATCTGCCAGCTCTGCGTCATCATCGACGACAGCGCGACGCCCGCGCTCATCGTCACAAGCGCGACGAGAATCGTCGGGCGTAGCCCGAAGCGCTGCATCGCGGCGGCCGCGAACGGGCCCGTCAGTCCGTACAGCGCGATGTTCACCGAGATTGCCAGCGAGATCGCCGCGCGGCTCCAGCCGAGCTCGCGCTCGAGCGGCACCATCAGCACGCTCGGCGTCGCGCGCGTGCCGGCCGCTGCCAGCAGGATCAGGAATACCACCGCCGCCGCGAGCCATCCGTAGTGGAAGCGCCCGCCGATTCGTGTCACCGCCCAGTTCATCTTCGCGTTCTCCTGTTGGCGGCTCCGGCGCATCCGCACCCGTTCCGCCCCGCCCAGCCAGGCCACCTCCGCCGCACGCTGCATCGGCTGACCCGGGCCGACGCTTGGCATTTGTCTGTCGATCCGATCGGTATTGTTACCGCTCGGTCACAAGTGTGTTGCGATCGTAGTGACCAATCGGTAACATGTCAAGCAATTCACTATGCAGTCGAGGGTCATCATGTCGGGCATCGAGATCGCCAAACCGCTGGCGCGCCGCACGCGCCGGCCGATCGACGGCGCTACCGCGCAAGAGCACCTGCTGCGCGCCGCCGAGGAGCTGTTTTACAAGGAAGGCGTTCGGACGGTGGGCGTCGAGGCGGTCGTGGAGCGCGCGGGCGTCAACAAGATGAGCCTGTATCGCCAGTTCTCGTCGAAGGACGAGCTGATCCTCGCGTATCTGGAGCGGATGGATGCGTGCTTCTTCGACCGCTTCAATACGAGCGTCGCGAAACACCCGGGCCAGCCGAAAGCGCAGCTGATCCAGTATTTCGTCGATCTCGCCGAGCGCGCAACGCAGAAGGATTACCGCGGCTGCCCGTTCGTCAACGTCGCCGCCGAATTCCCGGATGCTTCGCACCCGGCGCGCGAACGCGTCGCGCAGAACAAGGAACAGCTGATGAAGCGGCTCGTCGCATTGTGCGAAAGCGCCGGCGCGCGGCAGCCGCAGGCGCTCGCCGACTCGCTCGCGCTGGTGATCGAAGGCATCTACGCGGCAAGCCAGACCTATCGGCACGGCGAAACGCCGATCGGCGTCGCCCCCGCACTCGTCACGCAGTTGATCGAAGCCGCCTGCGCGTGACGGCGCGCCCGCTACAATGCGGCCCTCACCGCCCTTCCGCCCGACTGGTTTCACGATGACCGACACCCGCCCCGAATCGCACGACGACATCCTCGCCGCCACACGGCACTGGCTCGCGCGCGCGGTGATCGGGCTCAATCTGTGCCCGTTCGCGAAAAGCGTCTATGTGAAGGAACAGGTGCGCTATGCGATCAGCGAAGCGACGACGCTGGAAGACGCGCTCGCCGAACTCGAAACGGAGCTGCGCGCGCTCGACGCGGCCGACCCGCAGCAGGTCGACACGACGCTCGTGATCTTCCCGCATGCGTTCGCCGATTTCATCGACTACAACGATGCGCTGTTCTTTGCCGACCGGCTGGTGCGGCAGCTGCGGCTCGACGGCATGCTGCAGATCGCGAGCTTCCATCCGGACTACCGGTTCGAAGGCAGCGAGCCCGACGACATCGAGAACTACACGAACCGCGCGCCGTATCCGATCCTGCACCTGCTGCGCGAGGACAGCATTGCGCGCGCGGTCGACGCGTTCCCGGACGCGGCCGCGATCTACGAAAAGAATCAGGAAACGCTGCGCCGCCTCGGCCACGATGGCTGGCGCGAATGGATGCGCCGGCCGGGCGACGACGTCTGACGCGGCGCGCAACGTGCACCGCGCGACGCATTGACAGCGACGCGGCGCGGCGTGCCCGCCCCCGCGTGTCAGCCTGCGGCCGGTTCGACGGCCTCGCCGCCCGCCGCCGCTTCCGGCACGAAGAAGCGCTCGTTCAGCTCGGCGAGCCCGAACATCCCGAGAATCTCGTTCAACCGCTCGCCGGGCCGCCGGCGCGGCAGGTTCTTGTACTGCGCGATGATCAGCTCGTTCTTCATCGAGTGCTCCCAGCCGACCAGCTCGGTCACGCTGACCTGGTAACCGTGCGCTTCGAGCTGCAGGCAGCGCAGCACGTTGGTGATCTGGCTGCCGAATTCGCGCGTATGGAGCGGATGCCGCCACACTTCCGTCAGCGCGTTCGCGAGCGACTTGCCCTTGTTCTTGCGCAGTACACCCGCGACCTCCGCCTGGCAGCACGGCACCAGCACGATGTGCTGCGCGCGCTTCGCGAGCGCGAAGCGGATCGCGTCGTCGGTCGCCGTGTCGCACGCGTGCAGCGCGGTGACGACGTCGACCGTTTCAGGCAATGCCGGCGACGTGATCGAATCGGCCACCGACAGGTTCAGGAACGACATGCCGCCGAACCCGAGCCGGGCCGCCAGCTCGGCCGAGCGCGTGACCAGCTCCTCGCGGGTCTCGATCCCGTACACGTGCGACGCGAACGCCGGCGTGCCGTGCCCCGGCTGCTGCTTGAAGAACAGGTCGTACAGGATGAAGCCGAGATACGACTTGCCGGCGCCGTGATCGACGAGCGTCACGCTGCCACGGTCGGCCTGCACGCCGGCGAGCAGCGGCTCGATGAACTGGAACAGGTGATAGACCTGCTTCAGCTTGCGGCGGCTGTCCTGGTTCAGCTTGCCGTCGCGGGTGAGGATGTGCAGTTCCTTCAGCAGCTCGACGGACTGCTCCGGGCGGATTTCGTGGGTCTTGTTCGACATCGTGATGCGGCGCCGGGCCACGGTCGGCTGACCACGGCCCGGCGGCGGGAATTCGTGAGGAATGGCGATAGTTTACCGAAAATGCGCGATCAGGCTCGTGCGCCGAGCCGCCAGAGCGACGTGACCTCGGCCTGGCGTGCCGCGTGCAGCGGATCGTCGGCGTCCATCGCCTTCGGGTGCGCGGGGCGGATGTCGTCGCGACCGAGCACGACGAGGCCCGCTTCGTCGATCCATTGCAGCAGCGTGTCGCGCGGCCGCAGGCCGAGATGCTCGGCGAAATCGGACAGGATCAGCCAGCCTTCGCCGCCAGGCTCGAGGTGCGCGGCGAGCCCCGCGAGGAAGCCACGCAGCATGCGGCTGTCCGGATCGTAGACCGCGTATTCGATCGGTGCGCTCGGCCGGGCCGGCACCCACGGCGGGTTGCAGACCACGAGCGGTGCTCGGCCGGCCGGAAACAGGTCGGCTTCGACGATCTCGACGCGATCCGCGTGACCGAGCCGGTCGACGTTCTCGCGCGCACAGGCGAGCGCCCGCGGATCCTGGTCGGTCGCGACGACGCGCGCGACGCCGCGCGACGCCAGCACGGCCGCCAGCACGCCGGTGCCCGTGCCGATGTCGAACGCGAGCGACGTCGCCGGCAGCGGCGCGCGCGCGACGAGATCGACGTATTCGCCGCGCACCGGCGAGAACACGCCGTAGTGCGGGTGGATCGCCGCGCCGCCGAGCGCCGGGATCGCCACGCCTTTCTTGCGCCATTCATGCGCGCCGACGAGGCCGAGCAGTTCGCGCAGCGACACGACCGACGGCGCGCCGCCAGGCCCGTACGCCTCTTCGCACGCGGCGCGCACGTCGGGCGCACGGCGCAGCGGGATCGTGTAGTCGGCATCGAGCGGAATCAGCAGCATCCCGAGCGTGCGGGCGCGCTGCGACTGCGCGAGACGATGCAGGTTGAATGCGTCGACGCCGGCCGCGGCTTTCGCCTTCTTCGGCTTGCGCTCGACACGGCGCGCCATCGCCTGCACGAGCTGGCGCGCATTCTGGAAGTCGCCCTGCCAGACGAGTGCGGTGCCCTCGCAGGCAAGGCGGTAGGCCGCGTCGGCCGCGAGGCGGTCGTCGGCGGGCACCGCGCGCTTCGGCGGTTGCACGCCGGCTTCGGAGCGCCAGCGCACGGCATGATCGGCGCCGTCGGCGTCGGTCCAGTGGAAAACAGGGAAATCGGTCACGCGAACTCGGTTACGGTTGGCTTCAACGGGCGGCGCGACCGTATTTCGGGCGCCGCGCGGCTCACACCATACCGCGCTTTGCCCGCGCGGCAAAGCGCGGGGGCCGGCCCGCGCCGCCCGCCGCCGCGCTCGCCCGGCTCAGCCGCCCCACCCCGGCATCGCGGGCAGGCGCAGCGTACCGGCATCGTTGAAGTGCACGGTGCCGAGCACGCCGCCCGCGAGCCGGCCGCGCAGCGCATACGGCAGCTCGCCGTTCGCGGCCGCGCCGGGCAGGTTCCACGCCTGTCGCGCGGCGGCGAAGGCCGACACGGAAACCGGCACGTCGAGCACGGCCTCGCCGAAACGCGGCACGGTACCCGAGCGATCGCTGACGCCGCTCGCGAACGGCGTGCCGTTCAGGTCGAGCGCGACCGAAATGCCGTCGTATTCGATCGGCGCGTCGTTCGGGTTCTGCACGCGCAGCTTCAGGCTGAAACGCATCTCGAGGCCCTGCCCGACGAGCGGGTCGAGCCCGGCGACCGACACGCGCACGGGATCGCGCGTCAGCCCCGCGCAACCGCCGAGCAGGAGCACGGCGGCGAACAGCATCAGCGCGGCGCGCAGCGGCGCGATACGGAACAGGGCTGGTGACATGGGAGGGCCTCCTCGCGGCAATCAGTAAGCGGATCGTCACTGCATTGTACCGAGCACCCCATACGCCGGGTTTCGTAGTTTTCGCAGCCACGCGAGATCGTTAATAGATTAAAACTACGAAAATACCAGTCAAACGGAAAGCGCATTAATGCTTTCCAGCATTCAATGAAGCGCGCCGAATTCAATAGATGCAATTTCTAAATTTTTCGTTTCCTTTACCTAAAACCATCAAGTATATTTACGCATCCTTCGAGCAAGCCGACAAACCTTGAAGCCGCATGACGGTGATTTTACGGAATGGCGACACGCCTTCCTGCCATCCTGCGGCCAGGCCCGGCCAGCCCCGTAGGTCGTCTGTTCAAGGAGATTGCGCGCCCGCACCGGGCGTGCGGCTCCGTGTCGTGCACGCGAAATCAATTCAGTACAACACGCGCCCGGCCATTTTGAACCGGCAAGTTAACCGACATCCGGAAATCCAGAGGGGGCAGTAAACCATGATTACCTTCACGTAGTCGGCCGCCGTCTTTTCGAATAATCCGTCATTGGCATTTTTATCGCTGTTGATTAACGGCGAGGGGATTGCTTTTGCCGGCGTTTTCGCAGCACTGAACGATTCTTTCAACAATCGAGGTTTCAGTCATGTCGATCGACATTCGCAAGATGCGTTATCTGCCGCTCGTCGCCGCACTCGCGCTCGCCGGGTGCGGCGGTGACGACGGCGGCCCGGGCTCGGCTTCCGCGCTCAGCTCCGCCGGCGCGCCGCAATCGGGCTCGTCGCCCACCGTCACCGCGCCGCCGAGCGCATCCAACGTCGACAAGAGCGTATCGCCTGTCGAGTTGCCGGACACCGTGGTGCCCGTGAACTACCGGCTGTGGTTCCGCCCGAACGAAGCGCTGAACGCGTTCGACGGCCGCGCCGACGTCGAGATCAAGGTGCTGAAGCCGGTCAACAACATCGTGATCGCCGGCCACCGGATCAAGTTCACGAACGGCCGCCTCACGCTGCAGCCGGGCAACATCCAGCTGATCGCGACGCCGCAGGACAAGGGCGACTACTATCAGCTGCGCCCCGTGAGCGGCTCGATCGCGCCGGGCAACTATTCGCTGCACATGGAGTGGTCGGGCATCATCAACTTCAAGTCGTATGACGATCCGGTCGCGAAGACGGGCGGCAGCTGCGGCGACGATCCGTATCCGGGCTGCTCGGCCGCGGAAGGCATCTTCCGCGTCGACCTGAAGGGCACCGACGGCAAGACGAGCGGCGCGATCCTGACGCAAGGCGAAACCAACCTGTCGCGCCAGTGGTTCCCGGGCTGGGACGAGCCGGCGTTCCGCCCGACCTATGAAGTGACGGCTGAAGTGCCGCAGAGCTGGCGTGTCGTGTCGAACGCGGCCGAGAAGCCGTCGACCAACGTCGGCGGCGGCTACAAGCTCGTGCAATTCGACAAGACCCCGCCGATGCCGTCGTACCTGCTGTTCTTCGGCGGCGGCCTGTTCGACACCTACGAGGACGACTTCACGAGCCCGCTGCCGGGCGGCAAGGGCGGCCTGCACCTGCGCGTGTTCACGCCGCCGGGCATGAGCGACTGGGCGAAGCCGGCAATGGACCGCACCAAGCAGGCGCTCGACTTCTACTACCGCTACACGGGCATTGCCCTGCCGCTCACGAAGTTCGACACGGTGGCCGCGAACGACGCGTTCAAGGCGCAGAAGGACCTGAACTTCGGCGGGATGGAGAACTGGGGGTCGATCCTCGAGTTCGCCGACGACATCCTGCCGCAGCCGGGCCAGCCGATGTCGCACTACGGCAACGAGGTGCTGACGCACGAAGTCGCGCACCAGTGGTTCGGCGATCTCGTCACGGCCGACTGGTGGGACAACGTGTGGCTCAACGAGTCGTTCGCGACGTTCTTCGAGACGAAGACGACGATCCAGTTCTTCCCCAACGAGTTCAGCTGGCTCGACCAGGTGAAGAACAAGTACCGCGTGATCAATCGTGATATCGGCCCGAACGCGTTCCCGGTCGCACCGAACTTCAACGGCTGGGCGTCGAACGACTTCGTGCTGAGCGCCAGCGCGTTCACGTACGACAAGGGCGGCCACGTGCTGAAGACGCTCGAGAACTATCTCGGCGAACAGACGCTGCGCAAGGGTCTGCAGCAATACCTGGTCGACTACTCGTTCGGCAACGGTACGCCGAAGCGCTTGTGGGATGCGCTGTCGAAGGAAAGCGGCCAGGCAATCGGCCCGATCGGCGACAGCTACGTCCGCCAGACCGGCGTGCCGCTGATCTCGCTCGACACGCAGTGCGACCTGACGAAGAACCAGACGATCGTCACGCTGAAACAGCAGCCGTTCCCGAACAAGAACGCGTATCCGGGCCTGCAGTGGACGGTGCCGATCACGCTCGCGTACGGCCAGGGTCTCGCCAAACGCACGACGCTCGCGCTGAAGGATACGCAGACGCAAACGCGCATCGACGGTTGCACGGGCGTGGTGGCTGACCCGAGCGGGCTCGACTACTACGTCGTGAACTACAGCGACGCGGCCTGGAGCGGGCTGCTCACGCAGATCAACCGCTCGACCGATCCGGTGCTGCTGTCGAACCTGCAGAGCGAGGCCGCGCTGCTCGTCTCGAACAACCTCGCGCCGGCTTCGCGCTCGACGTCGATCGGCTCGGTCGCTTCGCCGGCCGCGATGAAGCTGCGCCAGACGCCGACCTTCGACGGCATCGAGCCGGTGACGAAGGAACGCCCGGCACTGCACTACCAGGGCATCTTCAAACCGCGCAAGGTAGTGACGCAGTAACGGTGCGCATCCGGCCGGCGCCGCGCAGTCTGCAGCTGCCGGCCGGCGTACCGGCTTCTCCGACCTTTGACGGGCCTCGCATGCGGGGCCCTTTTTTATGCCCGGCGTATTTATGCCCGGCGCTTATCCGGCCCCGCAACGCGACACCCGCACCCGCCGTCATGCCCACGCGGCATCCCACGCCGGCTGCGCGAACCAGGTCGCGAGGAACGCGACGAGCCGCGCCGCGCGTGCGGTGCCGCGCGCCTGCTGGCGCAACACGTGGATCGTCGCCTGCTCGGGCGCCGCCGCGAACTGCGGCAGCACCGCGCGCAAGCGCCCGTCGCGCAGCGCGTCGCCCGCGAGCCAGGTCGGCAGGTGCGCGAGGCCGAGCCCGTCGATCGCGGCTTCGAGCAACGCCTCCGAATGATTGCTGCGAAACCGCGGCTGCGCCGGCGCGTGGCGGCGCTCGCCGAAGCGCCACGCGCCCGGTGGCGGCGCACCGTGCCAGGCGAGGCAGTCGTGCCCGGCGAGCGCGTCGGGCGACTCGGGCTCGCCGCGCCACGCCAGATACGCCGCGCTCGCGCACAGCACGCGCCGCTGCGGTGCCAGCACGGTCGCAACGAAGCGCGTGTCCTCGATCGGGCCGATCCGCACCGCGAGATCGACGTCGGAGCCGAGCCGCGCGCCCTGCAGATCGACCATGCTGTCGGTCAGCACCAGGTCGACCTGCAGCGCCGGATGACGCTGCATGAACGCGGCCAGCGCGGCCATCAGGTGCCGCCGGCCGAACGGCGCCGGACAGTCGACGCGCAACAGCCCGCTCGGCTCGTCGTGCTGGCTGTGCAGGTCTTCCTGCAGGCCGCGCAGCTCGGCCAGCATCCGCATCGCGCGCCCGTACAGCAACTGCCCGGCCTCGGTCGGCCGCAGCGCGTGTGTGGTGCGATGCAGCAGACGGATGCCGAGCTGCGTCTCGAGCCGGTCGATGCGCCGCGTGACCGACGACGCGGCGACGCCCAGCCGGCGTGCGGCCGCCAAGAAGCTCTGCTGGTCGACCACGTCGACGAACAGCGCCAGATGCGGGGAAAGGAAATCGTCCAATCAGGGCCCTCGGTGTTGGCTATGCGTCTATCGCAAAACAATCATCCGCCTTTGCGGGTTTCCGCGTCAAACCGGGCCGACTAGACTGCATTCATCCTTTTCACCCGCTGCACGCACCGGCCCGACCGGCCGCGCGGCAGCCAACCGCCACGGAGATCATCATGCGCAGCATCCGCTTCGACGCCCCCGCCGCCGACATCGACTCGCTCGACGCGCGTGTGAGGGAAATCGACACGCCCGTCCCGGCCGACGGCCAGATGCTGATCGAGGTACGCGCGGCAGGCGTGAACCCGAGCGACGTGAAGGCTGCGCTCGGGCGCATGCCGCACGCGGTGTGGCCGCGCACGCCCGGGCGCGACTGGGCCGGCATCGTGCGCAGCGGCCCGGACGACTGGATCGGCGCGCCGGTGTGGGGCTCGGGTGGCGATCTCGGCGTGCATCGCGACGGCTCGCATGCGGAGTGGCTCGTACTCGACGCGTCCTGGGTGCGCCGCAAGCCTGCCGTGCTGACGCTCGACGAAGCGGCCGGCGTCGGCGTGCCGTTCGTCACCGCGTACGAAGGCCTGCGCCGCGCCGGCATGCCGACGGCCGGCGACGTCGTGCTCGTGTTCGGCGCGAACGGCAAGGTCGGCCAGGCCGCGATCCAACTCGCGACCGCGCACGGCGCGACCGTGATCGGCGTCGAGCGCAGCCCCGGCGGTTATCGCGGCCATGCATCGGGCGACGTGCACATGATCGACGCGTCGAGCCAGTCAGTGGCCGACGCGGTGCGCGCGGCGACCGGCGGCCACGGTGCGGACATCGTCTACAACACGGTCGGCAGCCCGTATTTCGAAGCCGCGAACGCGTCGATGGCGATCGGTGCGCGGCAGATCTTCATCTCGACGATCGACCGCAGCGTGCCGTTCGACATCTTCGCGTTCTATCGCGGCCAGCACACGTTCGTGGGCGTCGATTCGCTGCAGCTTGGCGGCGCCGCGGTCGCGCAGATCCTCGACACGCTCGCGCCCGGCTTCGGCAACGGCACGCTGCGCCCGTTCCCGATCGGCGACGACTACGTGTACCCGCTCGAGCGCGCCCACGACGCGTATCGCGCGGTGCTGGCCGGTGCGCGCGAGCGCGTCATCGTCAAACCCTGACGCCGGACCGCACGGGAGACTGCCATGACGGATTATGTGATTTCGCTCGCGGTGGGCCTCGGCGTCGGTGTGCTGTACGCGCTGCTGCACGTGCGCTCGCCGGCCCCGCCGCTCGTCGCGCTGGTGGGCCTGCTCGGGATGGTGATCGGCGAACGCGCGATCGCGCTGCTGCGCTGACGGATCGACGCGGCGCCGGCGCTAGCGGTCGTTGCGCCGACGGAACGCCCACCACGCGGCGAGCCCCGTGAAGCCCGCGACGAGCAGCACCATCAGCCAGAAGCCGTGCTTGTTCTCCGAGAACGGCACGCCGCCGACGTTCATCCCGAAGAACCCGGCGACGATGTTGATCGGCAGCGCGATCACGGTCACGAGCGTCAGCGTGAACAGCGTCCGGTTGTTCTGCTCCTCGAGACGCGAACCGATCTCTTCCTGCAACAGCTTGATCCGCTCGTTGAGTCCGGCAAGATCGGCGAGTACCAGCGAGAACTCTTCGGTCGACTCCCGCAGCTCCTGCACGTCTTCCACGTGCAGCCAGGCCGGCGGCTTCGCGAGCAGCCGGAAGATCGACCCGGGCTCGGGCGCGAGCATGCGCTGCAGGCGCGTCAGCGTGCGGCGCATCGTGCCGAGCTCGATGCGGCTCGACGTGAGCCGCTGCGACAGGAAGCGATCCTCGATGCGGTCGACGTCGACGCTCGTGCGCCGCATGATCTGGATCAGCAGGTCGGCCTGGTCGCGCAGCAGGTGCACGAGCAGTTCCGCGGGCGACCTGAATTCCTCGCCGTCGCGCACACATGCGCGCAGCGTGTCGACCGAGCGCAGCGGCTTGAGCCGCGCGGTGACCATGATGCGCCGCTCGACGTGGACGAACAGCGTCGCGATCTCCGACGGCGTCAGTTCGAGGTTGAACATCACGTCGTTGACGATCGCGCGCAATGCGCCGTCCTCCTGCTCGATGCGTGTCGAGCGCGACCCTTCGTGGAGGAATGCGAAGAAGCTGTCGGGCAGCCCGAGATGGGTGCGCATCCATCGCTCGCTCGCACCGTGCGCGAGATTGAAGTGCAGCCAGACGAAATCGCCCGATCCGGCATCGTGCTCGCGGCACGTGCGCAGCCACGTAGCGGCCGCGTCCGCATCGAGCATCGCGCCGGATCCGCCGGGAACGAAGCGGAATCCGCACACCATGCCGGACGTATCGGCGCCGTAAGTCTGTACGATCAGGTCCATCGTGTAGAAGGTCGTGCGGCGCGCGGCGCGCCGCGCATCGCGGGTCGCGCGCCCGCGCCGGAAAAGGAAAAGAGACGTATGCCCGACGGGCATGACGCGCCGGTGACAGCGTCACGCCGCATCATACCGGCACGATTCCGTGCCCTCAAAGCAACGCGCCGCCCAACGGGCGGCGCAGGTGCGGCGGACGGCATGCACGAGACGCGTTACTGCCGCGTCTCCGACTGCGCGGCGCTCGGGCACGCGGGATCCTTGCCCCAGTGGCCTTCACAGACGCGCCAACGGCACAGTTGATCCTCGAAGAAACCGCGCTCCGAACACTCCTTCACGCGCGACGCCAGCGAGCCGGTCGTCGCGGCCGTCTTGGTCGGCACGGCCTGCACCTTCTGCGCGGCGAGTTTCTTGTCGGCCGGCTTCGTGCGCGCGACGAGCGCTGCGAGCAGATCCGCATCCGGATCGTCCTTCCCGCCAGCCTTCCCGGTACGGGTCGGCGTGGCGTCGCGATGCTTCTTCGCCTGAGCGAGCTCGGCCTGCTGTTCCTTGTGATGCTTGCGGGCGTCAGCCTTCGCATCGGCCTTCGTGTCGGTCTTCGCATCGGCCTTGCCACGCGCCGCGACCTTCGCGCCCTTCGCGGCGTCGGCCTTCGCGGTCTTGGTCGTCGCAGCGGCAGCAGCAGCGGCCGCACCGGCTGTGGCCGCGCCCGATGCGTCATCGGCGCCATTGGCGAGCGCGCGCGACAGGCGGCTGTTGTCCGCGGCAGACGCGGACGATGCGGACGCAACGGTTCGGGACGCCGCGTCGTCGTTGACGATCGTGGCCGGTTGCACGGCGGATGCAGCGGACGCGGCATTCTGCGCGACCTGCACGGCGGTATCGCTGGCCGCTGCGACCTTCGCCGGTGCAGCCGCTGCAGGCGCGGCCTCGGCCGCCACGACGGGGGCCTGCTCGCTCGCATGCTGCATGCGCCAAGCGCCCCAGCCGCCAACGGCGACCACCAGGGCCACGACGGCGGCGATCGGCGCCTTCAGCGAACGGCGCGGCGGTTCGGCCGGCGGCGTGACACGTCCTTCCAGATTCGCGAGAATGCGCGACTGCTGAGCTCCGTCGCCTGCCGGTTTGGTATCGGACAGCAGGCTGGGCGGAGATTTCGAATTTGAATTTTCCGGCGCACTCATTCAGCGTCTCATTGAATCCTGGTTTAATTCACCGCGATAATATAGCCCGGCCTCTCGAAGCAGCCTGATTCTAAGAGCAAGCATTGCAAAACACAATCAATTCCAATTTCCGGGGATTTCGTTGATTGCCGTCGCACTCGTCGCCTATTTCGCCCTTGCCGTAGCGGTTGCGGCACTGTTGCTTTTACCGGGTATCCGCGCGACCGTTTTCGAATCCGTCGCCCAGTTTCACGGCCGTCTCACGCGCCGTGCGAACGATCGCGCCACGCGTACGCGAAGTCAGATTGTTAAATCGGCAAGCATTACGCGCGGCGCTTTAAACGACGTGCAAAATTTACTGATTCGGCGGCGCTTGATGATTATGGTATCGGCAGGTATTCTTGCGACGCCGCCATTGGTCGCCATTGCGTTACGCGGCCGGCAATTGTTCCAGTACGACGACACGGCGCGCGTGCCCGACGAGAAGATCGCCGCGCTGCTGCAGGGCGAACAACTCGTGCCGCCCCCGCCGCTGCCGCCGGAAGTCTTCGCCACCAAGGAAGTCGAACAGGTACGCCCGGCGCTGAAGGATGCGAGCCGCGACTGGAACCTGCTGGATCCGGATTTCCGTACGCGTTTGCTGCTGGTCTACAAGATCATGCACGAACAATATGGCTATGAAATGGCGTTGCTGGAAGGTTATCGGAGCCCGGAACGGCAGAACCGGCTCGCGCAGATGGGCGGTAGCGTGACCAACGCGGCGGCCTTCCAGAGTTATCACCAATTCGGGCTGGCGGCCGACAACGCATTCCTGCGCGACGGCAAGCTGGTCATTTCCGAGAAAGATCCTTGGGCGATGCGCGGCTATCAGTTGTACGGCCAGGTCGCCGAACAGGTCGGCCTGACCTGGGGCGGCCGCTGGAAAATGATGGATCTCGGGCACGTGGAATACCATAAACCCGGTTTTAAACTGGGACGCGGCAGCTAGCCAAGGCTGCCGGACAGGAAATAATGAGGGCGGCATGGGGCTTTTTAATATCCCGGCAGGAAACGATATGGGCGGCGCAAAAAATCATGCATTCCGGTGCGCGATTTTTTCCGGCCGCCGCTTCCGTTTTAAATCTCACAGCGTCCTTTCATTAATGCGCGCGCCTTCTCCGATGCCGCGGGCGCATTGATGCCAGCCCCCATCATCCCGTTTGACAGCATGGCGACACATCGCGGCGCCACCCTTGCCGCTCGGCGCGCCTGCGTCGCCTCACCGAATCGCACCGGAACCTGAACGTCCTATGCAACGCATCCTCAACGTGCTGACTCATCCGCGTACGCTCTCGATCGTCGGGATCGTCGCGCTAGCGGCCATCCTCTTCATCGTCGCGGACATGCTGCAGTTGCCGCTCCTGTGGGCGGCAACCGCATTCGCGGCGATCCTCGCGCTGTGGCTCGTCGTCGCGCTGTGGCGCCGCTGGCGCGTGAAGCGCGCGAACCAGCAGCTCGGCCAGGTGCTGGAAGAGCAGGCGGAAACCGGCAAGATCGCCGCGCCCGCCGCCGCCGCACTCGCCCCCGACGCGAAGACGGCCGACCTCGACGTGCTGCGCACGCGCCTGTCTGACGCGGTGAAGACGATCAAGACGTCGAAGATCGGCCAGGTGTCGGGCGGCTCCGCGCTGTACGAACTGCCGTGGTACATCGTGATCGGCAACCCGGCCGCGGGCAAGAGCAGCGCCGTGCTTAATTCCGGCCTGCAGTTCCCGTTCGCGGACAAGAACAGCGCCGTGATCCACGGCATCGGCGGTACGCGTAACTGCGACTGGTTCTTCACGACCGAGGGGATCCTGCTCGACACGGCCGGCCGCTATTCGGTGCACGAGGAAGACCGCAGCGAGTGGCTCGGCTTCCTCGGCCTGCTCAAGCGCTATCGCCCGAAGGCGCCGATCAACGGCATCATCGTCACCGCGAGCATCGCCGAACTCACCGGCAACCGCCCCGAATTTGCGATCAACCTCGCGAAAAACCTCCGCCAGCGCGTTCAGGAGCTGACGGAGAAGCTCGAAGTGTTCGCGCCGGTCTACGTGATGTTCACGAAGGCCGACCTGATCACCGGCTTCACCGAATTCTTCAGCAGCAGCGACAAGCACGAGTACGACCGCGTGTGGGGCGCCACCCTGCCCTACGAGCCCGACGACAAGCGCGACGTGGTCGCGCAGTTCGACACGCACTTCGAGGAACTCTACGAAGGGCTGAAGGAGATCAGCGTCGCGCAATTGTCGCTGTCGCGCGGCAACCAGCTGTCGCCGGGCCAGTTGAGCTTCCCGCTCGAATTCTCGACGATCAAGCCGTCGCTGCGCGCGTTCCTCGCGACGCTGTTCGAGAACAACCCGTTCCAGTACAAGCCGATCTTCCGCGGCTTCTACTTCACCAGCGCGCTGCAGGAAGGCGAAACCAACAGCGCGGCCGCGCAGCGCATCGCGCATCGCTTCGGCCTCGACGGCGCTGCGCTGCCGAAGCCGCACAGTGCCTTCTCGAAGAACGGCTTCTTCCTGCGCGACCTGTTCTCGAAGGTGATCTTCGCGGATCGCCAGACGGTGCGCCAGTTCGCGAGCCCGACCAAGACGCGGCTGCGCTACGCAACCTTCTTCGGCTTCGTCGCGGCGCTCGCGCTCGCGCTGGGCGGCTGGACGTGGTCGACGATCGGCAACCAGCAGCTCGTCACGAACGTGCAGGCCGACCTCGACAACGTCACGCGCCTGCAGCAGGGCCGCAACGACCTGCAGTCGCGCCTGCAGGCGATGGACATCCTCGAAGACCGGATCGAGCAGCTCGAGCAGTTCCGCCGCGACAAGCCGCTGTCGGTGTCGCTCGGCCTGTACCAGGGTGACCGTCTCGAGCAGCACCTGCTGACCGAGTATTACAACGGCGTGCGCCAGATCCTGCTGGCCCCGGTGTCGCAGAACCTCGCATCGTTCATGAAGGACGTGAACGCGCACCCCGAACAGCTCGTCCCGATGACGCGCCCGCCCGAATCGGGCGCCGTGCAGGGTGGCGCGATGCCGGTCTCGACGAACGCGGCAGGCGCCGCGCCGCTGGCCGGCGCCGCACTGGCCGCGTCCGGCACCGCACCCGTCGCAGCCGCGCAGCAGCCGGCCGCACCGCAGGGCGGCCTCTACAGCGATGCGTCGCCGACCAACGTGCAGGACGCGTACAACGCGCTCAAGACGTACCTGATGCTGTCCGACAAGCGCCACGTCGAGCAGGCGCACCTGACCGACCAGCTCGCCCGCTTCTGGCGCGGCTGGCTCGAGACGAATCGCGGCAACATGCCGCGTGACGAGATGATCAAGAGCGCGGAGCGCATGATCTCGTTCTACCTGTCCCGCGTGAACGACGACGACTGGCCGATGATCGACGCGAACCTCGCGCTCGTCGACCAGACTCGCGAAAACCTGCGCCACGTCGTGCGCGGGATGCCGGCTCGCCAGCGCGTGTACGAGGAAATCAAGGCGCGCGCGTCGACCCGCTTCGCGCCGATGACCATCGCGCGCATCGTCGGCGACGGCAACCAGGGCCTCGTGGCAGGCAGCTACGCGATTCCCGGCACGTTCACGCGCGAAGCGTGGTTCGACTATGTGCAGCCGGCGATCCGCGACGCGGCGACCAAGGAACTGCAGGCGAAGGACTGGGTGCTGAACACGTCGACGCAGGATGACCTGACGCTCGAGGGCAGCCCCGAGCAGATCCAGAAGACGCTCGTCGGCATGTACAAGACCGAGTACGCGCAGCACTGGCAGAAGTTCATGCAGGGCATCGCGGTGCAGGGCTTCAGCAGCTTCGGCCAGGCCGTCGACGGGATGAACCGCCTCGGCGACCCGCAGGATTCGCCGATCCGCAAGATCCTCGAGACCGCGTACGACCAGACCTCGTGGGACAACCCGTCGCTCGCGAACGTGGCGATCAAGAAGGCACAGACGGGCGTCGTGAACTGGGTCAAGCAACTGTTCTCGCGCTCGCAGGCCGGCCAGGTGGCGGCGGCCAACATCGACATCAACGGCAATCCGGCCGAGGTGCCGATGGGTCCGATCGGCCAGGAGTTCATCGGGCTCGCGCGGATCGTCGCGGTGCATGACGGCACGTCGATGCTCAAGGGCTACATGGATTCGCTGTCGAAGGTCCGCACGCGCTTCAACGTGATCAAGAACCAGGGCGATCCGGGCCCGGGCGCGCGCCAGCTGATGCAGCAGACGCTCGACGGCAACGGTTCGGAACTCGCCGATTCGCTGAAGCTCGTCGACGAGCAGATGCTGACGGGCCTCACCGATTCGCAACGCAAGTCGCTGCGTCCGCTGCTCGTGCGGCCGCTGATGCAGGCGTTCGCGGTCGTGATCCAGCCGGCCAGCGCCGAAGTCAACAAGGTGTGGAACGCGCAGGTCTACCAGCCGTTCCAGAACTCGCTCGCGACGAAGTACCCGTTCGCGGCGAGCGCGAAGGTCGAAGCCGGCGCCGGTGAAATCGCGCAGGTGTTCGGCCCGGACGGTTCGATCGCGAAGTTCGTCGGCACGACGCTCGGGCCGCTCGCGGTGCGCCGCGGCGACACCCTCGCCGCCCGCACGTGGGGCGACATGGGCATCGGCCTCACGCCGGACTTCACGAACGGCTTCGCACGCTGGGTCGCACCGCTCGCCGGCGGGGCGGCAGGCAGCGCCGCCGCGTCGTCCGAGCCGCAGACCGTGTTCCAGATCCTGCCGCAACCGAGCACGGGTACGACGGAATACACGATCGCGATCGACGGCCAGCAACTGCGCTACCGCAACACGCCGCCGCAGTGGACCAACTTCGTGTGGCCGAACCCGCAGGGCTCGCCGGGCGCGACGCTGTCCGCGACGACCTTCGACGGCCGCACGGTGCAGCTCGTCAACGAGCCGGGCCGCTACGGTCTCGAGAAGCTGATCAACTCGGCGCAACGCAAGCGTCGACCGGACGGCACCTTCGACCTGACGTGGGCGCAGGGCAGCGTGAACGTGTCGGTGACGATGCGCATCATCAGCACGTCGCAACCGTCCGCCGGTGGCGGCGACCAGCCGCAGCAGCAGAGCCTGCGCGGCCTGCAGCTGCCGTCGTCGGTCGCCGACGCGAGCGCGGGTGCCGCGCAGAACGCGACCCAGTCCGCCGGCACGGGCACGCCGGCCGCAGCGCCGGCCGTCGCGGCCGCCAACGCAACGAATGCCCAGGGGGCGCAATGACGCAAACCGTCCAGGCGCAAGTCGCCTACTTCGGCAAGATTCCGTCGCGTGGCGACTTCGTGAAGAGCCCGCACAACCCGCAGTTGCTGCAGACGCTCGACCGCTGGATCGCGCAGGCGCTCGAACTGCTCGCGGAAGATCCGCGCTGGAAGCTCGTCTACGAGGAGGCGAAGCCGATGCATTTCGCGTTCCTCGGTTCGCGCAGCAAGCTCGCGATCGCGGGCCACATGGTCGCGAGCCACGACGTGTCGATGCGCCGCTTCCCGTTCCTCGGCGCAACCGCGCTCGAGGTCGACCGGCCGCTCGCGTTCCTCGCGCGCAGCCCGCTCGCGTTCGCGCGGCTGTGGTCGCGCGTCGCCACGCAGATCCCGCCGCTGCTCGGCAAGGACGAGCCGCCCGGCGCGCTGCAGGCGCTCGGCGACACGCAGGTGCCGATCGACGTCGGCGGCCCCGGCACGTCGCATGACGGCACCTTCAACGATTTCGTCGAACACCAGTCGCTGTACGGCCTCCAGGAGATGCTGCTCGAAAGCGGTCATCCCGTGCGGCTGCGCGGCGCGATGCTCGCGCTCGGCTCGCTGCTGCGGCCGGTGATGCAGAGCGGCTCGTCGCACATCGAGCGCGGCCTCACGCTGCCGCTGCCGGTCGATCCGTTCTACCGCAGCCTCGTCGCCGCGTTCTGGCTCGAACTGATCGCGCCGTTCGTCGCGCAGGCCGACTTCGAGCTCGCGATCTTCATCGGCACGATCGCCGAGCGCGAACGGCTCATCATCGGCTTCAACGGCGCGTCGGCGAAGACGCTGCTGAGCGTCGTCGACCCGCAGACCTACGCCGCCCACAACATCGACATCGACGATCCCGAATGGATCGACGCCCATGCGCAAAACGATCACCAGATCAGCAAGCTCGTCAGCTACCTCGACCAACCGCAACTCTCGCTGCGCGTCGCCATCGACGCGTTCCGCGAAGCGTTCATCGGAGGCTGACGGGATGCATCGCACGATTCACGTCCGGCGCACGCGCTTTTCGGCCGCGCTCTCGCCCGCCGTCGCCGCCCTCCTCGCTGTCGGGCTCTTCGCCAGTGGCGCGGCGTTCGCGCAGAACACCGGCGCGACCGTCACGCCGGTCGGCAACGGCACGGTCGCGACGACCGCGCTGTCCGCGAACACCGGCGCCGCACCGGGGACGGCCTCCGGTGCCATCGTGCACGGCACGGCCGGCACCGCGAGCACCCTCACGCCGCCGCCCGCGACCGCGACGCCCGGCCAGGTGGTCGTCGGCGGCAAGGTGCCCGACGAGGCGACCAAGGCCGCCGTGCTGCAGAAGCTGCGCGATACCTACGGTGCGACGAACGTCGTCGACCAGATCGAGGTCGGCGACGTTGCAACGCCGCCGAACTGGAGCGCGAACGTTCAAAAGCTGCTCGGCGCGCAGCTCAAGCAGATCAGCAAGGGGCAGTTGAAGATCAACGGCACGCAGATCGAGATGAAGGGCGAAGTGCACAACGAGGCGCAACGCCAGCAGCTCGCGAGCGACATGGCGAACACGCTGAACCCGACGTACACGATCAAGAACGGGCTGCGCGTGTCGGCGTCCGAACAGGGCGTGCTCGACCAGACGCTCGCCAACCGGACGATCGAATTCGAGACCGGCAGCGCGACGCTCACGCCGCAGGGCAAGCAGATCCTCGACCAGATGGCGGCCGCGCTCGCGAAGATGCAGAACCGCACGGTCGACATCATCGGCCACACCGACAACTCGGGGAACCGTACGTCGAACATCGCGCTGAGCCAGGCGCGCGCGGATGCGGTGAAGGGCTACTTGATCACGAAGAGCATTCAGCCGCAGCAGATGACCACGACGGGCGTCGGGCCGGATCAGCCGATCGCGCCGAACGATACGGCGGATGGACGGGCACGGAACCGGCGCATCGAGTTCCGGGTGGGACAGTAACGGACCTCCGCTGCCGCTCCTCCCGGAGCGGCGCGGCAGGCAACAACGGGCGGCGGCAGCGATGCACCGCCCGTTTTGCGTTTACGACTGCTCGTCGGGCCGCACGCCCAGCAGCTCGCGAATATGCGACAGCGAGCCGTCGTCCTTGACGACGCTCTCGAGCCACTTGTGCAGCGGCATGTCGGCCCATTCGGCTGCCTTGTCGGCGAGATACGCGACCGGGCTGTGCGGCTCGGTCTGGCGGAAATAGCGGGCGACCGCGCGCAACTGGTCGACGGCCTGCGCACGGTTCTGGATGCCGGCGATCATCTGCGGCACCGGGGCGCGCGGAACGGGCTGCGGCTGCACGTGAGTCTCCTCGGTCTGGATCGGATTGCCGAACACCGGCTCGATGCGTTCGGGCTGCGCCGGCGATGCCGACTGCGAGTGCGGTGCGCTGCCCGTATAGCCCTGCTCGCGCGCAAAGCGCTCGGCGAGCCGGTACACGGTCTCGAACGCGTCGCGCGCCTGCCGGAAGCTCGGCGCCGAATCGCCCGCGCGCTCGACGAGCCGCTCCTCGAACGCATCGAGCGCGAATTCGAACGCCTTCAGGTTCGCGAGCAACGCCGTGTAGAACGCGATCGACGTCACGCGCCGCGACGAATCGATCTGCTCGATCGACGGCTTGCCGCGTGCGATGTCGTCCGCGTGTTCCGGGTCGCGCTTGATCGCCTGCGCGACGTGCTGCGCCACTTCCCAGTCGAGCGTGCTGAACGCGTTCGACGCGCCGTCGGTCATCGGCACCGCCCGCAGCAGCTCGGCCGTGCGGCCGGACAGCCACGCGACGTTGCCGAGCCGGTGCTCGATGTCGTCGTCTTCGGGCAACGGGTGCACGGTGTCCCAAAATTCGCGGCACAGGCCCTCGAGCAGCGCATAGCCTTCGTTGAGGCCGGTGATGCCGTCCTCGAGCGCGAGCGCCTCGGTCAGCCACACGGCGAGCCGCAGGTCCTTCGTGCGTGTGCGCAGCAGTTCGCCCGCATGGTCGACCACGAAGCCCCAGTCGGCCTCCTTGATCTCGGTCACCCACTCGCCCTGGTCGAGCGTCGGATCGTCGTAGCGCCGCGCGTCCTGGATCGCGTCGAATTCGTTCGAAAACAGCAGGTCGTCGCCGCTGGGCGACGCATCGCTGATCGGCGTCAGCAGCTCGGGGAGATTGATCGGCATGGTTCGGTCAGTTCATCAATGCTTGTGTTGCGCGGCCGTGCTCATTCGACGGTGTACGTGAATTCGCCGGCCTCGTCCGCGCGCACCGCGATGCGCGCGATGGCCTCGCCGTCGGCGATCCGGCCGAGCACGTGGCCCGCGATCTCCGGCAGCAGCGTGCCGTTCAGGATATGGTCGACGTTGCGGGCGCCCGAATCGACCTCGGTGCAGCGCGCGAGCACCGCATCGACGAGCGATTCGTCCCATTCGAACGCGGCCTTGTGGTTCGCTTCGATCCGGCGGCGGATCCGCTCGAGCTTCAGCTCGATGATCTCGGCCAGCACGTCGTCGGAAATCGGGTAGTACGGCACGACCTTCATCCGCCCGAGGAACGCGGGCTTGAAGGTCTTGTACAGCTGCGGGCGCAGCGTCTCCGCGAGCGCGTCCGGATCGGGCAGCTCCTCGGCCGGCTTGTTCAGGCACGCCTGCATCACCGCGGCGGAACCGACGTTCGACGTCAGGATGATCAGCGTGTTGCGGAAGTCGATCTCGCGCCCTTCCGCATCGTCCATCGCGCCCTTGTCGAACACCTGGAAGAACATCTCGAGCACGTCCGGGTGCGCCTTCTCGACCTCGTCGAGCAGCACGACGGAATACGGGTTGCGGCGCACGGCCTCGGTCAGCACGCCGCCTTCGCCGTAGCCCACGTAGCCCGGCGGCGAGCCCTTCAGGCCCGACACGCTGTGCGCTTCCTGGTACTCGCTCATGTTGATCGTGACCATCTTGCGCTCGCCGCCGTACAGGATGTCGGCCAGCGCAAGCGCCGTCTCGGTCTTGCCGACGCCCGACGGCCCGACGAACATGAACACGCCGCGCGGCTTGTTCGGATCCTCGAGGTTCGCGGTCGCGGTGCGCACGCGCTGCGCGATCGCGTCGAGCGCATGGTCCTGGCCGATCACGCGCGCGGTGAGCAGCGGCTGCAGGTTCAGCACGGTGTCGATCTCGTCCTTCACCATCCGGCCGAGCGGAATGCCCGTCCACGCGGCGACGATCTCGGCGACCACGTGGCCGTCAACCTGCAGCGGCACCATCGGCTCGCCGCCCTGCAACGCATGCAGCGCCGCGACGCGTTCGGCGAGCTTGTCGCGGGTCGCCTGCACGTCGACCGGCTGGCCGTCTTCCGACGGGCCGCGTGCCTTGTCGAGCGCTTCGCGCAGTTCGGTGATCTCGGCGACGATCGCGCGCTCGGCTTCATAGCGCGCTTCGTCCTTCGCAAGCTGTTCGAGCGCCGTGTCGCGCGTGCCGCGCAACTCGCCGAGCCGCTCGTCGTGCGGCGCGCCGCCGGCTGCCTCACGCTCCAGCGACGCGATTTCCGCGTCGATCCGCTCGATGCGCTTCTTCGTGTCGTCGATCGCCGCCGGCGTCGCGCTGTGCGCGAGCGCGACCTTCGCGCACGCGGTGTCGAGCACGCTGATCGCCTTGTCCGGCAGCTGGCGGCCGCTGATGTAGCGGTGCGACAGGCGCACGGCCTCGGTGATCGCGTCGTCGAGGATCCGCACGTTGAAGTGCTTCTCCATCAGGCCGGACATCCCGCGCAGCATCGCGGCCGCGAGCGGCTCGCTCGGCTCCTCGACCTTCACGACCTGGAAGCGCCGCGCCAGCGCCGCATCCTTCTCGAAGTACTTCTTGTATTCGCTCCACGTCGTCGCGGCGATCGTGCGCAGCTCGCCGCGCGCGAGCGCCGGCTTCAGCAGGTTCGCAGCGTCGTTCTGGCCGGCCTGGCCGCCCGCGCCGATGATCGTGTGCGCCTCGTCGATGAACAGGATGATCGGATGCGCGCTCTTCTTCACCTCGTCGATCACGCTCTTCAGGCGGTTCTCGAATTCGCCCTTCACGCTCGCGCCGGCCTGCAGCAGCCCCATGTCGAGCACGTGCAGCGCGACGCCGCGCAACGGCGGCGGCACGTCGTCGGCGGCGATGCGCAGCGCGAGGCCCTCGACGACCGCCGTTTTGCCGACGCCGGCCTCGCCGGTCATGATCGGGTTGTTCTGGCGGCGGCGCATCAGGATGTCGATCGCCTGGCGGATCTCGGCTTCGCGGCCGATCACCGGGTCGATCTTGCCGTCGCGTGCGCGCTGCGTGAGGTTGGTCGTGTACGTGTCGAGCGCGGGCGTCTTCGACGGGCCCGCCGCAGGTGCCATGCGGTCGACGGCCGGCGCGACGTCGCTACCCTCGTCGTCCGCCTGACGCGGCTCGGCTTCGCTCGAGCCGGCCATGATCTCGTCGAACTTGTGCTTCAGGTCGGTCACGTTCATTTCCGCAAACTGCGACGACATCCGTTGCGCGAACTGCGCGAGATCGGGCGCAGTCAGCAGCGCGAGCAGCAGGTGCCCCGAACGGATACGGCCAAGCTGCGAGTCGAGCGACGCGATCAGCCATGCCTGTTCGAACAGCGCGATCAGGTGCACGGAAAACACCGGCGTGCGCGTGTTGCCCGTCTTCAGGCGCGTCAGTTCGCGCTCGAGATCGGCATGCAGCGCGTGCGGATCGACGCGGCTCGCGCGCAGTGCGAGCGGCAGGTCGCCCGTCGCTTCGTCGAGCAACGCGAGGAACAGGTGCTCCAGATCGACCTCGTAGTGGCCGCGCGCCAGGCACGCGCTTGCCGCACGCTCGGTCGCGTGGCGGCACAGCGGGTTCAGTTTCGTGATCAGGGTCTTCAGAGGCGTGCTCATGGCGTCGATCTCAGGTTCGAATGCGTGTTTGTTGTCGTTCGGAATCAGTGAATCACGTGCAGTTCGTAACGCGCGTCGGAGCGGTCCTCGATCGCGTCGCGCGTGCACAGGAACGCGTCCCAGCCGAGCCGCGAGCCCGCGCCGAGCACGCTCGCGCCCACCTCGGTGCGCTTGAGCACGAGCTTCACCTCGTATTCCAGCGTGACGCCGGCGAGCAGCGTCAGCATCCGCTCGAGTGCGATGGCCTGCGCGCCGCCGGGCAGGAACGCCTCGTAGTCGCGCTTGGACAGCGGGCCGACGACGATCCGGGCGCGCATGTCGCGCTGCCACACGCGCTCACCGACGAGCGCCGTCGCGCCGAGCACCGCGTTGACCTCGCCGAGCACGCTCAGCTGGTCGGGCGGCACGTCGTACCACTTGCCGACGAACTGGTCGATCTTCACCGGCACGCGGAAATAGTCGGACAGCGTGCGCTGCAGGTACGCGGCCGACATCGGCCGGTGCCGCGCGGCCAGCGCGTAGCCGGCGACCGCCTCGTCGAGCACGCCGCCCGCGCCGGCCGCGAGGCTGTCGCGCACCTCGTCGCTCGGCACGCCCGCGATCGCGAGCAGCAGCGGCAGGTAGCGCTCGTCGCGGTCGAGCTCGTAATGGAACGGCAGCCGGTATTTCTTCCACGCGGCATAGAACAGCGCGGTCGCGCGGTTCGAGAACACGTCGAAGAATGCGCGCGCCGCATGGTCGCGCTTCAGGTGCTCGCGCGCGACGATCTGCTCGGTGTAATGCAGCGGCAGCGCGCCCTGCCCGCCCAGCAGCCCGAAGAACGCGGGCGTCAGCTCGACGTGGCCGAGCTCGCCGGCCGCGAGCGCGGCGCCGCGCGCCTCGCCCGTCTTGAGCTGGGTGCCGTCGTCGTCGAACGAGCGCGCGCCTTCGATTTCGCTCGGCGGGAAGCCAAGCGACAGCGTGTTGCGGAATTCGATGCGCTGCGCGACCACGTCGCCCTGCCGCCACGCGCCGGGCGCATCCGACGCCTGCCGCGCGAACAGCCCTTCGAGCACGCGCACCGCCTGGAAGAACTCGAAGCGGTGCGGTTCGTCGAGCAGCGCGTCGACTACGCCAGGATCGATTCGCCGGTCCGGGGCTTGCATCGGATGATCTCCTCGCCGGTGCGCTTCGACACGACGACTAGTTGAACGAAACTGTTGAGGTGGACGTACAGCCCGAAGAAGCTGTCGAGTACGCGCACGAATGAGGCCAGGCTCGCGCCGACGAAATGCTCCTCGTCGATCGTCAGGCGGATCTCGATGCCGCGCACGAAGGTCGCGAACGGCTTGCCGGGCAGCCACTGCACGGCGCCGCGCTGCTCGACGCCGGCGAGGCCATCGATCTGGCGCATCGACACGGCGGTGCGCCGCAGGTCGTACAGCGTCAGCATTTCCTTCAGCGGCGCGAGGCCGTGCGCGACCAGCGACACGTGATTGAGCGCGAGGTGCGACACGAGCCGCCAGTGCGCGGCGCGGCCGCGCTCGAAGCGCACGCTTTGCGTCGGGCGGCGCAGCAGCGCGATGCCGCTCGTCTGCGCGCCGCCTTCCTGAAACAGGTCGCCGCCTTCGAGCCCGAACGCGAGCATCGCCGGCAGGTCCCGGTTCGTACAGGTGAGGTCGAGGCTCAGCGTGTCGGTCTGCGGCGACGTCGGCTCGAAATCGATGTCGACGATCGAGATCTCGGTTTCATAGCCGGGGCTCTTCTGCGCGACCCAGTCGTTGCGGCGCGCGAACCAGTAGTGGCCGATCCGCGCCGATTCGCCGTGATGCAGCGAATAGAACGGCCGGAACTCGATCACCGATTCCTCGTGCGCCTGCTGCCGGACGAGCTTCACCGAATCGATCGAATACACCTCGTACGCGAACGCGCGCCGTGCCTCGGCGATCACCGGGTAGGACACCGCGCGGTGCGTGATGCGGATCGGCTCGCCGTGCTGACGGAACAGGTTGACGATCGGCGTGCAGAACAGCCGGAAGTGGCTCGCCGTCAGCAGTTCGAGCAGCCGCGCGACATGCGAATCGCTGCGCACGTCCTGCAGCACGAGATGCAGCGTCGCGCGCTGGCAGCGGCCGGTCGCGCGCGCGATCGACGCAAGGTCGAAGTCGACGAAATCGAACTTGTCGGGGAACGCGAAGTATTCGGTAAGCAGGCGATACGCGGGATGCGATTTCGCCGGGTAGTCGATCAGCGCGTCTTCTTCGTCGAAGCCGGCGTGCGCGATCGGCAGCTTGCGCAGCGCGGTCCAGCGGCCGTTGCGTTCGGGCTCGACATACGCGCCGAGCACGTTGACGAACAGGCAGTCGGTCAGCGCGGCGACGAACGACTGTTCGCCGTGCAGGTGCGCGCGCAGCGTCGGCAGCTTCAGCGCGCCGAGATCGAGCTGCGCGGCGAGCGATTCGAACGTGATCGAGATCACGCCCGTCGCGTTCGACGGCAGCACTGTCGCGCTCGGCGCGAGTGCGACCGGCGTGAAGCGGGCTTCCGAGATGCGGATCGGCGCGAGCGTCACGTCGTAGGCCGTGCGGAACCGGCACTGCACGCCGCGGATCGGGCGGCTCTTCAGCTCGGTGCCGCGATCGATCACGACCGGTTCGGTCTGCTGGCCGGGCGACGCCGGCGTGAACTGCGCGATCGAGCACGACGGGAACGGCCGCAGGTAGTGCGGATACAGCACTTCCAGCAGCGCTTCGGTGAATTCAGGGTAATCGTCGTCGAGCTTTTTGTTGATCCGCGCGCCGAGCAGCGCGAACGACTCGATCATCCGCTCGACGTGCGGATCCTCGCAATGCTCGCCCGACAGCGCGAGCCGCGCCGCGATCTTCGGATAGCGTTCCGCGAAATCTCGCGAATAGCGCCGCAAAAACGATAATTCGCGCTCGTAATACGGCAGCAATTCTTCCATCGACGACCCCGAACCTCAATATTTCCTGCCGGACCCTGATCCACCACCGGGCGGTCCGGCCCGCTCGGCGGCATGATTTACTGCATTCTTGCGGCGCGTGCGCGCGTGACCGAATACTGCAGCGTCGACGGCTGCAGCATCGCGTCGAAACTCACCGGCTCCTCGGCCGGGTGCACGACGAGCAGCGCCTGAATCGCGAAGTAGAGCGCGTTGGTGGCCTGCTCGTTCAGCTCGAACGTCACCTGCACCTGCTGCAGCCGCGGCTCGTGACGCGCGATGGCCTGCTGGATCGACTTGCAGATGAACGCGCGATCGTAGTGACTCGCGAGGCTCAGCCCCGCGAAATCGTTCAGCCCGTAGGTCAGCACCGACTTCTGGCATTCCGGCAGCGCGGCCAGCTCGATTTCGGTGTGGGCGATACGCGTGTTGAGAATCGCCTCGACGTCGCGGGCGACCGTGTTCTTGAGCTCGTCCAGCGACAATTGCCGCATCGCTGCCGAGGCCGGCAGGTGCGGTTCGTCGTCGAACAGCTTGTCGAGAAAACTGGGTTCGAATCGTTTCATCGGGTCGGTGCGCACAGCGAAAACGGCAACGGGACGCCGCGCGCCCCGTTGCCGCAACCGACCTTAGACCGCGTAGGTCTTGTCGTTCTTCGTCAGACTCCAGGCGCCTTGCGTGTTGCCGCCCTGGTTGCCGCCGATCTTCTGCTGGGTTTGCTTCCACTGCACAGCTGCGTACTTCAGCGAGAACGTCTCGAGCGGCAGACCTTCTTCGCGAACGCTCGGAGCGATGCTCGAGATGATCACGTACTTGAGCTTGACTTCCAGATACTGCACGCGCTTGCCTTCACCGTCAGCGCGCGAGAAATGGACCGTCACCTCGTCGAACGTGGTGCCGCCCGAAGCGTGTTGGTACAGCAGCGGGCTCGACGAATCGATTTCCTTCGTGAAAATCATGTCGCCGTGTTCGCAACGCGTCATCGTGTGACCGCCAGCGGTCGATGCGGTTGCCGAACGCGGCTGAACGATCGAGTGATCCCACGATTTCAGTTCGATCCAGCCCTGGTGGTCCTTGTCCGCGGATTCGCCCTTCACCGCGGGACTACCAAACTGCAAGTGCATATGTAACATGGCCCTTCGACTCCCCAAAGAGGTGGTTTTAACGTCCTACCCAGGCGGCCCGCCCGGGCGATTTACTCGCTTATGAATTTGCCGGTTTGGGCAGATCAGCGACAAGTCGCAGAGAAATCGAGAGTTCGTCGAGCTGAAAGTGCGGGCGCAGGAACGCGACCGAACGATACGAGCCCGGCTTGCCCGGAATCTCCGACACTTGTATGGATGCCTCACGCAGCGGAAATTGCGCTTTCTGTTCCTGCGAGGCGTTATCGTCGAGCAGGACGTACTGCGAAATCCACCGGTTGAGGAAAGTCTCCACGTTCTGCGCCGATGCGAAGCTGCCGATCTTGTCCCGCATCATCGCCTTCAGGTAGTGCGCGACGCGCGATACCGAGAAGATGTACTGAAGCTGGGCGGACAGGACGGCGTTCGCATTCGCGCTGTCGGTGCTGTATTTCTTGGGCTTCTGCACCGACTGCGCAGCGAAGAACGCGGCGTAATCTGAGTTCTTGCAATGGACGAGCGGGATGAAGCCGAGGTCGCTCAGCTCCTTCTCGCGGCGATCGGTGATCGCGATTTCGGTCGGGCACTTCAGCGCGACTTCACCGTCGTCGGTCTTGAACGTGTGGGTCGGCAGGTCCTCGACGAGGCCGCCGCCTTCGACGCCGCGGATCGCCGCGCACCAGCCGAAGTCGTCGAATGCGGCCGTCAGGCGCGCAGCGAACGCCCACGCGGCGTTGCACCACAGGTACTTGTCGTGGTCGGTGCCGTCGACGTCCTCGACGAAGTTGAAGTTCTCCGCGGTCTGGCCGTCCTTCGGATTGAACGGCAGGCGGCCGAGGAAGCGCGGCAGCGTCAGGCCGACGTAGCGCGAATCTTCGGCGTCGCGGAACGACTTCCACTTCGCATATTCGACCGTATCGAACACCTTGCCGAGGTCGCGCGGCTTGCCGAGGTCGGAGAACGACTCGAGGCCGAGCAGCTCGGGCGATGCCGACGCGATGAACGGCGCATGCGCAGCCGCCGCGACGTGCGACATCTGCTCGATGAAGTACATGTCTTCCGGCTGGCGCGAGATCTCGTAATCGCCGATCAGCGCACCGAACGGCGAGCCGCCGAACGTGCCGAACTCTTCTTCGTAGACCTTCTTGAACAGCGCGCTCTGGTCGAACTCGCTCGCGCCCTTGAAATCGCGCACGAGGTCGCGCTTCGGTGCGTGCAGCGCCTTGATCTTGATCGTCTGGCCGGTGTTGCTTTCCTTGACCAGATAGTCCATCCCGCGCCACGTGCTTTCGAGGCGCTGGAATTCCGGCGCGTGCATCACGGCGGAAAGCTGCGTGGAAATCAGGCGGTCGAGTTCCGCGACGCGCGCGTCGATCGTGGCCGACAGGTTGTCCGACACGATCACCGTGCCGTCGAGCACCTGGTGCACGAGTTCGCCGATCAGGTCCTTCGCACGCGCATGCTCGGAATCGGATTTCGCGACCTTGCTCTTCTCGACGATGTCGTCGAGCAGCGAGGTCCCGGCGGCGTAGTCCGCGCCGCTCGCTTGGGCCGCAGCCGTTTGCTGGTTCATCTCAACACTCCGTCGTCATTCGCCGTCTTTGTCGCCGCCCGTGCCCTTCGCGAGCTCCTGCAGCTGCTGCGTGTTCTTCAGCACATCGGACAGCAGATCCTCGAGCTTGTCGTTGCCGGCGAGCTTGTTGCGCAGGTCGGCGAGCTTCGAGCGCGCCTCGAGCAGGCGGCGCAGCGGCTCGACCTGTTCGACGACTTCGTCCGGGCTGAAATCCGACAGCGAACGGAATTTCAGGTCGACCGCGAACTTGCCGCCTTCCGGGCTCAGGCGGTTTTCCACCTGGAACGCGGCACGCGGCTCGATCGCCTTCATCACGTCGTCGAAATTATCGCGATCGATGTTGACGAATTTACGGTCGCGCAGCTTCGGCTGCTCGATTTCGGACTGGCCCGCCAGATCGCCGACGACCCCGACGACGAACGGCAGTTCCTTCACCTCGATCGCATCGCCCTTCTCGACCTCGTAGGTCAGTTGGACGCGCGGCGGCCGTATTTTCTGCAAGCTTTTCTGAATGCTTTCTTTCTTGGCCATCTCGACGGCTCCCAGGTTAGTTGTGGTTATCGCGTCAGTTTGCGGTCAGTTGCGCAGTGCACCGAACGGGTCACCGCCCTTCGCCCCGCCGCCCGACGACGTGTTCGTCGGCGCCACCGTAGCAGTGGCTTCAGAGGTCTGCGTCTGGCTGGGCTTCTTGTGCACGACCGTGCGGACCCGCTTGGTCCGGACAGTGGCGCGGGCATTCGTCTCCGGCGGGAACAGCGCCGATTCGCCCAGCGTATCGCGCAGCTGCTTCGCGAGCGCCTGCGCGTCGGACTTCGCATCGCCCGCAAGCGACGAATCCTGGCGCAGCTCGCCGAGCGACTGCGTCGCGATCCGCAGGCCGGCCACGGCCAGCACGCTCTTTGCCTGACGATCGGTCGCGTCGCGCTGCAGGGCTTCCTGCGCGGCAACGATTGCCTGACCGTAGTGGTTCTGGGCGAACTGGATTTGCGCGATGCGCGACCACGGCTCCTCGCGCGTCGGATCCGACTTGGCGAGCTGCTGGTACAGGCCGAGTGCCTTGTCCTGGTCACCCGCCTTCGCAACTGCGTCCGCATCGGCCAGCGACTTGTTGAACACCTCGGCAGTCGGCGGCGCGGGAGGCTGGCTCGCACAACCGGCGATCACGCCGCAAGCCACTACTACCCCAGACAGTTTTGCGAAGAGACGGTCTTTCATCGTTATATCCACCGGCGCGTGAGTTTTAAATCGTTGAGAATCTGGTTCTTTTGCTTTGCAAGAAGCGCGCGGGTATAGTACCGATCAATTTTTCATAATTCAATCGTCGTGTGAAGAGTAATTCCTTTTAAAACCGGGCGCTACCCCCTCCAATGGCCTCCCGCTGCGGGCTCGCAGCGATTTTGCTATCGGTCGGAATGGGCAAGTTTTACTGATTGCACGACACACCGCCCGAATGGCGGAAAAATTTTCCGGACGCTTGCCACGACGCGGGCGTGCTTAATAGTTGAATGGTGCAATGTCGGGGATACGCAGCGAACGCGGCAATACCCGGCAGATTTGACAGGGATAAAAGGCGGCACGCCGGAAATACGATGAGATCGCTGATGATTCGCTATGCGCTGCCACTGCTTGCCTGCGCGCTTCTGGCCGGATGCGCGGCCGCCCCGCTGCTCGGCTCGGCCGCGAGCGCCGTGATGTCCGCGGCCGGCATCGGCAAGCCCGAGGTACCCGACGCGCAGAAGCCGCCGCGCAACCTCGGCATCACGCTCGCCGCAGCGCCGAACCTGAATGCCGCGACCGACAACAAGCCGCTCGCACTCGTCGTGCGGCTCTATACGCTGAAGGATCCGACCTCGTTCCAGCAGGCGCCGTTCGACGCGTTTACCGACCCGACCAAGGAAAAGGCCGCGCTGGGCGCCGACCTGCTGAACGTGCGTGAAATCACGCTGATTCCGGGCCAGCGCTACACGGCGACCGAGAAGGTTTCGCGCGAAGCGCAGGCATTCGGCATCGTCGCGCTGTTCCGCGATCCCGCACTACAACGATGGAAACTGACGTTCGATCCGGTGAAGTCGGAGAAATCCGGCATAATCATCGGCCTGCATAATTGCGCGATGACGGTCACCGACGGCACTGTCATCGCACCGCAACAGGGTGCGCCTTCGCAACCGCTGAATTTGCTTTCTTCGGTCTCCTGCGGTTAAACAATGACGCACGAATGTCAATTAACAAGAGTTAACAATTGGCGATTTAATTCGGGCACGAACAAATCGATTACATCGCAACGCGACATTAACCGGATTTGACATGAGTTATTCGGCCAAGGTGCTGTGGGGGGAAGGGCTGTTCCTCCGGCCTCAACACTTTCAGCGACAGGACGCGTACCACGAAGCGCGCCTGTTCGAATCGATCCAGGCGATCCAGCCGTACAACTGGGGCGTGCGCTCGGTGCGCATCGACCGCGATGCACTCGGCAGCAACGTGCTGCGAGTGGCCGAGCTCGCGCTCGTGTTCCAGGACGGCGCACTGTATGCCGCGCCGCAGGCCGACGACCTGCCGCCGCCGATCGCGCTGGACACGCTGCCTGACGGCATCAACGAATTCGTGTTCTATCTCGCGCTGCACCCGCTGCGCGAGAACGCCACCAACTACAGCGACGATCCGGCCGCCGGCTTCATGACGCGTTTCGTCAGCGAGCAGACGAGCGTCGCCGACAACTTCACCGACGCGGCCGAAGCCGACATCACGTTCCTGAAGACGCAGGTCAAGCTGATCGCGCACAGCGAACCGCGTGACCAGCTGCTGTCGGTGCCGCTCGTGCGCGTGCGCCGCACCGCGACGTCCGGTTTCGAGATCGACGACAGCTTCGTGCCGCCGTGCCTCGCGATCGACGCATCGCCGATCCTGCACCAGCGACTGCGCCAGCTCGTCGACGCGCTGCAGGCGAAGGTGAACGCGCTGTATGGCTTCCACCGCGAGCCGTCGAAGAACATCATCGAGTTCCGCTCGGGCGACATCGCATCGTTCTGGCTGCTGCACACCGCCAACGCCGCGTTCGCGACGCTCGCGCACCTGCACCAGCATGCGGCGCTGCATCCGGAGCGGCTGTTCCAGGAGTTGCTGCGCCTCGCGGGCCAGCTGATGACGTTCTCGAAGGGCTATACGCTCGCCGACCTGCCGGTGTACCGCCACGACGATCCGGGCCCGAGCTTTGCGCGTCTCGACCTGATGCTGCGCGAACTGCTCGACACCGTGATCTCGACGCGCTACTTCGCGATCACGCTCGACGAAGTGCGCCCGTCGTTCCACCTCGGCCGCCTCGATTCGGGCAAGATCGACGACAAGACCGAGTTCTACCTCGCGGTGTCCGCGGACATGCCGAGCGTCGAGCTCGTCGATGCGGTGCCGGCCCGCTTCAAGGTCGGCGCACCCGACGACGTCGACAAGCTCGTGCTGTCGGCCATGCCCGGCGTGCGGCTCTCGTACACGCCGCAGGTGCCCCCCGCGATTCCGGTGCGCCCCGGCGCCTGCTACTTCGCGCTCGATTCGCGCGGCGCGCTGTACGAGCGGATGTTGCAGGCCCAGTCCGCGATGATCTACGCGCCGACTGGCATCAATGACCTGAAATTCGAACTGATCGCGGTCACATCATGAGCTACGCGCCTTCCCTGTTCGGCGACAACGCGCCGGCCCCCCTGCATAGCCCGGCGTCGACGGACGCGTCGTTCCAGGCCCGTTCGCTGCTCGACCTGCTGTACGACGGCTTCTTCATGCTGTTCCTGCTCAAGAACGGGCGGGAGCCGGAGAGCGCGGGCGAGTTCAGCACGCGGATCCAGGAATTCCTGTCGGACTTCGAGCGCGGGGCGAAGAAGCTGAATATCGCGGCTGAAGATGTGTACAGCTCGAAGTTCGCGTTCTGCGCGGCCATCGACGAGATGGTGCTGTCGTCGCAGTTCAAGATCCGCACGGACTGGGAACGCCGGCCGCTGCAGCTCGTGCTGTTCGGCGAACAGCTCGCGGGCGAGAAGTTCTTCCAGTATCTCGAGGAATGCCGCGCGCAGGGCGCGGCGCGGCTGCAGTCGCTCGAGGTGTTTCACATGTGCCTGCTGCTCGGGTTCCAGGGCAAGTATCTGCTCGAAGGGCCGGAGAAGCTGGCCTACCTCACGGCGCGGCTGGGGGACGAGATCGCGCATATGAAGGGCAAGCGGGCGCCGTTCGCACCGCATTGGCCGCTGCCGGACCAGATCGCACACCGGTTGAAGCGCGAGGTGCCGGTTTGGGCGATCGGGGCGGTGTTCGCGCTGGTTGCGCTGCTCGGCTATCTCGGGCTCAACACGTATCTGAAGGACAAGACGCTGCAGGCGCTGGCGCCTTATTCGCAAGTGATCAAGGTCGGGCCGGAGTCGGCGAATCTGACGATTTCGTTGCCTTGAGGACGCGTTTTCTGCGCGTCGCTTCACGATAAAAAAGGACCGCCGAGCGGTCCTTTTTCATTGCGGCGCTCCGTTCAGTCATGCTCGCGACTGCATGCCGTTCGGGCCCAGATCGAGAAAGTCGTCGTGGCGATCGAAATGGTTGAGGCAGCGGACGACGTCCTCGATCGATGCGTCCGGTTTCTGGCGATAGGCGAGATCGACGACGTCCTGAAAGTGCTCGCACGAGTACTGGAATACGTAACCCAGCTCGGCGACCCTTTCAGGGTAGATCTCGCGATCCTCGTCGTCGACCTGGACCGTATCGCCGATGTAAATCGTCTGTTGCGGATGCAGCGCTGCGTCGCTGTCCTTTCCGTAAACATCGTATAGCCAAGCGGGATCGTAGCGCTCCCGCCGTTCGGCCTTCGCGCGGACGACGGCGATGAACTCGGCAAGCGTGAAGGTTCTGTGCTTGAAATCTTCCGGGCCGCGAATCTGCAATCCGATGCGCTCGCATTCGATACGCGCCAGCCATTGTTCGGCCTTGTCACGCTCGACCGCCAGCAGGTCGGCATCCGGGTCGCTTGCCGCCGCAAGCGCCCGCTCCAGGAACGGCCGTGCCGATACGCCACGTGAGGTTTCACACAACAGTTCCCCGAGCGCAACGAGCGACTGCACGAGCGCCACGCGATCGCCCTCCTGCTCGGCCTCTGTCTGCGCCAGACACAGCGCGGCTTCGCCACGATCCGTCATGCCTCGATCGAGCAGCATCAATGCCTTGCGGAAGGTTTGCCGCGCACTCATGCTGACGCCTCGTTGTCAGGCAGATCCATCCAGATGTCCTCGTAACCGGTGTCGTCGATGATGAAACGCGCGCCGGCCGGCAGCATCAGATAAGGCAGGACCAGCGGCAGGAACGTAGACAGATGCGTGACATGCAGCGGTTGATAAAAATCGTCCGCATCCGAGTATTCGCCGCAATGAAAAAACCAGCTTACGTTGCGACCTTCGGACAGCATCACGCGCGTGCCGTAGACAGGCGCTTTTCCGAGCGTCGACATCGCGACGGCAACCATGTCCTCGGGTTCGGCTGCTCGCAGACCGTAGCGCGCACACACCGCCTCCTGGCGTTCACGCATCGCAACGGGATCATCGGTCACGTTCAATTCGCTCCTTCTCCCGCATGGCCCCGCATCGACAGAAAGGTGGCGAAATCGTCGGCCACGTGTGCCGTCTCGCCCGTCTCGTGCGACCAGAGGACGATGGCCGGCTCCCACGACGCATCGATCCGGTCGTAATCGAAGCAATAGTAGTCACCCGTCCCGAACTCGGCAAACGGCAACAGGTTCGAGAAATCGGCATCCGTGTGGTCGAAGTTGTCTCGCCACTCGCGCCAACCCTCGTTGTAGTGCCGAACGATCGAATTCCACGTCTTGCGCGGATTGCGCGCATCGAAGACGGGGAACACCGGCATTCCGCCGAGCGACCGGCCATTGTTGAGCAGCAGCCATGCCGCGAACGCGTGCGGCAACGCGCGGCCGAGCGCTGCTTCGGCCGCTTCGATTTCCACCGTGGTCGTACCGATGGTTGCTGTTCGGATCATCGATCGGTCTCCGTCAATACTCGCCGCGTTTGTATCGGCGTATCAGCCGGGTTGCCAACATAGCGCGGGATCGGCGCCGCCGCGCGAGACGAAATAAATCGCTGCTTGCACGGCCGTCGCGCGATCCACGCAGTCTCGCGCCCGATAGCTGCCGCGCTGGCCACCCGCGACCAGTTCGATCGTTTCGCCAGCCGGCGCAATGGGTGCCGTCAGATTCAGCAACGCGGCGTCGACGTGCGAGGCAATGAACACGACATACCGATCGTCACTACCGCCGCCTATCGTCATCAGCATCCCATCGCTCGTCTCGAATGCGACAGTCGAGCGATCGCGCCCGTTCAGCCGTTCGACTGCCGCGATGGCTTGCGCAACGCTGTCGCATTGCGCTTCCGTCACGTGCGAGCGGTTGCCGGTATACGTTTCTTCGATCACCTTCGTGGTTCGCATTCGATGTCCTTCGACGCTGAATCAAACAGACGAGTTACGTTGTCCGAGCGAAGTTCGGCGCTTCACGCTCGACCGGATCCGTTACTCGATACTCGTCACCCAATAGAAATCGGAAGCGACCAAACCGAGCCGCGTCTTCACGACCTCTACCGCCTGCGCTGTTTTCACCCGCGAATCGACGCTGACGACCACGCCTTTTATCGGCGCGTTGAGGTAATACATGAACTGCATCGGCCCGACTGTGTCGTCGAGCAACATGCCTGCAAAGTATTCGTCCAGATCGTCGACACCCTTCTCGAATGGAATCCCGGTCCGCGCCGAGCATTCGGAATGGTCGAATCCGAGCATGCAGACAGGCTTGCCATTTCCACTGGGCCAAACACGGGTCTTGTTCATTATCGGCAGACCTTCATTACTGTGGGTCGTTACACCCCGGCTCTCGAATCCCGCACAAGCGCCTGCCTGGCATCGATGGTTTGCGGTCACCTTCGGCGAGCAGTACGCGTCGGTATGGCTTCACGACCGATCGAGCCACCAGTCGAGCAGCGTTTCGTCCTCCGGATCCTCGAAGTTCCGGTAGATGTTCGCGTAATACCACGCGAGACCGGTTCTTTCCGCGAAGCCATCGAAGACAGTACGGATGCGCTCGCCGCCCGCATCGGACGGCACCGACAGCGCGAGCGAGCCGCCATGGCGACCGTCGAGCGTACCGTTCAGTTCGGATGCAACCTCGCTCGCGAGCCGGTCGATCTCGCGATCCGGGATCGCGTCGCCGTAGATCTGGATGCAGTAGTTTCCGCCTCGTTTCAGTACCGTGGCCGGACGATCGGGGTCGTCGACACGGACCAAATCGCCTTTCGCGAGATTCAACGTGAGGCCGGGTGACACCAGCAGTTCGTAGACGCCCGGCCCGACCTGGCGCGCGGGAAGTTCTTCGTGAACCGGCGCGTCACCGGAACTGCCTGCATAGACGTAGATCAGGTCGTAGTCGTGCATGTCATGTTCGCCGCGCGTGGGACCGGGTTCCGGTCAACAGCGGGTGTCTGCCAAGCCATCCGTGTCGTGACCGTCCAATCTCATGACATGACACGACTCGCCCGCACTCACCCATCGACCCTCTCCATGAACACCGCCGCTTCCGCATCCGGCAGCGCGTCGCTTATCCGCGACCGGACCTCCGCAACGAATGCCGGCCGGATTTCATCCGTGTCGTCGAAGATATCGCGCGCATGCTTTCCGACGTACAGATCGCACCAGATCCACAACGCGTGCGCGAAATGCGTGAGGGATGGCGCGACGCGCAATGGTGTCCAGGCGCCCGCGCCGTGGCGGTCGAACAGCACGTCTCCTTCCGGCACGACGATAACAGGATCGCCGCCCATCTGACCCAACACGATCCAGTCGTCGTGCCATCCGGACAGCCGCCGGCCCGATGCGTCGACGCGATAGCCGGTCTGGCCGATCGCGAGGCTCGCCGGGTTGCCGTATAACAGGAGGTTGTCAGCGGTCCAGGGGATCGACAGATCGACGTTGTCGAGCGCGTTGAACCATGCGGCAATTTCCGCGCTGACCGAGACGGATCTCGCGTGTGCTGGATGATCGGGAGCACGTGCGCCGATGCTCGCGCGTGTGTCCACCGTGCCGCGAATCCGGACGATGAACTGATTCAGATCCCGATTGGGCATATCGTGCCTCCCGTCGACATTGCGCGTTGCCAAATCGATTGTGAACGATGCCGGCGGTGCGTCTTTCTGTGTGCCGCCTGCCAACACCTGAGTCAATCCTCGATCCCGGAGATCGACGACGCCATCAGTCGAATTTCAGGTGTCCATCGAGCCACTTCCCGACCGCGTTCCTGCCGAGATCGGACGCGAATTGCTTCAAACGAAGCGCCTCGTCGCGGCTCACCTCAACCCCTCTGCGCAACAACACATTCAGCCCCGCTATCGCGGCGTCTTCCCCGTCAAGGCAATAGAGCGCCTGCCGGATCGGTGTGAGACCGTTTGCCGCCACCGTCGACATGTTGGCACCGGCATCGATCAGTTTCTCTGCTCGCGCGATCAATCCGAATTTCAACGCCGCCGATAGCGCCGTGATACCGCTGCGGTTCGGCTCGTCAAGCAGGCTCCGTGTCGCATACCACGCCACCGTTTTCTCGAAGAGCGCCGCATCGCGATCCAGCGTCGCGCAATGGAGAAACGTATCGCCGGTACGCTCGTTCCTCTGCAGGAAATTCACGTGACTGCCGTCCAGAAAATCGAAGATCGCTCGACTTCTTGCGACATGGAACAGAATGGGCATTCCCTCAAGCACATCCTGTCTTGCAATGTTGGGCAGCAGCCGCTGAATCGGAGCCAGGTCACCCTCCGAGAACGCACCGGCCGCCTCGAAAATATCAACAAGGAATTCTGCATTCATACTCGGTCACCCTCTGGTTCTCGACCCACGTCGCGTCGTGCTCCAATCGATGGCGGGGGTCGGCGGGATCTCACGCGTACTGCACCGCATGGCTGCATCCGGTCGCTGGCGCCTTCCGCACCGGCTAGGCATTCGAAAAGACGACCAACCTGCCCGCGGGATGCCGGCCATCCCAGCCACACGGGAAACCACCGTCGAGATAGGCACGCAGAATACTGTCCCAAATCGGCGGGAAGCAATCGTTGGCGTAGCACTGAAACAGAATGCCGATATCCCGGATCATCAGCTCGATCAGCGGACACGACACCGCATTCGTCCACTTGAGATCCGCGCCGTTGAAGTGCTTGCCTTCGATGCCCCAGTGCTGATTCTTCATCAACCGGGATGCAACCTGGCGGCTCCATTCGAAGCCGGCGGGAAACACCTCCTCCGCGTCACTGACCGACTCCCATTCGTCGAAGTCGTCGAACGAATCATCGGTCGCGAAATGACGTGCGATCGCCGCGTCCCGGACAACGTGATGTGCCACTGGATCGCCGCGATAGGCGGCACCAAAAAATGCGTCCTGCTCGAGAAATCGTACGAGCGGATCGGCTGCAATCAACACGTCATGCCAGGATTTCATGGCGACTCGCGGCGGATCACGGCGTCAGGTCAGAACAGGATGAACGCATCGTTCTCGACGTAAAAAACGAACGCATCAAGCAACTGAAGCACGCTCGGTTCGTCGACCTGATCGTGGGCGTTGATCACGATGTCCTCGATCGTCGCGCTGTCCAACGTGATCCGCCAGCCGGGTTGATTCGCGGCAGCAGGGACAGCGTCGTCCTCCGCATCCTGGGTGTCTTCAAAGAACACGCCTTCGGTATCGAGCGTCCATGGCATGGGCGGCAAGTAGAGCCATCCTGCGAAGTCGCCCGGGCGCTCGAGGATCTGTTTCAGCGATGCTTCAGTCACGGAAGTGGTCAACATGGGTGGTGCGGTTGTAGCTGGGGCAAATTCGTCGGGGGCTGGATCGAGGTGGCGAATCGCCTCCTTCTCCGCCACCTGTTACGTAACGGCCGAACGCGCGTGGTTACTGTCTGCCGCGCTCGTGCTGCGAGCCGTAATTATGCCAATTTCATACCCGCGAGATCATGCCGGCCGCTGTTGCCGGTCGAGTGCTCGCGGTCGAGTGCTCGCGGTCGAATGCCGCGCTTGACGAAGCCTGCGGCGATGGTCATGCGACGGACCGCATGCCTCGGCCAAAGGAGGCTTATATCGGCTCCCCGAAATACACGAAGTCAAAGACCTCAATCCAGTGCGCGAACTCGGCCGGCACCGCGTCACGCCAATGCCGTGCGGAATCGATGCGCCTGTCGGACGCAAACAAGACTGCGTCTCCCTTCGAGGCAGCGTGAATCGTCAACACGATCAGACCGCCTCCTTCCGCCGCAAAGGCCGCACGTCGACAGGCTCCTGGATCCTCGACGTCGTCGAAAAACACAACGCCGGATCGGGTCAGGTCCGCTTCCCGACAGTGGATGTACCCCCAATCCGCGATCCTGACCGGGAGTGCCTGAAACGCGGCGTCGAGAGAGGAAAAGTGGATCGTCACCAATGTCGAAATCAGGGCTCGTAGCGGATCGTTTCGTAGATCCTGGCCATACCTTGCTTTGCAGCGCTTTCGTTTGCAGCCAATCCGGACGAGAGGATTACGCAGGTCCACCCGTTACCGCAGACCTTGCTTGTCACGAGATCGAGACGATGCGCGTAGAGCTCGTCTTGTTTGAAGATCTTGTGCGTATAGCGTGAAGCGAGCGCCGGATATTTGTTATCCAACATGAATGGCACCAAGTTCGGCTTCGTGTACTGGGCAGCCTTGTCGTCCACCTGACTCTTGTAGAGATACTGCGCAGTACCTTCGAAAGACTGCGCGACCTTGGTTCGCAGCACCTGAACAACGACGTCCAGATTCAGTACTTCGAATGCGGATTTGTCAGCTTCGATACCGACTCCTCGACCTTCGGTGTCCTCGAGCGGATCGTTTGCCGTGATCCGCCAGTCCGCCGGGAGCTGGAAGCTCAAACCGTTGGAATTGAAGCGCTTCGGATGAGCCAAGTCGGGGGCGGCTCCGGCTCTCAGTCGGAAATCATCGGCATATGAGGTTGCTGCGAGCGAGAAAAGACGGACGGGCACGAGAACGGTTCGCATAGAGCACACTCCTGAACACCGCGTGAAATCTGCATCTCACACAGACGCCAACTATCCTTCGTATCGAGCAAAAATCCACCCCTTATATGATCGCAGCTTTCCGATCGGCTCACTGCTCTTCGAAATCTCTATTTTCTGCCGATTGAATTGCGGGCAGGATGCCATGATTTCTGCAATCGCCGCATCCACGACCTCACCATCCTCTTCATCATGATCTCTGGCCAGATAGACATAGATTTCGATCAGATCCGAATCGAAATCGTATGCAATCGCACGCACTCCTTCACGCACCGATCCGACGAAGGAAGAGAAGACGACCCACTTTACGTCAACCTCATTCACCTTACCCTCCAATACGCGATTCTCACGCTGTGCGTCTCACACGTAAATTTGGCTTCCTATCTAACTCAACTCCCGAGAAACCTGAACATCAACAGCGATTACGGTTAGCAACGACTCATCAGTCCAAGCGGAGATAAAACCGAACTCTCTGAACCCATCGGCCAGTTCCTCCGCGGCTTCACATATCGCAAAAAGGTAAACCCCCTCCTTGCTCTCGGCCAAATGCGACAAATCTTGCCCCTCCGGGGAAAGAGCCTTCATGCCGAGGACCCTATCGAAAACAACTTTAAATAGTTCGCCGTCAGCCCGTACACGTACTGTCAGACACCCATCTTGATAAGTGAAGGATTGGATCTGCGCATCCGCAACGAAAAGCTCACTACTTTTCATTTCTCAACTCGCTGAAAATTCTCACCTGGGGTGAATCCCGTACCGCTGCCCGACGTATAACTGACCGGCGACAATTACGTACCAGCGCATACGATCCGTGATTGTCGCGTTCGCGCTGTCAGCAACAATCTCGCCAATTGAGCGATTGTATGCTCTCGCCAAGAACGATTGACCCAGAAGCGTGAAGTTTCCATTTCGATCGCAATATCTCACTCACCCTACAACGTCCGAACACCATAGACGCGAATGCCACTCCCTTCAACCCGCTTATATGCGTACACAACAAGAGTCAGATCACTCTCAACGCCATCTATTATCAAATCAAGCTGAATTCTCTTGCTTAGCTCCGATGGCGCTCCAGGGTCGACTTCATACAAATTCGCGCGCTCAATGATGTATTCGCGATCAGGAATGCCAACCCTTTTTAGCGCACGTTCATCCAGAACATCCCCACACAGATACTCCAAAATCCCTCTCTTGATGCCCTCCGATGCCTTGACATCGAGATTTTCATCGAAAATCAATTTCTCGAAATTATTTTCCGAGAAACATTTACATATTTTAGATATCTCGAGGAGCATGTCTTCCGCAACCCACTTACTCACGCCAGCACCTCCTGGTTGAACACTTGGCTCGACGCTTCGCTGCATATGCGCCGCCTATACATCCCTGACCCTGCAATTGTGTTGCAACATGGCGCTCCGTCCCAATTTCGTGAGATGGCCCCGTCAATCGCACCGAGAGCGCGGCGCTCGCGGACCATCCAAATAGTCTACAGAGCGGCGATGGCAATAACCCGCCAACCCATCGTTCCGTTCACTTCTCAACTCAATCTTTCGAAAACGGCCAGCTGCCTCAAGCGCTCACGAAAGGCGCCACATCTTCTAACCTTGTATCCAGGAGGGTTCATCCCCGTAACAATAAATAATCGAATAGGCGCTTGAATACTGACCACCGAAAGCAAATCTTTTATTCAACACGTCAACAGGGGTGAAGATCATGCCAACCCTCTTCATATGCCTTATCAACGGGATCATGGAACTGGTTGTCGGATAGTCAATTTTCGGTGGCCTTTGACTTCCATCCGGTGACAATGACGACAAGTAATAGTACGGACCAACAAGCGACACCCGCAATATGAATTCATCGACATCACCCGTCAACAAATACCCATAACTCACGTCGGAGTTGGGTTCCGTATCTTCCGAGAAATCGTAGTTCCCCTCAAGAAACCGAATCACGTCCGGGTATTTTGCTACCGAAAAACGCAATTTTACGAAAGAGTAGTCCGGCGACTCGAAACTCCCATACGAATCGATCACGAGGCGTGAAAACCTCTCCCAGTCAAAATGTGAATCACGGGGACTCCTTGTCTTCGGGATGTCCATTTATTCTTTCTCCATTTTCGTGATGGACGTGCACTGAGGCCTGGCCTGGAAGCTGCATCTACAAGTCACAGCGGCATGAGATCGGCTTGCCGCACTATCCCATCCCGAAGAGCGAATCGATAACGTTCTTGATCCACGCCGCTACATCACTCCCGGCAACTTTCCTCCGCCCCGCAATTCTTCTCAGAAGGATGATCGACCACACGACAGCAAAACCAATGGCGACACATATGCTTAAGAACGAAAATTCACTCATTATAATGAAGGAGTTCCAATTTCTTCGCGATGTACTCACACGAAACGAGTGCGCACAAGATTTGTGGGTTTGTGGCCTGGCACTTTGGCACGGACGAATCGCACGACTTCGTGAGACCGATCATCTCGCCCCATCCAAAGCAATTTCGACCTTGTGCTCGGCTTGCGCTCGCACGAACGCTTCCGATGGAGTCACCTCAAGAACAAGTAGATTTTCCGAGTAATTGAATCTAATTGGCTCAAATTCAACCCTTTTCCACTAACGCATGTAGACCGTCTTCAGCAGCGCCTCACCTTCAATCGCGTAAATATACGTTACACCACGCCCATTCCGATACATTCCCCGGTCCGCAACCTCAAATGGCACCCCATCGACTTCATATGCCGGAAGAGGGGCAAATGTGACCGCGACCAAACTCTCATCACCTCCAACATCGACCGAAACTTTGTAGCAACTTAAAGGCCACCGATCCTTTGACAGTCTCTTAAATTCAGCCAAAGCCAGACCAAATATCTTGAAGCAATCCCCTCTGAACAAGCAGTCACTTGGATATCTGGTCACCAACTCCAGAATATCATCTTGGCTATAGCTCACGCGCACCTCCCATGACTGTATAAACCTTGATCTTGCCGCTTGGCGTACCGAGATATGAACGATAGCACTTGCTTTTGAGCACGGCTCAAGAAGCAAATCTACGCCATCGTGGCGACTCCTGAATCGATTAGCAGTTTGATTCTCAAATTCCCGGCATCACCTTCCGTCGCCCCCCCGGAAGGTACGGAGGATTCAGACTGCGAACGAAGCACGGAGCGTGAGCGCTATCGATAGTCAGTGCCGATGTTCTGAAGATCCCATATCGCGAGATCGCTGACTATGCGGATAACGCTGGTGAAACGAGTCTCCATACTTCACATCAGCGCAATCAGCTGAAGTAGAGATGGACCAATTTCCCGTACTCGGGAGAATATTTCCTGAAACTACCCAACGGCTTCTCATCGAGCCGATCCATTGTGGCCTCTATATTCCACGTTATCAATCTTTTATTTCCAACGGATGCATAATCCACCCCCAGGACCGCATACCCCGACCTTACACTTCTTCGGCCGAACCGGATAACAGAACACTTACCCATCAAAATTGCGCCATCTTTTCTGTCATCAGAGAAATAGAGATGGGCATCATCCTTCAGCGAATTGAATTTACGGCCGCCCAAAATTTTCTTGAGCAAAGCCATCAACCCTACACCCGGGCCAAAATCGACCGAACTTCCAACACAATTCGCCCCAAGGTAATATAACTTATACAGCGAAGCAATCTCCCTATTCCCATGATTAACATGTATATTTTTTTCACACGCATGAAAATCTGAACCTTCCCCCACAACGTCGAAATCCCCATCCTCGAGCAGCAGCTTGCTTTCATCCTCACCGCGAATCAACCTACCTGGATCACCACCATTAAACTGCAGCAGCGCATCAATAATTTCAGAAAACTGGATCACCATCGCTGTTTACTTAGAAATATGAGTCGCACCAGATTCCCCACAATTTCCGAGAATCTCTGCAACCTTTTTGAGTTCTGATGCCCGATTTGCATTTGGATATGCATCCGCACCGGCCAGTGCAGCCTTGGCCACCGTCTACACGTTCAATGTCACCCCATCCAGCTACACGGCGGCCATCGCGTGCACCCATAGAGATGCCGTACCTGATGCAACAGTTTCTGCTGTCGTCAGCAAGCTCGCAGTCTTCGGAAAGGCATCCCTCATCAGTTGAACTGCAGCAGGAACAACAACCAGGCAGGACGGAAATCCCGGGGGATTGAGCTTATTTCCGGCTCTTTCAAACGGTGGTTATCAATCGAGTTACCCCCAGCGGCCCCGGGGAAGAGGCTGACCATTCAGCCCAAGCGGATCGATCCACTGCACAGGATTGGGTGCGTACTGGAAGACGTTGCCCCCTCGCGAGTCCGATCGGATCCATCGACACGCAGCGCCACGACACCGGATCATCGTACCGGTGTCAGTTATCGCGCCGCCCTGTCTATTTCGCTCTCCAGAGCCCGCTTCACGGCACCAGTATGTCGTACAGATACAGCATCGGCTGTGCCGCGTTGTCCTTCTTCACTCGAAAGATCATGAACGCGTCCGAACGCCCCCCTTCCGAGAAGATGGGTACCTCGATCGATAGCCCGTCCGATTGGTGTCCGCCAATTTCGAATACGTAACCATTCATCAGCGCCTCATCCGGGATCGGACGAACCGCCTCCCCACACAAGCAGGATCTCAGCGCAGCTCGGTACTCCGATGCCGTGCCTGGTGCGGCGAGTCCCTGGCGCACCAGTTCCTCAAAGTGATCATGGATCAATGCGTCGTAGATATGCCTCACTAACGGGGCATGCATCGGATAGTCCACCAATTTACGTTCCACGCTCCCTCCTATCTCCGATTCCTTTCGGTTCGCATTGGCGTCTTTCCATTGAATCCGATGTTTTCGAAACAGGGAACGTGGGGTGGGCAGCCGCCACGCCAGCCGTCCGCCGCATCCATGAAATCGATCTCAATCAGGGCCAATTCGACTTCCAGCGCGGCGCGGTTGCGAGTAGTGTCTACGTGCCCGTATTGCTGCCCGCCGCGCCCGACCGGCGCCCGGCGCTTACCCCACACCCCGCTGACCACTGGAGATCTGCGATGAAACGTTCGAAGTTCCTGCTATCGGGCCTGCTGCTCGCGTCGGCCCTCGGATTCACGGCCGTCGCCGCGCACGCGGACGACCTGCTCGACTCGGTCAAGAAAGCCGGCGTGCTCCGGGTCGGCCTCGAAGGCACCTATCCGCCGTTCAACTCGCGCGGCACGTCGGGCCAGCTCGAGGGCTTCGACGTCGACGTCGCGAACGCTGTCGCCGGCAAGCTCGGCGTGAAGACGCAGTTCGTCCCGACCGAATGGAGCGGCATCATCGCCGGCCTGCAGGCCGGCAAGTTCGACGTGATCGTCAACCAGGTCACGATCACGCCGCAGCGCAAGGAAGCGCTCGATTTCAGCCAGCCGTACACGTACTCGGCCGCGCAGCTGATCCAGCGCAAGGACGACACGCGCAACTTCAAGTCGCTCGACGACTTCAAGGGCAAGAAGCTCGGTGTGACGCTCGGTACCAACTATGACCAGATGGCACGCACCGTGCCGGGCATCGAGGTGCAGACGTATCCGGGCGCGCCGGAGAAGCTGCGCGACCTCGCCGCGGGCCGGATCGAGGCGACGCTCGACGATCGCCTGATGCTGCCGTACATGATCAAGACGTCCAACCTGCCGCTGCGCGCGGGCGCGGTGCTGAACGGCGGCAAGCAGGAAATGGCGATCCCGTTCCGCAAGGGCAACCCGAAGTTCGAGAAGGCGATCAACGACGCGCTCGACTCGCTGCGCAAGGACGGCACGCTGAAGAAGATCTCGATGCACTGGTTCGGCAGCGACGTGACCGTGCCGGTCGCGCAGTAAACGGCCCGGCACTGAACGCGTCACGCCCTTCGTCTCGATGAAGGCGTGACGCTTCCCCTCAGGCCGCTTCGTCGAAGCGCGCCAGCAGCATCTGGCCGATCGGCGTCAGCGCCGGGCGCGCCGCCACGGCATTCATGCGCACCTGCGTATCGTCAACCAGCCGCTTCTCGACCAGCACGGCGAAGGCCGGATTCGACGGATCGACGCTGTCCGGCGCACGCGCGACGCGCAACAGCATCGAGAATTCATGCGGACTCAGCATGGTCTCTGTCTCCTGATCGTCCGCGGTCCGGTTCGAGCCGGCGTCGATCGTATTTTCGAATGAAATGGCGCGATGCATGACCACTGCGCCGTCGGGAGCGAGATCCCGATCGGCCCCCGACTGCGACGCGGGCACGTCGTCGCGAGCAGGTTGCGCACGTTCCCGGTCCGGCGGTGCCGCCGCGACGGGAACGTGCAACGTTATGGGCGCACCATGACGTGACCGTGACAGGAAAACGGGGCGCAAATCGATGCGCGTCATATGCCGTTTCGGTTCGATGCCCCTACGATTGACGAAGACGAGCCGCATCGCTTGTCAGGCCGTCAGTTGCCCGCTCGCGCGCCGTTTCGCGCCCTTCATCGCGGATCGACCGAATACGGGAAACCCCCACGCCCCGATCCGTTCGCATGGCGCATGCAGCGCATAACCACGTTCACCGCGCGCCCAAGTGTCATCCCGATGAGCACGCCCCATACCGCGAACGACAGCATCACGAAGCCGCTCGTCGCCGCCCACGGTGCATGCACGGCGACCGCGTAATGGATGCCCGTTTCGGCGACGAACGTCAGCATCAGCGTGACGAGCAGGCTCGCGTCGCCGGGCAGGCGCACGCGCAGGCCCGACGACGCCGGACGGTACTCGAGCCGCCACCGGCCCGCGTGCAGCCAGCCCAGCGCCGCGCCCCCCAGGACGGCTGCCAGTGCGATCGCGTTCGCGTCGATGCCGGCATGCGGGAAGAGTCCGTTCAGGCTGACGATGCCGAGCATGCCAAAAGCGACCGGCGAGATCAGCGGTCGTGCAGCCGGCACCTCGCGCGGGAAACAGCGCTTGATGCCGATATAGAGCAGCACGCAAAACATGACGTACACGTAAGGCTTCAGGTGAAGGAGCGTGGACATGGTCGGAGTCGCCTGATCGAAGTGGACACGGCAACACCGTACTGCCCGGCCCCGACAGGCGGTACGGCTTGCGACGGGAGGCAGGAATTCGCAGACGAGTTGCGCGTCGCGGCGACGATCGTTCAGCGAATCGGGACGACCGACGCGCGCGGCATCCGGCAACCGGCGTCGTCCGGACCGAAAGGTCCGCCTTCGCCGGGACAGTCGGCGCGTCGTGCCCGACGCGAAACCGGCAACACCCCGTGTCCTTCCGCAGCCCCTTCCACTACACTCGTGACGGAAACGGGCCAACCGTCGGCGGCCGAAGCACTTCGTCGAAGCCGCGCGCCGTTCGTCGCAATCCGCACGCGGTCGGCCCGACCGGCAGTAAGGTCAGGCCATCGGCGCATCGCGCGCCTTCCCTCACCCGACACCATGCGAGCCACATCCGACCCATCGCCGATTCCGCAGCCACCCGCCGGCGCCCCGCCGCGGCTGCTGCGCGACCCGGCCGCGCTGCTCGCGTTTGCGTGCTTCAACTCGGTCGTCGGGCTGGGGTTCTGGGCCATCCATTTCAACGAACCGCTGCTGCCCTACCTCGTCGTCGCCAACGCGATCGGTTTCTGCGCGCTGCTGTTCAGCTATGCCGCCGACCGGCTGCTGCCGCGCAAGCCCGGGCTCGCATTGAAGACCCTCGTGATCGCGCCGGCCAGCGTGCTTATCGGTTTCGAGATCTCGGCAACGATCGTCGGCGGGAACGTGCCGCACGTGTTCGGGCGCGCCCGCATCGGAACGTGGGACAACTACGGGCCGTCGTTGCTCATCTCGGCGATCCTGTTCGTGTGCGTGTCGCTGTTCCTGCAGTCCATGCGCATGCGTGCGACGCTCGAGACCGAGCGCCGCGAAGCCGCCGAAGCGCGCCAGGCCGAGACGGCCGCGCGCCTGGCGCTGTTGCAGGCGCAGATCGAGCCGCACTTTCTGTTCAATACGCTCGCGAACGTGCAGAGCCTGATCGAGCGCGATCCGGCTCGCGCATCGACGATGCTCGACAGCCTGAACCGCTACCTCCGTGCGAGCCTGCGACGCACGCGCGATGCGACGTCGACGCTCGGCGAGGAACTCGAACTCGTCGAGGCGTTGCTGAAGATCGCGTCGATCCGCCTCGGCGAGCGGCTTTCGTATGCGATCGACGTGCCGGCGGATCTGCACGCGCTGCCGTTCTCGCCGCTGCTACTGCAACCGCTCGTCGAAAATGCGCTGCTGCACGGAATCGAGCCGTCGATCGACGGCGGCGTGATCGTGATTCGCGGCCGGATGCGCGGCGACCGGCTCGAACTGAACGTGATCGATACGGGTGTCGGCCTCGGCAACGGCGACACGCGCCTGCATGGCGGCGTCGGGCTGGCCAACGTAATGGCGCGCATCCGGACGCTGCACGGCGAGCGCGGCCGCGTCTCCGTCGAGACGAACACCGCCGCCGCGCATGGCGTCACCGCGACCTTGCTGATTCCGATCGACTGACATGCCGACCGCCCTCATCGCCGATGACGAACCGAACCTGTCCGCGTCGCTCGCGCAGCGGCTGGGCACGCTCTGGCCCGAACTGGACATCGTCGCGATGCCGCGCAACGGCATCGAAACGCTGGCCGCGCTGAACGCGTCGCCACGCCCGGACATCGCGTTTCTCGACATCCGCATGCCCGGCATCGACGGGCTGAAGCTCGCTGCGCTCGTACCCGACGTGCATGTCGTGTTCGTCACGGCCTACGACGAATATGCGGTCGATGCGTTCGATCGTGCCGCGGTCGACTACCTGCTGAAGCCGGTGACGGACGAGCGGCTGCTGCGCTGTATCGCGAAACTGCAGCGCGGCGGGCCGGCGCTCGCGCAAACCGATGCGCTCACGCAGGCGGCGCAAGCGAGAGAAGCGGCGCCGATCCGCTGGCTGACCGTGGGCGTAAAGGATGCGACGCGGCTCGTATCGGTCGATGACGTGTTGTATTTCCAGGCATCGGAGAAATACACCGAAGTCGTCACGGCTGGCGAACGACTCGTGATTCGCACGCCGTTGAAGGAACTGATGCAGCGGCTCGATCCGGAGCGGTTCGCGCAGGTGCATCGCGGCGTGATCGTTGCGTATGCAGCGATCGATCGTGTCGAGCGCGATCTGCTGGGAAGGTTGCGGATTCACGTGCACGGACAGCGCGAGATGCTGCCGGTCAGTCGGGCGTATGCGGGGTTGTTCAGGCAGATGTGATGCGGGGCGGCTGGCGGCCGGGGCGACAGGATTACGTTCTGACAGATCTTGGACGACGCGTTGGCAAACCGCGCCGCATCCAACACAATCACGCGAACATCCCGCATTCGGCGGCGTGGCATCGCACAAACACGGCGCCCCATCCGGCAGACCCGTCATGAAAACACTACGTGGAATGACAACGTGCGTGGTCGCAGCGCTCGTGAGCGGCTGCGTGACCACGCCGAATCTCGTCGACGAGAGCGTGGCCGGCATCACGCCGACGCACGCGAGCGGGATCCTGATCGTCGTGGACGGCAAGATCTTCGATTCGCCGTCATTCGGCAGCGAGGGCCGCGCCTATCTGGCAGGACTCGGCGAAGGCATCCAGGGCACGCTGACGGACATCCCGACGCAGCTCGTCGAGCTCGACGTCATGAAGTTCGTCGATCCGATACCGCATGCGCTGGACGCGATGCATCCGAGTCACCTGGTTCGCCTGTACACGGCGTCCGACTTGCGCCGCAACGACACGCCCGTGAGTGCGACGTGGCAGATGACCGTATCCGACGTCAAGATGACGCCAGTCGCGCCGACCGACGAAAAGCCGGCAGGGACGCGCTACACGTTCAAGCCGATCTACAAGGCGCGCGCCGATGGCGACACGTGCGTCGATTCCGACAGTCTCGCGAAGCAATGCGGGGCGGCGATGGGAAAGATACTCGGCGATGCACTGCGCGCCGCGCATGTGATGCAGATCGGCGCAGGGACATAGGCGACATGGCTTTCGCCGCTGACGATCACCTTGTCAACCCGGAAGACCGGGCTCCGTCCGAATCACGAGCGTCCCGACGTCGGCAACGATGAAATCAGCACGGCGCCGCATGAAGTCTTGTGACCTTCGAACGCCGCATGCGCCCCCTCGATGTCGAACTGCCCATCGCCCTCGACGACAACACACGGTCCATGTAACGGGCACGTACAGCGGTCACCGACGCGTGCAGGTGCACGGCCCATGACATCGCTGTTTGGCGCCCCTGTCTCGACATAGCCACCGTGACTGTGGACGTCGCCCACTCGAATGATTCCTCGCATGGTCAGTTGTCCGGTCAGTAGGAATAGCCCTGCATGCCGTAGTCCGTGTCGTGGCGACGCCCCCACCACGGCAGATACGCATTGTTCTCGCCCCGCGCGCGGAACCAGTCCTTGTCCGGATCGATCGCCGTGACTTTCGACGGCGGCACCACTACCACCGCCGTCGGATGCTGCGCATCCGTCGTCCCCGCCACCAGCACCTTCTCACCGAAGTGATTCGCTCGCCCGATCGCCAGCACCACGTCCGTCAATGCCGTACCCGCTCCCATCGGACCCAGCAGTGCCGGCGTATTGAACGTCTGCTTGCTGAAGTTGTAGTCCGGCAGCACTTCCGTCAACGTCTGCGACAACGCGCCGATCCGCTCCGACGCCGCCTCGCCTCCGCGACCTGCATCGTGCACCACGAAGTTCAGCGACGGCACCGTCACGCCCGCGTTGCGCGCCGCGCTGTCGATCGTGGCCTTCCACGCCTGTACCGTACGCGTGGTGCCGGCCTTCGCCTCGTAGTCCTTGACGTTGCCCGTCGCCGCTCGGCCGATCCACGCCAGCGGTTCACGCTCCGTCTTGAAGTTCGGCCCGACGAGAAACAGCACCACCATGTTCTCGTTGATCTGCGCGTCTTTCGGCGGGAAGCTCGGCGCGTCCCAGTTCATCACCCACGCGCTCTTGTCCGGGTTCGCCTGCAGGTAATCCAGTGCGCGGTTCAGCGACGTAAAGCCGGCGTTTGCACCGCCCTTGTTGACGTGGACGTCGGGAGGGGTATTTTTGCTCCAAAGATCCAGGAAGTATTTATTCCCGATGTTGAATTCACTGACGATGCTCTGTTGCAGATAGGCCTGAGCCTCGCCAGCATCCAATCTATCCGGCACGGCAAACTCCACGCGGATACCTGCCAACTCGCGCCAGTCATCCTTATTCCTGGACTTGACCGTGTAGAAATACTTGGCGTTCATCACATAGCGATCACCGAACAACCCAAGCAGCTTACTGACGTATTTGTGGTAGAAACCTTGGAACGTTTCAGTGCCTTGATTGCCATACGCCACACCTGCGACCGACTGTAGCGTCGTAAACGACTTCGGATCCGTCCGAACCATGTCGTCGTTTTTATTGGGTTTAGCGAGCCCCATGGTCCACAAAACCTGCCATTCAGTTGGATAGTCGCGCCGCTGCAGTGGGTTCAGCCACTCGAGTCCGACAACTTGCGCTACAAACGGCGCAACACCTTCGTTCGTATTCGACACCGCGGCATCTTTCTGCGTTGCGGTATCCGCGCGCGCAGGCGTCACCGTCACGATGATCGACACAACAAACGCCAGAACGGCTTCCAGGGTTGGCACTATCAACAGTCGCTTCATCCATTCTCCCGCGCTCAATTCGCCACGAGGCATATGTGCTGCGAAAACACTCCAGCCGCACATGATACCCATCGTGACAATCCACCTGCAGGACAAGATAAATATCGATCGTGATTCATCCACCCGATTTTTATAAATATCTCAGCAGTACCAAGCAATGATTTAAAAAAATGAGCACCCGAAAAAACATCGACACGAATATTCACGCGCGCTACCGAACGCGTCCCTAGCAAAGGAAACTTGAATACGACAAAGGGCCATGCAAACATTGCGTCGCCCTATGTTTCGGAATATTGCGCGTGAATGCAGTCGAATCTCGCGGAGCCGGCAACATTCGAGCACGAGCGCGCCGCGCCCCCGTACGCAATCAGCCGCCCCAAGATCCGTCGACAGATCCTTCAACCCTGAATTGCAGATCACCGCGGCAATCGTCTTGCCACGCACCTCGTCGGCCAACCGGTGTTGGCTTGCGACCGGGGCAACAGGATCACGTTCCGACAGAACATGGACGGCGCATTTGCAAAGCCGCGCCACACCCAGCACGTTCGCACGAACACACTGTATCCACCGCCCCGCAGATCAGCCGTCGGAAGCGCCTGACGACACCCGTCAAGCCACCGACGGCCGGGCAAGGCGGCGCGCTAAGTGCGAGGCGCTTGCCCCGGAAGATCGTCGCGCCGATCGTCGTTGCTCCGCGGCCGACGTCCTGGCAGCACCGGCAAGCAACGTTGCAACGCGTCGAACACGTGCAGCAGCCCACGTTTGAGCGGGCCCGCAATGGGCTTCTCGACGACCACGTGCACCAACAGCGCGGCCACGATCGCCGCTGCGACCACGGCCCAAAACATCGCGACCGGATCGACAGCCGTGCCCACTCGATTGAACAGCATGTAGCCGACGTGCTGATGAATCAGGTACAGCGGATAGCTGACCGCGCCGAACCAGACCCACCGCGGGCTGGCGAGCATCGGCGTGCGACGCAACGCGAGCACGAGCATCACGACGAAGAACGCGGTCATCACGATCGCCACGATTGCCGGATTCAGCGGATGCTTGAGGTGCTCGCTGAAATACGGCAGGAGTCGGGATTCGTGGTAAAGCGACAGCACCCAGGCCGCACCGACGAGCAGGATGCGCGACGGCGACAGGCCACGCTCGCGGATCAGGAAGATGGCGGCACCCGCGATGAAGAAGCCCGCATAATCCGTGACCAGGAACGCCTGGAGCTTGACGATCTGGTGCCACTCGACCCACACAGTCGCAATCAGCCATGCGAACAGCCAGCGCTCGGCGCGACGGATCTGGCCAATGAGGAGCAGGATCCCGACCAGCCGGTAGAACCGCAGCTCCGCCCCCAGGGACCAATACGCGCCGTCGATCGAGTCGGTGCCGAATCCGCCGCCGAGCATCACCATGTTCACGAGGTATTGCGGCCACGTCGCAACGAAACGATCGCCCCCGATCGCGAGCGTCACGAGAAAGGTGATCGTGCAGCAGGCCCAGAAAGCCGGCAGCAGGCGGGAGGCGCGCGACGCGATGAACCGCTTGATGCTTCCGTCACCCGCCGTCATCAGGATCACGAAACCGCTGATCATGAAAAACAGGTGCACGCCGAGGTAGCCGTACTTCGCGACCGGCTCGAGTGCCGGATAGTGCATGGTGGTCATGTCGTCGGCCGCGTATCCCCGGAACGCGTAGTGAAAGAACACGACGGCCACTGCGGCAACGAAGCGAAACAGGTCAAGCTCGGGAATTCGAGAGGACTTCACGGTCGATTCCTGTCGGAATTGTCGTTGCGGAGTGCGCCGGCCCGGCGACGGCTGGTCTTCGCACCGCGACCCATTCGTGCCCGTTCGTAATCGCGAACGAGCGGGCCTGCGAGCACCGCCACGCCGTGCTGGACAGGCGAGCGATGTTCCGGAAACGCGAAGGGGCTACGCAAACATCGCGTAACCCCTTGTCAGATATGGTGCCGGCTGCAGGACTCGAACCCGCCACCTGATGATTACAAATCAACTGCTCTACCAGATGAGCTAAGCCGGCGTAGCGCGAGATTCTACCTCATTTCACGATCTTGAGGCGAGGTCTGCTGCCACCTTTCGAGCCGTCGCCGTCAGTTTTCGGCGGTTCGTCGGCACCTTCGGACGGCTCCTCGTTCGCGCCGCGCTCGGCAACCGGTGTCAGCGTCGACGAAGACTCATCACGCTGCACGTCGTCGGCCTGCGCAGCTTCGTCGTCGAACGCGCCAGAATCCTCGCCTTCGCCCGCGACCGCATCGACCTGGAACGCCATGCCCTGCCCGTTCTCGCGCGCATAGATCGCGAGCACGTTGGCAACCGGAATCTCGATCTTGTGCGCTTTCCCGGAGAACCGGGCCGTGAATTCGATCCACTCGTTGCCCATCTGCAACTGGCTCGTCGCCTCGAAGCTGATGTTGAGCACGATCTCGCCGTCACGCACGAACTGACGCGGCACGCGCGTCGAGTTGTCGACCCTCACCGCGATATGCGGCGTGTAACCGTTATCGGTGCACCACTCGTACAGCGCGCGCAGCAGATAAGGCTTCGTTGAAATCTCTTGCATCACAATCCTCGAACCCGGAGCGGGGGCGCGGCACGCCGCGCCGCCCTCTCCGTCATGCCTGCAACATTAACGACGCATGACCTTTTCGGACGGCGTCAGTGCTTCGATATACGCCGGACGGCTGAAGATCCGTTCCGCGTACTTCATCAGCGGCGCGGCGTTCTTCGACAGCTCGATGCCGTAGTGATCCAGACGCCACAGCAGCGGTGCGATCGCGACGTCGAGCATCGAGAACTCTTCGCCGAGCATGTACTTGTTCTTCACGAAGATCGGCGCGAGTTGCGTCAGGCGATCGCGGATCGCGAGGCGTGCCTTCTCGTGGTTCTTCTCCGCTGCCTTGCCCTTCTCGTTCTCGAGCGTGCTGACGTGGACGAACAGTTCCTTCTCGAAGTTGAGCAGGAACAGGCGTGCACGTGCGCGCTGCACGGGGTCGGCCGGCATCAGTTGCGGATGCGGGAAGCGCTCGTCGATGTACTCGTTGATGATGTTCGATTCGTACAGGATCAGGTCGCGCTCGACCAGAATCGGCACCTGACCGTACGGGTTCATCACCGAAATGTCTTCCGGCTTGTTGAACAGGTCGACGTCACGGATTTCGAAGTCCATGCCCTTCTCGAACAGCACCAGCCGGCAACGCTGGGAGAACGGGCAAGTTGTGCCGGAATACAGAACCATCATGTTTGCGTTTCCTCAAAAAAGCCGAGGGCCGGCACGCGGCGAACCCCTTCCGGGGTTCCACCTTGCGCCGGCCCCACGCCGGTCAGGCGTGATTACTTGATATCTTTCCAGTATGCGGCATTGAGCCGCCAGGCCAGGAAAGTCAGGACACCGAGAAAGATCAGCACCCATACGCCGAGGCGTTTGCGGGTCTGCTGAGCCGGCTCGGACATCCAGGTCATGTACGCCACCAGGTCGGCAACCGCAGCATCATAATCCACCGCGGACAATGTCCCCGGCGTGACCTGCTGGAAGCCGACGAGCGTATGGACCTTCTCGCCCGTCTCCTCGTCCGTCTTGTCTTCGAATTTGGCGGTGCGCTGCCCCTGCATCTGCCACAGGACATGGGGCATGCCGACGTTCTCGAACACCGCGTTGTTCCAGCCGGTCGGCCGTGTATCGTCGCGATAGAAGCTGCGCAGATACGTATACAGCCAGTCGCGGCCGCGCGCCCGCTCCTCGACCGACAGGTCGGGCGGCGAGGTGCCGAGCCAGTTCTTCGCGTCTTCAGGGCGCATCGCGACGGACATCGTGCTCCCGACCTTGTCGGTCGTGAACAGGAGATTCGTTTCGATCTCCTTCTGGGATATGCCCAGATCCGTCAGACGGTTGTAGCGCATCAGGTTCGCGCTGTGGCAGTTCAGGCAATAGTTTACAAACAATTGCGCGCCGTGCTGAAGCGAAACGAGATTTTCCGTGTTATCGGGCGCCCGGTCGAGCGGAAAATTACCTTCCGCCCGAACCGCCGGCGCCACCAGCAGCGCACACGCGGTCGCCCCGATCAGCGCGAGTGTCGAAAGCAGTTTCTTCATGTCGTTCTCTCCTCGCTCACGTTAATGGGGCTTGAAGCGCACCCGCTCCGGCGGCTGCTTGAACGTGCCAAGCGGCGTCCAGACGGGCATGCCGAGGAAGAACGCGAAGTAGATCAGCGCGCAGCCCTGCGCGATCAGCGTCGCGACCGGCGATGGCGGCCGTGTGCCGAGGAACGCGAGGGTCAGGAACGCGGCGACGAAGATCCCGAGGAACACCTTGTGGAACAGCGGCCGGTAGCGGATCGACTTCACCGGGCTGCGGTCGAGCCACGGCAGGAAGAACAGCGTGATCACCGCCGAACCCATCACGACGACACCCCAGAACTTCGACTCCGTCAGGTACATGAATACGACGATCGCCGCGGCCAGCACCGGCAGCCCGGCCTTCCACTTGCCGCGCGCGCGGATCAGCGCGAGCACGCCGAGCAGCGCGATCACGATCATCAGCACGATCTTGAACGGGTCGGTGGTTGCGCGCAGCATCGCGTAGAACGCGGTGAAGTACCAGACCGGCGCGATCTCGGGCGGCGTCTGCAGCGGGTTCGCCGGGACGAAGTTGTTCGCCTCGAGGAAGTAGCCGCCCATCTCCGGCGAGAAGAACACGATCAGCGCGAACACCATCAGGAACACGCACACGCCGAGGAAATCGTGCACCGAGTAGTACGGATGGAACGGAATGCCGTCGAGCGGCACGCCGTTCGCGTCCTTCTTCGCCTTGATCTCGATGCCGTCCGGGTTGTTCGAGCCCACTTCATGCAGCGCGACCAGGTGCGCGATCACGAGGCCGACCAGCACGAGCGGAATCGCGATCACGTGGAACGCGAAGAAGCGGTTCAGCGTGACGTCCGACACCACGTAGTCGCCGCGAATCCACAGCGACAGGTCGGGGCCGACGAACGGGATCGCCGAGAACAGGTTCACGATCACCTGCGCGCCCCAGAACGACATCTGGCCCCACGGCAGCAGGTAGCCGAAGAACGCCTCGGCCATCAGGCACAGGAAGATCGCGCAGCCGAAGATCCACACGAGTTCGCGCGGCTTGCGGTACGACCCGTAAAGCAGCCCGCGGAACATGTGCAGGTAGACGACCACGAAGAACATCGACGCGCCCGTGGAGTGCATGTAGCGGATCAGCCAGCCCCACGGCACCTCGCGCATGATGTACTCGACCGACGCAAACGCGAGCGTCGAGTCGGGCTTGTAGTTCATCGTCAGGAAGATGCCCGTGACGATCTGGTTGACGAGCACCAGCAGCGCGAGGGAGCCGAAGAAGTACCAGAAGTTGAAGTTCTTCGGCGCGTAGTACTCGGAAACGTGCTTCTTCCAGGTGGACGTGAGCGGGAAGCGCTGATCGATCCAGCCGGTGAGACCTGTCGTGGAGACTTCCTTGTTGTCGGCCATCACGCTTCTCCTTTCTCGTCCTTGCCGATCACGAGGGTCGTCGCCGACGTGAACATGTAGGGCGGGATGTCGAGATTCTGAGGCGCCGGCTTGTTCTTGAACACACGGCCGGCGAGGTCGTAGGTCGAACCATGGCACGGGCACAGGAAGCCGCCCGGCCAGTCGTCCGGCAGGTTCGGCTGCGGACCCGGCGTGAAGCGTTGGCTTGGCGTGCAGCCGAGGTGCGTACACACGGCCATCACGACGAGAATGTTCTTGCGATCGGCCCGCGAGCGATATTCGTTCGCGCAATACGCGGGCAACGGCATCGTATAGGGCTTTTCGGTGGTCGGATCGGCCACTTCCTTGTCGGCCTTGACCACGTCGGCCAGCATCGCGTCGGTGCGGTTCAGGATCCACACCGGCTTGCCGCGCCACGGCACGGTGACCATTTCACCGGGCTTCAGCCCGCTGATGTCGACTTCGACCGGTGCACCGGCCGCTTTCGCTTTCGCGGACGGCGCAAGCGACGCCGCGAAAGGTATGACGGTGGCTACGCCTCCTACGCCACCTGCTACGGATGTCGCAATCAGCCAGGTACGGCGGCCGCTGTCGACGCGTTTCTCTTCCTTGTCTCGCATCACACGCCCCACTTCTGAGTTGGATTTTCCGTCACGACTTTCCATTCCGCCGCTAGTTTGCTCGAATGGAGTCGCCATTTACAAGGCCCGGAGATGAAAATCCCTTCGAAGTGATTGATAGTTAAGGGTTTTCCCCCACTATCGGAGCGATTAAATCATTTCACTTTTAAGCATCCGCTACATTGTGAAATTTCGATGCGCTGCCGCAAATCCGGCATTCAGACCGGGTTATGGATATCGATAAAAAGGTGTTCGATATCGAATTCTTCGGACAAGTGGGCACCCAGTGCCTGGATTCCGTAGCGTTCGGTCGCATGGTGCCCTGCCGCAACGAACGCGACGCCGCTCTCGGCGGCCGTATGCGTCACGTATTCGGACACCTCGCCGGTCAGGAACACGTCGGCGCCGGCATCGATCGCCGCATCGAAATAGCTTTGCGCGGCGCCCGTGCACCACGCAATGCGACGCAGCTGCGTGTCCAAATCGCCGAGCACGAGCGGCGTGCGGCCGAGCGTGCGCTCGACCTTCGCGACGAAGTGCTCGAGCGTGACGGGCATCGGCAGCGTCGCCATCCAGCCGAGGTCGCCTTCGCCGAAACGCTGCTCGCCGATCAGCCCGAGCCGCTCGCCGAGCTGCGCGTTGTTGCCGAATTCGGGATGCGCGTCGAGCGGCAGGTGGAACGCGAACAGATTCAGGTCGTTCGCGAGCAGCAGCTTCAGCCGCTGGTACTTGCGGCCCGTGATCTGTGGCGGCTCGTTGCGCCAGAAATAGCCGTGATGGACGAGCACGGCATCCGCCCCCCATTCGAGCGCGGCTTCGAGAAACGCGACCGACGCCGTCACGCCGGTGGCGATCTTCTCGATCTTGCGGCGCCCCTCGACCTGGAGGCCATTCGGGCAATAGTCCTTGAAGCGCGCGGTTTCAAGGGTATTGTTCAAGTACAATTCAAGTTCGATCCGATCCATATAAACCTCTAATCCATTCAGATGCTTAGACGCTTCTGGCTGTTCTTCGCGCAGGCGGTTACCGTACTGCTCGCGCTGATGTTCATCGTCGTGACGCTCAAGCCGCAATGGCTGCAACGGCAAGGACAGCTCGGCAAGCAGCTCGCCACGCCGATCGTTGCGCTGCGGGAAGTCGCGCCGGGCATCGGCGGCGCGCCGGCGACCACGTCGTACGCCGAGGCCGCGCAAAAGGCGATGCCGGCCGTCGTCAACGTCTTCTCCAGCAAGGACGGCTCACTGCCGCCCGACCCGCGCGCGAAAGATCCGCTGTTCCGCTACTTCTTCGGCGACCGCAACGCCCGCAAGCAGCAGGACGAACCGGCCGCCAACCTTGGCTCGGGCGTTATCGTGAGCCCTGAAGGTTACATTCTAACGAACCAGCACGTCGTGGACGGCGCCGACCAGATCGAAGTCGCGCTCGCCGACGGCCGCACGGCCACCGCGAAGGTGATCGGCAGCGATCCCGAGACCGATCTCGCGGTGCTGAAGATCAACATGACGAACCTGCCGACGATCACGCTCGGCCGCTCCGACCAGTCGCGCGTCGGCGACGTCGTGCTCGCGATCGGCAACCCGTTCGGCGTCGGCCAGACGGTCACGATGGGGATCATCAGCGCGCTGGGCCGCAACCACCTCGGCATCAACACGTTCGAGAACTTCATCCAGACCGACGCACCGATCAACCCGGGCAACTCGGGCGGCGCGCTGGTCGACGTGAACGGCAACCTGCTCGGCATCAACACGGCGATCTACTCGCGCTCGGGCGGCTCGCTCGGGATCGGCTTCGCCATCCCCGTGTCGACCGCACGCACGGTGCTCGAAAGCATCATCACGACGGGCTCGGTCACGCGCGGCTGGATCGGCGTCGAGCCACAGGACGTCACACCGGAGATCGCCGAGTCGTTCGGGCTGTCGCAGAAATCGGGCGCGATCGTCGCCGGCGTGCTGCAGGGCGGCCCGGCCGACAAGGCCGGCATCAAGCCGGGCGACATCCTGGTCTCGGTCAACGGCGACGAGATCACCGACACGACGAAGCTGTTGAACACCGTCGCGCAGATCAAGCCGGGCACGCCGACCAAGGTGCACGTCGTGCGCAAGGGCAAGGAGTTCGACGTGAACGTCGTGATCGGCAAGCGCCCGCCGCCGCCGAAGCAGACGCTCGACGAGCAGGACAGCGATACCGAATGACGTCGGGCGAGCGGCGCACTGCCGCATGCCGAGCACCGTCGGTGTCAAGTCCTGGAATAGGTTGACAGTATCCAGACGCTAGAACGCCCGATGCACCGCATCGGGCGTTTTGTATTTCA
>NZ_CABVQC010000025.1 GCF_902499175.1 Burkholderia aenigmatica
TGTGCTGCCTGTGTCGGTGTGCTGCCTGTGTCGGTGTGCTGCCTGTGTCGGTGTGCTGCCTGTGTCGGTGTGCTGCCTGTGTCGGTGTGCTGCCCTGCGTCGGTGTGCTGCCCTGCGTCGGTGTGCTGCCTCGCAGGAGATATCACCGCGCACGGGATTCCGGCGCGGTCGAGATGTGATCCCTCGCCGCTCGCCGTCTATCGCTCACGGTTTATGCGCATAAACGTAGCGCCCGGACAGTGCGCCGTACCGACGTATGCGGGTTCAGTGGCACACCTCGACCCTGCGTCCCCCGGCGGGGCGCACCGCTCACAACTCACTCTCTGAAACGCCGGCCTTCCAGCGACACGGCGCGATCGACGGGCTCGGTTTCCGGCGGTTTATGCGCACAAACTTCCCGCCTCTCAGGCAAGACTGTCCTATCGAACGAAAGGGCAGCGCACCGCAATCCTGCAGCAACTCGCTACTCACCCCGACGACGCCATACGTGATGACATCCCCGAGTCACCCATCGACGTTTCACGCATCCGCCACACCATCCCATCGAGCCACCGGTCATCGCCGGTACGTTTATGCGCATAAACCGATAGCCCGAATGGCCAACGCGTAGTTGTCGAACGACAATTTCATTGAAATTCAAATATCGTCCTGTAGAATTCCAACGACCAAAATAGGAGTGAAAATTGGCCGCGGAAATCATTGCAGTCACTCAACAGAAAGGTGGCGTCGGCAAAAGCACGATTGCCATGCACCTCGGTGCCGCGTTCCATGAAAAAGGGAAGCGCATCCTCGTCATTGACGCAGACCGTCAAAACACACTGGTTCACTGGTCGAGCGCATCCGGCGACAGCGAAACCGGCATTCCGTTTCCGGTCGTCAACCTGGCCGAAGCCGATGGCCAGATCCATCGCGAGATCAAGAAGTTCATCAACGACTACGACATCATCGTCGTGGACTGCCCGCCGTCGATCACCGAGAAAGTATCGGGCGTCGTCCTGCTGGCCGCATCGATTGCCGTGATTCCGACGTCGTCGTCGCCGGCCGATTACTGGTCGAGCGTCGGGCTGGTCAAACTGATCCAGCAGGCGCAGGTCATGAACGAAGACCTCCGCGCCGTCTTCCTGCTGAACAAGACCGAAGAGAAGCGCATGTTGACCCGCGAGCTCAAGCGCGCGCTCGAGGAACTCGGCTTCCCGTTGCTGAAAACGCAAATCCCGACCCGGGAAGCGTACAAGCAGGCGATGGCGCTCGGTCAGACCGTGCTGCAGATGAACGATCGCGGCGGCAAGCTGGCCGCCGCAGAAATTCGCGCATGCGCCGACGAAATCGTCGCCATGCTGCCCTGACTTTATGCGCACAAAGGAGTCACATGAAACCCTCCCAATTTGCCAAAGGATTCCAAGCGCGCCCGGATATCACGACGAGCGAGAAGCGCACGGCGCTCGATCGACTCAATGCGATCGACGGCATCGTCAAGTCCGAGGCGCCCACCCCGGCGCCGACCAAATCCGCGAAGAAAGACATCGCGCCGCCGCCCGCGCCCGAGCTCACGCTCGATCCGTCGATCGATGAAACGGCGCAATATCGCGCGTGGCGCCTCGAGAATCGCTATGCGCCGGGGCAGGTGATCGAGCTGTCACTGAAGGCGATCAAGCATAGCCCGTTCAATCCGCGTCACTTCTATCTGAAATCGTCGATTGCCGAACTCGCGGTCAACCTCGCGAAGCAAGGGCAGCAGCAGGCGATCCACGTGATTCCGGATTACGACAACCCGGGCACGTACTTCGTCAGCGATGGCGGCCGCCGCGTGCGGGCACTGAAGGAAGCGAACAAGGAATCGGTCAAGGCGATCGTGATCGACGTGCCGATCGGCATCCAGAGCTACAAGCTTGGCTACGATCTCAACGTCCAGCGCGATTCGCAGACGGTGTTCGACAACGCCGTCGTGTGGCGCCGCTTCCTCGACGACAAGCATTTCCAGAGCCAGAAGGAACTCTCCGAGCACCTCGGCCTCGACGAGTCGACGGTGGCCGTCGCGCTGTCGATCGGCAAGCTGCCGGAAGCGATCATGCAGGAAATGGTTGCGCGCCCCGATCGCTTCGGTTCGAACATGGCGTATCAGGTCGGCCGCTATCACAACGCGCGCGGCACCGAGGCCACGCTGCGGCTGATCAACAAGATCGTGTCGGACGATCTCAGCACGCGCCAGGTGTCGGACATCGTCAAGGGCCGCGTCGCGGCACAGGAAACGCCGAAGGCTGCGGGCCGTCAACGCTATGCGCAGCGTCTCGAGATCAAGCTCGGCGGCAAGTCGGTCGGCGACCTGAAGTCGTATGGGGAAGATCGCATCGAATTGCGCCTGCGCGGTCTCCCGAAGGACAAGCGCGACGCGATCCTCGAGCAACTCGAGCGGATGCTGTTGTCGGAGTGACAGAAACGGCCGGCAGGGCCCGGTGAGGACGCCGGGCCCGCCAACCAAGGGCGGGGCCGGCGGCGGCCCGTCAGCGGGCCTGAGCGGGCCTCAGGCGGCCCGCGACTGGTTCAGCGTGAACGACAGCAGATCGCCGTCCGTCGGCTCGCCCCAGGTCTTCTGGGCCAGCCAGTCGAAAAAGGCCGTCTCGGCCAGCTTGGAATCGAGGCCGCGCTTGCGCCAGTCATCGCGCAGATGCGTGCCCATCGTCGGCAGCACCTCCGACTCGAACGACTCGCGCGCCACTTCGCGCTCGGCATCGCCCTGCTCTTCGTACAGTACCTTCGCTTCCTTGCGGCGGAACGCCGCGAACTCGCTCAGCAGGCGTGCCTTCAGATCGTCCGGCTGGGCCGCTGCAACCTTCGCAGACGGCGTGCCGGCAGGCAGCGCGTCGACCGACTCGACCGGCGGCGCATAACCCTTCTTCAACGCATCCTTGAACAATGCCGGTGCGCTGCGCACCGGCGGCAGCGTCGTGCTGCGCATCCGCTGCTCGGTCATCTGCAGCGCGGCACGAATGCGATTCTCTTCGCTGTCCGCATAGAGCGTCTGCGCTTCCTTCAGCGGGATCCCGAGCTTCACCATCCGGTCGACCAGCGTGCTGTCGAATACGTTCGGGTGTTCGTCGAGTGCGAGCATCGGCTGCTTGCGCTCGGTCACGCGGAACTGGATCTCCGCCACCCGGCGCCCTTCACGGTGCTCGATCAGCTCGACGAAGATGTTGGTGACCGCGTTGACTTCCGCGATCGCGGGACGCAGATAGTCGCGCTTGAAGTATTTGTACTCGCGCTTCGCCTCGTCGCCGGCTTCCGTGTCGGGCGTACCCGACAGGATCGGCCGCCACCATTCCCACGGCTCGCGCATCGTCAGGTGGCTCGGGTTCGTCAGGTAGCGCACGCAGATTTCGTACAGCGCGAGGCCGGCGCTGCTGCGCAGCTGGCTCTGGAACTGCAGGCTCAGGCGTGCATACTGGACCGGGTCGAGGAGCTTCTTCTTGATCTTCGGTGCGAACGAGAATTCGACCCACACGCGGCGGGTCGCAGGATCCTCGAGAATTTCCGCATCGGCGATCAGCGTCGAGATCCCCCACTTGCGGCCCGGCTTCTGGCTCGACGTCCCCGTGCTCCATTCGACCTGCACCGACACCATTCGGCGCAGGTGTTCCTTCACCAGCGCGGTGTCGTTCGAATCGAAAGCGGAGTTGGCGACGATGTCCGACAGCAGCGCGCGATACGTATCGCCCGAGTCGTCGGCCTGCTGCGCCACAGCCAGCAGGACATTGAACAGCTTGCGAGTGAGGAGCGTGATCTTGCCGCTCTTCGGCTGAATTGCGATCGCCTCGACGGCCTTCCGCAATTCGGCTGAACTGGCACTCACCACATCCACATCGGTTTTCTTGGCGCGCTTCGTCGTGGCCATACGTCGGGTCGGAGGAGAAGTTTTCCGGAAGGATAGCGCCTGCGGTGAAGTGCGTCCAGAACGACATGCTCACCATAGCGGGTGAAGTGCGCGTGCAAAACGGCACTCACCCCAAGCGCTCCCGAAAACCCTCACCGCTCCGGATTTGCAGCGTTCCGGACTCGTCCAGACGTGCTGCGGGATGCGCCGATTCACAGAATTTCACCTGTGCACGATACGTGCGAAATGTGCTCCCGTATCGGCTCACCTTTCGATTTGTCGTAATTTTACGACTGCGCAGCTGTGCGTTCGGCACAGGGTTGCGATCCCACCTCGCCGCGGCTCCCGATCAACCCGCATCGGCCTGTATGCATGTACAGGCGCGACTCATCGGGAGATCGCGATCGGGCTCGGCATCCCGGAAGACACCTGTGAAACCGGCCCGCGCACCCCGATCGGGCCTGCTTTGCCGGCCCGGGCGCGCATTGTACAGTGCACAAACCGTGTCAGGTCCCGAAAATACTCACCTCGAGCACAGTGTGTTCATTCGTCTCGTTGTCGACGAATGCCCGACACGCGCGGGATTCGCTATCAGAGCCTCCCGAAAAGACTCACCTTCCGGAAAAATCGCTGTGCCTTCACAGGCAACGGAATGGCTCCCGAAAAACCTCACCGTAACCGTCGCAGTATCAAAAAACCCAATGCGATCCGATACTTATGCACAGAAGGCATTTAGCTGTGCGCCACCGACCCCCCCCGAAAAGCCTCACCTTTCGACGGAAATCCTTCATACGACAACGCTGTGTCAGCCCCCGAAAAATCTCACCTGTGCCAAAAAGAGGCACAGCAAAAACGAGATTTCTTCCAGTCCTGGCGGGCTTTTCGGCGAATTCGGCAGCTCATGGATCCCGAAAAGCCTCACCTTTGACCATTTTTCGGGCAAATTCCATTCCCGGAAAGACTCACCTGTGGCCCGAATCGCAGCCTGTGATCCAGGCCCCGAAAAATCTCACCTCAACGGGATCCGGGCAGGAAAACCCGGATTTCCCTCCCGAAAAACCTCACCTTTAGGGCATCACAGGCCCCGAAGCGTGCTTTTGCTGTGCAAAATGGCGTTCGTTTCCCGGAAATCCTCACACCAAACCGCCCTGGAGTCCCGTGAAACCTCACCTTTCACAAAAACTGCCTAAAAGATGGTCAGAACCGGGGCGCGAAGAAGGTCCTGCAAATTCTCACCTATGTCTGCACAGGCAGAAAACTGTGCAGTCAGGCACAGCGCGGGTTCTGTGGCTGTGAGGCCCCGAAAAGCCTCACCTTTGGGAAATCTTGTGTTTCACTGTGATCCCGAATCCGCTCACGACCTTTCCTGCAACGGCTCACGCTGGTCCCTGAACCCCATCACGTCAGCTCCCGCAGAAGATCACCTTGGCTCCCGTAAAACTTCACCTTGTCGGCCGGAAAGCCTTGCAGCATAAGGCTGTGCCGTGGCGTTAACGTTTTTAACTAAGGGTTCAAGGGTGTTTACTTCTAATACTCTCAAGACGTCGGCTGACGAGTTTTCCACAGACACACCAACCCCTGAACCCCCACAGGCAATCGGATCCGTGGTCATGTGAAACAAATGCCGAAATTCGGGGTCTGCAGGAAAATGCTTGTGCCACAAGGACTTGGCTGACTTTCTTCGCTTTGTTTCACGGAATCCAGGACCACAGTCGTCCGGATTGGCTCACAGACCCGATTTCTGTGCGAAGCGACGCAAATTCACAACGTCGATCCGAAACAAGTATCAATAATTACGTATTTCGTTATGATTGCCACACTTCAATGTCTGTGAGCGCAGCGATGACCCTGGACGAAATACGCCAAGCCATTCGGGACGAACTGGAATCGCTGCGCGCGAGCGGTGCGCGACGGCAGGAATTGTCTCTTCACGCGTGCAAGCGGTTGTTCTTCGATCTCGGCATCCGGCCGTCGGCTGCGAACGTCCGCGATCTCACCCAAACCGGCAGTGCCAGCGATATCCCGAAAGACATCGACCATTTCTGGGAACGCATCCGTTCAGCGTCCAAAGTCAGGCTCGATGGTGCCGCGATCCCGAAGGCCGTCGAGGAAAAGGCCGGCGCGTTGCTCGGCGCACTGTATGAAGAAGCATTGAAAGCCGCGCGGGACAGTCTCGATGGCGATCGCGAACAGGTTCGCGCCGGTGTTGCCAACGCCGAACAGCGGTTGCGTGACGCAACCGTCCGCCAGGAGACGCTCGAGGGCGCACTCGCGCGGGGCGAAGCAAGAAACGAGCAGTTGCAGGTTCGCGTGACCGAGCTCGAGGTCCAGCTCGCGTCGCAAACGACGCACGGTTCGGCCAGCGAAGCGACGTTGCTCACCACAGTCGCTCGACTGGAAAAGGAACTGGCTGCCGCCGCCGGCCGTGTCGAAGCCGAGCAGGCGCAGAACGCCACGCTGCGCGACCGTATCGATGCGCTGCAAGCCGAACTGCAGCAGCGCACCGAGCACTACGCGCAGCAAATCAAGGACGCGGTGGCCGAAGCCGAGCGCCGCGTCAAGCCGATGCTGGTCGAGCTGGATTCGTTGCGCAGCATGGCGTCGACCTATCAGAGCGGTTTGCGCGACGTTCAGCGCAAGGAATTCGATTTCCTGCAGCAACTGAGTTCGGCCAAGGCGCGCGCCGACCGGCTGGAAGAACAGTTGCGCAGCCAGGGCGACGAACTGGAACGGGCGACGCGCGAGGTGAGTTCGCTGCGCGCGAGCCGCGGCATGAATCCGGAAATCGCGACGCTGATCCGTCGCCTCGCGGATGCCGGGCAATTGGATGCCGAGGCGTTTGCCGCGATTGGCACCTCACTGGATCACGAGACGCCGGTGCCGGCCCATTGCCCACATTGCGACGGCGAGCCGGAACTGTCACATGGTGAAGAGGGTTTTGAAGTGGCCTGCCCCGAGTGCGAACACGCTTCGGGCGCATGGCCGTCCCGATTCGAAGCCGTCGCGCACTTTGCACACAGGTGACGCCAGGATCGGCTGCACGGCACAGGTGAGACGATCCGGGGAGCTTGAGGTGAGGTTTTTCGGGAGCTGTGAAACGGTGAGGCGGCGCCACGCAAGGCTGCTCACGGATCGCTTCGCGTGAGCAGCCGTTTGGCGATCAGTGAGTTTCGTCGCGGTCGGACGCGTCACCGTTGCTGTCGGCCAGACCGTCGCGCCAGTTCTTCCATGCGCGATGCAGGCGGTTCGACGAGATCGGTCGCATGAAGCCCAGCCATTTGCCGACTCGTTCGGGCGGCACGTCGTGTTCGAACAGTTCGGCCGCGTAGGTATTGCGCAGCGTTTGTGGGCTCGCGCGTGCGGTGCGTGACGATGTGAGCCCGGCGGATTCGACGATCGCGTCGATGGCGCGCAGCATCGTCGCCTTGTGCATCGGTCGCCCGGCATGGGATGCCGGGAACACGAGTTCGCCAGGGATTTCCTGGCGCTTGCGCTCGGTGAGCCAGGCTTCGAGCAGGGCGATCGCGAACGATGCCAGGTGCGTTTCGCGTGCGAAATCCGGATGTGTCGACTCGATCTGCAGCGATGTTCCGCTTGTGTTGATGCAACTAATCGTAAGTGCGCGAGCTTCGCCGGTTTTAATGCCGGCACCGAGAAATGCGGCGACGAGCGCGCGGTCGCGCCGCTCCTTCCAGTACGCGGAACCGGATACGCCGATCGGCGAAAACAGGTAAGTGAGCAACGTCGCGCGCTCGGCTGGCGTGAGGAAACCGGTAGGTTCGTTGTCGCGTGCCTTGCGCCAGTTCGCTTCGCCATCCTGAGCAATGAACCGGGCCGGGTTGGTCGATGCATATTCGGTGCGCCGGATGTGATCGAGCACGCGCTCGATCAGCCGCAAATAGCGCATTCGCTGGGTTTTCCGGATCGGCAGTTCGCCGACGAAGTTCGCGATGGTTGCAGTATCGACGGTTGCCAGATTCTTCTGGTGCGCGCGCATCCATGTGAGAAACGCGCCCCATTGCGCGCGATAGACATCGGCTGACGAGCGACGATAGTCCTGCATGGCGAGCCATGCATCGAATGCGGCTTCGGGCGAGATGATCCAGTCGGATGCGCCGCGGTCGAACAGATCCGTTTCTTCCGGGCGTGCTGGGGTGTCGGGAGAGGCGGGAAGGGACATGTGATTTATTCCGTTAGTTGCGTATATGTTAGCCCTTTCCGCAACGTCTCGGGCTGCAAGAGGCTGGACAAGGTCGCGACGCGTGGCGGCCCGTGGCGGACGGTCAGTCGCCCCATGCCTTGGACGGACGGTGAGCGCGCTCGCGAGGCGCCTTGTCATGCGGTGTTGCCGCTGCTTCGTACGCGAGAACCGCGAACGAAAAAACGGCAGGCAGCGCATTCGAGCGCCCGAAGTCGATCGGATCGTCCGTTTCGGGAAATGTCATGTCCAATTGCCGTTCGAACAATTGACGCATGCCGGCCTCGTGCCGGCTGGCAAAGCCGAGATCGGCGAGTGCTTCGGCCTCGATGGCGTGCAGCAGGCGCCACGTCAGCGGGACGCGTTGGTGGATGTAGCGCCCGGCGATATGCCGGACGATCAGCTCGAGGTCGTGCGCGGCAGCCTTGAAGCTGAGCGCGGCCAAATCTTGTTCTTCTGTCATTGCAGGCTCCTGTCGACCGGGCGGGCGCCTCGGTGCGCCAGCTCCGGCCCATGCATGGCGGAATGTCCGTATACTGTACAAACATACAGTGTTTTCCGCAACCGGCCTGCAATTGGCCCTTTGGCCAGCTATCCGCGCCGTCAGCGATGTATCACGATCAGCAATGCCCGCGCCTCGGCCTTGCCGGGATTGCGGATCGCGTGCGGCTCGTCGGCCGGGTAACGCGCGGTGTCGCCTGCTTTCAGGCGCCGGCTGGCCGCCGCGGCTTCGATTTCCATCGCGCCCTGCAGCACGGTGAGGTGCTCGCGCGTGCCGGGCTCGTGGGCGTTCGATATCAGCGCGCCACCGCTCGGCAGCGTCAGTTCGTACCACTCGAACTTGCCGGCGAGGTCGATCGGGCCCCACACGCGCAACTGGTAGCGGCCGTCATGGCCGGCGAGCGTCGGGATGTCGTGCGGGCCGTCCACGCGAATGGTCTCGGGCGCCTTCGGCTGCGAGAACAGCTCGTCGAGCGTGATGCCGAGCGCGTTCGTCAGCCGCCACGCAACGGCGATCGTCGGGTTGGCCTTGTCGCGCTCGATCTCGGAGAGCATCGATTTCGATACACCGGCCGCGCGCGACAGGTCGTCGAGCGTCAGCTTGCGTTCGTTACGCAGCCGCTGGATCTGCTCGCCGACACGCGGCGGCGTTGCGGCCGGCGGTTGCGGTGCGGCGCTGGCAGGCGTGCGCCGCGAACCGGAGGAACTTGCCATTTGGATTCCGTTCGCTTAGAGTTGTTCGATATTTCGAATTCTAGTTCGGAATATCGGATAAATGCGGTCAACCGAACGACCGACTATAACAGTAGCAGGCCGTTGCGCCGCCGCCACGAGTGGCGCGTTGCGGAATGCGAAACCCTGTCAGGAGCTTTGCGATGCGTGATGCCTTTCTCGCCCAGGTGCGCGGGACGCTGGACCAGATCCGCGCGGACGGTTTTTACAAGACCGAGCGCGAGATCGCGAGTCCCCAGGCGGCGGACGTGCGGCTCGCCGGTGGTGCCGGCGTGCTCAATTTCTGCGCGAACAACTATCTGGGTCTGGCGAACGATTCGCGCCTGATCGATGCGGCAAAGGCCGGCCTCGACCAGGACGGCTTCGGCATGGCATCGGTACGCTTCATCTGCGGCACGCAAACCGTGCACAAGCAACTGGAAAGCGCGCTGGCCGCATTTCTCGGCACCGAGGACAGCATCCTCTATTCGAGCTGCTTCGACGCGAACGGCGGGCTGTTCGAGACACTGCTCGACGAGAACGACGCGGTGATCAGCGACGAGCTGAACCACGCGAGCATCATCGACGGCGTTCGCCTCTGCAAGGCGAAGCGCTTCCGCTACAAGAACAACGACCTGGCCGACCTCGAGGCGAAGCTCAAGGAAGCCGACGCAGCGGGCGCGCGCCACAAGCTGATCGCGACCGACGGCGTGTTCTCGATGGACGGCATCATTGCCGACCTCAAAGGCATCTGCGATCTCGCCGATCGCTACGGCGCGATCGTGATGGTCGACGATTCGCACGCGGTCGGCTTCATCGGCACCCACGGCCGCGGCACGCCCGAGCACTGCGGCGTCGAAGGTCGTGTCGACATCATCACGGGCACGCTCGGCAAGGCGCTCGGCGGCGCATCGGGCGGCTATGCCGCCGCGCGTCGCGAGGTCATCGAACTGCTGCGCCAGCGCTCGCGCCCGTACCTGTTTTCGAACACGCTCACGCCGAGCATCGCCGCGGCATCGCTGAAGGTGCTGGAACTGCTCGGCAGCGACGAAGGCGCGAAGCTGCGCGAGCGCGTGCGCGAAAACGGCGCACGGTTCCGCCAGCAGATGACCGAAGCGGGCTTCACGCTGGTGCCGGGCGCGCATCCGATCATCCCGGTGATGCTCGGCGACGCGCAGCTCGCGACGAACATGGCCGACAAGCTGCTCGACGAAGGCGTCTACGTGATCGGCTTCTCGTTCCCCGTCGTGCCGCGTGGCCGTGCGCGCATCCGTACGCAGATGAGCGCCGCGCATACGCCCGAGCAGATCGACCGGACGGTCGCCGCGTTCGTGCGCGTCGGCAAGTCGCTCGGCATCATCTGACGGAGGCGCGATCATGAAAGCACTGGCAAAGCTCGAACGCGGTCCCGGCCTCACGCTCACGCGCGTGAAGCGTCCCGAAGTCGGCCACAACGACGTGCTGATCAAGATCCGCCGCACGGCGATCTGCGGCACCGACATCCATATCTGGAAGTGGGACGACTGGGCGCAGAAGACGATTCCCGTGCCGATGCACGTCGGTCACGAATATGTCGGCGAGATCGTCGAGATGGGGCAGGAAGTGCGCGGCTTCGCGATCGGCGATCGCGTGTCCGGCGAAGGCCACATCACTTGCGGCTTCTGCCGCAACTGTCGCGCGGGGCGCCGGCATCTGTGCCGCAACACGGTCGGCGTCGGCGTGAACCGCGAAGGCGCGTTCGCCGAGTATCTGGCGATTCCGGCGTTCAACGCATTCAAGATTCCGCCGGAGATCTCCGACGATCTCGCGTCGATCTTCGATCCGTTCGGCAACGCGACGCACACGGCGCTGTCGTTCAACCTCGTCGGCGAAGACGTGCTGATCACCGGCGCGGGCCCGATCGGCATCATGGCCGTCGCGATCGCGAAGCACGTCGGCGCGCGCAACGTCGTGATCACCGACATCAACGACTACCGGCTGGAGCTCGCACGCAAGATGGGCGCGACGCGCGCGGTCAACGTTGCACGCGAGTCGCTGCGCGACGTGATGTCCGACCTGCACATGACCGAAGGCTTCGACGTCGGCCTCGAAATGTCCGGTGTGCCGAGTGCGTTCACGAGCATGCTCGAGGCGATGAACCACGGCGGCAAGGTCGCGCTGCTCGGCATTCCGCCCGCACAGACGGCGATCGACTGGAATCAGGTGATCTTCAAGGGGCTCGAGATCAAGGGCATCTACGGCCGCGAGATGTTCGAGACCTGGTACAAGATGGTCGCGATGCTGCAGAGCGGCCTCGACCTGTCGCCGATCATCACGCATCGTTTTGCGGCCGACGATTACGAGAAAGGCTTCGCCGCGATGTTGTCTGGCGAAAGCGGCAAGGTGATTCTCGACTGGACGGCCTGAGCGCCGCAGGGGCAGTGCGGCGTGTTCGCCGCCTGCCCCGTTTTTGTTTCACGTCTGCGTTTTCCAGATCGAAACGCGCGAATCTCGGCTCAAGGTGAGATTATTCGGGAGCTGTGTTTGCGCACCGAATCGCGGCGCGAACGCACATCGGTGACCTGCAATCGCACGTTCACTTCACCTGTCGACGGTCGCGTCGCTTCCCGCCATCCCGCCGTTCGGCACCTGCTCCCCTCTTCCGAGCACTTCCCTCTTGGCTTGCCGCGTGATCGTTCGTTACCCCCCGCGTGCCGAACCGCGCCATCAACCGTGAGCCTTCACGCCGCGTTGCGACTCACTCAAGCGCGAAGCGATCGCCATCAATCGACGTCGATCGGTGCGCAGGCTGCTACTTGATCCGTTCACCATTCAACCCTCGCGGGTCGAGCTGAAGACTCAACACGACGAGCCAGCGCTTCGGGCACTGCGGCGCAACGTCGACCGGGTCGCCGTGCGCGCCGGGAGCGGTGACGAACCCGTGTTGCGCCGCGTATTGATACGCGCGCAACGCGTCCGCCTGCAGCCAGAAGCTGACGAGCGCGCACGTCACGAAGCGGAACAGCAGCACCGTCGCGGCATCGGGCGCGAAACCGGTCATGACCAGCAGGCTCTCGAACGCGAACGCCAGCGCTTGCGCGACCGCGATCGTGAGAATTGTCAGCTTCAACACCCCGCGCAGCCGCCGCGCCGCGCGCACGCGTGCCTGCCGGACGGTGAGTGGGGTGCGATCGTCGCCGCCTTCGCGCTTCGGCGCATCGTGTTTCATGACGCCGCACCGACGTGCCGCGCGACCTCGATCTGCGTCGTATCGCCGGCCACGATGCGACTGTCCGCGATGCTGACGGATTTGCACAGGATCGTGCTGTCGTAGTTGTGTCCCGGAAAGCGCATCACGTCGACCGGTCGAAATCCTTCGCGGCGATAGAAATCGATGAGCCGGATCGCCGCGTATGGCGCGTCGAGTGCGAGGTGCGTCGCGCCGCGCGCGGCGGCCCGCCGTTGCGCGAATGCGAGCAGCGCACGGCCGATGCCGTGATCCTGCCAGACGGGATCGACGGCCAGTTGGCCGAGCGTCGCGACGTGCCGGCTGCGGTACGGATCGCAGCGGGAATCGGGATCGTGCGAACGCATCGTCATCGTCGCGACCAGGTGTGCATTGCCGAGCGCGACGAAGCACTCGCCGGTGAGCACGCGTTCGCGCGTCGCCGAGGCCGGCTGATCGACGCACGGGCAGTTGAAACCCAACGCACCGAGCGGTGCGAAGGCGCGATGCAGCAGCGCGGTCAACGTGTCGTACGAATCGTTGCGCGGATCGAAGCGCCGCACGACGACGCGGCCATCGAGCCGCTTGGCATAAGCCGCATAGGCACGCGCGGGGCGCGCGGTTTCCGGTCGCTGCATGATGTCCTTTCGCCCAGACAGGGTGACCGAAGTGTAGTGAGCGTCGCGTATCCGCTTCAAGAAAAAATGTCGTAAACGCGGCGGGCCGCGGCGCACAGCCATGAAGCGATTCAGCCCTCTCGTCGACAGGGCTTTTGCATGCGGGTGTTGACGATGGAGAACGATCGTTCTACCGTAAACCCATGAACACACCTCACGACTCCTCCGGCGAACCGGGCGTTCGCGACCGCCTGCTCGATGCGGCCGAAGCGTTGATCTATTCGGGCGGCATCCATGCGACGGGCGTCGATGCGATCGTCAAGCGATCCGGCGCGGCTCGAAAGAGCTTTTATTCGCATTTCGAATCGAAAGAAGCGCTGGTCGTGGCCGCGCTCGAACGTCGCGACGAGCGCTGGATGCGCTGGTTCGTCGATGCAACGCTGGCGCGCGGTAAGGCGCCGCGCGTGCAGTTGCTCGGCATGTTCGACGTGCTGCGCGACTGGTTCGGGCAGCCCGACTTTCATGGCTGTGCGTTCCTGAACGCGTCGGGCGAGATTCCCGATGCCGACGATCCCGTGCGGGTCGTCGCGCGTGCACACAAGGCGCGCCTGCTGGCATTCGTGCGTGAGCGGTTCGATGCGTATGCCGACGAAACGGGCCTCGAGCGTCGCGGGCTCGCGCGCCTGGCGCGCCAGTGGCTCGTGCTGATCGACGGCGCGATCGGCGTGGCGCTCGTGACCGGCGATGCGAGCGCCGCGCGCGATGCGCGCGCAACGGCCGAATTGTTGCTCGACGCGGTGTCACGGTAGTCGAAGCCGCGAATCCGAACCGGCCGCGGGCGTCCGTGGCCATCACCTGAACAGGAGCACCCCATGTCCGCTTCCCCCGAAGTCCGTCCGCCCGTTCCGCCGTTCACGCTCGAAACGGCGCGCCAGAAGGTGCGCGCCGCCGAGGACGCGTGGAACACGCGCGACCCGCAGCGCGTGTCGCTCGCCTATACGCCGCAAAGCCGATGGCGCAACCGTGCGGAATTCGTGACCGGCCGCGACGAGATCGTCGGGCTGCTGCAGCGCAAGTGGACGCGCGAGCTCGACTACCGGCTGATCAAGGAGCTGTGGGCATTCGGCGGCAATCGCATCGCGGTGCGCTTCGCATACGAATGGCACGACGACGCCGGCAACTGGTTCCGCTCGTACGGCAATGAAAACTGGGAATTCGACGAAAACGGCCTGATGGCGCATCGCCACGCGAGCATCAACGACCTGCCGATCCGCGAGCAAGATCGTCTCTATCGCTGGCCGCTCGGCCGTCGTCCGGACGATCATCCGGGGTTGTCCGATCTCGGGCTGTGACGGGCGCGTCGACTCGACGGATCGGCGCGTACATCACCGGGTTTCAAGGGTGAGGAAATTCGGGAGTCGATGCGCTGAAGGTGAGATTTTTCGGGACGAGGTGAAATGTCGCGTCGGACTGTGTGCTTCAAGCCGTTCGACGCGGCATCGTCCCGGGCAACGCGGACAGGTCGCACACGTCGCCAGCGTGTGAAGCGCGTATTGGCATGCAACGGTGTGCTTCACCGCGTGATGCATCTCACCGATCGAACATCGCACAGGGTCAGGAGTGGGTTGGCGATCGGTGTGTCCGCGCATGATGTGCAACTCACCGATCGCGTTCGTGCCGGCAACGGACAGTGCAAACCGTGCGCATTGCGGCGTGACGTTGCTCACCGCTCGATTTCATTGCGCACGAATCGGAATCCCTACGAGTGCGCAAACGCATTGCGTGTTGCTCACCGCACGCCGACTCGCGCAGTCACCGCCCGGCGCGTCCGATCACGCCGGGCGTGATCGTCAGCCCGCGATCCGCGCGGCGATCGCTTCGCCCACTTCCTGCGTTCCCGCGTTGCCGCCAAGATCGCGCGTATGCGGCCCCGTGCGCAACACGTCCTCGATTGCGGCGACGATCGCATCGTGCGCTTCGCGTTCGCGACCCGCGCCGTTGCCGAGGAAGTCGAGCATCAGGGCCGCCGACCAGATCATCGCGACCGGGTTCGCGATGAACTGCCCCGCGATGTCGGGCGCGGAGCCGTGCACGGGTTCGAACAGCGACGGAAATGTGCGGTCGGGGTTCAGGTTCGCGGACGGCGCGATACCGATCGTGCCCGTACAGGCCGGCCCGAGATCCGACAGGATGTCGCCGAACAGGTTCGATGCAACGACGACGTCGAAGCGGTCCGGCTGCAGCACGAAGCGTGCACACAGGATGTCGATGTGCTGCTTGTCGACGGCGATGTCGGGATAGCGTTCCGCCATCTCGGCCGTGCGCGCGTCCCACCACGGCATGCTGATCGCGATGCCGTTGCTCTTCGTCGCGACGGTGAGGCGCTTCGCGCGCCGCTGCGCGAGTTCGAACGCGAATTTCAGCACGCGCTCGGTGCCGTGACGCGTGAAGATCGACTGCTGCATCACGATCTCGCGATCGGTGCCTTCGAACATTGTGCCGCCGACCGACGAATATTCGCCCTCGGTGTTCTCGCGCACGATCATGAAGTCGATGTCGCCCGCGCGGCGGCCGGCGAGCGGCGACGGCACGCCTTCGAACAGGCGCGCGGGCCGCAGGTTGATGTACTGGTCGAACTCGCGGCGGAATTTCAGCAGCGAGCCCCACAGCGAAATGTGATCGGGCACGGTCGCGGGCCAGCCGACCGCGCCGAACAGGATCGCGTCCATGCCCGACAACTGCGCCTTCCAGTCGTCCGGCATCATCTTGCCGTGCTGCGCGTAGTAGTCGCAGCTCGCCCAGTCGATCTCGACAAAGTCGAAGCGCACGCCGAAGCGTGCGGTCACGGCATCGAGTGCGCGCAGGCCCTCGGGCATCACTTCACGGCCGATGCCGTCCCCGGGAATGACGGCGATCCGGTAAGTCCTGTCGTTCATGCGAGTGCTCCTCCTTCATCGTGGGTCGGGCCGCTGCCGGTGTGACGCGCAGCGGATCATGGCGCCATTCTATTTATTTCCATCCGGATTAAAATCGCGCGAAAGGTTAATCGACTTTCCACGAATCGTGAATAAATCGCCGAATCTCGACGACCTGCGCGTGTTCAGCCTGGTCGTCCGCCTGACCAGCTTCAGCGCGGCCGCCGAGCAGCTCGCGGTGTCGCCCGCCTATGTCAGCAAGCGCATCGCGTTGCTCGAGGCGCAGTTGGGCACGCGCCTGCTGCATCGCTCGACGCGCCGCGTGACGGTCACGGAAGCCGGTGAACGCGTGTACGCGCGCGCCGAGAAGATTCTCGACGACGTCGATCATCTCGTCGAGGACGTGTCGACCACGCGCACGGTGCCGCGCGGCACGCTGCGCATTTCGAGCAGCTTCGGCTTCGGTCGGCATATCGTCGCGCCGGCGCTGCTCGACTTCACTGCGCGCTATCCGCAGTTGAACGTGCGGCTCGATCTGTTCGACCGGCTCGTCGATGTCGCGGGCGAAGGCTACGACCTCGACGTGCGCATCGGCGACGAAATCGCCGATCACCTGATCGCGCGCCGCCTCGCCGCGAACTACCGCGTGCTGTGCGCATCGCCTGACTATCTCGCACGGCGCGGGGCACCGCGTTCGCTCGCGGATCTCGCGTCGCACGACTGTCTTGCCATCAAGGAGCGCGATCACCCGTTCGGCGTGTGGCGGCTGAGCGTGCGCGGCGAAACGGCAACGGTGAAGGTCGGCGGGACGCTGTCGACGAACCATGGCGAGGTGGCCGTGCAATGGGCGCTGGCTGGGCGCGGCATCGTGTTGCGCTCGATCTGGGAAGCCGGGCCGCTGATCGAACGCGGTGCGCTGTGTCGTGTGCTGCCGGACGCAATCCAGCCCGCGAACATCTGGGCCGTGTATCCGGAACGCGTCGCGGCATCGGCGAAAGTGCGCGTATGCGTGGATTTTCTGGCGGAGACGCTGGCCGGCTTGACTGCCGCAGCGGGTGACGAGATCGCCTGAAATCGGCGAAAGGTGAGCTTTTACGGGGGGATGTGCCGAACATCGGCAGGCGCCCGTTTCCGGCTCGCAATCGCGTCGCGAGCCGGTGGCGTGCAGCAGGCACCGACGCATCGGCGGCCGTGATGTGCCGGGCCGGCCGACGATGGTGCCCGCACGCGGCTTACGCCGCTTTCGCCGCCCCCACCGCGCCAAGCATCAGGTCGAGATTCTGCACGGCCGCGCCGGATGCCCCTTTGCCGAGATTGTCGAACACGGCGGACAGCAGCACCTGGCCGTGTTCGGCATTGACGAACACGCCGAGCCGCAGGTCGTTGGTGCCGTTCAGCGCTTGCGGATCGAGATGCGTGAGCGCTTGCGTTTCCGCGAGCGGCATGACGTCGACATGACGCGCGCCAGCGTAATGGTGCGCGAGACACGCATGCAACTGCTCACCGGTCACGCCGGCCGGGAGCAGGCGCAACGCGATCGGTATGGTGAGCACGATGCCTTGCCGATAGGCACCGTACGCCGGCACGAACAACGGGCGGTGCGCCAGACCGGCATGCAGCTGGATCTCGGGCGCATGCTTGTGCGCGAGTGCGAGGCCGTAGACCTGTAGCGGCTTCGCGTGCAAAGCGCCTGCCGATTCGAAGGCGTCGACGGCCGCCCGCCCGCCGCCCGAGTAACCGGAGACGGCGTGGATGCTCACCGGGTAGTCGCGCGGCAGCAGGCCGGCCTGTTGCAGCGGCCGCAGCAAGGCGATCGCGCCGGTCGGGTAGCAACCCGGATTGGTGACGCGCCGCGCGTGCGCAATCGTCTGCGCATGCCCGTCGGCCATCTCGGGAAAGCCGTAGACCCATTCCGGCTGCGTGCGATGGGCCGAACTCGCGTCGATCACGCGCACCGCCGGATTGCGGATGAAGCCGACCGCTTCGCGCGCGGCCGCGTCGGGCAGGCACAGGATCGCGATGTCGGCTGCGTTGATCGCTTCGGCGCGCCGCACGGGATCCTTGCGCTCCGCATCCGGCAGCGTGACGAGCCGCAAGTCGGTGCGCCCGCGCAGGCGCTCGTGGATCAGCAATCCGGTCGTGCCTTGATCGCCGTCGATGTAGACAGTCGGGTCGCTCATGATGGTCGCACTCCTTGCGTTCGGTCGGCAGTAAAACCGTATCGTCCATCGAACGCCTAGAATAGGAAAAGTTGAATTTACTGACTGCCAGATTCAGCTTTTCTGAACGAAAGGGGGAAGGATGCGGGAGATCAGCCTGGACCGTCTGCGTACGCTGGTCGCCATCGCGGACCAAGGGTCCTTCGTCGCCGCTGCGCAGGTGCTTCATCTTGCGCCGCCGACCGTCAGTCTTCACGTTGCCGAACTGGAAAGCCGCGTCGGCGCGCCGTTGCTGTCCCGCACGCGCGGAAACGTGCGGCCGTCGGTCATCGGTGAGGTGCTGGTGGAGCGCGCGCGCCGCCTGCTGGCCGAGGTCGAAGCCACGCTGGACGATGTGCAGCGGCAGGTGCAGGGGCTGACCGGACGCGTGCGTCTCGGCGCATCGACCGGGGCGATCGCGCACCTATTGCCGCAAGCGGTAGCCCGGTTGCGCGAGCAGCATCCGGACATCGATGTCCAGATCGCGGTGCTCACGTCGCACGATACGCTGGCGCGCATTGCGCAGGGCACGCTCGATGTCGGGTTGGTGGCGCTGCCGCAGACGGCGGTCGCGGGGCTGTCGATCCGTGCGTGGCGGCGCGATCCGGTGATGGCTTTTCTGCCGGCGGACTGGCCGCTTCCGGCGCGCGTGACGCCCGGCTATCTGGCCGCCCGCCCGCTGATTCTCAACGATGCGACCACGCGGCTGTCGCGGCTCACGACGGAATGGTTCGCACTCGGCGGCCATCGGCCCGAGCCGCGGATCGAACTCAACTACAACGATGCGATCAAGAGCCTGGTCGCGGCGGGTTACGGCGCGACGCTGCTGCCGCACGAGGCCGGCGCTCCGCTACCCGATGCACGCATCGTCATGCGGCCGTTGCGTCCGGCGTTGTGGCGGGAACTGGGGATTGCCCATCGGGCGGGACCGGTCGAGCGTGCGACGCAGCACGTGCTCGATGCGTTGTGGGCGCTGAAGGCGCGATAGCGCGTGAATGCGGGACAGCCGGCGCGGCGGGTCGTGCTGGGCGCACAGGCGTACGCGCCGCGCACCGTATCAAAGCCGGTTGTCCTTCGCGAGCGTCAGCACGCGCGCCCAGCGCTGCGCATCGCGCTTGTCCATCATCGGCAGTTTCCATTCGCTGCGCACGGTATCGCGCACGCGCACGACGAGATGCCAGCGGCCGCCGATCGGCGCGGCCTGGCAGCCGTCGAGCTGCGACAGCGTATAGCGGCCGTCCGCGCCGTCGTGCGACAGCCACAGCAGCCCTTGCGTCGCAGATACGCGCAGCTCGCCCCACGCGCGATGCACGACATGGGTCCAGCCTTCTTCCTTCGTGTTCGGGGCGATGTCACGGCGGCGCTTGATCCACCAGGCGATCAGTGCGATCAGGATTGCGGCGGCGAGCACGGCGGCCGCGATTGCGACCGGCTGGCCGAATTGCGCGGCGATGACGTGAAACAGGTGAACCGCGCCCCATCCGGCAGCGATGAGCGCGAAGAGTGCGATAAAAATCGGCATGTCGAATCGGAGAAGAGGACGGACCGGCGCATGCATCGCGCCGATCCGTCGCGCACGGCATTACCGCTTGCGGTGAATGTCGTGCGTCACGAAGCCCGAGTCGTTGTTGGGCAGCGCGAGGCCGTCCTTGACTGCGAGCGTCTTGCGGATGTCGTCGAGCCCCGCGGACCAGTGGTCGCGCATCGTCGACAGACCGAACTGATAATCCTTGTAGTGATGCTCGTACGCCTTCTGCTGGTAGATCAGGTGCTGGATGTTGTACTTCTTGCTGCACGACATCGCATCGGCCTCGACACACCACGGATCGGCTTTGCGTTGTTCTTCCGGCACCTGGTCGAGCACGTGGCGCAGCACGTTGCGATAGCGCTGTTCGCGCTGCAGCGTGTCGGTGACGAAACGCGTGCGGCTCGAGTACTGCACGTCCTTCGTGCGTTCGGCGACATCGGCCATCGAGCGCGGTAGCGGCCCGCGCGCGCTCCACAGATCGACCTGGAACGCGAGCGTGTCGCGGCGCGGCCGGGCACGCAGCACTTCCATCAGCGGCGTGTTCGACACGACGCCGCCGTCCCAGTAGTACTCGCCTTCGATCTCGACCGGCGGGAACGCGGGCGGCAGCGCGCCGGACGCCATGAAGTGCTCGGGCGCGAGGCGGGTGCGCGTGTTGTCGAAGTACACGAAGTTGCCGGTGCCGACATTGACCGCGCCGACCGACACGCGCGTCTCGCCCGAGTTGATCCGGTCGAAATCGCACAGCTTCAGCAGTGTCGCGCGCAGTTGCGACGTGTCGTACCAGCTGATCTTCTCCGGATGATCGGACACGCCCGGTACCGGTGGCGGAAAGCGCGGCACGAAGAAGCCCTGCTGGCCCTGCATCATCGCGCTCGCGGCCTGCGACGCGGTGAAGAACGTGCGGATCTGGTCGATGCTGTTGAACAGCGCGAATTCGAATGCGGCCGGAACCGTCGGAAAAAACGCCGGCTTGCAGATCGTTTCCCAGAACTCGCGCAGCCGCTCGACGCGATGCTCGGGCGCATTGCCCGCGATCAGCGCGGTGTTGAGTGCGCCGATCGAGATGCCCGCGATCCAGTCGAGCGGAACGCCCGCCTCGTGCAGCCCTTCGAACACGCCGGCCTGGTACGCGCCGAGCGCGCCGCCGCCTTGCAGGACGAGCGCGATCGTCTCGTACGGCAGCGTGCGCGCGGCGGCCGGTGCGCCGGCTTCGTGATGCAGGTCTGCCGCATCGACAGCCTGTTTTTCTGTTCGGGCGTGCGGTTTCATCAGTTCTCCGAGAAATCCCGCCATGGATGGCGGAAACGGATGACGTGACGTCGACGGACGGCACGCCATCGTGAGTAGTGAGAATAGGCGGTGATGCGGGAATCGCCTCCCTGTCGGGAGGCGGGGACGTTACTGCATGAACCAGCCGTGGCTGACGATGAACGACTGGCCCGTGAGCGCGGCGCTCGGGAAGGCCGACAGGAACAGCACCGTCTGCGCGACGTCCTGCACCGTCGTGAACACTCCATCGACCGTGTTGCCGAGCATCACCTTCTTGATCACTTCCTCTTCGCTGATGCCGAGCTCCTTCGCCTGCTCCGGAATCTGCTTGTCGACCAGCGGCGTGCGCACGAAGCCCGGACACACGACGTGCGAGCGTACGTTGTGCTTCGCACCTTCCTTCGCCAGCACGCGGGCCAGGCCGAGCAGGCCGTGCTTGGCCGTCACGTAGGCCGATTTCAGCGGCGACGCTTCGTGCGAGTGGACCGAACCCATGTAGATCACGACACCGCCGCGATCGTCCTTGTACATGTGCTTGAGCGCAGCCTTGGTCGTCAGGAACGCGCCGTCGACGTGGATCGCCTGCATCTTCTTCCAGTCGGAGAACGAGTAGTTCTCGATCGGGTTGACGATCTGGATGCCTGCGTTCGACACGAGGATGTCGATCGAGCCGAACGCTTCGGCTACCTTGTCGATCCCGCTGTTCACGGCTTCCTCGTTCGTCACGTCCATCGCGACGCCGATCGCCTTGCCACCCGCCTTGACGATCTCGTCGGCGACCGCGTTCGCGCCGTCCTGGTTCAGGTCGGCGATCGCGACCGCCGCGCCCGCCTTCGCGAGCTCGAGTGCGATTTCCTTGCCGATGCCGCTCGCGGCGCCCGTGACGACTGCGGTCTTGCCATTCAGGTTGCTCATGTTCGAATTCCCGTGGTGAAAGGATTGACAGGGAGAAAGGACTGCGGACGTGTTACTGAGCCAGGTAATCGTAGACGACTTCGCCGAGGCCCAGTGTCAAATCTGCGACCAGGTGGCGGGCTTCGACGATTTCGAGCACGGGCAGGTCGGCCACGGGTGCGAGCGCGTGCGGCGCCAGCTCGAGCGATGCGGGGCCCGTCCACGCGCCCTTCATCTTGATGTCCTGCATGTAATAGCGCACCAGTTCGCAAACGCGCGCGGTGCCGTCGACGTGCGGAATGATCTTCAGCAGGAAATTGGGACCGGCGAGACGCTTGGTCTGCTCGTCGATGTCGAGTTCCTTGTGCTTGTAGCCCATCGTGCCGGTGGCGACGCGCACCTTGCCGTAGTCGAGCGTGCCGAGGATGTGGTCGGTGTTCACGTGCAGCGTGGGCGACGCGAGCTTCTTCGGGAAGCCCCACAGTTCGCGGCCGCCGGCGATCGGCGGGTGATCGTCGAGATACATCGCGAGCGTGTAGCCGCCCGGCTGGCCGTTGTATTCGACGGGAATCACCTGGCCACTTTCGGTGTAGTCGCCGAAGCCGGTCGAATCGGCCATGCGGATGAATTCGTAATGCACGAGCGGCTCGGTGATCTGCAGCGGCTCGGGGACGATTTCGCGGAGACGGTCCGGATCGGTGCGATACGTGATGATCAGGAACTCACGATCGACGAAACGGTAAGGGCCCATCGGGAAGGCAGGGCTGGTCAACGGCATCGCAAACGCTTTCGATCGGACATCGCTGGGTTTCATGCGGACTCCTTGTTGTTGATCGCTTCGTGGATGAGTGCTCGTAAGCTCGTAATCCTATGCCTGTGCGTTGCCGTTGTGCGATGCCGCATTTGGAATTAATTGTTGCCGATTTCGAAGAATTCGCGACGTAAATATTGAGATGAATGATGCAAACGGCATGGATGGCACCCGGCGTCCCGATGTTCGCACGCGTCGATGACGCCGCGATGTGAAAAAGGTGAGCCTTTACGGGATGCCGGGTGAGCCTTTTCGGGAGACGGTCGCGCGGAAATGTGACAAATGTGTGAACTTGTGCTGCAGTGCAGGCTCTAAGTGCGTTCGCCGCAGCGGGCTTCATCGCGTGCGGCGTCCGTATTAAGCATTGCTTAAGCGGGTGCGCCTTAGCATCGTTCGTATCTGGCCGGGAAACCGGCTGATTTTTTACGCCCCACGCAACCGGATTCATGCAGACCCTCAATCTCACCCTCTTTTCCGCCATCAACGCCGGGGTTGCGCCGCAGCCGGGCGTTGCCCGCCTCGCCATCTTCGCCGCCGACTGGCTCGTCTATGCGTTGCCCGCGATGCTGCTGCTGACCTGGATCTTCGGCGCGCGCCCGACGCGGCGCCAGGCGATCGAAGCCGGCGTCGGCGTGTGCGTGGCGCTCGCGCTTGCGCAGGTCATCGGGCATTTCTGGTTCTCGCCGCGCCCGTTCATGGCCGGCGTCGGCACGCAACTGATTCCGCACGCGCCGGACAGCTCGTTTCCGAGCGATCACATGACGTTCGCGTGGAGCATGGCGGCCGGGCTGATGCTGGGCGGCACGACCCGGCTCACCGGGTTCGTGATGGCCGCGATGGCCGCGGCGATTGCATGGGGGCGTATCTATGCGGGCGTGCACTGGCCGTTCGACATGGCCGGCGGCGTGCTGGTCGGCACGGCCGGCGCGCTGGCCGCGCACCTGTACGGGCAACGCGTGACCGCGCTGCTCGAACGGCTCGGCGATTCGGTGCATGCAGTCGTGATGGGCCGCCGGCACGCGCCGTAAGCGGCAGGCGATCGGGCAGGATGCCGTCAGTTGGGTGTCTTGGCCGATTCGGCCGATGCGGACGGGCCGCCGCCCGCATCGTGCAGTTCCGGCGTATCGGCCGGGTGTTGCGCGGAGTCGCGGTCCAGCGCGCTTTCCTTCAGGATCGCGCACATCGCGACGAACAGCGCGAGTACCACCGCGGCAAGGCCGCAATAGCCGGCGATCTTCAGGTTGCGAAGGAACGGCGAAGCGTGGCTTTCTTTTGTCATGACCGGGCGCTCCTGGGCGGGCTGCGGCGGCTGTCGCCCGACAGCGGCGTCGCACACACAGATATATACCAGCCACGATAGCGGTGCCAAGCCCGCTGGTGCGCCGACGCGACGATTGTGACATCGGCCGTTCGATTTCAACCGGGTACCGCTTTGTCGGGTACCCGCACCCCTTCTCAGTCTTCCAGCGTTTCGTGCACGGCCGCCGCGCCGCGCTTCCAGTACGCCGCCGCACGGATGCGCGACTTGTCGACGCCGCGCTCGCCAGTCAGGTGCTGGCGTACCGCGCGCATCGACAGCGCTTCGCCGGCCGCCCAGACGTAGCCGTCGCCGGACGGCGGCAGCGGCAGGTCGCGCACGGCATTCAGCAGCGCGTCGCCGTCCGCCGCGTCGGCTTCGGCGCGAAAGCGCCAGATTTCATGCACGTCGGCATGCGTGTCGAACGCGATCTGCGCGGTGCGATCCGCGACTTCCAGCACGACCGCCACGCGCGCACCGGCCGGCATTTCCGCGAGACGCCGCGCGACCGCCGGCAGCGCCGTATCGTCGCCGATCAGCAGGTGCCAGTCGAAACCGGTCGGGACGACGAACGAACCGCGCGGGCCGCCGATGCCGAGCCATTGGCCGACGCGTGCCTGTGCGGCCCACTGCGACGCGGGGCCCGGATGGTTCAGCACGAATTCCAGATCGAGTTCGCAGGCAGCGCGGTCGAAGCGGCGCGGCGTGAAGTCGCGCGCGACCGGCTTCGGTTCGCCTTCCGGAAACTCGGGACCGTTCGCGCCGAGCGTCGGCAGCACGGGCCGTTCGGCACCGGGCGGCGGGAAAAATACTTTCACGTGATCGTCGAACGACGCGGATTCGAAATCCGCGAGATCGGGGCCGCCGAGCGTGACGCGCAGCAGGTGCGGCGTCACGGTGTGCACGCGCAGGACCTGCAGCAAGCGGAACTTGAGGGTGTGGCGCACGCGGGTCACGGTGCGGTCGGATGTGTTCTGCATCAATCCGTTCTCCTTAGGTTTTGACGGGGCGGCGCGGATTACGCGCCGGTGCCGCCTTCGATTTCGGCCGTCGCGCGGCGCATGATCGCCGCGATGCGCCGCTGTTCGGTGGCGTCGGCGGCGCTCTTGTGCAGCAGCGCGCGCTTGAGGGCGAGACGCGCCTCGACGAACTCCGGCAGCCAGCCTGCTTGCGCTTCGTCCTGCGCTTCATTGCCCGCCGATTCCCCGGCGAACGCGCGGCGCATGAACTCCATCTTGCGTGCGAGGTGCGTGAGGCGCGCGAACAGCGTGTCGACACGTTCGCGCTGGGCGTCGAGATGCGCGCGGCCGGCGTCGGTCAGCGCGTAGCGCTTGCGGTTGCCTTCCGCCTGCGACGCGACGAAGCCGACTTCTTCGAGATACGTGAGCGCCGGGTACACCATGCCGGGGCTCGGGCTGTAGAAACCGTTCGAACGCGTGTCGAGCGCCTTGATCAGCTCGTAGCCGTGGCTCGGTTGCTCGGCGACCAGCGCGAGCAACAGCAGTTGGAGATCGTCGGAGCTGAACTGGCGGCCGCGCGGCATGCCGTCGTCGCCGAAATCGCCAAAGCCGCCGCGCCCGCCACGGCCGCCGAACGGGCCGCCACCGAGCGAGTCGTGGCCGCGACGGTGGCGGCCGATTGCGTACCAGAGACCGGCGAACCAGTCAGGGCGGGCATGCGCACCATGACCGTCGCATCGGGCATGGCCGCGGGAAGGGTTGTGTCGCATGATCGTGTCCTATATGTCGAAAAACATATCTAAAGATATATATCGAAAGATAGGGTGTCAAGGAGATTAATTGGGGGTGGGATGGGGCTTGCGATGGGTGATACCGTGCATCTTTAGGTTTGCAGAAAAGGTGGCCTTTTTTGCAGTATTTGATAAAAACTATTGAATATGAAATTTGATAAATTTTGCTGTACTTCTATCCACGAGTGGCCACAATTCTCGTAGATGCGCGTCCGGCACCTTGGGCCAAGTCAGGCTGTAATTCCAACGCGGTGTACTGTTTGAGGCTACGGAGGCAGACGGGGGGGGGATGGCGAAAAACGTACCTCAAGGACGGATCAGGTCCACGAACGGCTATTTTCGTGCGGTTGAGGCGCTGGATCGGCTGAAAAGGGCTCGTCGGCAGCAACGAGCACGCTTGGATGAGGACGCCGCACATATGGGCTTTCTGGGGCCGATGGACTCGGAAAGCGTCCCGGCCTTGGGTTTGGGCGACGATGGATTGATCGACTCGCTCGAAAAGCGAATTTTCACTTATTTGGATTCACTCTCTGATGACGAGCGCTATCTGCTGAGGAAAAGCAGCCGCAAGTGGACCCATCGAGAGCTGCTTGACGAATACGAGTGGCAGAAGGATCAGGAAGCTTGGCGGAAGCGGAGTTGGGGCGGCAGTAACTACATGCAACGGCAAAGGGAGCGAGGACGGGCCCTTGGACAAAAAGTGTCGACGCAGCTGATGCTCGACTGCCTGCCCACAACTGATCGAGCGAGCGAGCTCCTGATGCGGCAGCAGCAAGTGAGTAAATTCCTGTCGTGGTCGGCCGAGCCAGCGGAGGATCCTAAGAACGAAAGCGAACGGATCGACGCGTTCGTGGAGGCCATATGGGGCGCCCAGTCGGGGTATCGGCAAATTGTTGGACTAGACGCGCATCGCCGAGCGTTCGAGCAGTTACGTCAACGTCATTTTTTCCCGGATCTGATCGAATTGATAGGGGTGCCGGCACCAGCGCACCACCAACCGGACGGGACACTGACGACGGAGCGCAAAAGGCAACTGCTGCTGCTTGGCACTTTCCCGTGGCGCGGCATGGTGCTTACCTATGAGCGCCTTTGGAGTCCGGACGGATGGCGCCTCAGAAACGGTTTTCAATGGCGTGTGGCGACGACTTGTCACTGGCCTCGGGCTCGAACGTTTTTGACCTTAGCGGATGTGTTGCCGCAACCGCAGGCGTACGAATGGGATGACTTCGAGAAAACTTGCCTAGCATGGCGGATCCGGAAGGAAACCAAGACTGGCAAGGGCCTACCTCGAACCCCGCGGACGCTCCAATGTGAGCATTGCCAAAAATGGGTGTTCTCTGATGTGAGCAAGCGCCTCAATTTAGGGGGAATTCCTAGAAGATATTGCCTCCCTTGCGATCGAACTTTGAAGATGGCGCGTGCTATGAAGGCGATCTATAGAGAAAAAAATCCGTCTACTACGCTAAGCGGCCGTAAAAAATTTTGGGAGTAGTGGTGTTTCGTGGCATGGTGGTATTATTCTGTCGTTATGGTGCGGTTTTTGCACCCTAAAGAAGTATCGCCTGATATGTAGAGTCCAGGATTGTGATTCCTGTCGTCGTGGGTTCGAGTCCCATCAGCCACCCCAAAGAATTCCAAGCGGTATCAAGCAGTTAGAAACGGCACTGAGATTTTATCCAGTGCCGTTTTTGTTTTTAAATTCCCAATTTGGGAATTACATACCCCTCCTGTAACGTCGCGCGCGCTTTGGCACCGTTTCGCGATGGATTTGACACCTCCGCGTTAAACGCATTTCGCGGCCTGATTGGCACTAAAACAGGCCGCCCATCACACCAGGCTCCCAGTTCGTGATCACCAGCTCGCCACTCGTATCCGGCCGCCCATGGCGGTTGGCGACCGAGTAGCGAATGTCCAGCTCAAGCATGTGGAAGCCGTCGAACGCCCGCCGGATGTCCGGATGGTCGTTGATCGACACCATGACCTTGCCGCGCGCCTTGCGCATCAGTGCCGCCATAGCCTCGTACTCGCCGAACTCGAACGGCACGCCATAGCCCTCCGTCTCCCAGTACGGCGGGTCCAGGTAGATGAACGTATGCGGTCGATCGTACCGTTCCACGCACTCCCGCCAGGGGAGGTTCTCAACGTGCGTTCCGGACAGGCGTAGATGTGCCGCCGAGAGCTGTTCCTCGATCCGCAGCAGGTTCACCGATGGCGCTGTCGTGGCCGTCCCGAAGGTCTGGCCGGCCACCTTCCCGCCGAACGCATGGTGCTGCAGGTAGAAGAACCGGGCGGCGCGCTGGATGTCCGTCAGCGTCTCAGGCCGCGTCATCTGCTGCCACTTGAACACCTGCCGGCTGCTGATCGCCCATTTGAACTGGCGGACGAATTCCTCCAGATGGTGCTGCACGACGCGATACAGGTTGACCAGCTCGCCATTGACGTCGTTGATGACCTCGACGGGAGCTGGCACCGGTCGCAGGAAGTAAAGCGCTGCGCCGCCGCAGAACGCCTCGACGTAGCACTCATGAGGCGGAAACAGGGGAATCAGCTTGTCGGCCAGGCGGCGCTTACCGCCGAGCCACGGAATAATTGGTGTCGGTTGCATTTATTGGCTAATCGAGTCCGGCCGTGATAGCCTTCGTCCGCCTCTGCAGGGGTGACGTGGCCTTGCCGGATTCGCAGTGCACTCTGCGGGTACGGGGCGTGCCTGGTGCTCCAACACCTGGCACGTCGCCGCGTCCTTTTCCTACTCTTGCGGCCAGACGACAGCGGTCAGCGCCGCTTCGTCCTGTGCTTCCGCGATCCTGTTCTTGAGCTGCGTCGCGACCTGGTACGCCGCCGGTTGCCGTTCCGCCGCTGCCATGGCCAGCCCCACCATCCCGTCCGCATCGAACGTGACGTCGACGCCGTCGACCGACGTCCAGATTGCCGTGTACGGCTGTTCCGCGAGTTTGGCGACGGCCGCGAGTTGCGCCATCGATGCAATCTGCGCAATCGTGCCGGCATCCGCGCTGAAGCGGCTCCCTCGATAGACGAACGGCGACGCCAGCACCTCATCGCGCTTTTTGTCGACTGCAGCCGTCGCTGCCGCCCGCGCGCTGGCGATGTCGAACGTCCAGCTCGAACCGTCCCATACGTAGCAACCATCCGGCTTCGGGAGCGTGGTGAACTCGGCCGGCATGTCGCCGAGGCCGTCCCACGCGGCCGACCGGGTGTCCGCCACGCCGATCTCGTAACGGCTGCCATCGGCTGTGCGGTAGATCGGTGTCGACCTGTGGTCCTGGACGACTTCCCACGTGCCGCCCTCGATCGACGTTGCGCGAGCGACGTGCCCGGCAGGGGCATCCGGTGCCGCATCGAGCATGGCGAATGCCGGCACCTGGCGGTCGCCGGCCGGCCCGATGTACGCGACGCTGCTGCCGGCGTAGACAAGCGTAGCCGGATCAAAGTGATGAACGGCCACGGCCTCTTTGCTTTCCATACGACCTCACATAACGCGCATGATGAACACGTAACCCGTGCCGCGCTGACGGGTTTCCGTTCCGCCCGCGTTACTGACCGTCACGGGGTGGGTGTGGTCGGGGGCGACACTGGTGTTGAAGTTGTGGGCGTGCGGGCCTACGTACGGGATTGAGTGCGCGTGATCAGGTGCGGTGTGGATGTCAGCCGAGTCGCCATCACCGACCGCCTGTTCGCTGCCGCTGTTCGTTGTATCGCTACCCGTGATCGAGCCGACATATGGCGGCTTCAGGAGGCGCGTGAAGCCTTCCGGAGCTGGGTTCCATGCGCCGGCACCGCCGGTCGCACCGCCGTGATCGTGACCGCCCTGAGCGTCAGTCGTGCCGGTATGAAGGTGGCTGCCGGCACTGCCCGTCGACGCCGGGTGATTGTGGGGCTGCATGTCGCCGGCGAGCCAGTCACCGATCGCCGAGCCACGCACGCCGCGCCCGAGATCCGCGCCGTAGATTGCCTCACCACGCAGGTCCGGAAACCGGATCGTCGTCGCCCCGTCGCCGCGCGAGAATTTCGTACGGTGGATCGGTGACGCAAGCCAGTCGGCATCGTCGACGATGACACCGCTGGCCAGCACGAACTGCGACATCACCTGATAGTCGGTCCGCTGCACCGTTTGCCCCATCGCGACAACGCAGTTCGACGGAATGCGATCCGGCGTTCCGACGAATGGCACCGGTACGCCGAGCGGCAGGCCCGAGCGCTTCGATAGCTCCAGGATGGCCAGCAGTAGCTGCGTGCCGTCGCCCTTGCGCAACTGGATGCCGGCCTCCTCGATCGCGATGCACAGATTCTCTTGGATGTCGTTCGCGATGTCGGCCGTCAGGTACGTTGCGATCCTGCCGGTAAGCGGATCGCCGCGATCGAAGTAGCCAGGCTTTCCCTCGACCAGAGGGGCTGGCTTGGTCGCGACAGCGGTGGCGTGATCGATACGATGCATGAGCTGCTACCTCGATGTATGCGTGGAGCGTGGCTTAGATGACGATGCCGCGCTTGGCGTAGAACGTGCGGAAGAACGAACCCATCATGCTGACCTCGGGCAGCGTCAGCGCGCGGTAATACATCGACACATGAGCGAGATCGACCGGCCCAGCTTCGTCGTGGTACGAGCTGCCGATCAGAAAAGTATCTGCACTGATATCGTCCTGCTTCCCAGCGTCTCCCGGCGTCGTCGCCGTTCTGTTATTCGTAAGGTCAAAGATCGTGCGATTGATACCATCCTTCACGAAGGCATACAGGTGCCAGGCGGTCGTATCAACGTTAACGATATTTGCGCCGACAACGCTGGCTTCCGAGCCGGCAACACCACTCCATTGACCGGCGATACCGGCTACCGAACCAGCTGCAGTTCCTGCGGCCGTGGTGACTTGATTGATATAGAGCGACGTGCCGATACCATTGGCGGTCGGATCGCCGACGCGCGGTGCCCAGTACGTCGAGATGAAGAACGGATTCGGGTAATACTGGCCGCCACTCGGCTTGATTTCGGGCGAACGACCGATCGCGAATATCGTGTAGTCCGGTTGCTGCGTTACCACCGTCTTGAGGTAGTTTGTGGCACCGACCAGGGACACATAGCGCTCCGACAGGACCGGCGTGCCGATCACGTCAGAATCACCAACACCGATAGCGAGATTCTTGCCGAGCGGTCCGAACTTCGAACCGAAGAAATGCCACAGCTTCAGCGAGTCGTCGGCGATCGGAGGGATGAAGCCAATGTTCGATCCTTCGAAACTGCTGGTCGGCGAGACGAGTGCGAGAGTCATCTGTCGTGTCCTTATGCTTGCGCTACAGTGAATTGACCGGCGACGATCCAGTTCGGAGCCGGGTACGGTTTGTCGAGGTAATCAGCGCGATTCTCCCAATCGCCCATCCCTTCGTTGAGGATGTACGCATAGCGCGACATCGTCTTCATGCGATCGCTATCCGTCACGCTCGCGCGGCCGTGGTTGTTCGCGTTATCGGCCACGCGCAAGCGCAGCGTGCCGACCGGATTCCGGGGAAGCGTCAGGAGGATCTGCGTATCGCTGACGATCGTGATTGACGCCGGTACGAACACGCCCGCGTTGTCGACAAACGAGAATCCCTTGTTCGGCAGATCAGTGCGCGTGTCCATCACGAACGGCAGGTCGAATTTGATCGGCGGTTCCGGCACGTTCAGATCGACCAGAACCTGCCGGCCGCGACGCGATGCCTGGCGTACATACAGCGGTTGCCAATCCTCGCCGCGCAGCATCCGCACGGCGACCTTGCCGAACATGCAACCGAACCAGCGCGCGCCGTTGGCCTCGAAGTGGCTGTCGGACTTCACCGGGAACGGGTACTCCGGCGTCGCGAGTCGGATGTACTCGCCTTCGAGACTGAGTTCGAGCTGCGCGGTGCCGATCGATAGGTTTGTTGCGTCGACCGTGTAGTTCGCACCCGTCTGACCGAGCAGCGCGATAAACGGCAGCGGCTGATGCGTGATGGCCATAACGTCTGCGCGCACGTCCGAAATCAGCTTCGACAACAGCGCCTTGTATTGGTCTTTGTCTTGCGTCGCGCCGTTGCCGAAGTTGTTGACCGCGCTGTAATTCCACTCGCCCTGGTTGAAGTTGAACATCACCACGCCGCACGTCTTGCCGGCCGCAGTCGCGATCGCCTGTACGCGCGTGACGGCGTCGATGATCCGGTTATAGAGGTTCGGGTTTGCCCCTTTGGACAGATCCTCGACCGACTTGCCGTCGACGCCGCAATTCAGCACGACAAACTGCGGCCCCTTGTCATCCGCGACATTCATCTGCCGGGCAGTCATCGCCTTGATGAACACGGCTTGCGCCTCGCTCAACGATTCGCCCATCGCGAAGTCATTGGGTTGCAGCCACGAAATATCCGTCAAGATATTTCCCGCACCATCTTGCGTCGTACCGGCGAGCGGCTTTAGCACCGATGCGCCGCCGACTGGCTCGAACGTCGTGCCACTCGTAACGCCGACCGGCCGAATCGAGTTGCCGAGCATGAACAAACCGGCGATCGGATTGAACGGCAGAGCAGGAAAGGCGCGGAACCCGTTCGAAAGAGACTGACCGTACGTCAGGATGATGTTGAGATCGAACACCGGCCGTTGAAAGTCGGTTGTGACCGCCGACTTCAAGTTCTGCGCATAGACGAGATTCGCCGTGTTGCGCGCGTCGATCTCAGCTGCCGCGAACCCGTCGTTCGGTTCCGCGTCGCTACCGGACACGACACCACCAGGCATGACGATCGCGCCATCCGCTGTCGACATACGCAAAATGAACCCTTCGCCGTCCATGACCACTTCGACCGGCTCGGGGCCAAACGAGGCGGGCCATACCATGTCGCGCAGCGTCCGATCTTTCAACGCAATGGAGGGGCTCGCGATGCCGTTGACATACGTTTCGACACCGGCAGTCTCATACTCGCCGTTGGTGCGTCGGATGCTGACGATGAAGCCTTCTTCATCCATCTCAATCTGCGACGGCGGCTCGCCGGTGTACGGCCATGCGATCGACGAAATGCTATCGCCGTTACGCAGCACCAGTACGCCTCGCGTATCGAGTCGCGCAATTTCATCGCCGTCGAGGTTAGTGAAGACGTGACCGGCACCAGATGCGAATGTCGCCGCCGGCATGCTGATTCTTCCTTCACCCTCAATAGCAGCGAGCACGTAGCCGTCTTCATCCCGGAACACCCAATCGGGGAATTCCCGAGCCGTGCGCCGATTAACGGCCGCCTGCAGGTCAGCGACCGCGCCGGCGGCCGGGTACGTGGCAACGAGCGTCGATACCGAATTCGCGTTCACGCGGCGATACTCGTATGCCGCGACGCTGAACCCGTCGCCTTGCACCTTGAACGCCTGTCCATCCGCGACCGCAGCTCGGCCAGTCGGCTCGTCGACGTACAGACCGGGCTGGATGATCGCCGCGTCGCTCGCCGCTTTCGCGACGAGCGCACTGGATGCGGCCGACTCGGCGGCGGATGTCGCCTGCATGTTCGACGTCGTAGCCGAATCGGCAGATGCTGCTGCAGCGTCCGCTGCCGCGCGCGCTTCCTGCGTCACGGGCGCGGCTTGCCCCGCGAGCGGCGCGACATACTCGGCCAGATCGTGTGCCGTTCCTGCATACGTCTTGCTGTCTAGAACCAGAGGCAACAGTTCGCGACCGCTCAAAGCGCCGACTCTCTGCTTTTGAGAGAGTCGAGTAGTGCCGGTGTCAGCCATGTCAGCTCATGTCCAGGTATTGATCATCCTCCGTGAGAAGAAAGCCATCGCCTTCTTCGAACAGGAAGAGATTGGGGTTGCCGCCGTAGTTGAAGATCAGCACGATGTGCGCCATTGCGATGCGCCGCATGACCGATTCGAGCAGCGCGTTGCCGTATGGCTGGTGATCGGCACGCGCGTTGATCTGAAGTGCATACATCCAGTCATCCCCATACAGGGGCTGCTCGACAGGACTCTCGACCTGGAACGGATGAAACTCGGTGAACGAGATGCTGTATCCGAGCCTGAGTGCGGCCCACACCATCACGTCGCGCGTGAATTCGCCGGTCTCATTGATCCGTTGAATGAGCGACGCGAGGCGCAGCTCGAGCGACTGGTTCGCGCCGAGCGACGGATCCGGCAGGCCGTACACGCGCTCCCACGACGCGAGCATCTCCAAGTCGCCGTCCGGCGTGATCGCGTCGAGCGTGGCCAGCCCGTTGGCCTGCGCATCGTCGAGCACCTTGCCTTCGGCTGCCAATGCGGCAGCGATGCGCTGGCCGGTGCTGTCGTAGCTCGTCGGCGGCAGCAGGAGCGCGAGAAGCGTCGCGTGCTTCATGCCATGTCCTCGATCGTGATCAGCCCGAGGCGCGCCCACTGAACTGCGGATGCGTCGATGACGGTCGACACGTTGCCGGCCGGCGTCACGAAGTTGCGGTCGACGACGCCGTTTGCGTCCGACACGATGCCTTCGAGCTTCGACTTCACGACAGTCGCGCCCGGTACCAGCGAGTCGTAGTAAGACGCGAACTGCGGCGTGATCACGGTCTTCAGCGTGTCCTTATCGACACCTTCGAGCTTGACCTGGATCACGTGGTCGACCACGACCAGCTCCGGAGCGAAGACGCTGATCCCGCGACACGCGCCGGGCCGGTTCAGGTTGATGTTGAGCATAACCGCGTCGATCTCGTCCTGGCTCGGCAGCGCGTTTCCGCTCACCACGACGACATCGATATGGCCGACTGCCGTGCGATGCGGATACACATACGCGGCCGTGATCCCCGGAACTTCGAGCGCCCAGCGCCGGTAGTCCGAAAGCTTCCCCGAGCCGGGAGGATTGCGCAGCCGGTCAAGCAGGCGCGAGAGCAACTGACTGTAGGTTTCGGTTTCTAGGCCACCCGTCATCGTCAGCAACGTGGCTTGACTCTGCAGGCCGGACGGAACCGACATGAGCTGCACAGAAACCGGGCTGGCGATGTTGCTCGCCGAGCCAGTGTCGTTGGCGGCCACCGTGACGACGGCCGTTCCATCCGCACCGATGGTTCCAGACGACGTCGTCGTGTAACCCAATGCGCCGATGTTGAAACGCAGGCCGGACGGAACAGCCGTTGTAACGGCTCCGAACACCTTCAGCGTGCCGCTCGCAGCAACCGCCGGCTTCAACGACATTCCGTAGAGCGCGGCGTGGCGCAGCAAGTATTCCGGGTCGGCGCTGTCCGGGAAGATCTGTTTCGTCTGCCACTGCTGATAGGCATACAGCCCTTCAACAGCACTGCCGACGCCGCTCGCGCGCACGAAGTAATCGGAATCGGAGCTGGTGTCCGCTTCGGGCAACTGGTTCAAAATCTCCCGCAGCTGATCGGCTCGAATCTCGTCCAGGTTCTTGACCACGGCTGCCATCAGGACACCTTTACCGGATGCTTGAAATGTTGAACGTCACCAGTCGCGTCCGTGACGGCGATCAACAACACCATCCAGCCTGGCTGGAAGTCGGCGGTGGTGATAGTGATGTCGGAGGCACGACGATCGTCGAGCAGCGGCTGCAGCGCTTGCTCGGCATACTGGACAGCGAGGCTGCGCACGCGCGGCGTGTCTTTCTCGCGTTGGAGTTCGTGCAGACGCGATCCCAGGTTGGGATCGGCCCAATAGGAGCCGAGTGGCGTTTGAAGTCGGAGATACACCGCGTTCGCGAGCGATTGCGTGCGCGTGCCGGTGTAGTCTCCAGTCGTCGGGTCGAGAAGCGCGTCCATGCGTCGATTGTCGCGAGCATGGACGGTTTGAACGCGTGGTTGGTTGTCCCTGGGACGGCTAGAGCGGCTCGCCGGTCGTGCCGCCTGAGTCGCCGGGATGCTTGTGGTGGACGAGACTCTTGCCGTCTGCCTCTACGTCCTGCGTGACCCTCATGCTGCCGTCGACCTCGACACCGTCGCCACCCGATACGGCCATGCCGCCCTGGCCGGTGATCTGCTCCTGGACGTTCAGCTTCTTCGTCATGTTGACGGTAGGCGTGTCGATGTTCACCGCCTTGCTCGCGTTGATGTTGAGTGTCTCGGTCGTGATGTCGATGACACGACCGTTGCGCATCACGATCGAATCACCCTCGGCCGTATATATCGCCGTCTCCCCCGACTTTAAACTCTGGATTCGAGTCCCATGTTCGGTTGCCACGATCACACCGTGGCTGGTTTTGCCCCCGATCGGGATGACAACTGCCTGCGATCCGGCCGGCGGGTTGGAAGTGAATCCGTAGTGCTGGAACAGCTCAAGGTCCGGCGTAGTCTCGCCGGCAAGCCCGTCGACCTGGGCGAGCTGCACGGGCGTGTCGCTCGCACAGAGCGAGATCACGGCGCGGTATGCCTGGCGCACTCCCGAGAGCGCGCGATCGATTTGTTTCTGGACCTCGCGAATCATTGCTTCGACTCCGTTGTGTTGCCGCTCGCGTCGGTCGTGATGATCGACAGCGGGCCGCTTTCCTTGTGGCGATGCTTGCGCTTCGTGTGCGGATGCGCGTCGAGCACCCATACACCATCTTCCTTCAGCGTGAGCGTCGTTCGCGCGCCGACCTCGCGGCCACCCTCGAACCGTCGCCCCATCAGGAAGTAGATCGCGTCGATACCGTACTCCTCCCATACGATGTGGACACGCTGTCCCGGCTTCCACAACGTGCCGCCTGCGGTGCGATGCCCCTTGACCACGGCTTTCAGCGTATGCGCATGGAGACGCGAATCCGAGATGATCTTGCGAGCGCGGGCCGTGACGGCGTCGAGGTTCGGTGCGTCATGGTCTACGTAGACCTTCGGGCGGTAGACCGACACCTGCGAATCCTTGACGGTCGCTTTCAACGCGTTCTTTCCGCGCTCGGCTCGACTGCCATGCGATTGGGCTAACACGGTCACGTCAGAGTAACGTTCGGCGATCGACTGATCTTCGTCGAACGATTCCACGTTGTTGCCGACACCGTCGATGCGCATGATCAGTTTCGCAACAGGCGGGGCGTTATAGTCCGGGCCGCCGATAACCAGCGTGCCGTCCGGATCGAACCACGGCCACAAGCCTTCGCCTTCGGCCGCATGAACCAGGGTATCCCACGCGGTATCGCCTGGATCGACCGACACCTTGTCCCAGGCGGGGATCTCTTTCGAGGTGTCGATCCGTACCTTGGTGATGCCGAGCGGCCGCACAATGCTCGCGACAACGTCGTGAAGCGTGACTTGCTTTGCGGTAAAGATGGGCGCGGAGCAATCGCGAAGGATCGCCGCCAGATCCCGGCCGTTGATCGACAGCGTCTTCTGCGTCTTGCTGGTGCGGCGGCGGATCGCATCCACGTAACCGACGAGTACGGTCTCGGAGCCGACCTTGACCTGCACCGGCTTGCCGGCCGCGATCGACGCCGGCATGGGGCCGTTCGGTTTCGCCAGGCGTACTTCCCACGCGTCGGCCGGCGTGAGCAGGTCCGAGTCGATCGAGTAGGCCGTCCATTTACTATGGACGTGGCCACCGATCAGGACCGAAACGGTGTCATCGTGCGTAGCCACGCAGCACGTCTCCCCGGTTGACGAAGTTGGGATTGCGGATACTTGGATTAAGGCGCATCAACTCGGCCGAGCGCGAGTAGTCGCCGTACCAGCGGAACGAGATCAACGTCAGGTTGGACGGCGATTCGATCGTTCGCGACACGATCGGCGGCAACTGGTCGATCACGTCGACGGCCAGTTCCTGCACCGCCAGCGCCGTATCTTTCATCGGCTCAACGACCGGGCGATATTCGACGAGCGGCAGGGTTTCCCGCGTGTCGTCGATCGCCGTCTGCAGGCGAGTGCGCGTGTCGTTCGAGATCGACTCGATGTTGTCGGGTGTCAACGTTGGCTTGTCCAGCTCGTTCGCCAGCACATCCGACGCGATGCCGGCCAGCGTCGTGGCGACAACTGCGCTGACCAACGTAGAGACCATCGCAACGTCAGCCGGATCGGCATCGCGCGATCGCGATGCGGCTGCGATCGACGCGTTACCGGCCGCCGACGGGGGCGTACCTGGAATCGCTAGGGTTTCGCCGGACGAAGCCGACGCCGGCAACTTGACGATGGTGTCCATCTGCGACAACAGGCCGCCCCAGTCCGACATGACAAGCCCCGCGTCGAACGCGCGAAAATCGGTGACGCCGCTGACCAGGCCGATCAAGTCGCTCGCGAATGCACGCGGGAAATCGACGTAGTCGAGGACCGTCGACCGGAAGCCGGTGACGAGACTGCGGATCGGCCCGAGCGTGTCGGCCATCAGGTCGCGCAACGCATTGAGACGCCGCAGTCCGGCTTTCGACGACTTCAAGGCATCCATTGCCGTGGCGAATGCGCTCACGCTATTGTCTTGTGCTGTCTGCGCGACCTGAGCGGTGGCGTCCGCACGTTGCGTCGCGACTTCACCCGTGAAGAACGGATTCCCTGGATTGGCCTTCGCAAAGCGCAGCTCGACCTGGCACGCATCGACATCGTCGGCCGTGTGCGACACGTGGCCACCGAGGAATTGCATGCTCGGCATGCTGCCGAACACCGGATGCACCAGTTCGCCTGGTCCCGGCTGCGAGATCGCGTTTAAAAATTTCTTCAGCCGTTCTTCGTAGTCGTCGCCGAAGAAGATAGCCGTGAGCGATGTTTCGCGCGCTTTTTGACCCAGATCGACGATGTCCTCGCCGTCGACGTAGGGATATGCGTAGCGGGCGACCTCACGTTCGATCGGATCGTCGGTGCGCTGGACGTCGAACACAACGCCCCGGAACGATGCATCCTGCAAAGTATCTTTCCACGCCATATCAGTTCCTCAATGCGGTCTTCTGGTTGGCCGTGGTAACGAAGTCATACAGGTGCTGTCCGTCGAGGTTGATCGTGAAGTGGCCCTCGACGACGGGTGGCTTCTCGTCTTTCTTCTGCGCAAAGATCGCGTCACCGATCATCTTTCCGAGGCGCTCTCCCAAGTCGTGACCGAAGTAGCCAGCGATAGCACCGACGCCAGCACCGACGACGTTCCCGAAACCCGGCACGACAGAGCCAGCCGCCGCGCCAGCCATCAGGCCCGCACCCATGCCAGCAAGGCCACCGATTGCGCCGCCCGCCGTACCAACATAGCCAGCCTTCTTCTCGTCGGGCGTCATCGACGCGTCGTTCGAGATTGAATACGCCTCGAACCCACTCGCGCCGATACCGATTGCCGCGCCAACAGGGCCGAGCGTTCGCCCCATGCCTGCCAGGCGTGCACCGAACGTTGCCGCGCCGGCTGCACCAGCTCCGACAGCACCTGCGACACTGGCACCGGCGGCGCTACCAGCCAAGCCAGCGCCGCCGCGAATCACGGCTAGAAACGCGAGGGGCGTTAGCGCGGCCGTCATCGTTCGCAAGCCGAGCGTCGTCGCTTCGATGGCAGATGTCAGAGCCGGATACTTCGAGGCGTATTCCGTCAACTTCGACGCGGCGTCACCAACCTTATCGTTGAAGGTCGACATTGCGTCCTGTCGACCGAAGAACAGCTCATTCTTCGCCTGGTCGACCTTGAACGAGTTCGTGCCCTGGATGAGCTCAAAGTTGTCGTTGATCGCCGACTTCGGGTCGAACACCTGCGCGGATACCTGCTTGCGATAGTCGCGCTGGCCCATGTATGCGACGAGCGCGCCGATCGCCTGGCGGTCGTGTATCAGTTTGCCAACTGCGGTCCCTTCGAGCAGATTGGCCTGACTCTCTAGGATCGCTTTGCGCTCCCCTTCGGGAGCGTGCGCCAGCTGCGACTGGATGCGTTGATAGCGCTTGTCGCGCGACATCACACGCTCGACTATGCCGACGAAAGCGTCGATCGCGTTGACGCCCTTGGCGCGTGACGATGCGAGGCTGCCCGTCAGGTCGATGCCGAGTCCCTTCGCCTTGTGCTGCGTGTCCTGCGAGTTCAGCTTTTCGAGCAGGTTGACCAGGTTGTTGCCGGCTTCATCCTTCGTGCCGGCCGTGATGACGGCCGCCTGGTTGGCGACGACCAGGCGGCCGAAGTCTTGCAGGCCCGACATGCCAGCCTGCTTGGCTAGCGCCATCTGCTGTGGCAGCCACTTCGACATATCCTTCAGCTCGAAGCCGCCGGCCTGACCGCCCTTGAGAGCCATGTCGAGCGCACTGGGAATCTCGGCTTCCTTGATGCCGAAGTTCTGCATCGCGCGGATCGCGATGTTGCCCAGTTCGTTCGGGTTCGCACCCGAGCCAGTCGCGAACTTCTGCAGCGTTGGCAGGATGCTCATCGCGGTCTTATCGCTGACCGCACCCGAGGCGAGCAGGTTGTCGAGCGTATCAGCCGCTTGGTCAGGCGAACCGCCGCCCTGACGGACAGCGTTACGGATTGCCATATCCAGTTCGCGGACGCCCTGGCGACGACCGGCAACTCCACGATCGGAGAATGCCGTATTCGCCATCGTCGTCAACCGGCGATCGTAGGCCATCGTTTCGTTGACGGCGGGCGCGATGACCATTGCACCCGCCGCTGCACCCGCGACGGCGGCGCCAGCCTTCCACGCCATGCCAATCCCGCGCCCCGTGCGCGCGAGCGCGCTTTCCTGTTGCTGGACGCCACTCAGCTCGCGGCGCAAATCGGCGACTCGACCACTCAGCGCGGCGAACGCGCGTGCCTGTTCGTTGGTCGATGCAAAGCCTGCCCGCGCGAGACGGTTATACGCTGCGACTGTTTGGTCGATCTCGCGGCGAATTGTTTGCTCGGAACGGATTCCGACCTGTTGCCGTGCGGCCGCGAGGCGCTGCGACGACGTCAGCATGTTTCGATCAGCGCGCGCTTGGGCGGCCTGCGTTTGCTGGATGTTGCGCTGGACAGCCTGTTCGCTACGCGCGGATTGCGTCATCCGCACGTCATACAGCATACGGCTCGACGTTACCGCGACGCGAGACATATCCGTATATGCCTGGGCGGTCTGTTTAACGCCGCGCTGGACGTTGCGCTCGGCTTGCTGCGACGGTGCGGAGACCTGGTCCCGCATCCGTACTGTCATTCCAACTTCGAGATCGCGGGACATAGGTCAGGTCTTCAGTTTTGGACGCTTGCGGCGCAAGCTCTTGATGGTCCGGGCCTCGGTGTGTTGGTTGCCACGCTTCGGCCCCTTGCCGCGAAGCGTGGCGATCGCGTCGAGATACCCCTCCATCTCGACGTCGGTCAGTTGCCGGAATCGGTCGTCGCCGATGCCGTGCTGCCCGAGGATGACGGCGGCAAGTCGGAGATGACGTAGCCGGGCTTCAGCTCCTTTCGCTTTTTTTTGAGCCGTTCCTGCGCCGCGAACAGCATGTCGTAATCGCTGTCGACAGCCGTATCAATCAGCTCGGCCGTGATGGCTTCCGCCGGGATCGTGCCGAGTGTCACGATGCTGCGGGCCAGCACGGCAGCGTTCACGCGCATGTTGCAGACGCCGCCACCGATGATGGTCGGCTCCTCGTATGCTGCGATGTTGTCCGCGACCGTGGCGAGGCGCAGCTCGAAGTCGTAGTGGAGCATGCCGCTGTCGATCGGATACTCGATGCCGTAGTCCAGCGAACCCATTTCCGTCAGTTTCATTCTTCCACCCGTCGAGTCGAGAAGATCGTCAGATCACGACGCGCTTCGTTATCCACCGAATACTGGTCGCCCATGTCCTGCGTGACGCAGTCCTGGTAGCTCACACGCTTGCCACCTGGCGATACCGGGGAAATGGTCAACTTGCCACCTTCCATGTTCCACCAGTCGATCTCGTCACCGGAGAGGGGGATCACGACCGTGACCTTCAGCTCGTGAGACTCGACGCCGCGAGCGAATCCCTTCACGCGGCCGGTGCGGTTCATAGTCCGTACCGGCTTCTTGCCGGTTTGCGACGTCGGATTGACCGACACCACCTCGGCTTCTTTACCGTCGACTTCGAGCACGATCGCGCCGACGTATTCTTCCAATGCCATGGCTGGCTCCTATCGTTATAGAACGGTGTCGATCAGAGGATCAGGTCGATCCGGCCGGCGAAGATGTGCAGACCATTCACGACGTCGGTCGGGATCGCTGCGTTCAGCTGGTTGACGTTCTGCAGATCACGCTCGACGATCAGCTTGTCCTTGTTCGCCTCGACGTTTTCGACGATCTCCAGCTCTTCCAGCTTGTAAAGGACGTCGAGCAGTTCGCTGCGCACCTTATCCGGCGTTTTTTCCGACAGCTTCTCGCGCGGAAAGCGCAGTGCGATACGCTGCCGACACGCCTTGCGCACGTAATCCAACGTCCGGATGGTCGTCAGGTCGAGTAGCGCCGGATCGTCGATCCCTTGCGCATCCTTCGTGTACGTGGTGACCGCGCGGACGATCTGGACGACGTTGCCGGGGCCGACTTCGAACGGCGTGACGCCGTTGTGCAGCGCCGACTCCTGTTCGGTACGGCCCGCCCAGGCAGTCACGGGAGTCACGTCGAGGCCAGCGAGCGGTAGCGTGTTGAGCGGTCGGGCCGGATCTTCCTCGCTCGCGACCACGGCGGCGTATGCCGCGCCGATCTCTGTCGGCAGCGCGACCGATCCCGGATACCAGCCGAGTGAAATACGGCCGGCGTTGAGCTGGCCCGCGAGGGTAGTGTCCGTTGCGAGCGTCACGCCCGATCCGATAGCCGCGATCGCAGGCCGCTGTTCGAGCGCGTGCGAGATGGCATCGAGGTGCGTCCGCAGCTTTGTCAGCGCATCCTGCGTCGGCGTGCCGATCGAATAGATGTCGTAGGTTGCGCCGAACACGGCGGCCAAGGCCGGCGAAATATCGGGGTCGTTCAGACCGCCAGCAAACGGTACGATCGCGGCCGACACGCCTGCGGTTTGGCCGAGCTGAGACACGGCAATCGAATTGCCGGCCGCGCCCTTGTTCTTCGCCGTCAGCGTCAGCGTGCCGTCAACCGCGGCTGCGGTGACAGGCAGCGACGTGGTCTGCGTGATCGCCGCTGCGAAACTCGCGGCGACGTCCGTGGCCGCTGCTGCGGCAGCGACTGCCACGTCGACACGGTCGAGGCCAATGAACAGCGCGTAGGCACCGTCCGCCGTCGCCGGCCCGGAAAACGTCACCATGGCTTTCGCGACCACGCCGGCCGCCGCATCGTCGATACCGATCACGGTCAGCGCAACATACGGATTCGCCTTCATCGCTGCGACTGCCGCGCGATGTGCGAGCGAGCCAGCACCAAAGTACAGCGCCGCCTGGTCACCGGAGAAAACCTGCGTCGGGACGAGCGCTGCGATCTGGCCAGCCGCGAGGCGCTGGCCGAGCAGGATCACTTTCTGCGCGTTGGTGGGAAGCGTGCGGACGGCCAGCTTCGTATTGAACTCGAAATACTTGCCGGGTTTCAGCAAGCTCGACGGGATGGTGTCAAAACTGATATTCGCGCTCGACACAATCAGACTCCTTTCGCGGATTTTTTGGCACCCGCATCCGTGGCCAGAGCGGGATCGTCGGCCGGCTCGACAGCGGCCGGGGTTTCGGTCACCTCGATCGGCACGTCCTGGCGCACAAGGTCGCCTTCGGCGACGCGTCGCATGTAGTACGCCGACTCGGGAACGTCGACAGCCTGGCTGTCGGTGACGTACTGGCGCGGCTTACCTTCCTTCGGGACGCTGAGTCCGGCCTTCGCAATAACTTTCATGTTTACTCCTGGTTCATCTGCACAAGGTCTTGCGCATCGGCCGGCCGGTCGGTCCCGGGTTTAAGGAAGTACGACAGCAGCGTCGTCTCCCAATCCGGCGTGGGCGGGTCGATCTGGCCGCCGTAGTCTTCAAACACCTTGCCGAGCGGCCCCTCGGATGCACCCTGCGGAAACGCACCGACGAACAACGTGTCTTCAATCCACGCGGTCTTGAATTCCAGTGCGTAGACGGACATTGCGCCGGCTTGGGTCTTCGTGTTGAACAGCGTCCGAATTGCACCTGGTTGCAGCTCACGAATCTTCAGTCCCATGTCCTGCTCGTTCAGCAAATAACGCACGGCCGAGATCAGCAGGTTCGTGCCGACCTCGGTCTTTGCTGGACCACCGTGCCGACTGGTTTCCTCGTTACGTATGCTGCGCGCGCCAACCATCACGACGAACGTCGCTTCCGCTCGCCACTTCGACCGGTCAGTCGATACGGGATCGGTACGCTTGACGCCGCCGAACGTCACCCATGCGGCCGGAAAGCGCCGCACGACCGTTTCCAGCTCTTCGTCATCGAACTCGCCGCCGTAGGTCTTCACTTCGGTGACCATCTTGCCGAGACCGCGCTTCAGGCGGTCGACGATGGCGAGTTCCACTGCGGTAATGATCGGGACGTATGGCATGGCGTTATCGGCTTTCGCGACTGAACACACGTGTGCCGGTCACGAACTGGACGGAGTTGTCGGGCTGCGTGACCGATCCCGTCGTTGTCGAGCCGAGCGTGACATCACCCGACGCGACGAGCTTTAGGAAGGCGATCGCCGCCTTGTAGCGCTTGTCGATTTCGTCTGTCATGACCGTTTCGCCACCGCACAGGCGATAGCGCGCGATGTCGCAACACGTGCCCGCGAGCATCTTCGGTTGCGGGTCGATCGGCAACGCGTACCGGCCAGCCAGATACGTATCGATCTCGGCGGATGCCTCGTCCAGCGCATCGGCCAGCACGGTCGAATCCACTTCACCCGTTTGCTCGCGATCAGACAGCGCGATCACCTCGCGCTGTCCGAACCGCTTCGTCATGAATTCGACGGTGGCGTACATACCGGATTAGCCCCGCCCCTTGCCCGACGTCGACGCTGCCTTGCCCGATGCCGCTGCAGCCTGGGAAGCTTCGAACGCCTGCTCGCGAGCGAGCAGGTCGTTTTCTCGCGTGACCAGGCCGGCGCAGCGCTCGTCGAACTCAGCGGTGCTCTTGATCAGTTCGGCTTCGACTTCCTCGACTGCCTGCTCGCGCCCGTCCAGTACTTTTTCACGCGCCTTGAGATCTGCCTCGATGTCGGCGAGCGCCAATGCGCGCTTCGCATCGTCCTCGCTCACGTCAAGCGTCAGCGCGTCCGCGTTGGCCAGTGCGGCCGTCACGTGCGCAGCATGGCGATGCGGGAGCGCCGCCGCTTCGTCTTCGGGGAGGTGGATCGCCGTGTCGACCACGACCAGGGACTTGTCGGCGACGATTGCGGCGTGTGCGTCCGGATGAAGCGCAGCCAGCGCGATCGTTTTCGGCACGATCCCGAACACATGCCCAGCGCGGCGAAACCCTTCCTTTGCCGACGCCACCTTGATCGCCGGATGTTTCTTGCTCATGAACCTCTCCTGTGAATTCGAACCCAACCGGAGCCCACCATTGCGCCGCAGCTCCGGGACGTTCTTCCTCCGCGCTTATCGGCGTCGCGCGGCTGTCTCTCGCGGGGTGTCCCGTTACGCCAGCCAGGGAGTCGACAGCAGATCGGCCGAACCCTTCCAGATGTTGGTGGCGCCGTAGTTGTTCGCGTCGGCGTGGAGGATCTTCCGGCCGACGCCTTCGTACATCGGCGGCACGACGAGCAGCGACGGACGGATGCCGAGCGGGCGGCCGTTGTCGCCCTTCATGCCGGTCATCGCTTCACGGGCAGCCTGGTAGCTGTCCTCGTTCAGCTCGGCATTCGACGCATAGGCGAGCTGCCAGAGCGCGAATCCGACGTTGCAGCGCGCGTCGACGCCGTAGCGGTACGTCTTTGCGGAGAACACGACTTCGTCGGTTTCCTGGTCCATCGGGACGAACGAGTACGGCTTGCGCTGCTGCAGGATGATCGGCTTGACGACACGCGTCATGTCGAGCAGATACCAAGTCGGGCCGGTGCCAGCCTGGAAGTTCGAGACCGAGCCGACCTGGCCGTTTTCGAGCAGCACCGGGTGATCGGTGTCGAAGAAGTACTGGCCGTCGTAGCAGGTCTTCGTCGTACCTTGCTTGAGCAGGTTGAACACCAGCTCGTCGGGATGCTGTTTCGCGTCCAGCCCCATTTGCGCGATCACCGGCTTGTAGACGCCATAGGTATCGTCCGAGATCGCCTCACGATCCACACCGACCGTGTTTTCGAACGTCTTGTTCTTGATCGTGAAATCGTGCGTGGTCAGGTTCTGGATCACGCGGTCGCCGATCCATTCGCGGAAGCGGGTGGTCTGTCCGAGCCACGGATAGACTTCCTGCGACGTGGTCGACGGAACGGGCATCGCGACCTTGTTCCAGTCGGACGGTGCGCCGTCGAAGGCTTGTTGGAACACGGTGTTGTATCCCGTGAACAGAGCGCGCAGATTGGCGCGATTGATTTCCATGTGCTTTCCCTATGGAGTAGTCGAGGTGGTATTGCAAGCCGCGTTAGAACGCGACCCAGACGCCGCCGGGATCGATGTCGATGACGGTGCCGGCAATCGAGCGCGTGCCGCCGCCGTCCGTCTTCGCGACGGTCTGATCGTCGACGATGTACGCGGGTGCACCGACGTCCTTCAGCGTGAGCTGGTCCGCGCCGGCCGAATTCGCGACGCGCCACTGGCCGCGCCGGATCTTCACGTTCACCGCACCGTCCGCGCCAGTCGTGTTGTCGACCTGTTCCTGGACGATGCCGGCGCCCTTGAGCGTGGTCGACGCCGCGCCCTTGGTAGCGAGGCCGGTCGCCGAGTCGATCGCGGCGATCGCCCCGACGAAGAACAGCACACCGCTCTTGGCCGGGTAGCTGAACAGCAGGCCGGCCCGGTTGACGGTGTCTCGGTCGGCAGTCAATGCAGTCATGTGGAACTCCTGGTAAGGGGGATGAGTTGCGCGAGCGTCGCTTAGGCGGCCGACTGCGACGGCTTGTACGTGGCCGCGTCGAGACCGAGCGCCTTGCAGACGGCAAGGTCTTCGGCCGACAGTGCGTTCGGCTCGTCCTTGCTGCCTGCCGGCGGGTTGCCGCCCGTCTGCGTGCCACCGAGCGCCTGGATCGGCTGCGCCGTCGACAGGAACTGTTTCAGGGCTGCGACGTTGCTCTTGCCGAGGTCGCGCGCCCAGGTCTCCTGTGCCGGCAGCAGGCGGCCGTCCTTCAGTGCGACCGTCACCAGCTCTTCGACTTCGGTGCCGGCCAGCTTCCCGTTGGCTGCGTCGAGCTGCGAGCGCAGATCCGTCATTACGGCGATCGGAACGAAGCGCGCCGGGTCGACCTGATTGGCCGACAGCGTCGCGATCTGCGCGCGCTGCGAATCGAGCAGCACCGGCAGATTGACGCTGGCCGCCGCGACGCCCTGGCCGCTGGACAGCGATTCGATCAGCTTCTTGAGTTGTGCCGTGACGTCGTCGGCGGTCGCGCCGACCGGCATGTTCAACAGCCAGCGCAGTTGTTCCAGGAGTTCTTCCATATTAGGAGCCTCGGTAGGTGGGACGGAGGAAAGCGCCGCGATCGCGGCGGGGTCGAGTGCGCCGGACATCGCCGAGCACGCAGCGGTGAGCTGCAGCTCGTCGAGGCAGTCGAGCGCGGGATCGTTGGTCAGCGCCGCGTTGAGCAGCGAGATCACATTGCCCGCCTTGTCGAAGGCGAACACGGGGGAGATGTAGGCGTATTCGTCCGCGTCGATCATTGCGGACGCGCGGGCCGTCCAGTTGGCGTCGGTCGCGTACAGCCCGTCACCTTCGCGCCACTCCAGCGTCTTGAACCAGCCGCTCGCCGGTGCCGGCTGACCGTTCTTCGCTGAATTCAGCGTCTGGTGCTCGTAGTCGATCACGTACCGGGTATTGCGCGCGTTGGCCGCCGCGATCAGGCGCGCAGCACCGGCCGCATCAAGCCGCCACGTGGCGCACTCGGTCGGCCGGCCGTCCCGCGCGCGGAACTCGCCGGCCGGCAGCAGCTTGAGCGCCGGGCCGGTGGATTGGATTTGCGCCGAAAGCGCCGCGATGAAGAAAGTAGCCATGCCGCCATGGTGGCGGGCGGCAACTTGGGAAATAAGAGGATTCCCGTCCCTGGGACGGGTATAGGACGTGATACGCGGGGAGGCATCCGATAGCCGATGCCGATACGACCGATTTTAACGGGGGTTTAACGGGCTTCTCACCCCCGACTGGCTACGTCGGGTTATCCGGCCCCTACAAACGGCTTAAATCGCCTGACGGATCATTCGTCGAACAGGCGACGCAGATAAGCGGAAACCTCGGTCTCCATCGAGACGTTGTCGGCCTCGGTCAGCACGAAGAACGGACGCGCGGGAATCTTGATCGTCCAGCCCTGGGTGCGGGTCCATTTCACGACTTTGACGCGCTTGTGGCTGTTCTTCGCGAACACGGCTAAGTGCGGATGATCGGCCTGACGCATGATCATGCCGTCGCGACCCTTGCGCAGCCTAACGTAACCGGACATGGGATGGCGCTGGATCGTCCCGCCGAACTGGTGGATTGCCGCATAGACGACATTGGTGCCGACTCGGGCCGACGTCGCGTCGTGTGCCGACGTAATGCTGGATGCCAGCCGACCCGAGCGCTGCAGAATCTTGCCAGTGCCGGCATCCTCGTGGCGGCGCTTGACCGTCTTCGGGCTGAGACCGAGCCATTTCGGTCGCCCTTGCTGCGCAAAGTTCTCTTCGACGGCGTCCAGCATCAACGCGGCGATAAGCGACGTGACAGGGGATGCGTCCTGCATCAACGCGCGCACACGTGCCATCGCCGCGTCGAACCGGCTTTCGTCGATCTCGATCTCGATCATGCTGGTCGCCATACGTTACGCACCGGTCGGCCGACGGTAACGCAGGAATGTCCCGCGCCGAGTGTCCAGGTATGCCTGGCGATCTTCGTCAGACGTGCCGACGTCGCTCGGGAAGGTGACATCGCCGCTCCAGCCGTCTGTCCCGTGATCGAATGCCGCGACGCCCCACTGGCCGTCTTCGGTTTCGAGCGTGCGGATGTAACGGCGACGCAGTGACCATGCACCGTCGATCTGCGCCCAACCGAGCCAGACTTCGTCCGGTTCTTTGACCGCCTCGGCCAAGAGCTGAACGAATGGGCCAGCTTCAGGCTGGCTGGCCGCCCATCGGCCGACGCCGTCCTGGAACAGCCATTGATTGATGTGCAGCTGCTCGCCCGCGACGTCCGTGAAGGTGGCAGGCTTGCCGACCGTCGCGCCGAATTCCCGCATGAATGCCTGGGCGTACTGCTCGGGTGGCAGACCGGCAGGCATCACGGCGCTCGGTTGCATGCGCGTCGGCGCCGGTGGTGGCAACGATGTGCCGGCCGGCAGTGTCTGCGGCAGTGTGTCCATCGGCGGAGGTGTGAACGGCTTCGCCCATTGCGATCCGGGATTGGAGCCGAAGCCAGGATCAGGCAGCAGCTTCTGGCCGGACGTCGGGTCTTTGTAGGCGAGCGCCGGCTGCTTTGCTCCGGTGCGGTCGACGATCTCGACCTCGACCAGCTTGCCATCACTGTTGAGGACAGGGACGCCGTTCTGTTCGACGTATGCGCGCGTGCGGGTACGCACGCGGCACCGGCAGCGGAAGCCGTTCGGCGGATAGAACGTCTGCCAGAACGGATCGTCGTACCGGTAGACCTGGCCGGCCAGGGCGCGGTGCGCCGGCCGCGTGCGACTGTCCAGGACGGCGACGTACTCCCAATACGGATGCGTGTCGACCTGTTCGAGCTGCGTGGCGTACCGGCCGGCCATATAGGCCGACTGCATGTTGGTCTGGAAAATCGTCTGCAGCCGACGCGGCGTCAGCCGCTTCCCCTCGATCTCGCCCGTGTCCTGGTCGACGATCATGCCCTGGCCGAGCCAGCCTTTCTTTTCCAGGGTCGGCGAGACCTGCCGTTTAAACTCGTCGAACGTCGTGCCTTTTTCTAACGAGGTCGCGAGCGCCTGGCGGATGTCCTGCAGGACGTCGACCTTCATCACGCCCGCAACAGTGAATGCACGCGCATGCGCCTCGGCAGCGACATCCTGCCATCGGAAACCGATCGTGTAGCCCTTCGACTCGAAGTAGGCAATGGCCTTCTCCGGTTGCAGGCCGATCGCGTAGGCCAGGTCAACCGCCATTCAGCCGCCCCCAGACGTCGGCGACGAAGATGCAACGCGCGAGCAGCTCGCCCATTGCTGTTTCGTCCATGTCCGGCTGCGCCTCGAGCAGCAGCTCGACGGCCTCGTCCGGAGTCGCACCACGCCGTAACGCGACGATCGCAGGCCCGATCACGGCGCGCAGCGCATCGGTGATGGCGTCGGCCGGCAGCGCGGCGATTGTCTGGTCCAATGCGTCCTGGTCGGTATAGACAATCTCGCCGGCTCCGTTCCGCAGTACGGCGCGATACCGCATCGTCGCAGGTCGCGGAGGCTCGTCCGGTCGCTCCTCGGGCGGCAGCGCCATCTGCGGCTTCGGGATCGTGAGGATATCCTCGCCCTCGGCCGGCTCCGGAATCATGAGCTTTTCCTGCGCCCATCGCCGGCCGATCTTCATGCCCGTGCCGACCAGTTTCGGCACCGCATCCGCATACAGAGCCAGATCCTCTGCCTCGCGTGTGTCGAATTCGAAGCGCGGGCAGCGGCGCAGATCGGTCGTTCCAATGTTCAACGCGGACAGCATGTAGCAGAGGCTCGTGAGCGTGCGCTGCGCCTGGCGCGCATCAGACGTCATCAGATCCCGGCGCACTTCGTTGTGCGTCTTGCCGAGCGCGTTGGTTGACGTCTTGCCATCGGCCTGCGTCGTCAGCGTGCCACCCAGGATCGCCTTTGATACGCTTTTCTCGCACCAGTTGATCATGGCCTCGAACGGGTCTTTCGTGCCCTCGGCTGCCGTCTCGAAATCGATCAACATACCTTCAGGGATGATGCCTGCCGCATTGTGACCAATCTCGGCGACCGCGCGCAACAGCGTCGCTTTCTCTTCCTTCGTTGCACCGGGCGGATATTTACCGACGCGCAGCGGCAGGCCGTAAATCTCCAGGAACTCGGCGAGATCCGACACTGCATACGTCTTGAACAGGTACGGCCATGACAGGACGCGATGCAGGCCGGCGCGCGTGAGATAGCCGCTCTTCGCGCGATGTTTGTGAACGAGCCAGCCGAACGGCCAGAGCGGCTGCCCGTCCGACGAGTTGTCGCGCAAGCGCAGATCGTTTCCGTCGTACAGCGGCGTGCGGAACCAGCGTTGCGGACGATGGGTGAGCGTTTTCGGGAGCCACACCTTTTCGACCTGATGCCACTCGATCTCCTGGGACGAGAAGCCGTGACCGACCGCGTCCATCAGATCGAAGAGGACATCGTCGAGCGCCGGCAGGTCCGTGAACCATTCTTTGAGTTGCGCCGTCTGGCTCTTTTCCTGGGCGGTGGCATTGACCGGTTCGACAATGCGCCAGTCGAGCGTGAGCAGAGCACGCTTGCGCTTGCTCATCTCCGCGAACAGGTGCGTGTCTTTTTCCTCCATATCGACGAACAGGTCTGACTGCGCCATCAGATCGCCAAACTCGGCCGCTTCGAGGATCGCGTGCAGCTTCTTCGGCGTCAGGCCGCGCGACGGATGCTGCGCGAAGTCGCGCGTGATCCAACCGAGCTTCGACGTCTGCGGTTCGGACAGCACCTCGCGCTGGATCGGCCGTCCGTACATATCAACAATCTGTGCCATACCTCAATTCCTCAATATCCGCGCCGACTCGACGTCGGCATGTCGTAGTCGTCGTCACCGCGTTCGGCCGGACTGGATGTAACCGCCTCGTATCCGTCACCGATGCCATAGCCGCGAGACTGCGCAATCATCCAGAGAATGTGCAGCGCGGTCAGTCCATCAAAGTGGTGATGGCTCTGTGGCTCGGGCCATTCGTCCAGCTCGGCGAGCAGCGTGGTCAACCCGGCGTGGAAGAGAATCGACGGCGAGATACGATCCGTGACGAACGGTTCCAGGGAGTCGATCCGCACTTCGGGCGCAATGGACGCTGTGACGCCGACGAGCGGTAGCGGCACACCAGCACGCAGGCTGGACTTCAGCAAATCCTGCCGCGCCCACTCGTAAGCGTTGTTGTTTTCGAAACCAAACGCGCGACAGCGAAACTCGCGCTGGACCTTGATCAGATCGGATTCGAGTTTCGACGGCACGCGTCGCTTGATCTCCGCATAGACGACGTGCAGCTTGCGGCTGACGATGTCGAGACCACCGACCAGGATCGCAGACGGGTCGGATTTCCGATCTCTCCCCATCGACGGGTCGCATGCGCCGAACATCAGCCAGGACTGCAGCCGTTGCACCCAAAACGTGATGTTCCCGAACACCTTGTCTTCTTCGGTGCGCGGGTCACCCTGCATCTCGGTCGCGAACGCGCGCGGCGACTTTGCCCGTTGGCGCATCAGGTAGAACAGCGTGCGCACGGACGGCCACGAAGTAACGGCGCCAGCGTCCATCGCCTCACGATTGGCGACGTAGAACTGATACGACGGCAGATCCGTATCGGCGATCGCCTCGCCGCGCGCAGCAGCTTCTTCGATCGCGGGCTTGTCGTCGTTCAGCATCAGCGCTTCGCACTGTTGCCACAGATCCATGTTCGTCGGCATCTGCGCGATTGCGCGGAAGTGGTGGACGATATGACCGATGGTGCGCTTCGCGCGCGAGATCGGATCATCCTTGTCCAGCACCGTACCGACGCCGATGTATTTCACGCTGCCGTCAGGCGGGCCGAGATAGTCGATCGCCTTTTCCAGCCACGTCCACCGGTTCTGGCGCTCGGTCGGGCTCTTGGCTTCGGCGTCGGTGATCAGGTCATCGCCCATCAGTACCTTCGGGCGGCTCGCGCCGTGGAACGTACCGCGAATCGCCTGCTCGGCACCGAACGGCTCGACCTTGACGCCGTTCTTCGTGATGAACTCGCCGACCTTCCACTTCGCACTCTTGCCACACACTTCCGGGAAGTCGAGCTGGAGCGATGCGTTAGCGGTCAGCTCCGTTTTAACGACTTCGAGCAGTTTGGTTGGCAGCGAGGTCTCGGCACCAAGCAGGATGATGTAGTCGAGGAATGACGGAACCTCACCGGTCCAGCCGACTTCGCTTCGAATTTCCTCGCGCTGCAGCAGCCCCTGCACGATGATGTACACGGGGCCGATCTTCGTGCACATCGACGACTTCGCCTCGCCCCGTGGCGCGACCCACCATTCACGCGATCCGCCGGCCTGGCGCAGCAGCTTCGGGAATCGGCTGCAGAAGTGTCCCTGGAACAGTGACGGCGTGCCGCGAATGTGGTGCGGGAAGTAGGTGTACGCGAAGAATTGGTAATCACCGTCGACGAGAACACGGCGACGGCGCTCCAGGCGCGCGGCCGGCGACGGATCGAGGCCCGTTGCATGGGCCTCGATGTCGCGCCGCAGGTCGGCCTGCAGCTCGGCGATTTCCTTGTGGAAATCCTTCTCGGTGAACTTCTGGACCATGTCAGTCCGCCTTCGCGTCGACCAGCGCCTGGTGGAGCTTGTACACGTCGACGCCGTCATACAGGTTGTGCGTCACGTAGATCACGCTGCTGGTGACCAACTCGACAATGAGGCGCGTATCGCGCTCACGGTGTTCGATATTGGCACTGACGACGTGAACGGGATTCACCGCGTTGGTGCGGGTCAGTTTAATCAGCATGTCGTCACCTCAACCGTAGGCGGTGGCCAGCTCGTCGCCGAACGGACCGAGGACATCGGCGAACGCTCCAACGTGTTCCGGGTAGCGATCCTTGATGAAAGTCGCCAGGCGCTGCACGACGCCCATCGCGATCGCCAGCTCGTTCGTCTCGGGCAGCACGCGCTTCGATGCGTTGATCGTCTTGTTGTACGCGTCGGCGAGGCTGGCCAGCATCGCGACCTTGTCGGCCGGCTTCATCTCGACGTCGGCGTCGATCTGTTCCATGGTCGCCTGGTACTGCGTCACCATTCCGGCCAACATCTGCCGTGCCGCACCTTCAATGCCACCGCCCGCAAGCAGTTGCGCCGCCTGCGCCTTATCCCAGTCGTCGCCGGCAGTGCGCGCGTCATCCTTCCAGCGCCGCGCGGTGGAATAGTTGACGCCGCTCTTCATGGCGGCGACTTCGAGCGACAGGCGATCGAACACGAATGCTCGACGGACCTTGTCGCGAGTTTCCTTCGGGTAGGCCATGCGCGTTACAGCCCCAGCTTCGCGCGAGCGAACGAGATGCCCATCGCGACGATGCCGCCGGCCACCGCACCAGCTCCAGCGCCGGCCGCCGCCCCGTACTTGATCGCGCGCTTCTCGACCTTGGCCATCTGGTCTTTCAGCTCGTCGACCCCGGCGTCGATCTTGCGCAGCATCTGCATTTCGGGGCTATCGCCCATGTTGCCGTCGCTCATTGCTTGTCCTGTTTTTTGTCCAGCTTGTTGTTGATGTCGGTCAGCTTCTGGTCGATACCGCGCAGACCGTCTCGGAATTCATCACGTACCTCCCGATGCTCGGAACGGGGCACGTAGTCGCGGGCCATCATTTCTCGTACCGCCGCGATCGCCTTCTGGAACTCGCTGTCACGGGTCTCGTTCGCCTTCAGCTTCTCCTGGACGCTGCGAATCCATGACATGCCGAACAGTTGGACCACGCCGAGCAGCAACGTAAACACACCAATCAAAATCGCGGCCGGGTCGAGCGTCACTTGCATGGATACCTCCGGTTCAGCACCTGCTCGCGGCGCTCCTGGCATTCGATGCAGAAGCGACATCCCGGTACCGCACGGCGGCGCTCTTCAGGAATCGGCTCACCGCATGCCTCGTTCTGGCAGAAAGCCTCTGATTCCGCGGTGCTGCGTGCGGGCCGCGTTGCGGCTGCAATCGCGAGCGCGCGATACTGCTCTTCGATGTCGCTCGCGTGGTCGAAGTCATCCATCTATTGCTTGTCCTCTTGATCGGGAACGGCTGCCTTCACGCCTTTCAGTTTCGATTCGGTGCTTCGGCTGCGGGCGGCGTAATCGGTGAACCAGTCGAGGACGTCCTGCTGTGATACCCCGGAGTCAGCGGCGGCATCGGGTCCGGCAATTCCAGCAACGCCGCCGGAATCGGTGCTTGCCTGCAGGGCACCGTCAGCGGAATCGCCGATACCGGCTGCTGCGTTCCACAGGCGCACAAAGCCCCGAGTGAAAACGCACCGATTAACCGTGACGACAGACGGTTGAGACGCCGAAGGTGATGGCGCAGAAATGTGAGGTTGAGCGACGGCATCGATATGCTCCTTGAGGGTGCCGATCTGGGTCGTGGTCTTGCCCTGGTCAGCGAGGAATTGAACCTCGGCGTGCTGGCCGCGCAGCACGTTGTCGGCATACTTTCCGAACGCTTGACTCGCGGCCGTGGCGGCGTCGCCAGCTTGCTTCGCCTTGTAGTCGGAGAGCGCCTGGCCGCCTTTCGCTTCGGCGACGTCATAGCCGTGCTGATACGTTGCGGCGAACGCGAACGCGATCAGCACGGTGGCGGCGATGGCCGCGACGACCTTCGCGTACTTACTGATCATTTCCATTGGATGTCTCCTTGGGCGGCCGACCGCGCCACGCGCCGATCAACTGGATGACTGCGGAGTAGCCGCCGACGCAACAGAGATAGATCGCCCAGGTCTCGATCGTGAGTTGCTTCGTGACGCCCTGATAGATGAACATGCCAGTAGCGACAGCAGACGCGACATTCGGCCAGAGCTTCGAATGCGACAGCTTGCCGTCGTGGCCCGTGATGAGATCGCAGAAGTGCATCGCATCGCCCCCTTCGGTTAGGCGATCGCGACCGTGCCGCCCGCAGCCTTGTATGCCGCGACGAGCATGGCGATGTCGTTTTGATGCTGGCCGTAGTCGTTGCCGGGCAGCGAGGCCCAGATGTTCGAGCAAGCTTTGATCGCGGCCGCAATCTGCCCGGAAGCGATCAGCGCAAGCGCACGGCGCTCGCGAATCTGCTGGACGGCGATGAGGTCTTGCGACGTCGGGCTGAAGTCGTGCAGATTGAGCTGCTTTGCATACGGTGCGTAGTAGCGCGACAGCAACTGGTAGCGACCAGCGGCGGTGGAGTTCGTCTCGGCGTTGTAGACGTTGGGATGGGTGGCGTACGAACTGAACGTCAGCAGCTTGGCGGGAACGACGTACCTGACACCCGCACTGTTCTTCTTCGGGATCGGCCCGTGCGAGCCGACCAGCACGTTATAGCCGTCGTCGCTGTTCTGACGCGTCCACGCGTCGATCTCGCTCGCCGCGAGCATATCGAGGAAGGCAAGGACGTTCTTACCGCCGACTACCTCTGCACTGATGCGTGCCATCTGTCATTCCCATACGTTACGTGTACGGGACGACTTTAATCAGCGGAATGGATAAAAACAGGACGCGTCGCTGTCCCCCCGAATGGAGAAGCGACGCGTGGATGGCAGGAGTTTAGAACAGCGAGGACTGGTTATCTGCAGTATCGCAGGTGTTGTTGTCGGTGCCGAGAATCCGACGAACCTGCCGGTCGGTTGTGCCGAATTTTAGAACAAGCTTCGCCACGGCATAGTTGCTGCTGTGTTCCCGCGTGATGTGATCGAACTCGCGCCGCATGCGACGAAAAACGAGTTCCCGTTTTGCCTTCCAGCAAATCGGGATTTCGAGGTCTTCGCCACCAAACACTTTACATAGGTTCGCTGCGGCGGTATGGCCAATTACCTCGGCCAGCTCTTCGAAGCGCGCTTCACCGTGACGATTCTTGCGAAAGGGAATCGGAAACTTCCGACCACCCATCTTTTCGATGAGCGTCAGCGTCGCGTCCATCCCGATCAGGCGAACGAGCGTCTTGGCTAAGGGCGGGAAGAGATGCTGCACATCACGCAGATCGTCATTCATGCACGCTCCTTTCGGTTGGCGTCGATTTGCAGCGCGGCGATCAGCTTGCCAAGCATCTCGCCATCGCAGAACTCGATCGCATCGACCTTGCAAATGCGTTTGACCATACCGTCGAGATACGACCATGGCCGGCCGGCCGACGTGAGCAACGCCTCGATCTTCTTCAAGCGCTGCTCGCGCGAGCCGCCGACGTTCGGGCGTCGACCGTTCGGACGCTTCGGTTGGAAGCCGCAACGCTCGAAATGCTTCAGCAGCTTGTGCGCACCTTCCGGCGTCAGATCCTTGGCCGAGCTGACGCCGGCGACGCTGCGCAGCACCGTGCGGTACTCGTCATCGGTCATCGCCAGTTGCTGCTTCGCAATGTGAATCTTCGACAGCGTCGATTTAGCGATCAGCATCACGACTCCCACCAGCGGCGCAGCTCGCGACGGCAGAGACAGACAAGGAACACGATGCCGACCGCGATGATGATCACGTCAGACATTGGTTGCCTCCAGTGCCGTGACGTCGACAGACGTATTGACCGCCACACCTACTGAAACGAGCGTGACCGACTGACATACTCGAGCGAAGTGGCGAAGCATCGTGCTCGGCGTGTTCCACGACGGCATGTAGTACGTTGACGTCTTGTCGAGGTTCGGGAAGTACTTCCGCGCGTTGCGCTTGCCGAACTGCCTTTCGAGCTTTGCGCGCTCGGACGGTTTGTAGGCACTGAACTTCGCCGGCCGGTAGAACCGATGCTCGGGCGCAGCATCCTTCAGATAGTCGCCCTTGAACCAGCCATTCACATAGACCATGAGGTCATATCGGCGGGGCTTCGTCCGCTGCACCTGGATCGTGACGGTGTTGCCATCACAGCGAAGCACGACGCAGCCGAACGGAAACGACAGCTCAGTGTCGATTCGCTGAATATCTTCCTTCGACAGTTTCGACATGTGGCCTCCTCAGATCGCAGCGAGGTCGAGACTGATCGCGCGATACTCCTCGGTTTCATCGACGCGCTCGTAGAGTCGGATGTACGGCTTGCTGCCCGTGACGCGGATGCTGTCGACGATCGCACGCATTGCCTTCGTCCACTTCGGATCGTCGATCGCGAGGCGGCGCAGCGCGAGGATGCTACCCGTGTTGACGTTGCCTTCCTTGTCGACCTGGAACGCTTCGTTGATCAGCACCTTGACCTTGTCGTTGCTTCCTTCCGTCCACTCACGCAGACATTCGTCGACAAGTTCTTTCGCTGCCTGCAGGCGCTCGTCGAACTGAATGTGTTCGGCGATCTGGCGGACGATCTTGTATCGACCGTCAAACGTGATGAGTGAAATGTTGCCCTTCGAACCACCAACCTTGACGCCGTACTGTTCGTGGCTCGTTTCGACGAAAGCAGCGATATCGCCGAATGCGCGCGCCTTGAAGTCAACCATGTATGACTGCACGCGCTTCGCTTCGTCGATCAGCGACATGATGGTCTGGTCGCGCAGTTGGTCGATCGGCGCGATCAGCGACTCGGGAACGAGACGGCCGCGTGCATCCATCACGTAGCCGGCCGGGATTTGCTTTTTGGTCATGTTTTGTTCCAGGTAGAAAATGGGAGGCGTCAGTGCGTCGTGCGAATGGCGTCGCTTTCGATCGCCTCTTCGAGCTTTTCGCGAAGACGGTCACGGTTGGCGAGGTAGGACTCGCAACAGGCAGCGACTGCGTCGGTATCCGAGCGGATGTGTTGCTTCAGGACACCTTCGATGAAACCGGCCATCTGGACGCCGGTCGCATTCAGCTTTGCCAGCGTCGCGCTCTGCTCGAACAGTTCCTTGTTCACGCGATGCAGCTCGCGGCGCAGGTCTTCGATCGTGTGGAACTGCTCGGGATTGGCGATCGTCGGGCCAATCATCACGGTGACTTCGATCGTCATGCCTTTTCTCCCGCAATCGCGTCGACGTTGATGCAGTCGACGAACTTCAGCAGGCGTGCCGTCTCCTCGCGCGTCAGGTCGACCGTTTTCCGCCCCTTCGTGATCGTCAGCCGACCAGCCGTAGAGAAGCCGCAGACGAAGTCGCCGGGGGCGGCATCGCGCGGGGTGAAAGCAACCTGTTTTCGCGGCGCCTTTGTCACCGACTGAATCGTGCCGTCGAACTCCTTCACCAGTTCGTCACTTGCGAAGTAGAGATTGATCGGCGACGCACCGTCCATGGGCTTCTTGTCGCAACGAACCTGCCCCTTGTTGATGTACGGCTGGATGCGCGGCTGGACGTCTTTCGCATCCATGTCGAGCAGCTCGGCGAGTTGCGCGCCCGACGAGCCGGGATGGTCGATGACGGCCTGCAGGATCTGTTTGATGGTTGCCATGGTCATTCCTTCAAGAGAGGGTTTGCGTTGCTTTGATGAACTGGCGAGCAGCAGCGATAGATCGCCAAAATTCTTCGGTAGGCTTCTCGCCGATAAGTTGGCGAGCGGCCGAGATTGCTGCGGACTGCGTTTTGCCGCCTGCGACACGCATGCCCGTGCCGACATGCGACACAACGTAGGCCGGTTCGCCTCGCGTGGAGGCGAGCGGATTTGCATGAGAGGCGAACAGCTCGGTCTTGTATTGCGGGAAGTCGAGGCGATCGCCATCGACTTCGATGCGCCGGAAGCGCTCTCCAGATTGATCTTGGGCGATGATGTGGAAACGCATGTCAGTGTCCCTGTTCGGTCCACAACACGCGGATGTCACCGACCTTGAACTGCCCCGTGCGGTAGCGGTTGTTGTCGCTGACGCCAGTGCGGTAGTAGGTCGCTTCTCCGGCCTCGACCATGCGTGCGCACTCGGTGCACGTCTGGATCTGGATGGTCGGCTTCGAGCCGTTCGAGAACTCGATACCGATCACCACGAAGCCGCGCTCGGTGAGCGTTTCGATCGTCGAGGCAATGCGCAGCGCAGCGAGCTGCATGATTTGATTGATGTTGACCGTGCCATGCGCGGATGCTTTGGCGAGGGGTAGCGGATTCACTTCGACTCTCCTTTAACGGGGCGCAGCGGGCAGTTGCGGCACGTGCGCCAGTGGCTCAGTTCCATCGGGTTGTTGATCGGGGCGCGGCGATTGGCGAAGGACACGCATACCGTCAGCGAGATCAACTGCCCGGTATGCGTGCACTGCACCTGGCCGAACGTCTTCAAGACGCGGGCGGCGACGCGATCAGTTTTGCCGGGGTATTTGCCCGACAAGACAAGCGAAACGGTCGTGCGCGAGACTTCGAGCAGCTTGGCCACGTCGGTTTGCGACGTCGCGTCGGCGGCTTGGCGAAGCATGGCGAGCCAATCCGGATCAGCATGCGTCATGGTCCGGCTCCTCTTGCCACACGATCTTCCCGAGGTTCGGGTCGTAGACCGATTTCGTGCGTTGGATCATCGGCGGGCGCGGGCCGGTGTATTTCGACGCGATCAGGCGATACCGAGCCTGCTTCGCGCCCTTGCCACGGATGAATGCATGGCCCGGGTCAACGATCGTCAGGTAGCCGGCGTGCGACAGGCATTTGACATACGACTGCGCCGTCGAGTCGGTGATCGAGACATCGGAAGTCGACGCGCGCATCGCCAGCTCGCGGGGCGTGAAGTCGCCCATGATGCGCATCGTGCGCCACATGTTTTCGTTGCCGCGCGACTGCATGACCGGCTGGCCCTGGCGATCCAGACGCGGGGCTTCGACGCCGACGTCGCGAACGAGGCGATAGTGCTTCCTATCGCTGATCGCCTTGCGCTCGCCAACGGGTTCGATGAAACCGCCGCGTTCGAGGACCTGCAGGTACGTGTGAACGGTCGCCTTGTCGATGTCAGCGGCGCGGACGACGCTATACGGGGTGAAGTCGTCACGCTGGCTGCGAATGGCTTCCCAGATACGTTGGCGCGGACCCTTGCCGCCGGTAAGTTCGAGGTGTGCGGGCTTTCTAGGCATGCTCGAACCCTCCGGTTGCGCCAGCGAGGAATGCCAGGATGGTGACGTGGAACAGCGCCCATGCAGCAAGGGCAGTCCAGGTGAGCAGCTCGATCCAGTCGTGAGCGATCAGGCATCCGACAATGAGGATGATCACGGCGGCACCGGACACGATCATGATGAGAAGGTGGATGCGTTCCGCTGCACGTGCCATCTGCGGCGTCGTGATGTGGTCGTGTTCGTACATGGCGATCACCTCACGCGCGACGCTTCGGCGCTTCGCCGGTGTACAGCTCGTTCTTTCCCCACTGCGCGAGGTCCATCGCAGTCTTCCCGGCCTTTAGCGTCTCTTCCTGAATGCGTTCGAGGTTGACGCAGACGCGGCGTACCGAACCGTGCGACAGCTCGACAAGGCGCGTCAGCAGATCGTCAGCGACCTTCACATTGCGGCTGTAGAGGCCGGCAAGCTTGCGCGCGTCGTCGATCGTGACCGGCTGCGCCGGCACCCATGCCATGACGCGGCCATGCATGCGCTCCCACTTCTTAAGCTTCGCAGGCAGCGCCTCTTCGCCGATCATGAGAATGGTCGCCTGGCTCGATTCGTACAGGTCGCGCACCAGCTCGACGGCGTTGCGATCGACCAGGTGGTCCATCTCGTCGATGATCAGCGGTCGGCCACTCGAAGCGAGTTCCTCGGCGACCTGGTCGGCCATCTCGGGAATCGTGCCGGCCGGCTTGATCCCCATCTCGAAGAGAATCGCCTTGAGGAAGTGCTTCTTCGTCCATACCGATTTCGCCTGCACGTAGTAGGCGCGTCGTTCGTTCGCGACGAAGTTCGCAGCCATGCTCTTGCCGTAGCCGGACGGGCCGTAGAAACACACCAGCCCGGGCAGGTTCGCACTGCGCGAAACGGCGCGCTCGATGGCGATGTCGCACAGGTTCAGGTTGGTGATTTGGGCGATGCCACCGGCTACCGTTTTGAGCGTGGATTCGAGTTGTGTCATGATTTGTCCTGTTGGTCCTACTGCTGGCTGGCGAGCTGCAACTCTTCAGCCTGTTCCGCGCGGCGCTTTTGCGCCGCGAACTCTTTGGTCAGCGGGTACGTGCCGTACCACCGCAATTCGTCCTGATCGGGCACACCTCCTGTTTCAATGTGTTGATGTAAGGCTCGCCACCGGGCGAACCGCTGATCAGCCGTTTCCGGCATTTCGAATATCTCGGCCGTGGGCGTGACCGGTGTCGGTTCGCTGGCGTGGATTGGCGCGGCGGTGACTTCGATCACCGGCTCGGCGTCGACAAAGCGGCGGTTCAGCGCGTCACGCGTGATATCGCCGAAGCCAGGGATCGTGATGACCTCGGGAGTGTCGAGCGTGAGCGCCGGCTGTCCGACGCGCTCGGCCTCGACTTCGTCGAGCTTCACCTGCAGGCGCTGCGCCCGTGCATCCGCACGCTTCTCGCGGGCCTGCTCGACATACGACATCGGCATGTAATGCGCCGCGTTCGAGCCGGCTTCGGCCCTGCAGATAAAGCGGCCGGTCGCACCTTCGTAGACCCACACGAACTGCGCGTCGTGGATGTCGTAGGCAACGTGGACCGTCTCGCCGTGGAACTCTTCGAGCAGCCCGCTGAAGTAGTGGTTGTTCAGCAGGCGCACTTCGCCGCGCTGGACGGTGCGCTCTATGCGCGGGCGGAACACACGTTCCGCTTCGTCGGCTGCGAGCGTGACCGGTTGCCAGCCTTTCGCCTGAAACGCGGCGAACGCTTCGTCCGGCGACATGTGGCGACGGCGACCGTTAGCCGGGTCGTTGGTCATCGGCAGCGAACGATGCGGGCGCGCGTTGTAGGCCGTGATCTGGTCGTTACAGAACTGCATGAACGCATCCCAACCCATCAGCGGAATTGCGCCACCGTTCTTGATCGCGCCGCGTGTGACCTTGAAGTGCGCCAGCTTCGCTTCGCGGTCCATCGGCGCGCCCATGTAGCTGGCGAGCGTCTTCGCGCCAGTGACCCACAGCGTTTGGTGCAGACGTTCGATCACGCCGCGCGCCTGGGAGTTGTATGGCAGCGAGTGCGACACCTCGAAGCCGAGCTGGCCCGTGATGCCGGTGCCTTCGGCCTGCAGCATCGCATTGGCGTAGCCCGATCCGCGGTCGACGTAGAAAATGGCGAGGACGCCGTTACGTGTCGACGCGTGGCGCAGCGCGTCCAGCACCGCGATCGCCGACTCGGCCAGGCCGATCGAGAAACCGACAGCGCGACGCGTGGCGATGTCGACAATCGTCGTGATCTCGGGGCGGAACGGCCGTCCATGCAGCGGGTGCTGTACTTCGGCGTCGAATGTATGGCCGTCCGCGCTCCAGACGTCGTTCGGCAGCAGCTGGTCGAACGTGCGACGGATGAACGGCCGAATCGTCTTCAGTTCACGCGCTCCCATCCGGCCGGCCTCGACGGCAACGCGGCCCATCTTGCCGAGGAAGCGACGGACCTGATGGATCGTTGGGAATTCCCAATCTCGATCGCGCATGCGGTACGCAGCTTCGAATTCGCGATACGCCAATTCGACGGACGGCTTCTGCGGCTGCTGATAGAAACCGAGGAACACCTTCGCCCATGCCGGTACCGTGAAATCAGCGTGCGGCACTTTGGGTGCGAGCGCCCCGACTTTGGCCAACCCGAGATAACGCTTCAGTGTGCGAATGCTCGGAAAGCCATCACCTTTGCGGCCCCGTTCGTCTCGAGCGGCGCGCAACATCATGATGAGGTGGTCGTCCAGCATGCCGGCCTTAGCCTGCGTTAACAGTGTCGTCATCGCAGCCTCGCGAGACACGTGGCACTGCGCCATCAGGCGTTCGATCGTCGTTAGGATGCCCCGTCGAGCGTCAGCACGCAGGCGTTGACTATCCGTCTCAACGAGATCGAGCTGCGCCTTTGTTCGCGCAGGGGGCTTCGTGTTGGGCGAATCGGTCGCAATGAGTGCTGTCGTAACGCGACGACGAATCTCGATTTGCGCGATAGTCGGCAAACTTGCGAAGGCGAATTCCCGTCCACCACCTCTTCCGGCACGCTTCCGAAACTGCCACTGATCTGCTTTTGCGCGCTGATTGATGCCTTGCATCGTGGCCGGCATCGACGGGAGTGTCATTGATGCCAGTTCCGCAGCAGCGTAGTAGGTCTTGACGCTCGAAGTCATGCGTTCGCCTCGTCGTCGAACTGAAGCTCCGGGGTGCGATCCTTCGCGACGTTTTCGCGATGAAACGCGGCCTGCGTCATCGCATGGGTCAGAGACGCGATCGCCTCGGACTGCTCGTTGCCAGTGCCGTAATAGCGGCACAGGACTGCAGCGGCATCGGCAAACGCGGATTGAAGGCTGGAGATGTCGGCTACGGCCGGCCGGCGACCGGTAGGGATGTCGATTACGACGCGTCGACCATTGGCCACACACAGGTATTCACTGACATAACGTGCGCCGCAGAACTCCTCGAACTGCAAGACGCGGTTGAGAGGCATCGATAGCTCTGACAGCCAGCGGTAATAGGTCTTGAGTTCAACGCCCATCAGATCGGACAGGACTTTCGCTGGTCGTCGGTTTGCGTCAGCGGCCGCAGTGCATCGGTCGACGGCTTCGCGGAGACTCGTCGCGGGCTGAAATTTGCGGGTCAGTTTTCTCATCACTTTGTCGCTCGTATTGAGAATTGCGCAGGTGGCGTGGCTTTCGCGGCCGGCCTACGATTCAACCCATCGCAGCCGCTGATTCCGGGCTGTCGGTCCGAACGGACACCTGAACGGGGCGGCGTGTCAAAACGGGCGTAAAATTTCGGGTTTCGTAGCGGCTCGGCCAGATTTCTTCCGGCTTACATCCGATCGTTTCGGCGATCAGTTTTTCCGCGTTGGGATACGAGGTGCGCAGCGCGTTGCGGAGCGTCCCCGGTGCATAGCCGTGTTGGATCGACAGCGCTCGCAGAGACCAGCCTGCTTTCTTCACGGCTGCAATGATGTCCGCCTGGTGCCAATCGGCGACAAGATCGTTCCGTTTGGAATTGATGGCGGGCTTTTTTGGGGCTTTTTCATGCGTCATGGCGTACTCCATGCGGTTCGTCATGGCGTAATTAAACCCGAACGGAACATGAAACGCAATCCTTTCGGGTTGAATTTCATGTTCCGTTCGGGGATATCCACCCCGTTTGGGTGGTAAGCGTAATGAAATCAAAGAGATAACGGCATGATGAAAAGCAACACTGCTCTTGCGGCGCCGCTTTCAGCTTCCGTTCGGGAAGTTGAAACCTTCAATTCGGAGATTGGCGAGCGTCTGCGCTACATCCGAACGGAGGTATTTCGAGCATCGGTGGCGGACATGGCAGCCGCTTTTGAGGTCGGAACCAGCACAATCCAGCGGTATGAGAGCGGGGAGCGCACGCCGGACAGCCTGTTCCTGGCTCGCGTGGCCGAGCGAGGCGCTATTGACCTTTCGTGGATGCTGTACGGCGTAGGCAACGCCGATGGAGACGTGCGCCGCGTGGCGCGGGTGGACTCTCAGACGATAGTTGACGTGCCGACAATTACGGACACGCTTGGTAAGCCTGTCGATGTGAGCGACTTTGTATTCATCCCGCGCTATCGGGTAAAGGCTTCTGCCGGCTCAGGGCAGTCGGTCACTGATGAGGCACCGACCCATTCGATGGCGTTCCGCCGGTACTGGATCGAGAACTACCTACACGCTAACCCTGCCGATCTGTCGGTGCTGTCTGTAAAGGGGGACTCTCAACAGGGCGTGCTGAATGATCGTGACGTGATATTGATCGACCGAAGCCAAACCAGCGGCATGGCAGGGCTGTATGTCTTGCGGATAGACGGCGAGATCATCGTTAAAACGCTGCAGCGCCTGCCGGAAGGCGTTCTAGAGGTGAGCAGCGCCAATCCCGCGTACAAGCCGTTCACTGTGAACATGTCCAAACCACCATCTGACTTTGCGATTATTGGGCGCGTGGTTTGGTTCGGGCGTCAGGTTTAATTACCGTAATCTGTTGATAACAATGAATAAAATTTCGATTGCATGTGTTGCCGTGCTTCTCGCAGGATGCGGAAAACAGACACCTCCAGTTGCGATTGCGCGACCTGAGCCGCCTAATTTTGTCGCATCGGGAAATGCGCCGACGCCGCAGGTGGCGGCTGAATTCCTACTGAAATATGTCGCTGTCGCGCAGGCGGCAATCGATAGAACGCCATACAAGGCGACGGATTCTGCCGAACAGATGCGGCTCGCGCAGGAAATGTACAAGGCTGATGGCGAACACCTGGCCCGATGGCGTGATGCGGGGATATCGCTATTTACGGCGGCAGGCGATCAGACGTGCAAGCTCTACGTGGCGTCCATCTTCAATGCCTGGGACACTGCCTATCCTTTGAACGGACCGCCGGTGGACGCCGAGCTTGAGAAGAAGCGGCAGGTAGCTGCGCAGGCGAAGGAATACGAACGCAACTGCACGAACCATATGAAGCTGGCGAGCTGGGGAACCGGAGCAAAATAGACACGTCTGCTCGTTTCGGTGTCAAAAAGTGCGCGAAAACATCCGATTTTGCGCGCTTTTTTTGCAAATCTCTCGGCCGCCGTTAAAACTCAACAGTTCGCGCTCCGCCGTGCCTGGCGTGGCTTCGCGGATCTGGCTTGTCCCTGCTTCCGGTGTCAAATCGATCACCCCCCCACACCTCCGCTTTACGATCTTCGTTCGATCGTAGACGCGCGCCGTCGTCGCCGGATTCGCATGCAAGTCCGGCAATGCGCCGCGTTCCGCTTTATGCCGCGTTACGTAATACGCTCGCAGGTCGTGGAACGTGAATCGCCTCGTGATCTTCTTCAGCTCGAGCGCCTTGCTCATCAGCTTCGACCATTCGGTCTTGAATCCGGCCGGCGTGTAGTGCGTCGCATACCGATTCGAGAACACGTACAGGCAGTCGTCCTTTCGCGCGGCACGCAGGCGCGCGATCAGCTCCGTCAGCGCCGGTGTGATCTCGATGTGCTCGATCACCTCGCCGCGCTTCTTGCCACGCTGCTTCGCGCGCTTCACCCGAATCTCGCCCGCGGCCTCGTCGATCTGCGGCCATGCCAGATCAAGGAACTCGACCTTTCGGTTGCCGGCGAGCGCCGCATATTCCGCGGCCATGCCGATGACCGCCTTTTGTCCGCCGAGCGATGCGACCCAGGCGGCGAACGCCTGGAAGTCTTCTGGATCCGGCGCCTCGGTGCGCGGCTGCTCTTCGTTGCGTCGGACTTCGCGACAGGGGTTGTGCTTCGCCTCGCCGCGGTCGATCGCGAGACCGATCAGGTTCGAGAGCAGGGCGGCCTCGCGGTTGGCACGCACCGGCGCGGCGGCGCGCTCGATGCGCAGGTAGCGCGACACGTGGGTCGCGTCGATGTCGGCGGCGCGCATGTCGCCGAACGTTTCGAGCAGCGGCCCGCTGCACTGCTTGTAGTCGTTGCGGGTGTACTGCGAATATCGCTGCCAGCCGGGCGTCTCCTGAAACTGCTCCCAGAGCCGCGCGATCGTGCCGACGTCGTCGCCAGCCCCGAGCAGGTCGAGCACCTTGCGAATCGCGACGAGCCGATCCTGGCCGAGGTTGATCGGCTTCTTGCCGACTGGATGATAGCGGTACGTGAAGCCGTCCTTTCGTTTCCGCGCCTCCATACGCGGCAGGAGGCCATCACGTTCCCGGTGCTTCTTCATGCTGCGACTCTCCATTTGGGCTGCGCGCGTGGCGTGGCGGCAGCGCGCGGCTGGTTGACCTGCTCCCACGTAAGCATGGGATGTCCGTCAGCCTTGCGCGGCGCGTCGATGCCCAGCGCTTTTTTGATCCATCGGGCCTGCGCCGCACCCTGTTTCAGGCCGCCCGTCAGCTCGACGAGTTCGGCGTTCGTCACGATCGGCATGGCTACACCTCCGGGAATTCGTCGTGCGTGCGGCCGTCGAGCAGTCGACCAGCGGCGCGCTTGCCGGCACGGTGGACCATCGCCCAACCGTCGCCGCTCGCCGCGCCGTGCGGGAAGTCCTCGACGCGGTATCCGCCCGGCGCAACACGGCCGTCGCGCGCGATCGCGGCGGTTTCGAAGCGGCCGGTGCCGAAGTCGCCAGAGCCCGGCGCCCATTCGCCGTGTTGTTTGAAATGGAATGGCACGCCGGCGGCCGCACATTGGTCGCGCAGATCGCGGGCCCAGTCAGGGTGCATCGGCCGCGCGCCGGAACCGCTTTCGCCGCCGACGATGACCCAGTCGATTCCGGGATGGGCGCCGATGAGCCTTCGGCCATGCTCTGCAAGCAACCACGGATTCAACGTGACTGGCCCGAGCAGCGGCTCCATCGAAAGGAAGCGCACGCGCGCCGGTACCGCAAGTAGCTTTGGGATATCACGCTCGGCCTCGACCTGGTTGACGATCGTCGCGCCGATCGAGATACCCGGCCAGGGCAGCTCGTCCCACGTGTTGATCCCGCACGACAGTTCGTCGACGACTTCGTTGAGCATCGCGTGTGCGTTGCCGATCCGCTTCGTCAAGAGCGGCCAGTCGAGGTTCGGCGTCTTGGCGATCAACCTGAACAGGTCTACGCGCCATGCCGGATCGACCGCGTTGTCGAATACGTCAGCAAGCGACGCGCAGAACACGCGCTGGCGCCGGCCGTGCGCGGCGAAGAACTCGGCATGCGCTGCTTCCCATGCGAGCGGCTTGCGCCAGTTCGCCAGCGACGTGCGGCGGCGAGGCGCGCCGGGCCCCCAGTTCGCCGCCGTGCCGCCGGCGAAGCGCGCGTTGCGCGTCTCCGCGTAGCAGTGGTCGCAGCCCGGGCCGACCTTCTGGCAGCCTTCCCACGGGTTGAAGGTATGGTCGCACCATTCGATTTTGGTGTTCTCGCTCACGGTGCGTCTCCTGCGCCGATGGCTTCGTACTTGGCTTTGGCTTCGCGGTAGTGTTCGTCGCAGCAGAAGCCTTGTCCCATCCAGAGCGAGGACGACGGATTGCCGCAGAAGCAGGCCGGCATGGGGTTCGCCTGGTTTGCGTTGAACCAGTACTGAGCATGCTTGCCGTGCGGCGCGTCGAAATCGGGGAGGTGGCCCGGACCGGCCAAGGTATTGACGATCCAGCTCAGGCCCGCTTCAGCGCCGTTGCCGTGCTGCCACTCGATAACGGCGGACTGCATGGCAACGGTTTGGTCGTGGATGATGTCCGACAGCGTCTTGATGAGAGACTCCGATCGCACGGCGTCGCGCGTCTCATGTTCTTCACGCTTCAGACGCTCGCGCATCGATTCGCGCTTCTTCTCGCGCACATACAGCGCGACCGGGCCGTCTTCGGTGTCGTAGATTTCGAGCAGCAGCCAGCCGTCGCCGGCCGGCGCGCTCGGCGTCCAGAAGCTGCAGTTCGTACTATTGGATGCGAAGTACTGGTCGTACGTGTCGCAATCGACGTCGTTCTCCATGTGGATGAAAGCGGCTTCGATATCGAAAGCGGCGAAGAACGTCTCGTAGTTCACGTCCTCGTCGAGGTACGGGACGGCCGGGTGCGACAGCATGCCTTCCTCGTCGCGCACGATCTCGCGCGGCGTGAGAATCGCGTGGCGCAGCCCCTGGAGGTCGGCCGGCATAGCGGCGCGCGGGGTATCGGTGGTGGTCATTGTTCCCGGCCCTCCATGTCGGCAGCGGTGATGACGTACTGGCGCACATTGACGACGCTGTAGAACGTCGGCTTCGCGTGCTTCTCGATCCAGCCGGCCAGCAGGGCATCGAGTTCGGCCCTTGCTTCCGGCATGACGTCCGGGTAGCCGTCCGCGTATTCGCCGACCTCGTCGTAGGCACGCTCGCCGATCATTTCGATCACGTCGTCGGCGTCGCACAGGTGCTTGGTCTGGATCGGCGCGACTTCGCCAGTGAACACAATGTCGCCGACGGCCAGGTCGTCGTGCGTGTCGAGCAGCTCATCAAGCTCGTCCCATGTGAAATCCTCGTTGTTGCGGCTCCAGACGACGCGCACATCTGCTGCCTGAGTGTTCTCGGTTTCGGTGGTCATGGAATAGTCCTCAGAAGGTTTTCGTAAGATCTCGATCGACGGCTTTCCCCATCGAACGCAGGAGGTTCGCGAGGCTTGCGCGATCGCAGTGGCTGGAGGTTGCTTGCCGCAGTAGGCCGAAGTACGAATTCGCGACCGGCATCAGGTCGCCGGCCGACGTCTCGGCGACACGCCGCAATGCTTCGTTGCGCGTGCGCTTCCGCGTCTCGCGGCGCCATGGCTTGATGACCTGGCCGACGAAGTCGATGCCACGGTCGATCGGCTGCAGGATGGTCTTGCGCGGGTTGATCTGCGCGCCGAGCCGTTCCGGCAGGAACGCTGTGACGTCCGCGAGAATCTCGTTCAGCCGCGCCGGCGAGTCGTGCAGGAACACGAAGTCGTCGACGTAGCGGACGTAGTGCCGCGCGCCGAGCGTGTGCTTCGCGCGCTGGTCGAGTACGTCGAGGTAGACGTTCGCGAAGAACTGGCTCGACAGGTTCCCGATCGGCAGGCCGAGGTCAGGCGCCTGTTCGAGTAACCGTTTGTGGGGTGGCACGAGCTCCATCATGGCGGGGTCGCCGTGGTACTCGTAGTCGCCCCGTGGATCGTGCATCAGCACGGTTTCGGTCAGCGATCGCCAGAACGGCTCGCAGATCTTCGCGAGCAGCAGGTCGCGCAGGATCAGCTTGTCGATGCTGACGAAGAAGTTCGCGAGATCGCACTTCAGGTAGAACGCGCGCTTCGACCAGTTTTGCGTGATCGACCGAACCTTCGATTCGAGGCGCTGCGCGGCGTACAGCGTGCCGCGCCCCTTGATGCAGGCGCAGGAATCGGCGATGAAAGACCGTTCGAAGCGCGGGCCGATCCGGTTGTACAGCAGGTGGTGCACGATGCGATCGCGAAACGCAGCCGCCCAGACTTCGCGCGGCTTCGGTCGCGTGATGACGAAGCACTTCGAGCGGCCGGGTGTGTAACTGCCGTCGGCCAGCTCGTCGTACAGGCGGCGCAGGTTGCGTTCGAGCCGCATTTCGAACGCGAGCGCTGCATTGCTGTTTCGCTTCGTTCGCCGGCAGTCGAGATACGCTTCGACCAGCTCGGCGAACGAAATTGGCCCTCGATCTGCGGACGGCGCGGGCGCGCAACTCGTTGTTCTGGTGGTTGTTGTTCTGGTTGCCATTGTTGAAGTTCTGGTACCACGCCCAGCCGGAGGTATCGTGCGATCTACGTCGCCCGACCGATTTCTCAGCCGGGAAACTGCGCTGGACCTTTCCGCACGCCGGCGGCCGGTTTCCTCATTGCGCATGGCGGTGGCCTTGTGGGCCAGCGGCACGACCAGATTGATATATCGCTCAGCCGCGAAGGCCTTGACCTTAGCGGAGCGGGCGACGGTTTGCGGCGTTCTTCCAGCCGTTGGCCTGCTTCCCGATGCTCGTCGTTTTCTCGACGGCAGCTGCGTAGCCTTCACGCGCGATCAGTCGCTTGTCCATGCTGAGCCGAAGCAGCAGCTCGATCACCTGCAGGCGCTCGAGTAATTCGGCCAGGTGCGGTGCCTTTTCGGCCGCGACGTTTGCGCGGAACACCAACACCATGATCTCGATGCACTCCGCGCTGATCTTCTCGCCGATGCTGCGTTTGAAGTCGCGGGGCATGTTCTTGACCAGGGTGGTGACGTCATCGAGCAGCCCGTAGGCCGCTCGATATATCGGGAGTTGGTTGTGCAGGGCCACGGTGGGTTAAATGATCAAAAAACTGAAGGGATAAATCTGCGGACGGCGCGGGCGCGCAACTCGTAGTTCTGGGGGCTGTCGTCCTGGCTGCCAGTGCCGAAGTACGGGAACCACGCCCAGCCGGAGTTCGATTCGTGGCGCTCGCCCGACCAGTAATAGGCCGGCTCGAACTCGCCCTTCAGGTTCGCGAACAGGAGCGATTGCTCCCGCCGCGTCGGCAGTTCGCCGCCACGTTCGGCGGCCCAGGCCTTCGCCGCTTCCCAGTCCAGATCTTCGGCATCGCCCGGCAGGAGAATCAGGTAGTGGCTCAACGATCCGTCTTCGAGGAGGATCTGCCCGGCGATACGCTCGCCGGCTGCGAGCGGGATCGTGACGGCGTCGACGAGGTACTCGGTCGCGCGCGGCTGCTTCTTGAACTCGTCGATCATCGCGCCGATGCGCGCGTGATCTGCTTCGATCTGTTCCAGCGTGATCGTCATTGCATGCTCCGATTGTGAATGGATGAATGGTTAAATCGACAATCTGCGGACGGCGCGGGCGCGCAACTCGGTGTCCTGGTGGCCGTAGCACTGGTGGCCAGTGCCGAAGTGCTGGTACCACGCCCAGCCGGCGTAATCCGGGTCGTCGTCCGGCGTGTTCGACCAGTACGCGGCCTTCTCGAACAGGTCTCGGTGCTGCTCGTATGCGATCACGAGCTCGGCGCGCGTCGGAAGATCCCCGCCGCGGCTCTTGGCCCAGTCCATCTGCTCCTGCCAGGTCCCGCGATCGTTCTCGCCGGGCAGCAGGATCGTGTGCGTGACGTCGCCGTTCTTGTCGACGAAGCCACCGAGGTAGATCTCGCCTTCGGCGAGCGTGGGAAGCTGGATCTGCATGGTTTCTCCGGAAAAGAGAAGGGCGCCGATCGGCGCCCTTCGAATGCCGCGCGGACCGAGGTAAGCCGCGCGGGTTAGGCTCTGTTGAATCAGCGTGGCATCCACTGCGTGCCGCGCACGATCCGGCCCACCGGTTCGAGCACGAGCACCTCGGATTCTTGTTCACTGCGCACGAGCGCGCTGCCGCGGCGCTGCGCGAGTTCGAGTGACGTGTGACGCTGCGGCTTACACGTGCGGCCGACCGTCACAAACAGCGGCGCGCGGGCGCCGACCGGGCCGAGCGTCAGCTCGTCGATACGCGCCTCGAGCGTCGCGGCGTTCGCGCGCCAGGTGTCGGCCTTCAGATGCGCGGCGTCGCGCTCGGCGGTGAGGCGCTCGATGTCGGCGCGCAGGTCCGCGATGATCCGCGCGACGTCGATGACGCCGGTGTTCGGGTCCAGCGACTTCTCGACGAGGCCGACGGATGCCAGCGCTGGCGCGGCTGCGGCCGGCGGCGTGTTGCCGGGCGGCGGGGGCGTCTGCACTGCGCGCGCGAGCCAGTACACGTATTCGTTTCCGCCGCCGGCGCGCTTCTCGCGCTCAACCAACCCGTCTCCGAGCATGCGGTTCAGCTCCTTCGTCACGTCGAGCTGCGGAAGCCCTGTTCCGGTCGCCACGGCCTTTGCCGTGGCTTCCGACGTATCAGCGAGATACCGCTCAATGTCCTCTCTCACGCTGCCTCCCGTACTTCGCGCGGCGCGGTAGCGCCGACCTGTCCATCCTCGACCCAGAATGCCTCGATGCCATCCGGCAGGCCGGCCGGCGCCGCCTTCAGGCTCATGAACACGAGCGCCGTGTCGATCTGGCCGGTGTAGGCGAGATCATCGAGCCAGTAGAGCAGCCGGTCGCGTTCCGGCCCGACCAGCACGTCGGCGCGATCGAGCACGAGCAGCTTCAGGCCTGAGAAGAGGCTGATCGCTGCAGCGATGTGCGCGTCGACGCGCCAGCGTTCCGATTCGGACAGCAGGGCGTACGCGCGGCCGTCGGCGAGAACTTCCATCTCCGGCGTGATCGTCACGTCGGCCCATTCGGACATCTCGGCCAGGTCCGTCAGGCGCTCGTTCATCGGTGTGAGCGCTTCGCTGAGCAGGTCGGCCGGGATGCCGTTGGGCGCGAGCGCGTCGGCGATCGCCTCGTAGGCTGCAACGTCTTCGTGCAACGCCGCAGCCTGCTTTGCCAGATCGGCAGCGCCGGCGGCGCGCCGCTCGATTTCACGAAGCGTCGCAATCTCGGTGTCGAGCTGCTTGCGGCGGCGCTGAAGGTCGGCCAGCTCCGAGCGCGCGGCGTCGCCGCTCTCTCGGGCGGCGGCCGCGCCGCTGTCATCCGCGTCGTCTTCGAGCGCCCGCAGCTGCGTCGCGGCCGATTCAGCTGCTTCGACGTCACGTTTCCGGTTCGCGGCCGCGTTTTGCAGCGTCTTCAGGCCCTGCTCATACTCGGGCAGCTTCGCGGCCGCGTCGGCGTCGCGCGCGCCAGCTGCAGCCGTCGCCGACAGTACGCCGTTGAGGTAGCGCAAGAGCGCACCGCATTCCGGGCAAGAGCATTCGGTTCCGGCCGGCGCCGCGCCGGCGAGCACACGAAGCGCTTCGACCTTGGGCAGGAATTCGGCGACCTGCTCGTCGGCGAGCTGCGCGAGCTCGACCGCTTTCGCGTAACCGGCGGTGCGAGTGCGCAGGTCGGCAATTTTCGACGCCCGCGCACGTGCCGCGGTGTCCGCCGCGTCGGCTGCGCCGATCTGCTGCTGCAGTTCGCCGATCCGGTCGTCGAGCGCCGCGCGGTCGCCCGTGAGCTTCCGCAACGCTGCTTCGTCGAACTCGACCGCCGCCGGCCGCCAGGTGGCTGCCTTCTGGCTGCCGTACGTTTCTCCGGTCGCGTTGCGCCATGACTGCTTCGCGCCGCGCGCGCGGTCGGCGGCTTCCTTCTGCGCTGCTTCGAAGCCGGCGCGCAACATCGGCGTGACGGCTGCGAGCCGCGCGGCGGCCGCCGCTGGCAACGCATCGGCGCGAAGCCCGAGCTTCTCGAGCAGCCGGAGGCGCATTTCGTCGACGCCGATCTTCACGCCCATCAGGTCGTACAAGAAAGCCCGGCGCTCGGCTGCACCGAGATGTGCGAAGCGCTGCGCGTCGAGCACCAGAAGCAGGCGCGGATCTTCGGCGAGCTCGCGCTTCAGCTTCCCCGACGGCAGCATGACGCTGTTCGCCTGGTCGCCGCACGCGACGACGATCTGGCCGGCGTCCGCGCCCTCGGTGACGAGCGCGCCGTATTCCTTCTTCAGCGCGACGCGCACGGTGTCGCCGGTCAACGCCATGCGCACGGCTTCCTGCAGACTGCTCTTACCGGCGCCGTTCGGTCCGGCGAAGAGCGCGACGGGCTTCGACAGCCGCAGGTCTGCGGCATGGATCCCGAGCACTTTCGAGACGTAGATGTCGGTGATCTTCATGGGAGGTTCCAGTTAGTCGGCGCTGATCGGCGCGCGCGCGCGGCGCGGCGCACCGGAGCGCGGCTGTTGCTGCGTCTGTTCGGCGGCAGCTGTGATGGCGCGCATGCGCGCCGATGCCGCCGCGTTCAGGTCTGCCTTCGCGGCCTCGTCCGGCACGCCCGCGATCGCGCTGCGCGCGAGGTCGAGATCTTCGGCAGTCGCGGCGGATTCGATGTCCTCGCGGATGCCGCGCACCAGGCCCTCGACGTCGAACTCGAAACCGCCTTGGCTCTGACCGGCGCCGGTGCGAGGCTCGTCCTGGTCGTCGACCGGATCGGCCTGCGCGGCAGCCGGTGCGGCGTCGGTCTGCGGTTCGGGCGCGTGCCCGGTCTGAGCCGGCGCTGTGTCGCGCGGCACTTCGTCGGCAGGTTGGACGCGGCTGCCGCGCAGCTCATCCAGCGTCGCGCGGTTCACGGAGTAGCTGCCGTCGTCGTGCACGTCGACAATGTCTGCTGCCTCTTCGACTGTCGTCAGACCCATCAGCAGCTCGGGCGCGTACAGCTTCCCGAAGAACGACGCCGTGCGGTAGCGCAGCATGACCTCGTCCATGGTCTGCCACTTGCTGCCGTTCTTCGTGTACCAGCCTTCCTTGACCGCCATCTCGATCGACACGGCAGGCGACTCGATGCGCTCGCCCGTTTCCTTCTCGATAGCCCACGCGACGCAGACCTTGTCGGTGATCGGCACGCTGATCGTGCGCTTCTGACGCTGGTTGTTCTCCCAGAACGTTTCGACGTAGTCGACGTTCTTCGCGCCGAGCACCTTGATGTCGAAGCGCAGCGGCGAGAAGCGGCCGCAGCCGTTTACCGCGGCGATGATCCACTGTGAGGACCACGACGGCCGGCCCTCGACGATGTACAGGTTCTGCATCACCATCAGCGGATCGGCGCCCATTCGCTGCGCCATGTTCAGCGCCACGACGGCGTTCGCGAGCGCGTTCGGGTTGTCGCGCGATTCCTTCACGTTGCCGTATTTATCGAGCTTCTCGATCACCTTGCGGTACGCGGCCGGCACGAGCGTCGACGACGCGAGCAGGTTAGCCGCACGCTGCATCAGCTCGAATGACTGCAGCGAACCGAAGCCGGGCGCGACGGCGGGGAGGTTGGCCTCGCGCGGAAGCGGCGAGCGAACGGATTCCAGGGTGGTAGGCGTGGACATAGAGATCTCGCGGGTTAGTCGTGGAACTGGCAGGTGCCGTGGCGCGGACAGTACTTCTTGTCGCACAGCAGTGATTTCGGATTGGGGTAGAAGCGGCCGGACCGGAACATGTCCGCGGCGAACTGGATCAGCCCGGGCGTTTCCTCGGTGCCGACCATCACGCGCTTCGAATTCGCGATCGGTGCGGTCGCGACCTCGGGCGGGCCCTTAGTCTTCAGGCCGATGATCTCGGCGGTGTCGCCGATTTCCTCGCCAGTCGTGTGCTCGTACAGCAGCTCATACGTGCCGATCTGCGGACCGTGCCCCTTCGTGACGGCCGCGCCTTTCTGGACTGCGGACGATCCGCTTTTCAGGTCTGCGATGCCGACGCCGGCCGCCGAGCGGCGCACGCGCGCGCGGTCCATCGTGCCCGTCAGGCGTACGATGACGCCGCCGCCGCAGTCGATTTCAAGCGGCTTCGTTTCCATCTCGACCGCGACGAAGTTGTAGCGCGGCGCGACCTCGAGGCAGTACTTCGTCGTCAGCGACAGGCCGATGCGCTCTGCGTCGGACATGCTCAGATCGTCGCGCTCCGGGTCGAACTCGTTCTCCGGATCGCGCAGCTTGTCGACGAACGCGCCGGCTGCGTCGTCGACGGTCAGGCCGGACCCATCGAGGCGAGCCTGGTCGAACACGGCCGTGCCGGCGTGAATCGCGGTGCCGAGCGCGGCGCGCAGGCCGACCACGTTTCGCATGTTCAGGAGGTGGATGCCCTCCCAGCGGTATGCGCAGTCGAACAGTGCGCCCCAGCTGGAGGCGCGGACGGTATAGACGGACGGGTTCATCAGGTTCTCACGAGGTTGGCGACGGCGCTGGTGCCGTCGGCATTGAGGGCGGCGACGGCATACATGCACGCGGCGGCGATCAAGCTCGCGACGATGTAGCTGACGACCGGGCTGCGCGCGTGGATTCGCTCGAGCAGCGCGCCGAGAAAATCGAAGGGCGTCATCCGAGGCTCCGCAGGTAGGGGCCGGCGATAAGCGATCCGTACCAGAGACCCGCGATCGCGATGCCGTAGGCGACCATCCACACGCCTGCCTCTGCGGCGCGGCGCATGCGCGACACTCGCGCGGCGGCGCGCAGCAGCGCGTTGTCGTGCGGCGCACGTGAAACAAGCGATCGGCTGTAACCGCGCGATACAGGCGATAGGCTGTTGAGAGGGATGCGCATCATTCCCCCTCGATCGCCGAGGCACGGACGACAGGCTGAACCTTGACGCGTGCAGCGAAATTCCTGTCGCAGCCGCCTTCATCAAGCCCGCAGTTCAGATAGAACCCGCGCTCTTGCACGCTGAGATCCTCGAGGTTGTAGAAGCTGACGTGCTTGCAGTACGGGCACTCGATCGGCACGGTGGCTTTCATCGCGCACCTCCAGCGACCGTGATGTGCCGCGCCGGCTCCGGCGCAGCCTTGCGGCCGGCCTTGATCAGCGCGGCGTCGATGGTCATACGCTCGCCCGACGTGAAAATCGGTTTGCCGGCTTTGCGTGCCGCGTCATCCTTGGCTGCGATCAGTTCGAGGGCAGCGACCATGTCGGATGCCGCATGGATCACCTTTGCGTTCGCGACGCATTCCCGCTGCATCTCGCGCTTATCAGCTCCGCGCAGCATGGAGTGCGCGTCCCCGACGCGTGCAATGACATGGCCGTTCATCTCGGCGGTGATCGTCAGGTGGTCACGCAGCCAGCGGCCCGGTGTGTGCTTGATCTTGTCCATGTGGTCTCTCGGTGTGGTGCGCGGCTCAGCCGCAGTGGTGCTCGTCACCGTTCCAGCGCTTGAGCGCGCAGGCGACTTCGACGACGAACCAGAAAATCAGGATGGCGATCACGCCCACGACGAAGCGGGCCATGTCAGATCCTGCTCAGAAGGCGCGACGCCGGTGCACGGTGGTCGCTGCAGTGGCTGACGCCGGCGTTCCCTGGGCCGAGTTCGGCGCCGCACGACGAGCAGTAAGTCATCCTGTAGCGCGGCGCGACAATGCCGCGGTCAGCGGCCGCGATGCGGCGTGCGATCTCCGCGGCGCGCGCGGCGATGAGGACGCCCCAGACCGCGTAAACGTCCTCGAGGCGGCCGCGCGCCAGCGCAGCGTCGATCACCGCGCAGTCGATCGTCGAGATCTCGAGTGCGTCGAACGTGACGCCGTCAGCGATTTCTTCGTTGCGCTCATCGCGTGCCAGCGCCGCGTCGTCGGCCGCTGCTTGTCGGCGGTCGGCGAGGGCGTCCATACGCGACGGGAGCGTGCGGACGTTTCCGACCTGGTGATTGTTCGGATGCATCGCACCCTCCATGCAGTTGAAATCGATGAAGGGTTAAATGGGCAATCTGCGGACGGCGCGGGCGCGCAACTCGTCGTCCTGGCGGGTGCTGCTCTGGTCGCCAAGGCCGAAGCCCTGGAACCACGCCCAGCCGGAGTAGCCAGGATCGGTGTCCTGCTGGCACGTCCAGTACGCGTCGCGCTCGAACTCGTCGCGATGGTTTTCCAGCAAGAAGAGCATCTCGACGCGCGTCGGCAGTTCGCCGCCGATCGACTGCGCCCAGTCCATCTGGGCCTGCCAGCTGGCATCGTCGTTGTCGCCCGGAAGCAGCACGACGTGATGCCGTTCGCCGGCCGTGTTCGTCACGATGCCGAGGTAGATCTCGCCGTCGGCGAGCTGCGGAATGGAAACAGCGGTGGGGGTGGGCGCGTTCATAGAAACTCCGGAAAGGAAGAACTACTAACTAAATTGGGGTGTGATACGGCAAACGGTGCTTGCTGCTGCAGCTCTCACCGGTGGCGCCTCGGAGAACGAACCGCCACCGGTCAGAACTGCTTTCACTCGCGCGCCCGGCTACTCCCGGCCGTGCCGGCTCCGGGCCGCGCGAGGTTGTGTGCCGATTACCACGCCATCGGTCACGTGTTGCTGGCTGTCTTGCATCAGGCTCGCTCGGGTGTTGCATGCCACAGCGGTCTTCCGCTGCGTCCGTCCTGACTCACGACGCTGATCGCGCCGGCCGGTTACTCCGCAGAAGCGGTCCCGGCTTACCTTCGATTGTTAAAGAGCTTCCTCGGCTTCGAGGCGCGCCCGATGGCGCTGGTCTCATCAGTGCACGCATCACGTGCAGACACCGAGCCGTGTATTTCCGCTTCCTCTCGGCGTTTCGACCTATTCGGTGCCGTACTCTCCGGCTGTCACGCCTGGTAACCGCGGCGTTCCGGTTCTCATCCGTCCCGTGCTAACTTCTCGGTTCCTCAACCACACGAAACGGAGACCCGATGTTCGATGACGATGAAGACGATGCTGATCTCGATTCCGCAGTCGTCCAGGCGATGTCCTCGATGCATTTGCTGTTCGCCCTGATCAAAGTTCTCGATCTCACCCCCGAGCAGAAGGGGACGATGCTTCAGCTGTTCCGGTCGATGCAGCAGGTGCCCCAGGATCTTGCTCGTAAGGGCGAACTCCCTGAGTCACTTCTCCCGTTGCTCGATGATTTCGACCGGAACATAGAATCCCTACTTCTGCCGCAATCTTTCTCAAAGCTTCTCGGTAAGTAATCCCACTAGATTTCATATCGCCACCGCTGCGCTGGTTGTTCGGCGCAGCGCGTTGTGTGCTGCGTTGGAATGAAGTATTGCAAATGTACTAAGCCGGGTCAAGTACATTTGCAATTGAATTTGTCATAGCCCCACGGAGGGGCGTGCAATGCTGCGAAAAGGCTTACTCGCTCGACAGGGCCAAACAATGCTATTGAAAGCGCCCCCATTATTTCGCTAAACTACTGTACATCCATACAGTATTTCGTCAGAAGAAATTGCGAGGGAAGCGATGAACGGGGATGCTAAGGCGGCAGGACTGCGGTGCAAGCCGGGCGATCTGGCGATCGTCACGAAGTGCGGTGTGCCTGGGCGGATCGGATTGCTGGTGCGCGTTGTAGCGCGCAGTGCTGATGGCATCCATGACTGGTTGACCGAGCTTCAGGGGCCCGGCGTCATGGCGAGGAGTGTGGTGACGGGGAAACTTGCGAGACGGACGCGTGCCCTGATGTACGACTGGAATCTGACGCCGATCACTGGCCTGGATCTTCAACGTCAAACGGCTCATCAGGATCAGGAGCCCGCTTCCCTAAAAGCCTGAGGGTTTGCTTCAGGACATCGAATGCCTCCGGTGACGTTCCGTTGCGGTCGGCTTCTCTGATCGCCTCGATCAATGCTCGCGCAGCCCGGCTGACGTCCGGCGATTCACTGAGCTGCTTCGCGATCATGGGGGCGGCATACGACGTTCCTTTCGTATCGCCATGTTGGAGCCATTCTGGCGACACATTGAGGGCGTGTGCGAGCGCAAGGATGTGCTTTGAGCCCTTGTTTCTGCCGCCTTCGATCTGCGCAATCGTGGATTGCGAAAGATTGGCTGCCTTGGCCAGGTCCTCTTGTGACCACTTAGCCTTCTCGCGCAGTTGGCGCACTCGAAATCCGAATGTATTCATATTGCAATCGTAATAGGGTGCGAGATTGCATTGGTACTTGCCATCCAAGTACAAATGCAATATTCTGGGCCGCATGAACGCTCAACAGATGATTACTGACCTCATGGACGCCGGTCTCACTCAGATGGAGATCGAGCGACGCACGGGCATCGACCAGTCAACCGTTTCCAGTCTCTATACGGGGAAACGGGGCAAGCGCGTGTCCTACGAGGTCGTGAGCAAGCTGCTCGAACTTTACAAAGAAGTGATCGGCGAGCCGAAGGAGGGGAAGTGAAGAAGACCCGCGTGTTCAAGCCGGTTCGTGCCGGGTGCAAGCCGTCGACCCGCTGGCTCTGCCGACCGAGCGTCGAGCGCGAACGGTGGCGGCGGTTCGCGGAGGACAGCTTTGCCAGGGTGAAGGCGCTCCATGAGCGGTTGTATCCCGAAGACGCCGAGCCGAATGCGCTCAATGCCGTCGGGCGTCCCGTGTTTATTCCTCCGGAAGCCATGCCCGAAGGATCTCGATAGCGCGCTCGATCGATTGGACATTGATCTTCTCGAGGTCGGATTCCTTGCCGTCGATCTCGACGTGAATAGTTACCGACTCTCCGTTTTTCAGCGGAAATCGACGGTCGATGACGTAGCCGGCCCCTCCAGCCATATCGATCTTGTACGCGTATTCGCTGAAGTTGAGTTGTTCGTTTTTGATGGTCATGCGAACCCCGTTGTGAGTGGGTTGAGGAAGTAGAGAGCTTCAATTCTCGCATAGCGGCGGTTCGCATCTTTTTCAATAAAAATCGGGGCTATCGTCATGTCAAGACGCGCCGAATTTCGAAACGAAGTAAAAACGCGGCTGCGTGATCGCGTGTATGACGCGCTTCAGTTCTACAAGCAGCTGCACGGCATCGATTCCGACTCCGCCGCGCTCAACCGCATCGCAGAGGTGGCGCTGTTCGGCGTTGTGGGTACTTTGCCTGTCCAGCTCGCGGGCGTCAGTGCCGATGTGGGACAGACTGGCCCACAGGTGAATGCATGACAGGTCGCCGCGTGGAGCAGGCGGTCCTGCTGCCAGTGGCCGAAGCAGCTGATCTGGCAATGCGTGCGGCGGCGGAGGGCATCCCCGTTACCGATTTCCTGGGAATTCAGGTGCTACGCGGCGCGTACGGCGCCATGCACCCGCTCGTCATCGAGTTCGAGAAGCGGCCCAAAGCGGCCCAATCTGGGACCGATGGTGAGGAGCAACAGCCGTGAACAATCTCCCGAATCCTCTCACCCCTGCGCACGTCGAGTCGAGGTTGTCGATGTCGTATTATGGAACCCTGCTTCGGGCAGCCGGCGGCAGCCGGCGCGCGGCGTTCTCCTGCCGTGCCGCGTGCGCTCGAATCTCCTATCTGGCAGGTGGTAAGGACCGGCATGAAAACGAAGGACACGCGCCAGCCAGTTCTGGGACGCAGCCGCGCGGAACGCGCGTATTGGGACGGCCTCATCAAGCAATCCGAGAAGGACAGCAAGGAAAGCAAGCGCGTGCTCGAGCGTATGCAACGCGACAGCCTGAAGCGCAGCAAGTAACCCGCTCCCGCACGACGCCCTCTGATCGGAGGGCGTCGTGAACTATTACCCCCACCACATCGGCGATTTCCGGTCCGGCACGGTCAACATGACCCGTGTCGAGCGCTGGATCTATCGCGACCTGATCGACGTCTACTACGACACTGAGAAACCGCTTCCGTTGGATCTCGACGCGGTGTGCTACGCCGTGGGCGTCAGCACCGAGGAAGAGCGTCGTGCGGTCGCCAATCTGCTGCGCTTCAAGTTCACCCAGACCGATACCGGATACATGCACGATCGCTGCGAAATCGAGATCGCGGCGTACCGCACACGCGCCGAAACTGCTCAGGAGAACGGGAAGAAGGGCGGCCGGCCGAAAAAGCGCGCGGCTACCGGATCGGGTACCAAACAGAACCCACCGGAAACCCAAGAAAAACCCACCGGGTTTCCATCCGGTTCCGATCCGGATGCCAGTGGGACCCCATACATAACCGGTTCTAAAACTAACCAAGAACCAAGAACCAAGAACCAAGATGTAAACCTAAGCGGCGGCGGCACAGCACAGGCAGTAGGCGACGATGCGCAGAACGCCGCCGCCGCCTTCGTCGAGATCCTTCGCTCGAGCGGCATAGGCTTCGCCGCCGACGACGAGCGTGTGCGCAGCTGGCCTGCGCTCGGTGCGACGCCGATCGACCTGCGCACGGCGATTCAGGTCGGCCTCCTGCGCCGGAAGCGCGAGGGCTCGACCCAGCCGCTGAACATCGGCCTGTTGAACTCGCTGTTGCCCGAGGCGATCGCCCAGCGCACCGGCCGCGCCGGAGGCAACTCGACCACCGCGCCCGCTGGCCCATGGCACACGAGCTGGGCCGGCATCGTCGCGCACGGCCGCACGCTCGGCCTCGAGCAGGGCGAGCACGAGACGTGTCCCGAATTCAAGCTGCGCGTGTTTCACGCGTCCGGCGACGGACCGTGGATGGACGACCACAACCGCGCATTTCGCAACAGCGCCGGCCCGGTCGCGGCTGGTGCGCTTCTGGAGAGCGGCCGATGAGCCACGAGCAGCAGCACCTGATCGCGGCGCCGCTCGCCGTGCGTAGCGTCGAATTCACGGTTCCCGGCACGCCTGTCGCGAAGGGGCGCCCGAGGTTCTCGCGGCAGGCTGGGCACGTCCGCACGCACACACCCGAGAAGACCGAACGCTACGAGAACCTCGTGAAGATGGCCGCGAGCGCGGCCATGCGCAGCGCCGAGCCGTACGCCGGCCCGATCCGCCTCGTGGTGCATATCGGCATGCCCATCCCGACGAGCTGGTCGCAGAAGCGTCAACGCGCCGCGGCCGCCGGCGAGATCGGCGCCACCAAGAAGCCGGACGCGGACAACGTTGTCAAGGCGTTGAAAGACGGGATGAACGGGGTTGCATACGTCGACGACGGCCAGGTCGTCGATCTCTGGGTCGCGAAGCGCTATGCGGTCGTGCCCGGCGTGCGCGTCGAAGTCATCGAACTGAACCTGCAGCGAGCATAGGGAGGGCCCTTTGAAGACGAAAACCACGAAAATCACCCTCGACACGGTGCTGTCGGTCATGAAGCCCGGGCAGCGCTACACGGCGCACGACCTGTCGCGCAACGCTGACGTGCCGCTGTCGACCGTGCGGCACCTGCTCGCGAGCGACCGCGCGGCGACGCGCGTGGACGTGAAGCGGGGCGAGAAGCGCGGCCGCATGTTCTCGCTGGCCGGCACATGCGGCGGCGACCAGCACATCGACACGCGGATCCGCCCGGACTTCACGAGCCATCTCACGGGGTATGCGGGCTGGCTCGGCAGCCACCAGGCGCTGGCGATGATGACGCGGGGTGCGCGATGAGCGACGTGATCGAGTTCAAATCGGCATTCGATGCCGTGCGGTTCGCGCTCTGCTACTCGTCGCAGCAGTACGGCGAGACGATCATGGCGAAGCGCATGCGCGGCGAGATCGGCGGCAACGGAATGGGGCTGATTGGGCTGGCCGGCGCCGGCCAGGCGGGCATGATCCGGCGTGAGCTGGAAACGCTGCCCGAGCTGCACATGTCGGTAATCGTCGCGCGCGCCGCGCCGCATGTGCTGCCGTGCTCGTGCGCATCGGCATGCTGCAGCGGCAGCACGCCGAATCTCGAATGGCAGGCGGCTATCGGCTGGCTGACGCGTGCATCCGCCGCATACTGCTCGGGCTTTTCGCACTACCGCGTGCGCCGCGCGATCATCGAGCGGCTGTTCGGCGTGAAATGCGATTTGTCGGAGATCGCCGACGAATGCGAGGCGCATCGGAACACGGTGAGCAAGCAGAACGCGGCCGTTCGGCTCTGGATCGAAGGCGACCGGAAGGGTGAATCCATAGGCGTTGCGCAGGTTGCGTGGCGCGAGATCGAACGGAAGCTCAACGAGATCGGACTGTTGAAGGAGAGCGAAACAACTTGACGATGTGCATTTCATGCACAATAATCCGCGATATTCGATACACGTGATACGTGCGTCCAAAGCCCGCTGAGCGAAAGCCAGCGGGCTTTTTGCATTGGGGTTCAGCCATGTCTTTCCGCATCCTCGAAACCCGCATGTACCGCGACCCGATGCTCGTGCTCGAGGCGAAGCAGGAGGCCGAGCAGCGGGAACGGCAGCGGCAGGCGCTCAGAAACGAGCCCAGCTCAGCGCGCCGCGCTGCCGAGGCGCTGTTCGACCTGCCGCCGCGGCTGGATAGCCTGGCATGACCCGGGCGCAGAAGGCAGAGCCCGGCAGCAATCGTCCCCTGCCGCCCGACGCGCTCTTCGACGACTCGAACTGGTTTCGCCACCTCATGCCGGCCGACGGCGTGAACGACTGGGTGCACCACACGTTCCTGCGCGAAGGCGCGCCGCTGCACAACGAAGACCACGCTCACCTGGTCGATGCCGATGTCGCTTACCTCTGGGCCGCCGTCGAGAACGTGCGCCAGATGCGCCGCATGGTCGGCCAATGCGAAGAGGTGATGATCCGCGCCGGCGGCTGGCAGCGTGCCCGGCAGGAGCAGCAGCTCTGCGAGTGGTTCGGCCGCGTGCCGGCATTCCTGATCACGCTCGACGCGCACTATGCGCGCGAATGCAGCGACATGGAGTGGTGCGCGCTCGTCGAGCACGAGCTGTATCACATCGGCCAGCGCGACGACGGGTTCGGCGCGCCGGCCTTCACGAAGGACGGCATGCCGAAGCTCGGCATCCGCGGGCACGACGTCGAGGAATTCGTCGGGATCGTGCGACGCTACGGCGTCGGTGGCGGCGCCGGCGACACCGCGAAGCTGGTCGACGCCGCACGGCGCGCGCCCGAGGTTGGGCACGTCGACATCGCGCGAGCCTGCGGCACCTGCATCCTGCGGGCCGCGTAACTGAACGCATTTCGCCATGGCAAAACTTCAGGAGCCGATCAAGCTGTACATCGTGCAGTCCTTGGCCTGCTTCGACACGATCTCGCGCGTCGCGAAGGCCGTGCGCGATGAATTCGGCGTCGAAGTCTCGCCGCAGCAGTGCGAGCGTTACGACCCGACGAAGCGCGCCGGCTCGACGCTGAGCCAGAAGTACCGGGAGATCTTCGAGCACACGCGCGAGGAATTCCTGAAGGACACGTCGCGCATCGGCGTCGCGCATCGCGCCGTGCGTCTTCGCAAACTCGACCACGCTGTCGGCATCGCCGAGCAGCGCGGAAACATTCCGCTGATGGCACAACTGCTCGAACAAGCTGCGAAGGAAGCCGGCGACGCGTTCACGAACCGTCACCGCCTGGAGCACACGGGCAAGGAGGGCGGTCCGATCACCGCGATCTCGACTGTGACGAACGACCCACAGGAGGCGGCGAAGATCTACGCCAAGCTCATGAACCCGTAGCATGCCCATCCCGTTCCCGTTCGACTTCCGCACACCGGACTACGTGCAGGTGTTCGAATGGCGAGCGGAGCGGCTGAAGCGCATCCGCGCGAACCCGGGCATGCTGCCGGCGCTGCGGACGTTCTATCGCGACAACCCAGCCCAGTTCATCATCGACTGGGGCATGACGTTCGATCCGCGTAACGTCGAGCGTGGGCTCCCGGCGACGATCCCGTTCCTGCTTTTCCCGAAGCAGGAGGAATGGTGCCAGTGGTTCATGGAGCGCTGGAAGTCGCAGGAGCCGGGCATCACCGAGAAGACTCGCGACATGGGCATGTCGTGGCTCACGGTCGGCCTGGCCGACACGATCTGCCTTTTCCACGAAGGCGTCGCGGCCGGGTTCGGCTCGCGGAAGGAAGAGTACGTCGACAAGATCGGCGCGCCGAAGAGCCTGTTCTGGAAGGCGCGCGAGTTCCTGCGGCTGCTGCCCGCCGAGTTTCGCGGATCGTGGGACATCGGCACGCACGCGCCGCACATGCGGATCCTGTTCCCTGACACCGGGTCCGTGATCACGGGCGAGTCGGGCGACGGTATCGGCCGCGGCGACCGCGCCAGCTTCTATGTGGTCGACGAATCCGCGTTCCTCGAGCGCCCGCAGCTGGTCGACGCATCGCTTTCAGCGACGACGAACTGCCGCCAGGACATCTCGACGCCGAACGGCATGGGCAACTCGTTCGCCCAGCGACGGCACAGCGGCAAGATCAAGGTCTTCACGTTCCACTGGCGCGATGACCCGCGCAAGGACGACGCCTGGTACGCCAAGCAGGTTGCCGAGCTGCCGGCCGTGGTCGTCGCGCAGGAGATCGACATCAACTACGCGGCGTCCGTCGAGGGCGTCGTGATTCCGTCGGCATGGGTGCAGGCCGCGATCGGCGCGCACGTGAAGCTCGGCATCGAGCCGACCGGCCTGCGCCGGGGCGGCCTTGACGTCGCCGACGAGGGCAAGGACAAGAACGCGTTCGCGGGCCGCTACGGCTTCCTGCTGAACTACCTCCGGTCCTGGTCGGGCAAGGGCGGCGACATCTACGAGACGGTCGAGAAGACCTTCGGCATCTGCGACGAGCTCGGCTACGAGTCGTTCGACTACGACGCCGACGGCCTCGGTGCGGGAGTGCGCGGCGACGCGCGAGTGATCAACGAGCAGCGCATCGCGATCGGCAAACGGCCGATCAATGACGAGCCGTTCCGCGGCTCCGGGCCCGTGCACGATCCTGAAGGCGAGTTGGTCCAGGAGCGAAAAAACCAGGACTTCTTCGCGAACCTGAAAGCGCAATCATGGTGGGCACTGCGGCTGCGCTTCCAGGCGACTTACCGCGCTGTCGTCGAGGGGAAGCCGTACAACCCGGACGACATCATCTCGATCGACCCGGCGCTGGACGAGCTGTCCGCGCTGACGATGGAGCTCGCACAGCCGACCTACACGGTCAACGGCGTGGGGAAGATCGTCATCGACAAGGCGCCGGAAGGCACGAAATCGCCGAACCTGGCTGACGCGGTGATGATCGCGTATCAGCCGGCCGGTCAGGTTCTGGACATCTGGACAAGGTTGGCAGGATGAATCGAAAACAACGCAAGGCCGAGCAGCGGCAATACCGCGCGATGGCTGCGGATTCTGCCAACGCGAAACGCTGGCTGACGCCGGACAGCTTCCAGAATTTCGAGGCGCGCGTCGGGCTCGGCACGCCGAACCAGTCGTCCGCCTACCAGTACGGGTTCGACTTCATCTCGCGCAACCGCGTGCAGATGGAGGCGATGTACCGGTCGTCATGGATCGTCGGGCAGGCCGTCGACGTCGTCGCCGAAGACATGACGCGCATGGGCGTCGAGATCGGTTCCGACATCGATCCCGAGGACAAAGACACCCTGAACCAAGGGTTCGAGAACCTCGCGATCTGGGACAGCCTGTGCGACACGGTGAAGTGGTCGCGCCTCTACGGTGGCGCGCTCGCCGTGATGATGATCGACGGCCAGGATGCGTCGAAGCCGCTGCGCCTCGACACGGTCGCCGAGGGGCAGTTCAAGGGCCTCTGCGTGCTCGACCGTTGGCTCGTGCAGCCGACGCTCAACGACCTGGTGCAGGAGCCCGGCCCGGAGCTGGGCATGCCGCGCTACTACGACGTCGTCGCCGACTCGATGGCGCTGCCGCGCCAGCGCATCCACTACAGCCGCGTGCTGCGCTTCGATGGCGTCACGCTGCCGTACTGGCAGCGCATCGCCGAGAACCTCTGGGGGCAGTCGGTCATCGAGCGGCTGATCGACCGGCTCGTCGCGTTCGACAGCACGACGATGGGCGCGGCGCAGCTCGTGTTCAAGGCGCACCTTCGCACGATGAAGGTGAAGGACCTGCGCAAGATCATTGCGATGGGCGGCCCGGCGCTCGAGGCGCTGCTGAAGAACGTCGACTTCATCCGCCGATTCCAGTCGAACGAAGGGCTGTCTCTGATCGACGCCGACGACGAGATGCAGATCGACCAGTACGGTTTCACCGGACTGGACGCCGTGCTGCTGCAGTTCGCGCAACAGCTCGCGGGCGCGCTGCAGATTCCTCTCGTGCGTCTGCTCGGACAGTCGCCGGCCGGCCTGAACGCCACCGGCGAGTCCGACCTGCGTACGTACTACGACAACATCAAGCAGCAGCAGGAGCGCCGGCTGCGCCGGCCGCTGAACGTGCTGTTCGAGGTGCTGTTCCGCTCCGTGCTCGGCAAAGCCCCCCCGAAGGGATTCTCGTACGACTTCCGCGCGCTGTGGCAGATGACGGACGAGCAGAAGGCCGCGACGGCGAACACGATCACCGACGCGGTGACGAAGGCCGTCAACGCGGGCCTCGTGACGCCTGCCGGCGGCATGAAGGAGCTGCGCGCGTCGGCCCATCGGACTGGCGTGTTCTCGTCGATCACCGACGAGGAAATCAAGCAGGCCGAGGACCAACCGCCGCCGGCCGCAGAAACGGAGCTTCCCCCTGATGCTGATGACCAGAACGACGGACCGCAAGCGACGCCGCAATCCGGTGCGCCTGGCCGGGCCCGAGCGTCAGCTAAGGACGCAGCTCCGCAAGATCGCCGAGCAGGTGGGCGCGTTGGTCGATGGCTTTCCGCCTGGCGATCCCGCATTCGCCCCGACGATCGAGCAGCTGCTTAGGCGATACGCCGAAGCGCTCGGCCCGTGGGCCGAGGTCACCGCCGCGCGGATGCTCGACGACCTGAACCGACGCGACGAGCAGGCATGGATGCAGCAGGCGGCCGATATGTCGCGCGCGCTGCGCGACGAGCTGCGGCGCGCGCCGACCGGAGAGACGATGCGCGCGCTGATGGCGGAACAGGTGGGGTTGATCAAGTCGATCCCGCTGGAAGCCGCCGAGCGCGTGCACCGTCTCACGATCGAGGCGCTCGAAGACAGCACGCGCGCGGCTGCGATCTCGAAGGAGATTCAGCGATCGGGCGAGGTGGCAAAAAGCCGCGCCGACCTGATCGCCCGCACGGAGGTTTCGCGCGCGGCGACGTCGCTGACGGAAGCCCGTGCGCTCGCCGTCGGCAGCACGCACTACATCTGGCGCACTAGCGGCGACAGCGACGTGCGCGCCGGTCACCGTGCGATGGAGGGCAAGGTCTGCGCGTGGAACGACCCGCCGGAGGTCGACGAGAACGGCCGCGTCATGCGATTCCACCCCGGGCAGATATGGAACTGCCGGTGCTGGGCCGAACCGATTATTTCCGAGGACTGACATGCGCTTCTACACCGTACAGAAGCTCGGGCCGAAGCGTTCGCTCACGCCCGAGGGTTTCCTGCTGTGCGAGGACGTTCCCGTCGCGCGCACGGGCGAGATGCTGTACGCGGATGGCGAGGTGCCGATCGAGGCCGGCCCTGACGGGCTGATCCGTATCAGCCGCACGCCGGAGGAAGTGTTCCGCGACGCGACCCTCGCGAGCTGCATGGGGAAGGACGTGACGCTCGACCACCCGGACGACTTCGTTCAACCGTCGAACTACGCCGGTCTGACCCAGGGCGTGATGCTCAATCCACGGCGCAGCTCGGCGGAGCCCGACCTGCTGGTCGCCGATCTGCTGATCAAGCACCCGGACACGATCACGGCAGTGCAGGACGAAGAGATCGAAGAGGTCAGCCTCGGGTACGAGGCCGACTACGAACAGGTATCACCCGGCCGCGGGGTACAGCGGAACATCGTTGTCAACCACGTAGCCATCGTCCCTCGCGGCCGCTGCGGCCCGCGCTGCGCGATCGGCGATAAGGAACCCGAGATGAAGACGAAAGACAGCAAGCCCTCGCGCCGGCCGGCGTGGCTCGATCGCCTGATGCAGTCCATGAAGGCCAAGGACGAAGCAGGCGTCGAGGAAGCGCTCAAGGAAGGCCAGGAGGCCATGGACGAAGAGTCCGAGGAAGAGCGCAACAAGCGCGAGGCGGCCGAGGCCGGCAAGACCGGCGACAACGCGCTGATCCTGAAGACGTTGCGCTCGCTCGATCGCCGCATGGCACGCATCGAAGCCCGCGACGCCGACCGCGAGCGCGAAACCGAGGACGACGACGAGGAAGAGGACGACGAGACGGACGAGACGAAGGACACCGTCATCGAGGCCGAAACCGCTGGCCGTCTTGATCAGTCGGGCGTCGACCTGTACACCGGCGACTCCGCGCGCCTGATCCCGGCGCGCGCCGAGATCCTCGCACCGGGCGTCAAGCTGCCGACGCTCGACGGCCTGAAGACGAAGGACCGCGCGGCCGCGCTCTGCCGTTGCCAGCGCAAGGCGCTCGACCAGGCATACGAGACGGACGCCGGCCGCGCCGCGATTGCGCCGTTCCTCGGCGGCCGCGCTCCGGAATTCGACACGATGCCCGCACGCGTCGTCGACACGATCTTCACCGGCGCGGCCGAGCTGATGCGCGTGAAGAACAACGCCGGCGCCTCGAGCGGCAAGGTCAATACGCGCGATTTCGGCAAGGCAACCACGATCGCCGACATCAACAAGCGCAACGCGGAATTCTGGTCCAAGCGGGCCGGCCAATAAGGAGAGTGCCACATGGGCAACGCAATTCTGTTTCGCATGCCTTCGGGCATCCCCGGCGACATCAGCCGGCAGTCGCAGGCCACCGTCGAAACCGGTTTCTTCGATTCGACGAAGCCGTTCTCGGCATACGGCCTGTTCGGCAAGATCGCGAACGGCAAGTTCGTACCGATCGGAGCGGGTGACGTCGCCACGGCCGTCTACGGCCTGCTCGTGCGCCCTTTCCCGACGCAGAGCTCGCAGGACCCCGTCGGCACGTCGACGCCGCCGACCAGCGGTCCGGCCGACGTGATGCGTCGCGGCTATATGACCGTCCAGCTGAACGCCGGCGTCGCCGCGCTGAACGGCCAGGTCTACGTGCGCGTCGCGGCCGCCGCCGCCGGCAAGCCGATCGGCGGCATCGAGGCGGCGGCCGATAGTACCAACACGATCGCCATCGCCGGCGCGACGTTCATGGCGGCAGCCGATGCCGCCGGCAACGTCGAAATCGCCTACAACATCTAAGGGAGCCGACATGACGACTCACAACAAATCGCTGCTCGCCCGCGCGGCGGGCATCGCCATCGTCGGCGCGCCGGCGATCATCCGCGCACGCACGCGCGACGCGCTGATGACCTTCGACGCGGCGACGATCGACAGCACCGGCTCGTTCCTCGTCGGCGAGCTGGAACGGCTCGACCAGACGCTGCACATGCCGCTCGCGTCGGTCACCTGGTCGCGCGACATCGACCTCCGCGAGGACGTGTCGATCGCCGACGAGGTGTCGTCGTTCACGAACTCGACGTTCGCGGCCGCCGGCGGCGCGTCGCCGAACGGCAAGTCGTGGATCGGCAAGGATGCGAGCGCGATCGCCGGCCTGTCGCTGGACATCGGCAAGACGCCGAACCCGCTGACCCTCTGGGGCATGCAGATCGGCTGGACGATCCCGGAACTCGAATCCGCACAGAAGCTCGGCCGGCCGGTCGACCAGCAGAAGTTCGAGGGCATGCAGCTGAAGCACAACATGGACGTCGACGAGCAGGTGTACATCGGCGATCCGATCCTCGGCGTGACGGGGCTGGTGAACGCGGCGTCGGTGACCAACACCAGCAATGCGATCACGGGTAGCTGGGGCAGCGCGACGCCGGCGCAGATGCTCGCGGACGTGAACGAGCTGCTCAACAGCGTGTGGGCGGCCTCGGCATACGCGGTGTGCCCGGAGCGCCTGCTGATCGACCCGCTGAACTTCTCGCGCCTGAACTCGGAAATCGTGAGCAGCGCGGGCAACATCAGCATCCTGCAGTTCCTGAAGAACAACTCGCTGTCGAACGCCATCAACGGCCGTCCGCTCGAGATCTACCCGTCGAAGTGGCTCACGAGCCGCGGGGCGAGCAACACGAACCGCATGGTCGCGTACACGAAGGACAAGAACCGCGTGCGGTTCCCGCTCGTTCCGCTGCAGCGCACGCCGCTCGAGTACCGCGACATCCGCCATCTGACGACGTACTTCGGCCGGCTCGGTGTCGTCGAAGTCGTGTATCCGGAAACCATCGGCTACCGCGACGGCGTGTAAGGGGGCATCATGGCGAAGACGAAAATCTACGTTGCGAAGGCGTTCAAGCTGCTCGGTGCCGACGGCAAGCACACCGACTTCCACGTCGGCATGCACACGGTCGACGAGGCCGTCGCGGAAAACTGGTACGTGAAGCACCACCTCGGCGATCCGGGCGACGCGCCGGCGGCGGCCGGCAGCGACACGTCCGCTGCGCTCGCGGCGGCGCGCGCCGAGCTCGAAGCCGAGGGCGGCCGGCTGGCCGAGCAGCGTGCCGAGCTCGATGCGATGTCTAAGGGCATCGACGCGCGTGCCGCCGAGCTCGACGCGCGGGAGGGCTCGATTGCCGCGCGCGAGCTGGAACACGCATCGAACGTCGCAGCGTTCGAGGCAGCCCAGGCGGCAGCCGCCGAGGCTTCGTCGCAGAAGGCGAGCGGCAGCCAGAAGCAAGGCGGCAAGCAGGCATAATGGCCGCAGGCGGGGCGCTTTCGGCGCGCCCGCCATCTCCAACCGAAGGTGACCCGTGGACATCGCTCAGTTCCGCCAGACGTTCCCCGAATTCTCGAATTCGACGCTGTACCCCGATGCGGTCATCCAGATCTGGCTGACCGTGTCCGTGTCGCTCGTGAATCCGGAGCGCTGGCAGGAGCTGACCGATATCGGCGTCGGGCTCTGTACCGCTCACCACGTTGCGCTGTCGATGCGCGACCAGAATGCGGCAGCCGTCGGCGCGGTGCCCGGGCAGGTGACCGGGCCGCAGTCGGCGAAGTCGGTCGACAAGGTCAGCGCCAGCTACGACACGGCGGCCGTCGCCATCAAGGACGGTGGATTCTGGAACAGCACCATGTACGGAATCCGCTATCTCAGCCTCGCGATGATGATGGGCGCGGGCGGCATGCAGCTGTAGCGCCGCCGCTGCCTGTCGGGAGAGTCCCATGGGCAGCATGAAAATCGACCGCCTCGACGAGGTGCTGAAGTCGATCGCCGGTCTCGTGAAGCAGGAAGTGCTCGTCGGCGTGCCCGACAGCACGGCAGGCCGCAAGGACGACGGCGAGCCGCTCAGCAACGCTGAGATCGGATACATCCAGGAGACTGGATCCCCAGCGAACAACATCCCCGCGCGCCCGCACCTCGTGCCTGGCGTGCAGGACGCGCGGCCGAAGTTCGAGCCGCAGCTGCAGAAGGGCGTCGAAGCGGCGCTCGACGGCGACCTCGAACAGGTCCAGCGCCGGCTCAACATGGCCGGCATCGCCGCGCAGAACTCCGTGCGCGCAAAGGTCAACAGCAACATCGCTCCGCAACTCGCTGAATCGACGCTCGAAGCGCGGCGCCGGCGCGGCGTCACGCGCGAGAACACGCTGGTCGACACTGGCCAGTACCGCAATTCGATCACGTATGTGATCCGCAAGAAGGGGTAGCGCATGGCTTTCCTCGACGTTACCGACGTCCTGCTCGATCCCGATTTCATGGATACCGGCCTCGTCTGCAATCGCATGACGCAGGTCACGGACGGAAAAGGTCGCGGGCACAACACGCCGACCACGGCCACCTTTGCCGCCGTCGTGACGAGCGACAAGGGCGACATCCTGCACCGGAACGCCGATGGCAGCCGGATCATCGGCTCGATCACGCTGCACACGATGTTCCGGTTGTCCGACGGCAGCGCCGGGCAGGACGCGGACGAGATCGTCTGGGCTGGCCGCACCTACACCGTCGTCAACGTGAACGACTACTCGCACTTCGGCCGCGGCTTCGTCTGCGCGACGTGCGACCTGAAACCCCTCTCAGGATGACCCCATGACCGATAGCTCGACCGGCGGATACCTGGCGCCAGCCGTCGATACGCCGCCGGACGAGGACGATGCCCTCGATGACCTGGTGCACGACCTGGTCGCGGGCATCACGGCGCTGTCACCGGATCTCGTGCGGCCGCGCTGGCAGCCGGTCGTCGCGAAACAGCCCGAGCCCAGCGTCAACTGGTGCGCCTTCGGGATCCAGACGCAGACACCTGACGCGAGCCCGGCGATCGTGCACAGCGGCGCGAATGAGGGCAGCGACACGTACATCCGCCATCAGGATCTCGACGTGCTCTGCACGTTCTATGGCCCGCAGGCCAAGGGCTACGCGCAGCGGCTCGCCGACGGTCTCTCGCTCCCGCAGAACCGCGAACAGCTCCAGACGCTCGACATGGCGTTCGTAGGCGTTTCCGAGATCCGCGCAGCACCGGACCTGGTCAATCAGCAATGGGTGCGGCGGTACGACATGTCCGTGAAGCTGCGCCGCAAGGTCACGCGCACCTACGCGGTCCTGAACCTGAAGTCCGTGCAGGCGTCGACGACGACAGACGCGTCGCCGCCGGTCACATCCACCATAAACGTCAACCTGTAGGGGATCAGCATGTCCAACGGACTGCCGGTATCGCGCCGCATCAACGTGACGCTCAGCCTCGCGGCGCTCGCGGCGCAGGGCACGAACCTGAACACCGCGCTCATTCTGGGCGCATCGACGGTAATCGACACGAACGAGCGGATGCGCCCATATGCCGGGATCACCGATGTGGCCGCCGACTACGGCACCGCGGCGCCGGAATACCTCGCTGCCGCGCTGTACTTCGGCCAGACGCCGAAGCCTCAAAGCGTGTGCATCGGCCGCTGGGCTAAGACTGCGACGTCCGGTTCGCTGCGCGGCGGCGTGCTGTCGACGGCACAGCAAGCGCTCGCGCAGTGGCAAGCGATCACGAACGGCGCGTTCAACATCACGATCGACGGCACTGCGCGCAACGTGTCCGCGCTCAACTTCTCGGCGGCCTCGAACCTGAACGGCGTGGCCTCGATCGTGCAGGCGGCGCTCGCATCGTATGCGACGGTCGTGTGGACCGGCAGCCAGTTCCAGGTGACGAGCAAGTCGAGCGGGATCGGCGCGGCCGCGAGCGGCACGATCACGCTGACGGCGAATCCCGCGGCGAACGACACGGTCACCATCAACGGCACGGCCGTGACGTTCGTCGCGTCGGCCCCGACTGGCAGTCAGGTGCTGATCGGCGCCAACGCGGCGGCCACGGCGGCCAACCTGCAGGCGTTCCTCGCCGCTTCGACGGACGCGAACCTGTCCCAGTGCAGCTACTCGACGACCGGAGCCGTCACGACGGTGACCGCGATCGCGGTCGGCAACGCTGGAAACGCGATCACGCTGGCGAAGTCGAGCAGCGGGATCACGTTGTCGGGCGGCACGCTCGCCGGCGGTGTCGCGGCGTCGACGGTCAGCTACGCGACCGCGCCTGGCTCCGGCACCGATGTTTCGGCGATGCTGGGCCTGACGAGCACTCTCGCGTCGGCACCGGTGAACGGCATCGCGGCCGAGCCGCCGACGGCCGCAGTGGCGATCTTCCTCGACCGCTTCGCGAGCAAGTTCCTCGGGATCGAGTTCGCGGACACGGCCGTGACGGACGACCAGCACGTCGCGGTCGCGGCGATGATCGAGGCCGACCAGGCGCACATCTACGGGATCACGACCCAGAACCCGCAGACGCTGGATCCGACCGTGACGACCGATCTGGCCAGCCGCCTGAAGGCGCTCAACTACCAGTACTCGGTGATCCAGTACTCGAGCGCGAGCCCGTATGCGATCAGCTCGTTCCTCGGCCGTCTGCTGACCGTCGATTTCAACGGCAACAGCACGACGATCACGATGGACTACAAGCAGGAGCCCGGCATCGTCGCGGAAACGCTGTCGACGTCGCAGGCCAATGCGCTGCAGGCGAAGAACTGCAACGTCTTCGCGGCGTACCAGAACAGCACCGCGATCGTGCAGTACGGCGTCACGCCGAGCGGCATCTTCGTCGACTCGATCTACAACGCAATCTGGTTCAAGAATGCGGTCCAGACGGCGGTCTACAACCTGCAGTACCAGAGCCCCACGAAGATCCCGCAGACGGACGCTGGCAACGCGCTGATCGCCGGCGCGATCTCGTCGGTGTGCGACCAGGCCGTGACGAACGGCTACCTCGCGCCGGGCGTCTGGAACTCGGCCGGCTTTGGCGCCATCGTGCAGGGGCAGACGCTGTCGAAGGGCTACTACGTGTACGCACCGCCGATCTCGTCGCAATCGCAGGCGGACCGCGAGGCGCGCAAGTCCGTGTCGTTCCAGGTCGCGGCGAAGGAGGCGGGCGCGATCGGCGACGTCGACATCGCGCTCACCGTCAACCGGTAAAGGAAGAAAACTACCATGAGCACCTACAGCTTTGTGGACGTCACCGCGACGATCGTCGGGCCGACGGGCGTGTTCTCGCTCGGCTACGGCGAAGCCACGGCCGAAGAGGGCATCGTGATCACGCGCGCCGGCGACAAGAACACGATGACCATCGGTTCCGACGGCGAGGGCATGCACAGCCTGCACGCCGACAAGTCCGGCCAGGTGACGCTGCGTTACCTGAAGACGGCCCCCATCAACGCCAAGCTGATGGCGATGTACGACGCGCAGTCGCTGTCGAGCGCGTTGTGGGGCAAGAACCTGATCGAGGTCTCACAGACGGCCGCCGGCGACGTCATTACGGCGCGCAGCTGCGCATTCAAGAAGGCGCCGGACCTGCGCTACGCGAAGGACGGCGACATCGTCGAGTGGATCTTCGACTCGATCAAGATCGACAGCCTGCTCGGGACGTACTGACCATGGCGACGGAAATCGAACTGAGCGGTAAGCGGTACCAGATCGGCAAGCTGAACGCGATGCAGCAGTTCCATGTGAGCCGCCGCATCGCGCCGATCATACCGTCCATGATCCCGGTGCTGATGAAGTTCTATGCGGAGATCGAGCGCTCGCGCAACGCTGCCGCGAACGCGGCACTCGGTGCGCTCGCGGTTGGAGAGGATGCGTCGGCCGCCGAGCAGCGAGACGTGCTCGGCCTCGTAGATTCGATCGCGCCGGTGCTGCAGCCATTCGCCGATGCGCTCGCCGGGCTGAAGGACGAAGATGCCGAGTATGTCTTCGGGACATGCCTGTCGGTGGTCGAACGCCAGCATCAGAACGGCTGGGCGAAGGTCTGGTCGGCTGCCCATAAGACGTCGCTGTTCGACGATATGGACATGGGGTCCATGCTGCCGCTGGTCGTGCGCGTCGTAGTCGAGAACCTCGGCCCTTTTATCAACGGGCTGCTTACCAGCCAAGCGAGCAGCCCGGCGGCGACTACGGCTGGTTGAAGTCGCTGCCCGGCGGCGAGGACTGGCTGCTCGCGCCGGTGCACGCGCAGATGTGCCGGTTCGAGTCGTTGAAGGACGGGACGCTTGACCTGGCCGACGTCGCTCTGATGAACGATTCACTCACCGTCCGGGCAGACAACGAAGCGGCTTGGCGCCGCAGACAGGAAAGAGAAAATGGCTGAATCGGTCGTCATCCGCGAGTTCCTGGTCGCTCTCGGCTTCAAGGTCGACGAGAAGGGCCTGAAGAACTTCACGGAAGGCGTCGAGGGGGCAACGAAGGGCGTCACGCGCCTGATCACCACGATCTCCGGCGCCGCGCTCACGCTCGGTGCGGGCGTGTCCGCGTTCGCGTCGAAGCTCGAGCGCCTGTATTTCGTGTCGCAGCGCACCGGCGCCGCGGCGACGAGCCTGCGCGCGTTCGACTTCGCCGCGCGCAACCTTGGCGTATCGACCGAGGCTGCGTTCGGCACGATCGAGAATCTCGCGCGCTTCCTGCGCAACAACCCGGCAGGCGAAAGCTATCTCGGCACGCTGGGCGTGCAGACGCGCAACGCCAACGGCGAGCTGCGCGACACGGTCGACATCATGTCGGATCTCGGCGGCGCGCTCGCCAAGATGCCGACGTATCGCGCGGCGCAGTACGCGAACATCTTCGGGATCGACGAGAACCTGATGCTCGCGATGCGCAACGGGGACTTCGAGAAGTTCCTGAAGCAGTATCGCGAGATGTCGGCGACGACCGGCCTCGACAAGGCGGCCGACGATTCGCATCAGTTCATGGTGCGGCTGCGCGAGATCGGGACGACGTTCGAGAACCTCGGTATCCGCATCGAAGGCGTGATGCTGCAGAAGATCGGGCCGCAGCTCGATCACTTCCAGAAGTGGATGGACGAGCACGGTGAGGAAATCGCGCGCCGGATCGGCGACATCGCGAGCGCCTTCGTCAACGCGGCAGCCGCCATGGGGCCGCCGCTGAAGTGGCTCGCCGACCAGTTCCTCGAGCTGGACAAGGCGACGGACGGTTGGTCGACGAAACTGCTGTTCATGGTCGGCATCTTCAGGGTGCTGGGTGGCTTCCAGATCATCGGTGGCATCTGGAAGATGGTCGCGGCGCTGCGCGCGATGGGAGCCGCTACGGCGGCCGCATCGACTGCCGGCGCGGCGGCGGGCGCCGGCGGGTTGCTCGGCCGCCTGCTGCCGTTTGCCGCGCGGCTCGCTGGCGGTCTGGGGTTGCTGCTGCACAGCGAAGACCTGAACAGCGGCGAGCAAGAAGAATTACGCCGGCGCCAGGCCCTCGGGCCGACGATTGACGGTCAGCCGGGCGCCGACACGTCGACGCTGCCGCCGGCAGCGGCCCCGGCACCTGGTGCGCCGGCTGCTGCCGGCGGCAGCAAACTGGCCGCGCCTGGCTTCCTCGACCGCGTGCGCGCGGCGATCGCGGCCGCGAAGGAGTCGGAGCGCAAATACGGTGTGCCGTGGCTGGTCACGTTCGCGCAGTGGGCGCTCGAAAGCGGGTTCGGTAGCAGTGGCCTGTCGAAGCGCAGCAACAATCCGTTCAGCATTCAGGCGACCGCGGGTCAGGACTTCGTGTGGGGCCTCGACCACCGCGCCGACGGCACGCCATATCAGGCGAAGTTTCGCCGGTTCAAGACGCTCGAGGAAGCGTTCGATGCGCACGCGCAGCTGTTGGCGAAGGGCAAACCGTATGCGAACGCCCGGAAGGTGATGGGCAATGCGTTTTCGTTTGCTGACGCGCTGACCGGCGTGTACGCGGAGGACCGCAACTACGGCACGAAGCTCAAGAAGATCATGTCGAACGCGCTGCAGAATCCCGACTGGCTCGCACCGGCCGCCGGCCAGAGCGGCGCGTCGAACCGGGTCGAGATCAACCAGGACGTCAAGATCCAGGTGAGCGGATCCAGCGATCCTGATGCGACCGCGCGGTCGGTAGCGCGCGAGCAGAAGGGCGTCGCCGACGCCACGGTGCGGAACATGAAAGGGGCGCTGACGTGAGCACGCTTTCCGACATCCTCGACGTCACGCTGGTCGGCAGCAAGAAGATCGGGACCGTGACGATCGCAGCCGCGATCGAAGAGGTGTACAGCGACGAGGTAGTCGTCACCGAGCATCCGGTAGAAACCGGCGCGCCGGTGAACGATCACGCGTTCATGCGGCCGCGCGAGATCCTGATGAAGTGCGGATGGAGCAACGCCGACTACGAGGCGCTCCTCGGTGCGGCCGTCGTGTCGTTCGATGACACCGGCGCGAACACGATGGCGACCGGCACGTACGTCGACGCGGTCTACAGCCAACTGCTGCAGATCCAAAGCGTGCGCAAGCCGATCGATGTCGTGTCGACGCGCCGGAAGTACTCGAACATGTTGATCACCGGAATCTCGGTCGTCACCGACCAGAAGTCCGGGTCGGCGCTCATGCTCACGGCGTCGCTGAAGCAGGTCATCATCGTGAGCACGCAGGCGACGAAGCTGCCGCCGCGCGCGAACCAGGCAAACCCGGCCGCCACCGCTGAGACGGAAAACGCTGGTGCGAAGTCGGCCGTGCCGGCGACACCGGCGCCGGGCGGCTCTGTTCCTCCGACGAGTATGTGATGGCGATCTTCTATGAAATCCCGCTGACGCCTGATCCGCAGACCTTCACGATCACGCTCAGCGGCGTTGTGTACCAGCTCACGCTGCAGTATCGCGATGCTGGCGGTACCGGCTGGATACTCGATATCGCAGACGCGAGCGGCAACGCCTTGGTCAGCGGCATCCCGCTTGTCACGGGAGTGGATCTACTGGGCCAGTACGGGTATCTCGGCTTCGGCGGGCGCCTCTGGGTGCAGGGCGCGGACGATCCAGACAATGTGCCGACGTTTGATGACCTAGGTGTCGGCTCACACGTTTTTTGGGCGACAGATTCATGACCACGCAATTCGGCCGCAAGGTCTCCCTTATCATCGGCCCCGATTCAGGCGATGCCCTGGATCTGTCGGCGCTGCGTATCGTGTTCAACGTCAAGCGCGGCGACACGCAGACCCCGAACTCGCTGCGTGCACGCGTCTACAACGTGTCGGACGATACGGCCCAAAGCGCCGAGAGTACCGAGTTCACGCGTATCGTGCTTCAGGCTGGCTACGAGGGGAGTTACGGCATCATCTTTGACGGTTCCATCGTCCAGGTGCGGCGTGGGCGCGAAAGCCCGACCGACACCTACATCGATATCACAGCTGCCGACGGCGACATGGCGTACAACTTCGCAGTGGTCAACACGACTCTCGCGGCCGGCTCGACGCATGCCGATGTCGTCAACGCGTGCCTGAAGGCGATGGGGAAGTTCGGCGTAACAGCCGGCTATATCGTGGACCTTCCGTCGAACCCGATGCCGCGCGGGCAGGTACTGTTCGGCATGGCACGCGATCATCTCGAAACGGTCGCGCGGTCGACGCAGACGCTCTGGTCGATTCAGGACGGCCAGTTGCAGATCGTACCCGAGACGTCGTACGTGCCCGGCGAGATCCCTGTCATCAACGCGCGATCGGGCATGGTCGGGCTGCCGGAGCAGACGCAGAACGGCATCACCGTGCGCATGCTGCTCAACCCTGGGGTGAAGATCGGTCGCCTGATCCAGCTCGACAACTCGAGCATCCAGCGGTATGAGTTCGGCTTGAGCGTTCCTCAACAGAAGGACAACGGCGCCATTGCCCTGCAAAATCAGATCAATGGAAAGATCAACGGCGACGGCTTTTACTACGTAATGACGAATGAATTCTGGGGCGATACTCGCGGGAATGACTGGTACAACGAGGTGGTTTGCCTGTCGGTCGATGCAACTCCCGGTCTGGATTTGACGACCAAGGCCAGCGGTATTGCTGCGCCGGCCCCGGCGAAGCTGGGAGTAATTAACCCGTACGGTTAATTCGATTCGGTTATTTCCCGCAATTTTTGCTTTGTCATCAGGTGTCCGGTTACCAATGCTTCTGAGCCGTCTGGAGACAAGCTGAGCGTGATGATCGAGAAATCTGGGAAGGTGTCGTATTGCGTCTGGCCACGAAACAGGAATAGAGATACGACCTTGTTGTCGATCGTTCGCCAATAGCAACCAGAATAGGTTCCTAGCCCCGGAACTTTGCGCTCCATATATCGCATGCTCTTCGCCTTTTCTAGCGGGAGCTGGCAACTTCTGTTTGGATAGTACGTGTAGAGCAGGGCCGATGTCGGGACGGTTTGACCGATGTGATATTGGTTGGCTGTATAACTGAATATCATTTCGGCCTTTTGCGATGACTTTCCGCCTTTCCGAAAACTCATGAGCCGCGCCGAATCTGGGCCACATGGGTTGTATGTGTTCTTGCTGTCGATAAAACACCATCCGCCCGCGAACAACTGGGATTCTAGATTTTGTGCTGTTTCGCACGACTTCTGGCTCTCGAAATCGTCGATACGTGCTTTGTTGCACGTCTGTTGAGCTGCGATGAGATCGTTGATCAAGATCTTTCCCTGATCGATCGACAGGTCTCCGGCTGCCGCGAAGGGCGATATCAGCGCGAGCATGTACAAAAGCTTTTTCATTCTTATTCCCCGATGGATAGAAAAGAGCGAGTCGACGACGAGCTGGCGTCGCTACGCGCGGCGCTTCGCGGTTGGCAGGTCGGCATGTGGACAGCGCTGCCCGGCGTGATCGAGTCGTTCGATGACGTCGCGCTGACGTGCGTCGTGCAGCCGGCAATCAAGATCCCGGTGCGTGCCAATGATGGCACGGTCACGACCGCAGCACTGCCGCCGGTCGTCGACTGCCCGGTGCAGTTCCCGTCTGGCGGGAATTGTACGCTGACCTTTCCGGTGGCTCCGGGCGACGAATGCCTGCTCGTGTTCGCGTCGCGCAGCGTCGACGCCTGGTGGCAGTCGGGCGGCGTGCAGGAGCAGGCCGCCCTACGCATGCATGACCTGTCAGACGGATTCGCTCTGCTCGGCTTCCGCTCGCGCCCGCGCGCGCTCGCTGGCGTCAGCGCGACGTCGGCACAGCTGCGCAGCGACGACGGATCGACGTTCTTCGACCTGAACCCGAGCACCAAGAAGGTGAGGATCGTCGCGCCCGGCGGCTTTGAGGTGGTCGCGCCGACACAGGTGCTGACTGCCGCGACGTCGCTGACCGTGAACTCGCCGCAGTCAGGATTCAGCGGTGCCGTGATCGTGCAGGGGCTGTTTTCGTTCCTCGGCGGGATGATCGGGAGCGCCGTGAGCGGCGCGGCCGCGGTGATCACCGGCACGATCAACTTCATCGGCACGCTGACCGCCAACGGGAAGCGAATCGACGACACGCACACGCACAACGGCGTCCAGCCGGGCCCGGGTAACAGCGGCACCGTCAACTGAGAATCCCATGCGCTACCGAAAACTCGACGCTGACGGCGACTACGTCTTCGGCGGGTCGGCGAACGACTTCCTCGTGAACACGCCGGACGCCGTCGCGCAGGCGGTCATTACGCGCCTGCGGCTGATTCGTGGTGAGTGGTTCCTCGACACGACGGCCGGCATGGATTGGCCGGCCGTGATCGGAAAGAACACGCAGGGCACCGCGGACGCGGCGATCCGCGCGTGCATCCTCGGCACAACCGGCGTTACCGAGATCACCGCGTACGCGAGCTCGCTCGACAGTACCACCCGCAAGCTGACCGTCACGGCGACGATCACGACGCTCTACGGCACCACCACCATCGAGACCACCCTGTGACGACGACGCTCACCACTGTCGCGCCGACCATCGACGCGAACGGCATCACCGCGCCGACCTACGCGGACATCTACGCGTACCTCCAGGCGAAGTACCAGGCGATCTACGGGACCGATGTCTATATCGATCCGGACAGCCAAGACGGCCAGCTTCTGGCCGTGTTTGCTCAGGCGATTGCAGATGTGAACTCGGTCTGCATCGGCGTCTACAACTCGTTCAGCCCGTCGAAAGCCGTCGGCGCCGGACTGTCGAGCAACGTGAAGATCAATGGCATCGCGCGGCAGGTCGCTTCGTACTCGAGCGCGGATCTGTTGCTGGTCGGGCAGGCGGGGACGACGATCTCAAACGGGATCGCGAAGGACGGCAACAACTACCAGTGGGCGCTCCCGGCCACGGTCACGATTCCGCCAGCCGGCGAGATCACGGTCACGGCGACGTGCACGACGATCGGCGCGATCGCAGCGCTCGCCGGCACGATCAACCAGATCGGCACGCCGACGCGTGGCTGGCAGACCGTATCGAATCCGGCTGACGCGGCGGCAGGGGCGCCGGTCGAGAAAGATCCGGCGCTGCGCCAGCGCCAGTCCGTGTCGACCGCACTTCCATCGCAGACAGTGCTCGACGGGATCGTCGGCGCAGTAGCGAACCTTCCCGGCGTCTCGAAATATGCGGCGTACGAAAACGACACGTCGCTCACTGATGCGAATGGGCTGCTGCCTCACTCGATCGCCCTTGTGGTTGAAGGAGGGGATGCGACAGCGATCGCCAACGCGATCGCAGTGAAGAAGACGCCTGGCAGCGGAACCAACGGGACCACCAGCATCGTTGTGGTCAGCAGCAAGGGCATCCCGGTCACGATCAATTTCTATCGTCCAACCGACGCCGGAATCAATGCCGTGGTGACGATCAGCGTTCTGCCCGGCTATACGAACTCCATCGGACAGGCCATGCAGCAAGCCATCTCCGACTACATCAACAGCGTTGCGATCGGTGGCGGTGCTGCGCAGTGCGTTGAATGGGATTCGTGTATCACCGCGGCGAAATCCGTTCCGGGATCCAGCACCTTCAAGATCAAGAACCTGGTGCTGACGGGACCGCGCGGCGCCGGCGCACCGGACGTGTCATTGCTGTTCAATGAGCAGGCGGTATGCACGCCGTCTCAGGTGACGATCACCACGGGTTGATATGGCTACGCTCGACGACTACTCGCAACTGATCACGTCGGAGCATCAGCCGCAGCCGCGCTATATGGCGGTCGTAGCGGCGCTGATGCAACCGGTTGTCGACCAGATCAACGTGTTGCAAGGCGTCCCGGCCGCATTCGATCTCGATGCCGCCGTCGGCGTGCAGCTCGACGTTCTGGGCCAGTGGATCGGTCGGAGTCGAGAGGTCGCGACGCCGCTGTCTGGCGTCTACTTCTCGTTCGACGTCGACGGGCTCGGATTTGATCAGGGTGTATGGAAAGGTCCATACGATCCCGATACCGGCCTCACGTCGCTCGATGACCAGACGTATCTCTCGGTCCTGCGCACGAAGATCGCTGCCAACCATTGGGACGGTACACCGGCGGGAGCGCAGGCGATCCTCGACGCGCTGGCACCGCCCGGATCGCTCGTTTTCATCCAGGACAACTGTGACATGTCGATCACGATCGGCATCGCAGGTGCACAGCCGACTGCGCTCTATATCGCGCTGCTGAACAATGGGCTGTTGTCGATCAAGCCTGAGGCCGTGCACGTCAACTATGTCGTGACGTCCGTGAAGAACACCCCGTTGTTCGGCTTCGATGTGAGCAACAACCTCATTGCGGGCTTCGACTCAGGTTCATGGGGCGTATCGGCCCTCGCTCTTCCGAACGAGCTTGATTACACGTTCGCGCTCGACAGTTCAGTCCTCGCTTAACCACCTTCCTTGGCCGCCGATCCTCGCTCGGCGGCGTAACATATCCCGGAGTTCGAATGTCAGTCGAAAACGACTTCCTTGCCTTCGCGGTTGGGGCGGGTGCAAACGTCTTGTCCCAGGCCGCCTATGCCTCGATGACGGCCCTCGGAACGGGCTTTCAAGCCGGGACCGCCCAATCTGCTGCCCTGAACAAGGTATGGCGGCAGAGCAGCATCATGTCGGCGGTGCTCGCGCAGTTCATCGTTGCTCGCACTGGGCAGCCCGCGATCGACGACGGAACGACAGCTACGCTGTTGAACAATCTCCTTGCCGCGACGGCTCCTGCTGGTGGCAATGCCGGTCAACTCTTTGCGGTCGCAACGCCATCGAACGGTGATTCGAGCAGCAATGCGGCGTCGACGGCGTTTGTGTGGGGAGCACTGGGGAACTACGGGAGCTTCTTTCCGTTCAGCGCTACGGCCCAACAGCTGGTGGCGTCTCAGTCTGGAGACCTGATCTATTTCTTCGGATCGAACGCTGGCGTCGTGACGCTTCCCCAAGGTGCAACGATTCAGGGGCCGAGTGCGCGCTTTTTTATCTACAACGGTAGCCTCGCGAATCTCACCGTCAGCGCATATGCCGGCGACGTCTGGCAGAACTGGGCGCGAGCCAGCGAAGTTATCGGCCCCGGTGATTCCATCGAGGTTGCCTGGTCGAACGGCCAATATTTCAACGTCGTCGGTGGTACAGCGTCCCTCAAACGTTCGTCGCTGTTTGCGGCCAACGGCAGTCCGAATGGCTGGGAGAGGCTCCCAAGCGGAATGATCCGTCAGTGGGGCGTCGTGACGGTAACGAATGCCTCGGAGACGGGGAACACCTTCAACTTCCCGATCGCCTTCCCGAATGCATGTTTCGTGTTGAACGGAAATGACAATGGTACGCCGGCCACTGGCGGCAACGGAGGGAAGACGATCGGCATCGGCGCAAACAACAACAGCCAATTTTCCGTGAATGCGCTGCTGAACAACGTGTGGCAATCCGGCGTTATCGTGGGTTGGCAGGCGATCGGTTGGTAACCGGGAGAAATTTGTATGGATCAGAAATTGTCGGGTCAGAAATATGCGGCATATGATACAGATCCGGGGCCGATCATCGGGTTCTACGACAGCATCATCAGCCCGGTTCCGAGTGGGGTGAGCGCGATTGCGATCACCGACGACGAATGGCAGCAGGCAGTGGAAACGCACGGCTATACCGTGTCGAATG
>NZ_CABVQC010000026.1 GCF_902499175.1 Burkholderia aenigmatica
GGCGCTGCGGCTGCGCGGCGGCCGGCCGCGGCGTGACCGTGGTACGCCGCGGGGTCTGCTTCAACGCGGCAGTGGTCGGTCGCGCAGCAGTCGGCCGCGGGCGGACGGGTTCGAATCCGACCGGAAGCGGGGCCGGGTCAGGGCGCGGGACTTGCGAGTTCGCCGCTGCGCGCGCGAGGCTGGCGGTGCTGCCGGTCGTGGGCGGCGGCATCGCGCTGGCCGGGGGGATCGGCGCGGGCGTCGTCGGCGTGCGCTGGGGTGCGGTCGGCTTCAACCAGCCTGACGGCGCAACGGGTTCCACATGAGGGCGCGGGGGCGGGGTGCTGCGCGGCTTCGGCCGCGCCTGCGGGTCGGGTTTCCACAGCGTCGGACGCGAATACCGGCCGTTCTGGCGCGGCGCCATCGAGTTGACGGTATGTGCGGTACTCGGCTGAACGACGTCGTCGTCGCGATGCAGCGCGCTGCGCGGCAGGTCGGCGATGCTGCGCGCATCGTCGTCGCTGCCGTCGCGCGACAGCTTGACGCCGAACGACGTGTCGACCCACGCGGCGAACTGCCGCCAGCCGATGCCGGTCAGCCAGGGCAGCCCGGCGAAGAACAGCACGACCATCGCGACCGGCGTGCCGATCGGGCCGAGCACGTGGGCGAAGCCTGCCGAGAATGCGTGGCCGAGCGCGTCCGTGTCGGGGCCCGACAGCGGGCTCGTCAGCGTGCAACTCGCCACGAATACCGCGGCGAAGCCGAGCCACAGGCGGATCGAGCCGCGGCCGGCGAGCCCGCCGCCGCCGGGCAGCATCGCCTGCACGAGACGCCAGAAGAGAAGGAGGAACCAGACGGCGGAGATGCCGAACCAGCCGAAGACAACCGTGTGCATGCTTTGAAACAGGAGTGGGGAGGGGCGCGCGGGGCGCGACCCGCCGAGTTTAACCGGCCGGCGGACAAGACTCTAACGCGGCGTGCATCCGATTCACGCCGCGCGACGCGGGTGCGCGGCACCCGCGCGTGGCGCGCCACGCGAAGGCGGTCGGTCGGCCTTCGCGCGCGCCGTGCATCAGGGGCTCCGGTGCGTGAAGGTCAGCGTTGCGCCGGAAGCGGTCACGATCTGCAATTGCTGCGGCTCGCGCATCTGCACGCCGGCCTTGTCGATGTGGGCGAGTGCGTCGAGGTAAGCGGCTTCGAGCTGGCCGCCGAGCGTATTCGGGCAGGCCATCCGCGTGCCGGCGAGCGGCCCGAAGCTCAACAGGCCGTTCTTGATCGCGTAGGTACCCATGTAGCGGTTGCAGCCCGAGAACCCACTGGCGCGCCGGATGCCCGAGTCGCTCGACAGCGCGAGCTTGATCGGCTCGCCGTTGTCGCCGTGCGGGATCGCGCGCTGCGTGCCGTCGGCATTCAGCCAGCTGGTGAGCTCCCAGCTCGTGTCGTCGAGCAGCTGGACGGCGGCCGGGTTGTACGGGTCGGGTGCGGGGGCGGCGGAATCGGGGTGGGTCGGCATCGCGCAGGCGGCGAGAAGCGTGGCAAGCGTCAACGCGCAGAGCGGCGCGCGCAACGGGCGAAGCAGGCCGGTGCGTGCGCGTGCGGCCGCGGACAGGTGGGACATGAGCCTCGTTCCTCATCGGATTCTGATCAAGGCGTAAGAGTAACGCACCCGCCCCGCGGCAGGCGAGCCGACACTTCGCGCGTGAAAACGTTCGCAGTCCGCTCGCGAGCGGCCCGCGGCCGGTTGCCGGCCCGGCGAAACGCACCAAACCGGTGTCGTGGCGCGTGTTAACATCGGAGCCGTTTTCGTCCTCCACCAGAAGCGGGTAATCACATGCAGATCGGTCAGCGGCTCGGTACGCCGCTCTCACCCTCGGCCACGCGCGTCATGCTGCTCGGCGCCGGCGAACTCGGCAAGGAAGTCATCATCGCGTTGCAGCGGCTCGGCGTCGAAGTCGTCGCGGTCGACCGCTATCCGGACGCGCCGGGCCATCAGGTCGCGCATCGCGCGCACGTGATCGACATGACGGACGCCGCCGCGCTGCGGGCGATCGTCGAGGCCGAACGCCCGCACCTGATCGTGCCCGAGATCGAGGCGATCGCCACCGACGCACTCGCGGCGATCGAGGCGGCCGGTCTCGCCGAAGTGATCCCGACCGCGCGCGCGACGCAGCTCACGATGAACCGCGAAGGGATTCGCCGGCTTGCGGCCGAGGAGCTCGGCCTGCCGACGTCGCCGTATGCGTTCGCGGATTCGTTCGAAGCGTTCAGCGCGGCGATCGCGAAGATCGGCATGCCGTGCGTCGTGAAGCCCGTGATGTCGTCGTCGGGCAAGGGGCAGTCGGTCGTGAAGACGGAAGCCGACGTGAAGCCGGCGTGGGACTACGCGATGGCGGGCGGCCGCGTGAATCACGGCCGCGTGATCGTCGAAGGCTTTGTCGACTTCGACTACGAGATCACGCAGCTCACCGTGCGCGCGATCGATCCGGCGACGAACGCCACGCGCACCTACTTCTGCGAGCCGGTCGGCCACGTGCAGGTCGCGGGCGACTACGTCGAGTCGTGGCAGCCGCAGCCGATGAGCGCGGTGGCGCTCGAGAAGTCGCGCGAGATCGCGCACAAGGTCACCGAGGCGCTCGGCGGTCGCGGGATGTTCGGCGTCGAGCTGTTCGTGCGCGGAGACGACGTGTGGTTCTCCGAGGTGAGCCCGCGGCCGCACGATACGGGCCTCGTCACGCTCGCATCGCAGCGCCAGTCGGAGTTCGAGTTGCACGCGCGCGCGATTCTCGGGCTGCCGGTCGATCCGGCACTCGGCACGCCGGCGGCATCGGCCGTGATCTACGGCGGGCTCGACGAGCGCGGCATCGCGTTCGAAGGCGTGCGCGACGCGCTGGCGGTGCCGGGCGCCGACCTGCGCCTGTTCGGCAAACCGGAAAGTTTTGCGAAGCGGCGCATGGGCGTCGCGCTGGCGACCGGCGCGACCGTCGACGAAGCCCGCGAACGCGCGAAGCGTGCCGCGGCGGCCGTCCGGCCCGTGTCGGCGCGCTGACGTAACCAGGAGAGGACGATGACGTCGAAGTGGTTGCGTATCGGAAAGCTGGCCGCCGCGCTGGCGCTTGCCGCGAGTCTCGCGGGTTGCGGCCTCGCGGCCGCACCGTGCCGGGTGGCCTCGGCCGGGCTCAAGATCGTGCCGCTCGTCGGCCACGTCGCGGCCGCGCCGACCGACGCGTGTGCCGACGTCATCGATCCCTGATCGCGATACCCGGCGCGATCGCCAACCGATCGCCACCCGATCGCCAACAATAATCGCGCGCCCCGCGAGGGCGCGTTTCCACCCGTCTCGTGAGAGGACCTGCATGATTCGCCAAACCCTCGCCGCGCTCGCGCTTGCCGGCACCGCCGTTTCCGTCGCGCATGCCGCACAGCTGACCGTCGAAGAGATCGACGCCGATTCGCGCCAGCAGGCCGTCTACCAATGTGCGAACCAGAAGCAGCCGGTGCGCGTGTCGTACTGGCTCGCGGGCAACGGCCAGAGCTTCGCGCTCGTGCCGGTCAACGGGAAGCAGATGCTGTTCGTCGACACCGTGTCGGCGTCGGGCGCGCGCTACCAGGCCGGCCGCTACACGTGGTGGACGAAGGGCAAGGAAGCGGCGCTGCGCGACGAGATCGCCGACCAGAATTCGCCGCCGCTGCTGGGCGATTGCGTACAGGTCGAGAAGAAAAAGAAGAAGGGCTGAGCGCCTGGGCGAACGCGGATCGTGCGCTGCCGGTGCCTGTCGGCGGCCGGCTCCCGTGCGTGACGGCCCGGCAGGCGGGCTGGCAGCGGGCGGCCGGGCAAGACGATCCGGGATCGGACCCTTGAAATTTCCCACCAGCCGATCGGGACAGCCCGATCGGGCCATCCGTCGACCACGAGGGCCTGCCCGGGCCCATTGCGCGAACCGCCATTGCGGCCGTTCGCGGCGTTGTCACGGACAGATGGCCGCGCAGTGCTACAATACGCCCCTTTCCGCCGGCATTCGCGCCGAACGGAGTCCGCACGGCCTGGCGTCCAGCGTTCGTATTGAACCGGTCCCATGCGCCAGAGCGGCGCCGCGCGGCGCGCCGCGGCTCCGTCTATTTCCGAATTGTGATGAGCGCAGGCCCGGCTGGCCTGACGCACGATGTCCCCGCCGCGCCTTTTGAGCGAAACGCCACCATGTCCGATTCTGTCGCCAAGCCCGTCGACGCAACCTTCGATCAATTCGGCCTTGCCGCCGATATCCTGAAAGCCATTGCGGAGCAGGGCTATACGACGCCGACGCCGATCCAGGCGCAGGCCATTCCGGTCGTGCTCGCCGGCCGCGACGTCATGGGCGCCGCGCAAACGGGTACCGGCAAGACCGCGAGCTTCTCGCTGCCGATCATCCAGCGGCTGCTGCCGCAGGCCAATACGAGCGCGTCACCGGCGCGCCACCCGGTGCGTGCGCTGATCCTCACGCCGACCCGCGAACTCGCCGACCAGGTCGCCGCGAACGTGCACGCGTATGCGAAGCACACGCCGCTGCGCAGCGCGGTCGTGTTCGGCGGCGTCGACATGAACCCGCAGATGGCCGAACTGCGCCGCGGCGTCGAGATCCTGATCGCGACGCCGGGCCGCCTGCTCGACCACGTGCAGCAGAAGACGGCGAACCTCGGCCAGGTGCAGATCCTGGTGCTCGACGAAGCCGACCGGATGCTCGACATGGGCTTCCTGCCCGACCTGCAGCGCATCCTGAACCTGCTGCCGAAGGAGCGCCAGACGCTGCTGTTCTCGGCCACCTTCTCGGGCGAAATCAAGAAGCTCGCGTCGACCTACCTGCGCAACCCGCAGACGATCGAGGTCGCGCGCAGCAACTCGACGAACGCGAACGTCACGCAGATCGTCTACGACGTCGCCGAAGGCGACAAGCAGGCAGCCGTCGTGCAGTTGCTGCGCGATCGCGGGCTCAAGCAGGTGATCGTGTTCTGCAACAGCAAGATCGGCGCGAGCCGGCTTGCGCGCAATCTCGAGCGCGACGGCGTGGTCGCGTCGGCGATCCACGGCGACAAGACGCAGATCGAGCGGATGCAGGCGCTCGACGCGTTCAAGCGCGGCGAGATCGAAGCGCTGGTCGCGACCGACGTGGCCGCGCGCGGTCTCGACATCGCCGAGCTGCCGGCCGTGATCAACTTCGACCTGCCGTTCAGCGCGGAAGACTACGTGCACCGGATCGGCCGTACCGGCCGTGCGGGTGCGACGGGCGACGCGCTGTCGCTGTGCAGCCCGAACGAGCGCAAGCAGCTCGCCGATATCGAGAAGCTGATCAAGCGTCCGCTCGAAATGCAGACGCTCGCGCTCGACAAGCCGGCGCGCCACCGTCACGACGAGCGCGGCAACGACCGCGGCGGCGATCGCAACAGCGAACGAGGCGGTGAACGCGGCGGCCGTCGCGAACGCGAAGAGCATCGTGGCGCATCGGGTCGCCGGCCGGGCGGTTCCGAGCGCGGCCATCACCGTCGCCACGAAGCGCCGGTCGACGATTTCTTCCTGAAGCCGTACGAGCCGTCGGCGCCGGCGAAGCAGCAGGAAGACGCGCAGCCTGCGCAGCAGCCCGAGAAGAAGGGGCCGAAGCGTCAGGTCGCCGCGCTGCTCGGCGGGTTCGGGATGCCGCGCAAGCCGTCGGCGTAAGCCCGGCGGATGTGACGGTGCGGCGCGCGAGCGCTGCGGGAGAAGCGGGTGCATGCGATGAGCATGTGCCCGTTTTTCATTGGAGCCGTGGTTCGATGGGGGACGTGTTGGGCGCTGGCGGCGAGCGATGCAGTCGGCACCCGGCCGACGCCCGATCGCCGCGAAACCGGCGCGCTGCCGCGCGTTTAGCCGGCTTGCGGCCCGAAGCGCGTCGCCCACGCGGCCGTTGCCGCCGCGTAGAACGCGTCGAGCGTCGTGCCTGCGAGCGCGCCGCCGGGAGCGAGGCCCAGGTGCGCGGCTGCGGCTTGCAGCGCCGGCAGCGGATCGTCGCGTTCGAGCGCGGTCGCGCCTGTCTGCTTGCTGAGCTTTTCGCCGTTCGCATCGACGACGACGGGCACATGCAGGTATCGCGGTGTCGGCACGCCGAGGCAGTGCTGCAGGTGGATCTGGCGCGCGGTCGAGTCGAGCAGGTCGGCGCCGCGCACGACGTGCGTGATGTGCGCATCGGCATCGTCGACAACGACCGCGAGCTGATAGGCCCATTGCCCGTCCGCGCGCTTCAGCACGAAATCGCCGACTTCGGTCGCGAGGTTCTGCGATTGCGTGTGCTGCCAGCGATCGTCGAACGTGACGACCGCATCGTCGCCGTCCGGCACGCGCAGCCGCCACGCGCGCGCGGGCTTGCCGTGCAGGCCGGTGCGGCAGGTGCCCGGGTAGGCGAGCGTCGTGTGGCGCTCGTGCGCGGCGCGCAGCGAATCGGCGATTTCCTTGCGCGTGCAGCCGCACGGATAAACGAGCCCGGCCGCGACGAGGCGTTCGAGTGCGACCGTATAGGCGGCATCGCGTGTGCTTTGCCAGACGGGCGGTTCGTCGGGCGTCATGCCGAAATGCGCGAGCGTCGCGAGGATGTCGTCGGCCGCGCCGGGTACCGTGCGCGGGCCGTCGAGATCCTCGATGCGCACGAGCCATGCGCCGCCGTGCGCGCGTGCGTCGAGCCAGCTCGCGAGCGCGCCGACCAGCGAGCCGAAGTGCAGCGGGCCGGTGGGCGACGGCGCGAAGCGGCCGCGATAGGCAGTCATCGGGGCGCGGGGCAACGCGCGCTTACGCGGCGCTCGCTGCCGGTGCGCAGGCCGGGCACGACTTGCCGGGCACGTAGCTCGGCGACTGTTGCGCTTCCGGCGTGACGACCGCGCGGCACGCGAAGCACGTGACGTTCTCGGTGGGCTGGAGTTGCGGGTTCAGCGCGGTGCGGTAGTCGAACACGAAGCAGTCGCCGTGATAGTGCGCGCCGCCGACTTCCTCGAAGTACTTCAGGATCCCGCCTTCGAGCTGGTACACGTTCTCGATGCCGATTTCCTTCATGTGGATCGCGGCTTTCTCGCAGCGGATGCCGCCCGTGCAGAACGACACGACCGTCTTGCCTTCGAGGTCGGCGCGGTTCGCGTCGATGACTTCCGGGAATTCGCTGAACTTGTCGATCCGGTAGTCGAGCGCATCGTCGAACGTGCCGACGTCGACTTCGAACGCGTTGCGCGTGTCGAGCATCACGACCGGGCGGCCCGTGTCGTCGTGGCCGCGGTCGAGCCACGTCTTCAGCGTGCGCGCGTCGACGAACGGCGCGCGGCCGAGTTCCGGCTTGATCGCCGGCTTCTTCATCGTGATGATCTCGCGCTTCAGGCGCACGAGCATGCGGCGGAACGGCTGCGAGTCGGACAGGCTTTCCTTGAACTGCAGCGACGCGAACTTGCCTTCGAACAGCGGATCGTGGCGGAGATACGCGATGAACGCGTCGGCGGCTTCGCGCGTGCCGGCGATGAACAGGTTGATGCCTTCCGGTGCGAGCAGGATCGTGCCGCGCAGGCCGAGTTCGTTGCAGCGGGCGGTGACGAGCGGGCGCCATTGCTCGTTCGCGTCGAGCGACACGAAGTGGTAGGCGGCGAGGTTGACGATGGTCATGATGGTCCGACGGGAAAACGGCCGCACGGCGGCCCGCAAAAAAGGGTGCGAAGCCGGGGCGCTGATTCGAAAAACCGTATTATCCCGCAAACCGCGCTCAGGCCGGCATCCGGCCGTTTGACCAACTGCGCGGCGTGTGGTCGCGCGCATCGGCCGAACGGCTGGTACGGGGATTTTTGGGCAGCCCGCGTGGCGGGGCGGCTACAATAGCGCCCATGTCAGATCCCCGCTTCGTCCATCTTCGCGTTCACTCCGAATTCTCGATTGCCGACGGCATCGTGCGCATTGACGACATCGTCAAGGCGGCGGCCGCAGACGGTCAGGGCGCGCTCGCGCTCACCGATCTCGGCAACGCATTCGGCCTCGTCCGTTTTTACAAGGAAGCCCGCGGCAAGGGCATCAAGCCGATCGCCGGCTGCGACGTCTGGATCGCCAATCCGGACGACCGCGACAAGCCGTCGCGGCTGCTGCTGCTCGTCAAGGACAAGGTCGGCTACCTGAATCTCTGCGAGCTGCTGTCGAAGGCGTGGCTCACGAACCAGTACCGCGGCCGTGCGGAACTCGACGCGAGCTGGCTCGACGGCGAGCTCGCGCAGGGGCTGCTCGCGCTGTCGGGCGCGCAACAGGGCGATATCGGGCTCGCGCTTGCCGCGGGCAACGAAGAAGCCGCGCGCCGTCACGCCGAGCGCTGGGCGAAGGTGTTCCCGGGCGGTTTCTACATCGAACTGCAGCGTTATGGCCAGCCGGGCGCCGAGGCGTACATCCAGCAGGCCGCGACGCTCGCCGCGGCGCTGCAGCTGCCGGTCGTCGCGACGCACCCGACGCAGTTCATGACCGACGACGATTTCACCGCGCACGAGGCGCGCGTGTGTATCTCGGAAGGCGACATCCTCGCGAACCCGCGGCGCCAGAAGCGTTTCACGACCGACCAGTATTTCCGCACGCAGGACGACATGGCCACGCTGTTCGCCGACCTGCCGTCGGCGATCGCGAACACGGTCGAAGTCGCGAAACGCTGCAACCTGAAGCTCGAGCTCGGCAAGCCGAAACTGCCGCTGTTCCCGACACCGGACGGCATGTCGCTCGACGACTACCTGGTCCAGCTGTCGAAGGAAGGGCTCGAGACCCGCCTCGCGCAGTTGTATCCGGCCGAAGCCGAGCGCGACGCGCAGCGCGACACGTACTACAAGCGCCTCGAGTTCGAGTGCGGGACCATCACGAAGATGGGCTTCCCGGGCTACTTCCTGATCGTTGCGGACTTCATCAACTGGGCGAAGAACAACGGCGTGCCGGTCGGCCCGGGCCGTGGCTCGGGCGCCGGTTCGCTGGTTGCGTACGCGCTCGGCATTACCGACCTCGACCCGCTGCGCTACAACCTGCTGTTCGAGCGATTCCTGAATCCGGAACGCGTGTCGATGCCCGACTTCGACATCGACTTCTGCCAGCACGGCCGCGACCGCGTGATCCAGTACGTGAAGGAGAAGTACGGCGCGGACGCCGTGTCCCAGATCGCCACCTTCGGCACGATGGCCGCGAAGGCGGCCGTGCGCGACATCGGCCGTGTGCTCGACCTCGGCTACATGTTCACCGACGGCATTGCGAAGCTGATCCCGTTCAAGCCGGGCAAGCACGTGACGATCGCCGACGCGATGAAGGAAGAGCCGCAGCTGCAGGAGCGCTACGACCACGAGGACGAAGTGCACCAGCTGCTCGACCTCGCACAGCGCGTCGAAGGGCTCACGCGTAACGTCGGGATGCACGCGGGCGGCGTGCTGATCGCGCCCGGCAAGCTGACCGATTTCTGCCCGCTGTACACGCAGGGCGACGAAGGCGGTGTCGTCAGCCAGTACGACAAGGACGACGTCGAAGCCGTCGGCCTCGTGAAGTTCGACTTTCTGGGTCTCACGACGCTGACGATCCTCGATTGGGCCGAGCGCTACATTCGCCGCCTCGATCCGTCGAAGGCCGACTGGTCGCTCGCGCAGGTGCCGCTCGACGATCCCGCCTCGTTCCAGATCCTGAAGAAGGCCAACACGGTCGCAGTGTTCCAGCTGGAAAGCCGCGGGATGCAGGGCATGCTGAAGGATGCGCAGCCCGACCGCTTCGAGGACATCATCGCGCTCGTGTCGTTGTACCGTCCGGGCCCGATGGACCTGATCCCGAGCTTCTGCGCACGGAAGCACGGCCGCGAGAAGGTCGAGTATCCCGATCCGCGCGTCGAACCCGTCCTGAAAGAGACCTACGGCATCATGGTCTATCAGGAGCAGGTGATGCAGATGGCGCAGATCATCGGCGGCTACTCGCTCGGCGGCGCGGACTTGCTGCGCCGCGCGATGGGCAAGAAGAAGGCCGAGGAGATGGCCGAGCACCGCGAGATCTTCGCGGCGGGTGCGGCGAAGAACGGCCTCACGCGCGAGAAGTCCGACGAAATCTTCGACTTGATGGAGAAGTTCGCGGGCTACGGCTTCAACAAGTCGCACGCGGCCGCCTATGCGCTGCTCGCGTACTTCACCGCGTGGCTGAAGGCGCACCATCCGGCCGAATTCATGGCGGCCAACATGACGCTCGCGATGGACGACACCGACAAGGTGAAGATCCTGTTCGACGATTGCGTCGTGAACAACCTCGCCGTGCTGCCGCCCGACATCAACCAGTCGCATTACCGCTTCGAGCCGGTCGCCGAAGCCGACGGCAAGCGCTCGCGCACGATCCGCTACGGCCTCGGCGCGGTGAAGGGCAGCGGCCAGAACGCGATCGAGGAAATCCTGCGCGCCCGCGAGGAAAAGGCGTTCACCGACCTGTTCGATTTCTGCGAGCGGATCGACCGGCGCGTCGTCAACCGCCGCACGGTCGAGGCGCTGATCCGCGCCGGCGCATTCGATTCGCTGAATACGAACCGTGCGCAGTTGATCGCGTCGGTGCCGCTGGCGATGGAAGCGGCCGATCAGGCCGAGGCGAACGCGATGCAGGCCGGCCTGTTCGACATGGGGGCCGAGTCGCCGCACGCGCATGCGCTCGTCGACGAGCCCGCATGGGACGACAAGCGCCGCCTGCAGGAAGAGAAGGGCGCGCTCGGCTTCTACCTGTCCGGCCACCTGTTCGACGCGTATCGCGACGAGGTGCGCCGCTTCGTCCGGCAGAAGGTCGGCGACCTGAAGGAAGGGCGCGACAAGATCGTGGCCGGCATCATCGCGTCGCTGCGCACGCAGATGACCCAGCGCGGCAAGATGCTGATCGCGCTGCTCGACGACGGTTCGGGCCAGTGCGAGATCACGATCTTCAACGAGCAGTTCGAGGCGAACAAGGCGCTGTTCAAGGAAGACGAGCTGTTGATCGTGCAGGGGCAGGCGCGCAACGATGCGTTTACCGGCGGCATCCGCTTCACGGCCGATACGGTGATGGATCTCGAGCGGGCACGCAGCCGCTATGCACAGGCCGTGCGGCTGACGATGAACGGCAACGCCGACGCAGTCGCGCTGCGCCGCGTGCTCGAGCCGCACGTATCGAAGGACGACCCGGCCGCCGCGCCCGCGGTTGAAGCGCCTGCGCCGCGCGGCGGCGGGCGCGATGGCGGTCGCCGCCCGCAGGCGCCGCTGCCGAACGGGCTCGCGGTGCAGGTCCACTACAGCAACGCGCGGGCACAGGGCGAAATGCGTCTCGGCGACGCGTGGCGCGTGAAGCCGAGCGACGTGCTGCTCGCGGAACTGCGCGCGGCGTTCGACGGCAGCTCGGCCGAAATTGTCTACTGAATGTTATCCGGTTCGAATTCCTTGAGGGCATCTTGAGCGTCAAGCCTACTCTTAGCAAACCCCTGGGCGGCGAAGACGCGTCGTCGCCCGTGGTCGTCGCACGCCGTTTGTGGCCTTACCTGAAGCCGCTCCTGTGGGTGATGGTGGCCGGCGTCCTCGCGATGGCCGTGGTCGCGGCAACCGAAGCCGGGATCCCGGCGCTGCTCAAGCCGCTGCTCGATCGCGGCTTCGGCACCAAGGGCGACGTGAGCGCGAAGCTCTACGTGCCGATCGCGGTCGTCGGTCTCGCGCTCGTGCGGGCCGCCGCGCAGTACGCGTCCAACTACCTGCTGCAATACGTATCGAACCGGATCCTGCTCGATTTGCGGATCCAGATGTTCGACCGGATGATCCACACCGGCGTGTCGTTTTTCCAGCGCGAGACCGCGAGCACGGTGATCAACGCGGTCGTCTTCGAGGTCAACCAGGTCCTGAACGTCCTGCTGGGCGTGCTGATCACGCTCGTGCGCGATTCGTTGACGGTGCTCTTTCTGCTCGGCTACCTGTTCTACCTGAACTGGCGCCTCACGCTGATCGTCGCGGTGCTGCTGCCGTGCATCGGCTGGCTCGTCGGCAAGATCAACCGGCGCCTGCGCCGGCTGAACCGCGAGCACCAGATGCTGACGAACCAGCTCGCGTACATCGTCGAGGAAACCGTGGGCGGCTACAAGGTCGTCAAGATCCACAACGGCGAGCAGTACGAAATCGGCCGCTTCAACGAGCTGAGCCGGCGCCTGCGCGGCTATTCGATGCGGATGATCGTGTCGGGCGGGCTCGCGCAGCCGCTCACGCAGTTTCTTGCGTCGATCGCACTGGCGGTCGTGCTGACGATCGCGGTCGTGCAGTCGTCCAACGACCAGACGACGGTCGGCGGTTTCGTCGCGTTCGTCACCGCGATGCTGCTGATCATTTCGCCGCTCAAGCACCTGATGGACGTGAACCAGCCGCTGCAGCGCGGGATGACGGCGGCCGAGCTGATCTTCGGCCTGATCGACGAGCCGCGCGAGCCCGAAGGCGGCGGCAAGCCGCTCGAGAAGGCGACGGGCCGGATCCGGTTCCGCGACGTGTCGTTCGCGTACGGCGCAGGTACCGGCAAGCCGACGCTCGATCGCGTGTCGTTCGACGTCGCGCCCGGCGAGATGATCGCGCTCGCGGGCCCGTCGGGCAGCGGCAAGACGACGCTCGTCAACCTGTTGCCGCGCTTCTTCGATCCGACCTCCGGCGAGATCCTCGTCGACGGCGTTGCGTTGCCCGAGTACCAGCTGCGCGACTTGCGCGGCCAGATCGCGATGGTGAGCCAGGATGTCGTGCTGTTCAACGACACGATCGCGAGCAACGTCGCGTACGGGCAGACGCCCGACCGCGAGCGCGTGATCGCGGCGCTGCGCGCGGCGAACCTGCTCAGCACGGTCGAGGCGATGCCCGACGGGCTCGACACGCTCGTCGGCGACAATGGCATGCGCCTGTCCGGTGGCCAACGCCAGCGCCTCGCGATCGCCCGCGCGATCTACAAGGATGCGCCGATCCTGATTCTCGACGAAGCGACGTCGGCGCTCGATTCCGAATCCGAGCGCCATGTGCAGGCGGCGCTCGAGACGCTGATGAAGGGCCGTACGACGCTGGTGATCGCGCACCGGCTGTCGACGATCGAGCGCGCGGACCGGATTCTCGTGATGGACGGCGGCCGCATCGTCGAGAGCGGCAACCACGCGGAGCTGCTCGAATCCGGCGGCCTGTATGCGCACCTGCACCGGATCCAGTTCCAGCAGGAGGCCGGGTGAGCGTCGCGCCGGTTCGTATCGCGGGAGCGCCGCGATGAAGATCGGCCTGTCGGCCAATGCGTTGAAACACGGCGGCGGCCTCGAGCGTTACGCGATCGATATCGCACGAGGAATGGTGGCGGCGGGGGTGACGCCGGCGTTCTTCGCGCGGTCGATCGATGCGTCGATTCCCGAGGCGCGGCTCGTCGAGCCGCATCGGATCGACGTGTCGTTCCTGCCCGGCAAGCTGCGCGACGAATGGTTTTCGTGGCGGCTGCGCAGTGCGCGGCGCGCCGCGAACGTCGATGTCCTGATCGGCTGCAACCGGGTCGTTGGCGCCGAGATCGCGATTTGCGGTGGCACGCATCGCGGCTTCCTGCGCGCGATCGGCCGGGCGCCGGGCTATTTCGACCGGCGCCAGATCGCGCTCGAGAGTCGGCAATATGCGGCCGCGCGCTACGTCGTCGCCCATTCGCAGATGATGCGCGACGAGTTGCGCACGCTGTACGGCGTTGACGATGCGAAGATCCGCATGTTGTATCCGCCGGTCGACGCGCAGCGCTTCACACCGATCGGCGACAGCGACCGGGCGGCGTTGCGGCGCCGCTTCGGGTTCGACGAGCGCGACGTCGTCCTGCTGTTTCCATCGAGCAGTCACGTGCGCAAGGGCCTGCCGCTGATCGAGGCCGCGCTGAATGGCACGGACGCGTCGATCGTCGTCGCGGTGGCCGGCCGGCCACCCGAGCGGACCTCGGCGCAACTGCGTTACATCGGCTACGTGAAGGACATCGAGGACGGCTACCGGGCAGCGGATTACACGATTCTTGCATCGAAATACGAGCCGTTCGGGCTGGTCGGCATCGAGTCGGTCATGTGCGGCACGCCGGTGATCCTGCCACCGACGCTGGGCTGCCACGATGTGATCGCGGAGCATGCGAAGCTCACGTTCGCGGCGGACGATGTCGATGCGCTGCGCGCGGTGCTGGCGACGGCGGCGAGCGGGGCGCAAGCCGTCGACCGGGCGGCCGTCGCACACGATGCGGTGGGCTACGACCCGGGCGTGCGCCATCATGTCGAGCAGTTGCTCGCGCTGGCTCGCACGGCCCGCGGGAGTACGTCGGCGTAGCGGCATCCTGGCCACGCGATGGCCAGCCTGTCGGCTGGCTTTCAGTTCGGAAGTGCGAGGGGGCGATGGTATACTCTGGCGGCCTGTTTACCGGCTGGAGGCCGGTGTTTGGCGGCCCGGCTCGCGATTTCCGCTCCGGTGCGCCGAACGGGTTGCCCGGCGGCGCGATTTGCCCCGCGCAAGCACTTACTCAATCCACAATGATCATGACGATTCGTGTGACGAATTGGCCGTTCGTCAGGCTGATGCTCACTGCGAGTCCTGCCATCGAGACGCCCGCCGTAAACCGATGAGCCGTTTTCCCGGACGTATCCACATCTTCGCGCGGGCTCTGCCGAGATTGCTGTTCAAGCCGCTGCGGCGCAGGCCCTTGCAGCCGGCGAGCATTTTCGTCGCGCATCACCTGCTGCTCGGCGATACGCTGTTGCTGACACCGTTGCTGGCGAAGTTGCGCGAACAGCATCCCGCCGCGCGCATCGTGCTCGCATGCCCGAAGGCGGTTGCACCGCTGTACACCGGCGAACCGTTTGGCGTAGAGGCATTGGCCTTCGATCCGCGCGATCCCGTGTCGGTGCGCCGGCTGCTGGCGTCGGGGCCTTACGATCTCGGCATCGTTGCGGCGGACAACCGCCACAGCTGGCTCGCGCTCGGCGCGGGGTGCCGCTGGATCGTCGCGCATGACGGCGATTCTCCGGCCTGGAAGAACTGGCCGGTCGACGAGTGCCGCCCCTATCCCGACGAGCCCGCCGCATGGGGGGATCTGACCGCCGACCTGATCGACGGTCCGTCGCCGCGCGCGTACCGGCCGGGTGACTGGCCGGCGCCGGTCGCGAGCACCGAGCTGCCCGCAGTGCTTCGCGAGCGGCCGTACGTGGTGCTGCATCCGGGCGCGAGCACGCTGGTCAAGCGCTGGCCGGTCGAGCGCTGGCGCGCACTGGCGGCCGACATCGAGGCGGCCGGCCATCGGGTGGTGTGGAGCGGCGGCAAGAGCGAAGCCGAACTGATCGACGAGATCGGGCCGCACGCCGGGCAGTCGAACTTTGCCGGGAAACTCGGCCTCGCGGATCTCTGGCACCTGTATGCGGCCGCACGCGCGGTCGTCTGCCCCGATACGGGCGTCGCGCATCTCGCGCGATTGATCGGCGTGCCGACCGTCGCGCTGTTCGGGCCCGGCAGCGCGGTTGTCCACGGTGCCGGGCGCTATTGGCGCGACGTTCCGTTCGTCGCCGTGACGATTGCGGACATGCCGTGCCGCGATCAACCCTATATTTTCCGGCGCCACGTTCGGTGGGTCCGGCGATGTGACCGCGACGCCACGACGTGCGTCGCGTGGCATGACGGCTGCGCGGCGTGTATGAGCGGGCTGTCGGTAGACGCGGTGCGCAATGCGCTGCAACAAGTTCTGGTGCAAGTTCGATGACTGTTACTACGGCGCGTATCGAGCGTCTTTTATGGATTGGCTGCCCCGTCCTGATGTTCGCGGTCATGTTCGGGCACCTGGCGGCGTTCGTGAACAGCAGCATGGCGCTGATCGGTATCGCGCTGGTCGCGGCCGCCTGCGCGCGCGGGCGGCCGGCATTGTTCCGGTGGCCGTTGTTCGTCCCGATCGTCGCCTGGGCGGCGTGGAGTTTTGCCGCCGTGCGCTGGTCGATGTTTCCGGACGTCAGCAGGCACGCGTGGTTCGATGAGGTCGTGTATCCGCTGCTGTCGTTCTGGGGCTTCTGGTTGTTCGGCACGCGGGTCGAACGCGCGGAACGCGTCACCCTGGCCGTGTGGCTTGCGTGTGCGCTGCTCGCCGCGATCAGCGTGATCTACTGGGGCAAGCTGCAGCCGCCGACCCCCTTGACCATCCCGATGCGCTTTTACGCGCGAGTCGGCCATACGAGTACGCTCGCCGCGTTTGCGATGGCGCTGTTCTGTGCGTTCTTCGTGTCGAAACGCGGCTGGCGCTGGGCCGGCGTGACGGGCATCGTGCTGTGCGTGATGGTCGGGCTTGCCACCCTCAACCGCTTCTTCTGGCCGGCCGCCGCAGTCACGTTGCTGATCGGCCTGTTTCCGCTGTACCGGCACCATCTGCTGCTGGCGGTGCTGGCCGTGGCCGTCGTCGGTGTCGGGGCAGTCGGTACCCTCGAAATCAGCGCACGACTGCGCTATCACGATGCGCCGCCGCCGCTGGCCGCGTCGCGCGACATCTCGATTGCCGGTGTACGGCTCTATGTGCCGCCGGGCATGACCGGGGTCGGCGACACGTTGTCGTCGGACACGCGGCCGAAGCTGTGGAAGTTCTACGAAGAGCAGGGCAGCCGCCACGAATGGATCGGCATCGGTTTCGGCAAACCGCTGCCGGGCATGGCTTACCGCAGCGAGATGCCGCCGGAGTTGCTGGCACTCGAACCGCAGGCGCTCACGCACGCACACAATCTTTTCCTGAACACGTGGCTGCAGGCCGGGCGCATCGGCCTGGCGCTGCAGGTGCTGTTGCTGGCGACGCTCGTCGTCGCATTCTGGCGCTTGAGGCACGTTGAACCGTCGATCGCGGCGGGCGGCATCGCGCTCGTCGCCGGCATGGTCACGAAGAACCTGGTGGACGATTTCATGTGGCAGACGACGATCCTCGCATTCTGGGCATTTGCCGGGCTGCTGCTCGGGTATGGCGAGCGACGCGCCGGCGTGCGCCGGGCGCAGCCGGGGAGCGGCTCGTGAGCACCGTGCGGAGCCGCGCGCAAGCGGCCACGCCGAGCGCGGACGGCAAGCCGGTGCGGTTGCTGTTCCATATCGACGACTTCGGGCGGGGCGGCACCGAAACCGCGCTGGTTTCATGGCTGAACGCGCTGGATCGCCGCCAGTTCGCGCCCGCGTTGTCGGTTGCCTTTCCGACCGACGATCTCGATGCGCTGCGACGCAGCGGCGCGATTCCCGCCGACGTGCCGGTCCACGTGCTGGCGCACGCGCGCTGGTCGCATGTCCTGCATCAGGTCGAGCGCCGCCGCCGGTTGCGCTTCGGCGAGAAGCTGATGCACAAGCTGATGACGCACGCGGCGATCCGCTCGCTCGTCGCGCGTCGCTTCCTGCGTTTGGCGGCCGACTTCGACGTCGTCTGCGATTTCGACTTCTCGCTGCGGCGGATCGCCGGTCGCGGCGCTGCGCCCTGGTTCGGCGTGAGCCATTACAGCTTCGTCGCGCGCTTCGGCAACAAGAGCCGCGCGTACATGGCGCGGCGCACGCGACAGTATTCGCGCTATGCGGCGATCGCGATGCTCACGCCCGCGATGCGGCGCGAGGCTGAGGAGATCTTCGCGGGGTCGGGTGTGCGGATCGCCGATCTGCCGAACGTGATCGACGTGAACGCGATCCGTCGCCACGCCGATGCCGAATTCGAGCGGCCGGCCGGCCGGTTCGTCGTGTCGGTTGCCCGGCTCGACGAAGGGCAGAAGGATCACCGCACGCTGCTGCGTGCGTATGCGCAATGGCGTGCGCGCCGGCCCGATGCCGCAGCGCTGGTGCTGGTCGGAGACGGCCCGGATCGCGCGATGCTCGAACGGCTCGCGGTCGAGCTGGGCGTTCGCGACGCCGTCCATTTCGTCGGCTATTGTGCGAATCCGTTCCCGTACGTGCGGGCGGCCGATGCGCTGGTGCTGAGCAGTCGCTACGAAGGATTCGGCATGGTGCTGGGCGAGGCGATGGCGCTCGGCACGCCGGTCGTTTCGACGGATTGCCCGACCGGGCCGCATGATCTGCTGGACGGGGGCGACGCGGGGTTGCTCGTGCCGGTCGGGGACGTCGACGCGATGTCGGCCGCGCTCGAGCGCGTGTCGACCGACGCGACGCTGCGCGCCGCGCTGGTGCAGCGCGCGTCCGACAAGATCGCCGGCTTCGACGTGCCGGCGGCGAGCGGGCGCATGGCGGCGCTCGCCGAGGCGCTGTGCGCGCCGCGCTGAGATGCGCCGCGTGCTTCGTTTTGCAGCGATTTCGCTAGAATGACAAGCTGTTCCCAGACCGTTCCTACCGTGACCGTTCCCCTCAGGCTCGCTACGCCGCCACGCAGCATTCTCGTTTCCTGTACGCGCCGGATCGGCGACGTATTGCTGGCCACGCCGCTCGTCCGCTCGCTGAAACGCCGCTGGCCCGATGCGCAGATCGACATGATCGTGTTCAAGGGGACCGAGGGCGTGCTCGAGCACAACCCCGACATCCGTCGCGTGATCGTCGTCGCGCAGCGCGCGAAGCCGCGCGAGCGCCTCGCCGACGCGCTGCGTGTCTGGCGTCGCTACGATCTCGCCTGTGCGGCGATCGGCTCCGACCGGGCGCGCTTCTATGCGTGGTTCGGCGGCCGCCGGCGCGTCGGGCTCGTCGATCCCGCGCGCGTGACGAGGCTGATCCGCTTCATGCTCGACGGCATCGCACTTGATCGCCACGGCGACGTGCATACCGTGACGAGCAGTCTTGCGATCGCCGAGGCGCTCGGCGTGACACCCTGCGCGGAGGTCGTCGCACCGGGTATCGGCGCCGATCCCGCGCGCGTGGCCCGGTTCGACGCGATGCTGCACGCTCCGGGCGGGTTGTCCGGCGAGCGGCCGTTTATCGTGCTGCATCCGTCGCCGATGTTCCGCTACAAGCAATGGCATGAGGACGGCTGGGTCGACCTGATCCGCTGGGCACGCGGGCGCGGCTTCGACGTCGCTCTGACCGGCGGCCCGGCGCCTGTGGAGGCAGACTATGCGCGCCGCATCGTCGACGCGGCGCAGGAGCCGGTCGCCAACTTTGTCGGACGCCTGACGTTCGGCGAAACGGCGGAACTGATTCGTCGCGCGCGCCTGTTCGTCGGGCCCGATACCGGCGCAACCCACGTCGCCGCGGCATGCGGCACGCCGACCCTCGCGCTGTTCGGACCTTCCAATCCGGTGCGCTGGGGTCCGTGGCCGGCGAACTGGCCGGCGCACGACGAGCCGTGGCCGCTGCGCGGGTCCGGTCAGCGCGGCAACGTGTACCTGATGCAGGGCGAGGGCGACTGCGTGCCGTGCAAGCTCGAAGGGTGCGATCGCCACCTGGAAAGCTGGAGCCGCTGCCTGACGGAGCTCTCGTCGCAGCGTGTGATCGAGGTCGCGGCGGCGCTCGTCGATGGCCGGCCGGCCGTCGAGGCGCCGCGTACGTCGGTCATCGACACATCGTCGCTGACGCGCGACCGCTGAAGGATCGCGAGGCGTCCGGCTTCAGCGGCCGGACGGCGGCGTACTGTCGTGCGCCAGCTTCAGGAAGCGGTAGTAGACCGTTTCCGCGTTGAATACCGCGATCATGAATCCCGCCCGGCCGTCGAGGAACCCGCGCCGCAGCAAGTAGGTGCGGACGAATGCCCACAAGCCCCGCCGGATGGCCTTGCCGATGCCGGCGCGTTCGCCGGCCGCGCGCCGCTGGCGTGCGCCGGCGCTCGAGTACGCGTCGAGCTTTCGCAATACCGATTCGATGTCGTCGTACGAATAGTGGAGCAGCTTGCCGTCGAGTCGTGCGGCAGGGCCGTCGTACACGAGGCGCTCGTGGACGAGGTCGTCGGAGAAGCGCGCCGCGCTGCGCCGGAACAGGCGCGGAATCCAGTCCGGGTACCAGCCGCTATGGTGTACCCAGCGCCCGCAGAAGGCCGACAGCCGGTCGATGGCATAGATGTCGGCCTGCGGCGCGCGCAGCGCCGCGCGGATCGATGCGGCCAGTTCGTCCGACACGACTTCGTCGGTGTCGATCGACAGCACCCAGTCGGTCGACAGTGCCGCGAGTGCGCGATTCTTCTGCGGGCCGAAGCCCGGCCAGTCGGCGGCGAAGATCACCCGAGCGCCGTGCGCGCGGGCGATCTCGACGGTGTCGTCGGTGCTGCCGCCGTCGACGACGACGATGTCGTCCGCGAAGGCGAGTGCGTCGAGGCACTGTGCGAGCCGGCGGGCCGCGTTGTGGGCGATGATGGCGACGCCGAGCGTAGGTTCAGCCATGAAAAATCGTACGGATCGAAGGTGAGCGAGAGTATACCCGCTGCCTCGTGCGTGAAGCCGCGCGACTGGCGGGCCTGGCGAGGTGTGCTAGCCTTGTACGGCCGCGGCGTCATCCCGGCGCCGACGGTTCGACGGGAGGTGGATGATGGTAACAAAGCACCCGATTCTTGCCGTTTTGTTCGTGGCCGCCGCGTTGGCGGCGCCGACGTTAGCCAATGCACAACAGGACGACCAGGGGCGCGATCATGGCAATGGCCATGCGTACGGTCATGACAAGCACGACATGCGCAAAGGGCCCGGCCGCGTTGAAGACGTACCGCCGCGCTGGGCCGACCAGCCGCGCCGCGAGTGGCACAAGGGCGACCGGCTGCCCCCCGAATTCCGTGATCGCCAGTACGTGATCGACGACTGGCGCGGCTATCACCTGAGCCAGCCGCCGCGCGGCTATCAATGGGTCGGCGTCGGCGGCGATCACCTGCTGGTGCAGATCGGCTCCGGCATCGTGCTGAGAATCGGCGACTGATCCTGCCGATCACCCGGTACGTATCGCGATGCCGCGATGCGTGCCGGGCAGCCGCGTTACTTTGCCGCTGCGCGGCGAAACCAGCGGCGCTCGATCTGCGCCATCATCCAGCACACGCCCAGCGCGCACACGGTGCCGAGCGTCACTTCGCCGAGCCGCATCAGCGGAATGTCCCACAGCGGGCCGTTGCCCGGAAACAGCAGCACGATCGTCGCGGTCACGCCGCCGAGCCGTGCCGCGCTGCCCACGTTCAGACACCAGCAGCAGACGATCACGACCGCGACGGTGATCGCATACGCGACCAGGCGGTCGCCGCCGAGCGCCGCGCCGGCGAAGCCGAGCACGCCGCCGACCATCGCACCGATGAACTGGTCGCGCGACAGCGACATCGTGTCCGAGTAGTTGTGCTGCGTCACGGCGATCGCGGTGATCGCCGCCCATACGGCCTGCTCAGTGTGCAGTGCGCGGCCGATCACATACGCGAGGCACGCGCCGCACACGGCCTGCAGCGCCATCAGCCCGCCTTGCGCGAGCCGCTCGCTGAATGACAGCCCCTTGAACAGATCGAAGATCGACTGCTGGATCTGCTGGCGGGCTTCGTTGAGTGTCCTGATCGTATCCATCATGCGTTGGCCAAGAAGCGGGTAACGGTGGCGCGCGGGCCTCAGTGCGCCTGTTCGGGCGAGGCGGCGGCCGGTTCGTCGGCGGCCGCGTCGCCGTTCTCGACGCGTGTTTCCGGCATCACGAGCCAGACCAGCAATACCGCGAGCGCGCCCGCGGCGGCAAGCCCGAAGAAGCTGACCGCGTTGCCGAAGTGATCGGCGACGTAGCCGGCCGCGGCCGTGCTGAGTGTCGCGCCAATCCCGGCCGCGAGCCCGAACAGCCCGATGCACAGGTTGTAGCGACCCTTGCCGCCCGCGACGTCGGCCGCGATCAGCGGCAGCATCACGCCGAACACCGCCGCGCTGATGCCGTCGAGCATCTGCACGGGCACCAGCAGGTACGGGCTGCTCACGCCGGCGAACAGCAGCGCGCGCACCGGCAGTGCCGAGAAGCCGAGCAGCAGGATTGGCCGGCGCCCCCAGCGTTGCGCGGAGCGGCCGACCCACGGCGACAGCATCGCGACGATCGCCTGCGGCACGATGATGCACGCGGCGATCACGAGCTGCACGTTCTCGCCCATCCCGGCCGTGACTTCGCCGGCCGCGAGGTTCAGCATCGCCGCGTTCGACAGGTGGAACAGCACCACGCACGCCGCGAAGATCAGCATCCGGCGGTCGCGCAGCAGTTCGAGCAGCGTTTCGCGTTCGCCGGGTTCGTCGTGGTTGTCGTGCTCGTCGGGCTTCGACGACTGCGGAATCACCTCGTGCGTCGGCTGGATCATCGCGAGCGCGAACAGCGCGGGCAGCGCCAGCACGGCGGTCAGCCAGAACACCGCTCGCGCGGAGAAGTATTCGCCGGTGAGTCCCATCAGGCCCGCCGCGACTGCGCTGCCGATCGACGCCCAGCGTGCGTTGCGGCCGAGCCGGTCGCCGAGGTCGGCGCGGCCGACGAGCGAGAACGAGATCGCGGCCATGGCCGGCACGAGCATGCAGCTTGCGAAACCGTGGAACACCTCGGCGGCGATCACCGGCACGATCGTCGGGCTCGACGCGAGCAGCACCGCCGACAGGATGATCGCCGCGATGGCCCACGCGGCCGCGCCTTTCTTGTTCTTCAGCGCGTCGACGGCCGCGCCGCCCGGCACCTGGCTGACCATCGCGCTGATCGTGCCGATCGACAGCACCATGCCGATCTCGCCCTGCGTCCACTTGTGCGACGCGAGGTAGGACGCGATGAACGGACCGAACCCTGTTTGAACGTTTGCAACGAAGAAGTTGAGCCAGTCGAGGGACCGGAGACTGCGTACGCTGACGGAATGCTTGATCGTCATCGGGTCGCACTCGCAGACGAAGCCGGCATCGGTGCCGGGGTAACGGGCGGGTAGACCGCGACGATCGGCTTGTCGGCCGCGTAGGGCGGCGACGCCTTGATCTGTGCGTCGTTCAGGTCGAGCTGCGGGCGCAGCGCCTTGTCGCGCGTGACGAAGCGCAGCGCGCCCCAGCTCGCGGCGATCGAACGGCGGTCGGTGTTGACGAGGCCGCCGAGGTCGAGCACGACAGCCTGCGGCTGCGCGGCGCGATCGATCAGCACGTCGACGACGCGGCCGATTTTCGTGCCGTTCGGGCGCTCGACGTCGCTGTCGAGCAGCGCGAGTCTCGTTGCGGGCGAGGCCGCAGCCGAACCCGACAGCGGCACGGCCTTGGGCCGTGCGGCCGGCGGCAGGTCGCCCGACGGCACGTCGAGCACGATCGGCTCCTGTTTGCCGCCCGGGGTGAAGCGGAACACGTTCCACGGGAAGATGACCTTGCGGTCGCCGACGCCCATGAAGCCCTGCAGGTTGACGATCATCTCGCGCGGCTTGCCGCTCGCGTCGGTCACCATGTCGACCGCGCGGCCGATCACTTTGCCGTTGCGTCGCGCCACTTCGCTGTCGAGCAGCGCATGGATCTGGGTGCGATCGAGCGGGCGCGTCGCGACGATCGGCGCGGGCGGAGGCGGCGGCGGTGTCGGCGATTCGGGCCGCTGCACGGGCTTCGGCCGCGTGACTTCGTGGTGCGGCTTCTTCGGCGCTTCCGGTTCCTCCGGGCGCGTCGGGGCCGGCACGGGCGGCATCGTCAGCGGTTCGCCGGCGGTTTCCTCGACGGGCTCGACGAGCGCCTCGCTGATCGGCGCCGGCGGATTCTGGACCGGCAGCAGCCCGCAGCCGGACAGCAGCGCGGCGGCGGCGAGAATCAGGAAGACCGTCGAGGACGGAAACGACTTGCGGGATGCGGGAAACGGAAGTCCGCCGCTCATTGACACTCACTCCATGGGTCGGGGGCGGCCCGAGGGCACGCGGCTGGCGATGGATGGCGGGTGCGGGCGGCGCACCACGCGAGGTGAGATTTTAACGTGTCTTGCTTTCAGGACCGATTTCGACGGCTTGCTGGAGGCGAACTGTCGGGAAAAGGTAGGGATCGCGGGGTGGGGGAAGCGGGCAGATGCGGGTCGAGGTTGAGGCTTCCGCAGAGGCAGAGGCAGAGGCAGAGGCAGAGGCAGAGGCAGAGGCAGAGGCAGAGGCAGAGGCAGAGGCACGGCGCCCGATCATCGTCGACGATGCGGGCGCCGTACCTGCCGGCCGCTTATTTGACCAGCGCGCCGAGCGTCGTCGTTACGGGCGCGAGCACGCCGCCGCCGGTCTTCGAGAGCGCGCCGCTGCCGCTTCCGGCCGTCAGCCCCGCGACGGGCGAGCCGCCGGCCGCGCCCGACACCGCTCCCGTCACGGTGCCGACCGCCGACGTAAGCGCACCGGCCGGGTTGCTGCCGCCCGTCGCGCCGCCGAGTGCGCCCGTCGACAAAAGCCCCGTGACCGGCGCGAGCGGACTCGTCGCGGCGCCACCGCCGCCCAGCAGCGTCGTGCCGGCGGTGGCCACCGTGTTGCCGGTCGCAGTCACGACGTTGCCGACGCCGTTCGTCACCGGATTCCCGCCGGTTTTCGCGATCGTCGTGCCGGCGTTCGCGACGCCGTTGCCGACCGTCGTCACGAGGTTCGTGAGCGGCGCGCCGAGCGGGGTGCTCGACGCGACGGTCTGCGTGACCGAGCCGACCGTCGACGTGATCGGCGTGATCGCCGAGCTGGCGGCGCCCGTGATCTGCGCGACCGGGCCCGTGGACAGCTGAGTGCCGAGCGTCGCGCCGCCGCCGGCGAGCGTGTTGCCCAGCGTCGTGATCGCGCCGCCGACCGGCGACGTGACGGGTGCGAGCGGTGCCAGCGCCGAACCGCTGGCGCCGAGACTCGACACGACGCCGCCGGTCGCGGCTACCGCGTTGCCGAGGTTGGTGACCACGCCGCCGGTGCTCGCGACCGTCGTGCCGACCGGGTTCGACGACGCGCCGAGCTGGCCGAGCCCCGAGCCGAGGCCGGTGCCGAGCGTCGTGACGGCCGCGCCGGCATCCTGCACGACCGTGCCGAGACCTTGCGTGGTCGACGCATTGGTGCCGGGCAGCGACTGGCCGGCGATCGTCGTGCCGACGCCCGATACCGCGCCGCCCGCGGCCGTCACGATGTTGCTCGACGAGTCGATCGTCTGGCCGAGCGCGTTGGCGGATGCGCCGCTGCCCGCCGAGCCGGTGCCCGAACCGCTGCCGCTGCCCGTGCTGCCGACGGTCGAGCCGCTGCCGGAACCGCTGCCCGAGCCGTTGCTCGTGCCGCCGGTCGTGGCCGTCGTGTCGCCCGAACCCGATCCTGCGCCGCCGGTGCCCTGGCTCAGCGAGCCGGAGCCGCCGCACGCGGACAGCGACATCAGCGCTGCGACGCCAGCCGCGATCATAATCATTCGGAGTCCTGCCTGATGGGTGATCGGCGTATCCATGTCTTCCTCGTATTCATTGGAGAGTGGGGTCAGGCGGCCTTCGCGTGCGCCGATGTGTCGTCGCTGCGATGGGGAAGCGGCTGGCGCATTGTTGGTTGTCTCCCTGATTGACCTGTCGCCGTGTCGCGTTTTCGCCTGTATCGGAATCCGGAACACCTGTCGGGCGGGCGGTTTGCATTCTTTCGTCTTGCTTGCCGATCGCGCCGGAAAACACCGGATTCCTGGCGATCAGAGTAGATCCGCCGATGCGAGCCGTCTTTTAATGATCGTTAAATTGAAGTAAGCGTCCGATTCACTGCGGAAATCGGGGTAATCACCGTCGACGCGGCGCGAATCGTGTGAGTGGGTGCCGCTGGCGCGGTGTCGCGCGTTGGCGAAGGGAGGCGGAGGGAGGCGCCGCGCCGGCCTGGCCCGCCGTGGCGGGGGGCAGGCGTGGGCGCTGCGGGAGGGGCGATGAAACCGGAAACTCAGGCTTCCGGATACCACGCGTCGCTGAATTCGCTGACCTTGACGTCGGACAGTTCCGGCCGTGCGGCCAGCCAGCCGCGCACGAGCTCGCGATCGGCGTCGGTCGTCGTGCCGCGCGGCGCGCCGGAAATCACGTAAGCGCCGATGCCTTCGTCCGCCGACGCGACGGTCAGCAGCCCGTTCGCTTCGACGAAGTCGATGAACGCGTCGATCAGTTCGCCGCGTTCGAGGTCGGTCATTTCGTTGCGGTAATGCGCGGTGGCGTTGAACGCGAGTTCCTGGAATTCGCCGATGTGGAGTTTCTTGCGCTGGCGGCGGTTGTGGCCTTGGCTCATGGTGTGTGGTGAATGCGAAAAGGGGAGGGTGAAAGGGCGGCGGCGGGTGCCGGCGCGACATGCGCGGGCGACCCGGGTGCCGCATCGAAGCGCCGCGCGGCGATGCCGGCGGCGGATGGACGGAACGTTACATCAGCACGATATCGTACTGCTCCTGGCTCAGGTTCGACTCGACCTGCAGCGACACCGGCTTGCCGATGAAGTCGATCAGCATCGCGAGATGCTGCGATTCCTCGTCGAGGAACAGGTCGATCACCTGTTGCGCGGCGATCACGCGGAATTCGCGCGGGTTGAACTGCCGCGACTCGCGCAGGATCTCGCGCAGGATGTCGTAGCACACGGTGCGCGACGTCTTCACCTGGCCCTTGCCCTGGCAGGTCGGGCACGGCTCGCACAGCACGTGCGCGAGCGATTCGCGCGTGCGCTTGCGCGTCATCTCGACGAGCCCGAGCTGCGAGAAGCCGTTGACCGTCACGCGCGTGCGGTCGCGCGACAGCGCCTTCTTCAACTCGGACAACACCGCGTCGCGATGCTCGGCGTTCTCCATGTCGATGAAGTCGATGATGATGATCCCGCCCAGGTTGCGCAGCCGCAGCTGCCGCGCGATCGTGTGCGCGGCCTCGAGGTTGGTCTTGAAGATCGTGTCGTCGAAGTTGCGCGCACCGACGTAGCCGCCGGTGTTCACGTCGATCGTCGTCATCGCCTCGGTCTGGTCGATCATCAGGTAGCCGCCCGACTTCAGGTCGACGCGGCGCGACAGCGCGCGCTGGATCTCCGTCTCGATGTTGTACAGGTCGAACAGCGGCCGCTCGCCGGTGTAGTGGTGCAGCTTCGGGCTCACGGCCGGCGTGAATTCGCCCGCGAATTCCGAGAGGCGCTGGTAGGTCTCGCGCGAATCGACCTGGATGCGCGTCGTGTCGTCGTTCGCGAAATCGCGCAGCACGCGTTGCGCGAGATCGAGATCCTGGTACAGCAGGCTCGTCGCCGGCAGCCGCTGCGCCTGCGCGACGATCGTCGCCCACGTCTTGCGCAGGTATGTGACGTCGCCCGCGAGCTCGTCGGAGGTGGCATCCTCGGCGATCGTGCGCACGATGTAGCCGCCTTTCTCGTCCGCCGGAATCACGGCCGTCAGACGCGCACGCACGGCCTCGCGCTCGGCCTCGCTCTCGATCTTCTGCGAGATGCCGATATGCGGCTCCTGCGGCAGATAGACGAGCGTGCGGCCCGCGATGCTGACCTGGGTCGACAGCCGCGCGCCCTTCGTGCCGATCGGATCCTTGATCACCTGGACCATCAGTGTCTGGCCCTCGAACACGATCTTCTCGATCGGCTGGTGCGGCGCGCCCGACTGCGGCTCGCCCGCGAGGCGCGGATGCCAGATGTCGGCGACGTGCAGGAACGCCGCACGTTCGAGGCCGATGTCGATGAACGCCGACTGCATGCCGGGCAGCACGCGTACGACCTTGCCGAGATAGATGTTGCCGACCCGCCCGCGCGACAGCGTGCGCTCGACGTGAAGCTCCTGCACCGCGCCTTGCTGGACGAGTGCGACCCGCGTTTCCTGCGGCGTGAGGTTGATCAGGATTTCTTCGTTCATGGTGGGTTCAGAAGGCGACGCGCGCGGTGCGGAGCAGCGCGGCAGTCTCAAAAAGGGGCAGACCCATGATACCTGAATGGGAACCGTCGATTCGCTCGATGAATTCGGCCGCGCGTCCCTGGATCGCATACGCGCCGGCCTTGCCGAACGGCTCGCCCGATTCGACGTAGCGTGCATACGCGTCGCGCGATGCGGTTGCGAAGCGCACCGACGAGCGCGACAGCGCGGGCGGCAGCAGTTCGCCGTCCGCATCGATCACCGCGACGGCGGTCAGCACCGCGTGTTCGCGGCCCGCGAGGCGCGTCAGCATCGCCAGCGCGTCGTCGGCGTCGGCCGGCTTGCCGAGGATCGCGCCGTCGATCGTGACGGTCGTATCGGCGACCAGCACCGGCGAGGCGGGCTTGCCGCTCGCGACGAGGCGCGCACGCGCAGCCTCGGCCTTCGCGATGGTCACGCGCCGCACGTAGGCATCGGCGGCTTCGCCGGGCAGCTCGGCCTCGAGCGCCTCGGCGTCCTCGTCGGGGCGCGGCAGCAGCAGCTCGAAGCGCACGCCGATCTGCTGCAGCAGCTCCTGGCGGCGCGGACTTTGCGAAGCGAGGTAAAGAGTCGGGAAAAGCGCGGGGGACGTGCTGGACGGCATGGTGTCGTTATCTCGGTGAGCGCGCGTGTCGCGCGTCTCGAGGACGACACGTCATGCGCGGTGGTAGGGGTGATTCTGCGTGATGCTCCACGCCCGGTAAAGCTGTTCGGCGAGCAGCACCCGCACCATCCCGTGCGGCAGCGTCATGCTCGAGATGCGCAGCAGCGTGTCGGCGCGGGCTTTCAGTTCCGGATCGAGCCCGTCGGCACCGCCGATCACGAAGGCGACGTCGCGGCCGTCCTGCTGCCAGCCGGGCAGTGCCTGCGCGAGCTGCATCGTGGTCCAGTCGCGGCCGCGCTCGTCGAGCGCGACGAGGCGCGCGCCTTTCGGCAGCGCGGCCTCGATCTTCTGGCGCTCGGCCGCCATCACGCTTTCGGCGCTGCGGCCGCCCGAACGCAGTTCGGGCTTGATCTCGCGCAACTCGATGCGCAGCTCGGGCGGCATCCGCTTCGTGTATTCGTCGAAGCCGGATGCGATCCAGCCCGGCATCTTGTGGCCGACCGCAAGGATGAAAAGCTTCATCGGGAGATGCGTAACGACTCGGGGCTCAACGGCGGCGGGCGGCCGTCTTGCGCGCCGGGCGTGCGGGCGCGGCTTCCTCTTCGTCCTCGTCGCTTTCGCTGGCCGTGGCGAAGCCGTTCCCCTTGCCGCCGCCGAGCTTCATCCGCACGGGCTTGTCGCCCCAGATTTCCTCGAGGTTGTAGTACTGGCGCAGGGCCGGTTGCAGAATGTGCACGACCGCGTCGCCGCAGTCGACGAGCACCCATTCGCCGGTGTCTTCGCCCTCGGAGCTGACGATGTCGCCGCCGGCTTCCTTGACCTTGTCACGCACGCTCGACGCGAGGGCCTTGGTCTGGCGGTTGGAGGTGCCCGAAGCGACGACCACGCGGTCGAACAGTTCGGTCAGGTGGCTGGTGTTGAACACCTTGATGTCTTGCGCCTTGACGTCTTCGAGGGCGTCGACGATCACGCGCTGCAGTTTGCGAATATCCATGGATTCAGGAATGGTAGAGGCGATGTTGAAGAATATAGGCCCATACGGCGGCCGGCACATGCTCGGCCGACGCGTCGGGCATTTGCGCATGGCGCGCGATGCATTCGCGCAGGTGGGCGCGGATGTCGGTCGCGGCAATGTCGAACGAAAGGGTCGTATCGATCAGCAGGTGGCCTGCCGGCGTGGCCTTCAGCACGTCGGCGCCGGCCTGCCGCGCGGCGATTTCCTGCGCGACGTCCGGCGGCGCCGCGCCGAGGTCGAAGCCCGGGCGCGTCGACACGCAGATGTGCGCGTAATCGAACAGTTTGCGCCAGTCGCGCCACGTGTCGAGGCGCACGAGCTGATCGGCGCCGATCAGCATCGACAGCGACGCGTCAGGGCCGATCCGCTCGCGCCAGCGCGCGAGCGTCTCGACCGTGTAGGTCGGGCCGGTGTGGTCGATCTCGTCGGTGGCGACGGTCACGGTCACGCCCGGCACGGACAGCGAGCCGGCGGCCGCGCGCGTCATCGCGAGCCGATGCTCGGCGGCCGACACGTCGTGCTTCTGGTACGGCTGCCCGGCGGGCAGCAGCACGAGTTCGGTCAGGCCGAGCAGCTCGGCGAACCGGCGGGCGAGCGCGAGATGGCCGTCGTGGATCGGGTCGAAAGTGCCGCCCAGCAGGCCGATACGACGCGGCAGCGGGGCGGGGCGGGCGGTGGTGTCCAGAAACGCGTCCTTTCTCTTGAAGCAGGGGTCAGACCCAGTCGCGCGGCACGATGAAGTCGCTGTACAGGCGCGCTTCCGGCGAACCCGGTTCGGGTTGCCAGTTGTAGCGCCAGTTCGCGACCGGCGGCATCGACATCAGGATCGACTCGGTCCGGCCGCCGCTTTGCAGGCCGAACAACGTGCCGCGGTCGAACACGAGGTTGAATTCGACGTAGCGGCCGCGGCGGTACGCCTGGAAGTCGCGCTCGCGCTCGCCGTACGGCAGCTCCGCGCGGCGCTCGACGATCGGCAGGTAGGCCTGCAGGAACGCGTCGCCGACGCTTTGCATCATGTCAAACGAGCGTTCGAAACCGGGCTCCGAGAAATCGTCGAAGAAGATCCCGCCGATGCCGCGCATCTCGTTGCGGTGCTTCAGGAAGAAATACTCGTCGCACCATTTCTTGAAGCGCGGGTAGAGCTCGACGCCGAACGGATCGAGCGCATCCTTGCAGGTCTGGTGGAAATGCCGGGCGTCGTCCTCGAAACCGTAAACCGGTGTCAGATCCATGCCGCCGCCGAACCAGAATACGGGCTCTTCGCCCGGCTTCGTCGCGATCAGCATCCGCACGTTCATGTGCACGGTCGGGCAGTACGGATTGCGCGGGTGCAGCACCAGCGACACGCCGAGCGCCTCGAAACCGCGGCCCGCGAGCTGCGGGCGCGCCGCGCTCGCCGACGGCGGCAGCGCATCGCCCGCGACGTCGGAAAAGCCGATCCCCGCGCGTTCGAACACGCGGCCGCCTTCGAGAATCCGCGTGCAGCCGCCGCCGCGCAGGCGTTCGTCCGGCCCGCGCTGCCATGCGTCGGTCGCGAGCGGCGTGCCGTCGAGCGCGCCGAGCGCGTCGGCGATGCGTGTCTGCAGGCCCTGGAGGTACGTGCGCACGCGCGCTACGTCGTAGGTCGAATCGGTCATGTCTGGACTGGGTGCCCCCGCCCGAAGCGGGGGCCGTAAAAAAAGCTTCTGCCGGGCATTCTATCGAACCCCGGCAGAGGGGCCGCCGCCGCGCGAGGGCGGGGCGGCGATTGCGACTTAAGCGCTCTTGCGGTTGAGCGCGCGGAAGCCGATGTCGCGGCGGTACTGCATGCCTTCGAAATTGATCTGGTTGATCGTCTCGTACGCATGCTGCTGCGCTTCACGTACCGAATCGGCGAGGCCGACCACGCACAGCACGCGGCCGCCGGCCGTCGTCAGCTTGTCGCCGTCGAGCGTCGTGCCCGCGTGGAACGTAACCGCCTGCTCGGTTTCGGCCGGGATTCCGTTGATGCGGTCGCCCTTGCGCGGCGCGTCCGGATAACCGTGCGCGGCCAGCACGACGCCAAGCGCGGTGCGGCGGTCCCAGTCGAGCTCGACCGTGTCGAGCGTGCCCGCGATCGCCTGCTCGACGACCTTCGAGAAATCGCTCTTCAGGCGCGCCATGATCGGCTGCGTTTCCGGGTCGCCCATGCGGCAGTTGAATTCCAGCGTGCGCGGATTGCCTTCCTTGTCGATCATCAGGCCCGCATACAGGAAGCCGGTGAAGCGGATGCCGTCCTTCTCCATCCCGCGCACGGTCGGCATGATGATCTCGCGCATCACGCGTGCGTGCATCTGCGGCGTGACGATCGGGGCAGGGGAGTACGCACCCATGCCGCCGGTGTTCGGGCCGCGGTCTTCATCCAGCAGGCGCTTGTGGTCCTGGCTGGATGCCAGTGCCAGCGCGTGCTTGCCGTCGACCATCACGATGAAGCTCGCTTCCTCGCCATCGAGGAATTCCTCGATCACGACGCGCGCGCCGGCGTCGCCGAGCTTGTTGCCCGACAGCATCATGTCGACGGCTTCGTGTGCTTCTTCCAGCGTCATCGCGACGACGACGCCCTTGCCGGCCGCGAGGCCGTCGGCCTTCACGACGATCGGCGCACCCTTCGCGTCGATGTACGCGTGCGCGGCGGCCACGTCGGAGAACGTCTCGTACTCGGCGGTCGGGATGCCGTGGCGCTTCATGAACGCCTTTGCGAAATCCTTCGAGCTCTCGAGCTGCGCGGCTTCGCGGGTCGGGCCGAAGACCTTCAGGCCGCGTGCGCGGAACAGGTTGACGATGCCGGCCGCGAGCGGCGCTTCCGGCCCGACGAGCGTGAACGCGACGCCTTCGCGTTCCGCGAAATCGGCGAGTTCGTCGAGCGCCGTGATGTCGACGTTCTTCAGACGCTCGTCCTGCGCCGTGCCGCCATTGCCGGGCGCGACGTAGACCATCTGGACGCGCGGCGACTGCGCGAGCTTCCACGCCAGCGCATGTTCGCGGCCGCCGGAACCGACGACGAGTAGTTTCATGGGATTCCCCGCAGACTAGAAAACAGGGCGGCCGGCACGCTCAGGCGCGCCGGCCGCGGATTCGGTCGGGCCGCCGCCGCGACAGGAGCACGGCGGCCGGCACATCATTCCTCGACGATGACGGCGTTCGTATACACGTCCTGCACGTCGTCGAGGTTCTCGAGCGCGTCCAGGAGCTTCTGCATCTTCGCCGCGTCGTCGCCGGTGAATTCGACTTCGTTCTGCGGCTTCATCGTCACTTCGGCGAGTTCGGCCTTGAAGCCGCCGGCTTCGAGCGCGTCCTTCACCGCCGAGAATGCCTGCCAGTCGCACAGCACTTCGATCGAACCGTCGTCGTTCGTGTTCACGTCGTTCGCGCCGGCTTCGAGCGCGGCTTCCATCAGCGCGTCTTCCGACGTGCCCGGTGCGAACAGGAACTGGCCGACGTGATCGAACATGAACGCGACCGAGCCGTCGGTGCCCATGTTGCCGCCGAACTTCGAGAACGCGTGACGGACTTCCGCGACCGTGCGGGTGCGGTTGTCGGTCAGCGTGTCGACGATGATCGCCGCGCCGCTGATGCCGTAGCCTTCGTAACGGATTTCCTCGTAGTTCGCGCCATCCGCGCCGCCGACGCCGCGATCGATCGCGCGCTTGACGTTGTCCTTCGGCATGTTCGCGTCGGCCGCCTTGTCGACCGCGAGACGCAGGCGCGGGTTCGAGTTGACGTCGCCGCCGCCGAGGCGCGCCGCGACCTGGATTTCCTTGATCAGGCGGGTCCAGATCTTGCCGCGCTTCGCGTCGGCCGCTGCCTTCTTATGCTTGATGTTGGCCCATTTCGAATGACCAGCCATACCTTTCTCCGTGCCCGGGCGCGCAGCGCGGGCGATTGTTTCAATGTGTCGTTGAATCGGCGGCCGTTTCGGCGGGCATGAAGCCGCGGGGCCGCGCGTGTCGAGTGGATCGAGATTTTATCACGCGGCGACCGCCGGATCGGGGGCGCCGCGCATGGCCGAACGGCCGGGCAGGCCGTCGCGTGCCGTGCCGCGCGCCGCGCGGCCGTGCCGGTGCGTCAGTTCTTGGTGCCGAACAGGCGGTCGCCCGCGTCGCCGAGGCCCGGCACGATGTACGCGTGCTCGTTCAGGTGCGAATCGAGCGACGCGACGAACAGCTTCACGTCCGGGTGCGCGTCCTGGAACACCTGCACGCCTTCGGGCGCGGCGACCAGCGCGACGAACATGATGTTCGCGGCCGGCACGTTGCGGCGCTTCAGCACGTCGACCGCGTGCACGGCCGAGTAGCCGGTCGCGACCATCGGGTCGCACAGGATGAAGATGCGGTCTTCCAGATCCGGCAGGCGCACCAGGTACTCGACCGGGCGGTGATCCTCGGCGCGGTACACGCCGATGTGGCCGACGCGTGCGGACGGAACCAGGTCGAGCAGGCCGTCCGACATCCCGATGCCGGCGCGCAGCACCGGCACGATCGCCAGCTTCTTGCCCGCGATCACCGGCGCGTCGACCTCGACGAGCGGGGTTTCGACCCGCTTGGTCGTGATCGGCAGGTTGCGGGTGATCTCGTAACCCATCAGCAGCGTGATTTCGCGCAGCAGCTCGCGGAACGTGCGCGTGGACGTGTCCTTGTCGCGCATGTGCGTGAGCTTGTGCTGGATCAGCGGGTGATCGGTGATGAAGAGATTCGGGAAACGGCTGTCCTGTTTCATGACGGGGGCGCCTTGGCGGCAAAAGAGGATCGGGGGCGGCGGCGGGCGCAAGCCGGCCGCGCGCTTATGTCCGCAATTTTACCAAGGCGCGCCGCATGATCCGGATAATATCGACGTCTCACGACAATCCGCGCGCCTGCGCCCGCCCGATTGCCCGCCTGACCCGCCCGGGGTCCAGGCGCCGGCACGCCGGGGCCGCGCCGGCGCGTGTCGCCACCAAGGAATCGATGATGGATCTCGGCATCGCAGGAAAGACCGCGCTCGTGTGCGCGGCCAGCAAGGGGCTCGGACGCGGCTGCGCGGAAGCGCTGGCCGCCGAGGGCGTGAACCTCGTGATCGTCGCGCGCACGCGCGACACGCTGGAGGAAACCGCGGAGGAGATCCGCGCCGGCGCGAACGTGTCGGTGACTTCGGTCGCCTGCGACATCACGACGCCGGACGGGCGCGCGGCCGCGCTCGCCGCCTGCCCGCAGCCGGACATTCTCGTGACGAATGCCGGCGGGCCGCCGCCCGGCGACTTCCGCGACTTCTCGCACGACGACTGGATCCGCGCGCTCGAATCGAACATGCTGACGCCGATCGAGCTGATCCGCGCGACCCTCGACGGGATGATCGCGCGCGGCTTCGGCCGGATCGTCAACATCACGAGCTCGGCCGTGAAGGCACCGATCGACGTGCTCGCGCTGTCGAACGGCGCACGCTCGGGGCTGACCGGCTTCGTCGCGGGGCTGTCGCGCAAGGTCGCGGGGCAGGGCGTGACGATCAACAACCTGCTGCCGGGCCTGTTCGACACCGACCGGATCGCGACCACGCTCGCCGCGTCGGCGAAGGCGCAGGGGGTGACGGTCGACGAGCTGCGCGCGCGGCGCACGAAGGACATTCCGGCCGGCCGTCTCGGCACACGTGCGGAATTCGGCGCGGCGTGCGCGTTCCTGTGCAGCGTGCATGCCGGCTACATCACCGGGCAGAACTGGCTGCTCGACGGCGGCGCGTATCCGGGCACGTTCTGACGAGCGCACCGCCTTTCACGACGACAACCTCAAACGAAGGATCTGGAGATGAGCAAACCCCGCATCGCATTGATTGCGCACGACGCGAAGAAAGACGAGATCGTCGCGCTCGCGGGCGAATTCCGCACGACGCTCGCGCAATGCCGGCTGGTGGCGACCGGCACGACGGGCGGCCGCATCGCGGACGCGCACGGGCTCGAGGTCGAGCGCAAGCTGTCGGGGCCGCTCGGCGGCGATCTGCAGATCGGTGCGGAACTGGCCGACGGCCGCATCGACATTGTCGTGTTCCTGCGCGACCCGATGACCGCGCAGCCGCACGACCCCGACATCACCGCGCTCGTGCGCGCGTGCGACGTGCACGACGTGCCGGTCGCGACGAACGTCGCCACCGCGCGGATGCTGCTCGACGATCTGGCGCGCAACATGCAGGACGTGTGCTAGGCGCGGTTCGCGCCCGATTGCCCCTGCTGGCGGCAGGGCCATGCACGGTTGGCGGCGTCGGGCGAGAATCGTGCGTCGCGACGCGCGCCTGCCGCCCGGTTCCCGCCTGAATCGGCCGGTTCGCGTATCGGCGACCCGGATTTTTCCCTGACCGAATCAGAAACGAGGAGCGAAACGATGCCGAAAGCAATCCGATACGACCAGCCGGGCGGCCCGGACGTGATGAAGTGGGTCGATGTCGAGGTCGGCGAACCGAAGGCGGGTGAAGTCCGCATCCGGCAGCATGCGGTCGGCCTCAACTACATCGACGTCTATTTCCGCACCGGCCTTTACCCGCAATCGCTGCCCGGCGGTCTCGGGATGGAGGCGGCGGGCGAGGTGACGGCCGTCGGCGAAGGCGTGACGGCGCTCAAGGCGGGCGACCGCGTCGCGTACGTCGGGCAGCCGCCGGGCGCGTACGCGCAGGAGCGCGTGATGCCGGCCGAGCGGCTCGTGAAGCTGCCGGACGGCATCAGCTACGACGACGCGGCGTCGGTGATGCTGCAGGGCCTGACCGCGCACTACCTGCTGCGCCGCACGTATCCGGTGAAGGCCGGCGACACGATCCTGATCCACGCGGCAGCCGGCGGCGTCGGCCTGCTCGTATGCCAGTGGGCGAAGGCGCTCGGCGCGACCGTGATCGGGACGGTCGGCTCCGACGAGAAAGCCGCGCTCGCGAAGGCGCACGGTTGCGACCATCCGATCGTCTACACGCGCGAGAACTTCACGCAGCGCGTGAAGGAGATCACGAACGGCGCGGGCGTGCCGGTCGTCTACGACTCGATCGGCAAGGACACCTACATCGGCTCGCTCGACAGCCTCGCGCCGCTCGGGCTGTTCGTCAGCTTCGGCAATGCGTCGGGCCCGCTGCCGCCGATCGACTCGAAGGAATTCTCGTCGCGCGGCTCGCTGTTCTTTACGCGCCCGACGCTGTTCTCGTACATCGCGAAGCGCGCCGATCTCGAATCCGCTGCCGCCGAGCTGTTCGACGTGCTGCTGTCGGGCAAGGTGAAGACGAGCATCAACCAGCGCTATCCGCTCGCGGAAGTTGCCCGCGCGCATGAAGATCTCGAAGCGCGCAAGACCACCGGCTCGACGATCCTCGTTCCCTGACCCGTCCCCTCGTGCCGGCGCCACGCCGGCACGCGCCTTTCCGGGCGGCGCCGCCGCGCCGTCCGTCCTGCCTTCCGGTTCCCGCCGTCCTTCCCCGAATTCCACGTTTACGCGTTTTTTATACCCGCCCCGATACCTTTGACCCGTCCTTTACGTGCGTTCCCATAAGGTTCTAGTCGTCTGATTTCGACGATGGAGAACAGAAAAATGGATGGGGTTTTCATCGGCGCACTGGTGCTCTTCACCGCGCTGATCCTCGGTTTGATTGCCGGTTGCGACAAGCTCGTGCAATACGGTCGCGGGGGGCGGGCATGACCTGGATGCTTTGGCTGGCGGGCGCCTCGACGGCCCTGCTGTTCGCGTATCTCGTCTTTGCGCTGCTGCGCGCGGAGGACATTGAATGAACGCGAACAATCTCTTTCAAACGGTGCTCTTCATCGTCGTGCTGCTGGCGGCGGCCGTTCCGGTCGCACGCTACCTGTCCGCGGTGATGGACGGCAGCTCGCGTGTCGTGCGCGTGTTCGGGCCACTCGAGCGCGCGCTGTACCGTGTCGCCGGCGTCGACGCCGGCAGCGAGATGAACTGGAAGCAGTACGCGGTTGCCACGATCGCGTTCAACGCGCTCGGCGCGCTGTTCCTCTACGGCCTGCTGCGCCTGCAGGGCTTCCTGCCCGGCAACCCGCAGCAGTTCGGCGCGATGACGGTCGACGGCGCGTTCAACACGGCCGTCAGCTTCGTCACCAACACGAACTGGCAGGACTACACGCCCGAGCAGACCGTCAGCTACCTGACGCAGATGCTCGGCCTGACCGTGCAGAACTTCCTGTCGGCCGCAACCGGCATCGTCGTCGTGATCGCGTTGATCCGCGGCTTCGCACGTCATACCGCGCAGACGATCGGCAACTTCTGGGTCGACCTCACGCGCGTGACGATGTACGTGCTCGTGCCGATGTCGGTGGTCATCGCCGCGCTGCTGATGAGCCAGGGCGTGATCCAGAACATGAAGGCGTACGAGGACGTGCCGGTGCTGCAGACGAGCACCTACGCGGCGCCGAAGCTCGACGCGCAGGGCAATCCGGTGAAGGACGACAAGGGCAACCCGGTGACGGTGCCGACCCAGCTGACGAAGCAGACGCTCGCGATGGGCCCGGTCGCGTCGCAGGAAGCGATCAAGATGCTCGGCACCAACGGTGGCGGCTTCTTCAACGCGAACTCCGCGCACCCGTACGAGAACCCGACGCCGTTCGCGAACTTCATCCAGATCTTCCCGATCCTGATCATCCCGGCCGCGCTGTGTCTCGTGTTCGGCCGCGTGATCGGCGACCGCCGGCAGGGCATCGCGGTGCTCGCGGCGATGACGGTCGCGTTCGTGATCGCGATCGGCGTCGAGGTGAGCGCCGAGCAGGGCGGCAACCCGACGCTCGCCGCGCTGCACGTCGACCAGTCGACGAGCGCGCTGCAGCCGGGCGGCAACATGGAAGGCAAGGAAACGCGCTTCGGCATCGCGCAGACCGGCATCTTCACGGTCGCGACGACGGCCGCGTCGTGCGGCGCGGTCGACACGATGCACGATTCGCTGACGCCGCTCGGCGGTCTCGTGCCGATGCTGCTGATGCAGCTCGGCGAAGTGATCTACGGCGGGGTCGGCTCGGGTCTCTACGGGATGCTCGTGTTCGCGCTGCTCGCGGTGTTCGTCGCCGGCCTGATGATCGGCCGCACGCCGGAATACGTCGGCAAGAAGATCGAGTCGTACGAGATGAAGATGGTGTCGATCGTCGTGCTGCTCACGCCGCTGCTGGTGCTGGTCGGCACGTCGATCGCCGTGCTCGCCGATGCGGGCAAGGCCGGCATCGCGAACCCGGGCCCGCATGGCTTCTCGGAAATCCTGTACGCGTTCAGCTCGGCCGCCAACAACAACGGCAGCGCGTTCGCGGGCCTGACGGTCGGCACGCCGTTCTACAACTGGATGACCGCGATCGCGATGTGGTTCGGCCGCTTCGGCACGATCGTGCCGGTGCTGGCGATCGCCGGCTCGCTGGCCGCGAAGAAGCGCATCGCGGTGACGAGCGGCACGCTGCCGACGCACGGTCCGCTGTTCGTCGTGCTGCTGCTCGGCACCGTGCTGCTGGTGGGCGCGCTGACCTACGTGCCGGCGCTTGCGCTCGGCCCGGGCGTCGAGCACCTGATGATGTGGCTGGGCGCGTAACGCGCGCCCGTATGGCGACACATTGAAAAGACTGAAGAGATTGAAGAGATCGCAATGACTCAACATTCCGCAACACGGTCCATGTTCGATCCGGCGCTGCTGCGCCCGGCGATCGTGGACTCGTTCAAGAAACTTACGCCGCGCACGCAGTTCCGCAATCCGGTGATGTTCTGCGTGTACGTCGGCAGCATCCTGACCACGATCCTGTGGATCGCGGCGCTTGCCGGCCAGGCCGAGGCGCCCGCGGGCTTCATCCTCGCGATCGCGCTGTGGCTCTGGTTCACCGTGCTGTTCGCGAACTTCGCCGAAGCGCTCGCCGAAGGGCGCTCGAAGGCGCAGGCCGCGTCGCTGCGCAGCGCGAAGAAAGACGTGATGGCGAAGAAGCTCAACGAGCCGCATCCGAAGTCGCCGATCCGCATCACCACCGCGACCGAACTGCGCAAGGGCGACGTCGTGCTCGTCGAAGCGGGTGACGTGATCCCGGCCGACGGCGAGGTGGTCGATGGCGTCGCGTCGGTCGACGAATCGGCGATCACCGGCGAATCCGCGCCGGTGATCCGCGAATCGGGCGGCGACTTCTCGTCGGTGACGGGCGGCACGCGCGTGCTGTCCGACTGGATCGTCGTCAAGGTCACCGCGAACCCCGGCGAGGCGTTCCTCGACCGGATGATCGCGATGGTCGAAGGCGCAAAGCGCAAGAAGACGCCGAACGAGATCGCGCTGACGATCCTGCTCGTCGCGCTGACGATCGTGATGCTGCTGGCCACCGCAACGCTGCTGCCGTTCTCGATGTTCTCGGTCGAGGCGATGAAGGCCGGCCACGTGGTGACGATCACCGCGCTCGTCGCGCTGCTCGTGTGCCTGATTCCGACGACGATCGGCGGGTTGCTGTCCGCGATCGGCGTGGCCGGGATGAGCCGGATGATGCAGGCGAACGTGATCGCGACGTCGGGCCGTGCGGTGGAAGCCGCTGGCGACGTCGATGTGCTGCTGCTCGACAAGACCGGCACGATCACGCTGGGCAACCGTCAGGCATCGACGTTCGTGCCGGCGCCGGGCGTGACCGAGGAAGCGCTGGCCGATGCCGCGCAACTGTCGTCGCTCGCCGACGAAACGCCGGAAGGCCGCAGTATCGTCGTGCTCGCGAAGGAGCGCTTCAACATTCGCCAGCGCGACATGGGGCAACTGCATGCGACGTTCATTGGGTTCTCCGCACAGACGCGGATGAGCGGCGTCGACCTGTCCCCCAAGGGGACTTCCTCCGGGGCGCCGGGCCGCGAGATCCGCAAGGGCGCGGCCGACGCGATCCGCAACTACGTCGAGACGCACGGCAGCCGCTTCCCGGAAGAAGTGCGCCGCGCGGTCGATGAAGTCGCGCGCCGCGGCAGCACGCCGCTCGTCGTGGCCGACCTGCATGAAGGCGCGGCGCGCGTGCTCGGCGTGATCGAGCTGAAGGACATCGTGAAGGGCGGCATCAAGGAGCGCTTCGCGGAACTGCGCAAGATGGGCATCAAGACCGTGATGGTGACGGGCGACAACCGGCTGACGGCCGCGGCGATCGCGGCGGAAGCGGGGGTCGACGATTTCCTCGCGGAAGCGACGCCGGAAACCAAGCTCGCGACGATCCGCGAGCACCAGGCGGCAGGGCGCCTCGTCGCGATGACGGGCGACGGCACCAACGACGCGCCGGCGCTCGCGCAGGCCGACGTCGCCGTGGCGATGAACACCGGTACGCAGGCGGCGAAGGAAGCCGGCAACATGGTCGACCTCGACTCGAACCCGACGAAGCTGATCGAGATCGTCGAGATCGGCAAGCAGATGCTGATGACGCGCGGTTCGCTGACGACGTTCTCGATCGCGAACGACATCGCGAAGTATTTCGCGATCATCCCGGCCGCGTTCGTGACGACGTACCCGCAGCTGCGCGTGCTCGACATCATGCATCTGACATCGCCGGCGTCCGCGATCCTGTCGGCGGTGATCTTCAACGCGCTGATCATCGTCGCGCTGATCCCGCTGGCGCTGAAGGGCGTCACGTACCGGCCGCTCGGCGCCGCGTCGCTCCTGCGCCGCAACCTGCTGGTGTACGGCCTCGGCGGCGTGCTGCTGCCGTTCCCGTTCATCAAGCTGATCGACATGACGCTCGCTGCACTCGGCTGGGCCTGAGCCGGCCGTACTTGAAGGAAACATCATGAAAACGTTGATTCGTCCGCTCGTCGTGATCTTTACCGTGCTGACCGCGGTGACGGGGCTCGCCTACCCGGCCGTGATGACCGTGTTCGGCCAGGCCGTGTTCCCGTCGCAGGCGAACGGCAGCCTGATCGAGAAGGACGGCAAGGCGGTCGGCTCCGCGCTGATCGGCCAGCAGTTCGATGCGCCGAAGTACTTCTGGGGCCGGCTGTCGGCCACGATGCCGATGCCGTACAACGCGACCGGCTCCGGCGGCTCGAACCTCGGCCCGCTGAACCCGTCGCTCGCCGACCAGGTGAAGGGGCGCATCGCCGCGCTGCGCGACGCGGGCACCGACATGTCGAAGCCCGTGCCGGTCGACCTCGTGACGGCGTCGGCCAGCGGCCTCGATCCGGAGATCACGCCGGCCGCCGCCGCGTACCAGGTCGAGCGCGTCGCGAAGGCGCGCAACCTGGCACCCGACGCGGTCGCGCAGCTCGTCGCCGCGAACACGAAGGGCCGCCAGTTCGGCGTGCTCGGCGAACCGCGCGTGAACGTGCTGAAGCTGAACCTCGCGCTCGACGCGGCGCAGGCCGCGCACTGAGCGAACGTAAGGCAACCGGCGTCCGGCGCGGCCCGATCCGCGCCGGATGCGACTATTCCCGACGGCGCATGCGCCGTCTTTGCCTTTTGCGGCGATTTGGAACAACAATGCTCGTACTCGCGCGCATCCGGGCGCTCCGCCTATCTGACGCATGAATCGTCCCGACCCAGACCAACTCCTCGACAAGCTGCAGCGTGACGAAGAAAAGCAGCGGCGCGGCCAGCTCAAGATCTTCTTCGGCGCATCGGCCGGTGTCGGCAAGACCTACGCGATGCTGCAGGCCGCGCGTCAGCGCCTGCAGGAAGGCGTCGACGTCGTCGTCGGCATCGTCGAGACCCACGGGCGCAGCGAAACCGCCGCGCTGCTCGACGGCCTCGACGTGCTGCCGCTCGCGCGCATCGACTATCGCGGCCGCACGCTGGCCGAATTCGATCTCGACGGCGCGCTCGCGCGCCAGCCGCAACTGATCCTCGTCGACGAGCTTGCGCACTCGAACGTGCAGGGCGCACGGCACCTGAAGCGTTGGCAGGACGTGTACGAGCTGCTCGACGCGGGCATCGACGTGTATACGACCGTCAACGTCCAGCATCTCGAAAGCCTGAACGACGTGGTCGGCGCGATCACCGGCATCCGCGTGTGGGAGACGGTGCCCGACCGCGTGTTCGACGCAGCCGATGAAGTCACGCTCGTCGACCTGCCGGCCGAGGAACTGCTCGAGCGGATGCGCGACGGCAAGGTTTATCTCGCGCAGCAGGCCGAGCGTGCGGTGCGCAACTTCTTCCGCAAGGGCAACCTGATCGCGCTGCGCGAACTGGCGCTGCGGCGCACGGCCGATCGCGTCGACGCGCAGATGCGCGAATACCGTGCCGACCGCTCGATCCAGCGCATCTGGCAGGCGCGCGAGCGGCTGCTCGTGTGCGTCGGGCCCGGCCCCGAGGCGCCGACGCTGGTGCGCGCGGCCGCGCGGCTCGCCGCGAGCCTGAAGGCCGACTGGATCGCCGTCTATGTGGAGACGCCGCGCCTGCAGCGGCTGCCCGATGCGCAGCGGCAGCGCACGCTCGACGCGCTGAAGCTCGCGGCCGAGCTTGGCGCGGAAACGGCCACGCTCGCCGGCGCCGACGCGGTTGCCGCGCTGATCGGCTATGCGAAGGTGCGCAACGTGTCGAAGGTCGTCGCGGGCGGCTCGCCGAAGGTCGGGCTCGTGCGCCGCCTCGCGCGCCCGTTCGGCGAACAGCTCGCCGAACGCGCGGGCGACGTCGACCTGATGCTGATCCGTGCGTCCGCGAGCGACGAGGCGCGTGCCGCGCCGCTCGACGCGCGTGCGCGCGACTGGCGCGATGCGTTCGCGCAGTTCGGCACGCATCGCTCGCCGCCGCGACATTACGCGTACGCGGCCGCGATCTGCGCGGCGATCACGGTCGTCGCGAGCCTCGTGTCCGAGCGGCTCGACCTCACGAACCTCGTGATGCTGTACCTGCTTGGCGTCGTGTTCTCGGCCGTCCGGCTCGGGCGCGGCCCGGGCGTGCTGCAGTCGTTCCTGTCGGTGGCCGCGTTCGATTACTTCTTCGTGCCGCCGCGCATGTCGTTCTCGGTCAGCGACACGCAATACCTGCTGACCTTCTTCGGGATGCTGCTGACGTCGCTCGTGATCAGCCACCTGACGTCGACGCTGACGCGCCAGGCGAGCGTCGCGCAGCGCCGCGAGCGGCGCACCGGCGCCATCTACGCGATGGCGCGCGAGCTGGGCGCGGCGCTGACGACCGAGCAGATCGTCGAGATCGGCAGCCGCCATGTGGGCGAGGTGTTCCGCGCGCGCGTCGCGTTCCTGCTGCCCGACAGCGCGGACAAGGTGCGGCAGAAGATCGAGGAGCCCGATGCAGCCGTCACGCTGACGGGTGCCGATCTGGACAGCGACGTCGGCCAGTGGGTCTATGACCAGCAGAAGCCGGCTGGCCGCGGCACCGACACGTTACCGGCGACAGTTGCACTGTACCTGCCGCTGAAGGCGCCGATGCGCACGCGCGGCGTGCTTGCGGTCGCGTCGCGCGAGCCGCGCGAACTCGAGGTGCCGGAACAGCAGCGGATGCTCGACGCATTCGCCGCGCAGATCGCGCTCGCGCTCGAACGCGTGCACTACGTCGAGATCGCGCGCGACGCGCTGGTGAGCATGGAATCCGAGCGGCTGCGCAACTCGCTGCTGTCGGCGATCTCGCACGACCTGCGCACGCCGCTCACGACGATCGTCGGCTTCTCGTCGATGCTCGCAAACGGGCGGGCGGCCGCGCAGGGCGGCGACGTGGCGGCGGCTGAGCGTTTCGCGCAGCGCGAGGGCGAACTCGTCGACGCGATCCACGACGAGGCGCTGCGGATGACGGGCATCGTCACGAACCTGCTCGACATGGCGCGGCTGCAGGCCGGCAGCCTGCAGTTGAAGCGCCAGTGGTCGCTGCTCGAGGAAACCGTCGGCGCCGCACTCGCCGCATGCAGGCGCGTGCTTGCGCGCCATCCCGCGCGCGTCGTGCTGCCGGCCGATTTGCCGCTCCTGCAGATGGACGCGGTGCTGATGGAGCGCCTGTTCACCAACCTGTTCGAGAACGCGGCCAAGTACACGCCGGCCGATACGCCGATCGAGATTGGCGCGGAGCGCATGACCGACGACGGGCTGCCATTCGTGCGCGTGCTCGTCGACGATTATGGTCCCGGCCTGCCGGCCGGGATGGAAACGCGGATCTTCGACAAGTTCACGCGCGGCGAGAAGGAATCGGCGACGCCCGGCATCGGGCTCGGCCTCGCGATCTGCCGCGCGATCGTCGAAGCGCACGGCGGTAAAATCGGCGCACTCAACCGCACGGCGCCCGACGGCCACGTGACGGGCGCGCGCTTCTGGTTCACGCTGCCGGTCGAGACACCGCCGGCCGCGCCTGCCGTACTCGACGACGAACCCGATGTGCCGGGCGCGTCGTCCCCATCCGAATCATTGCCAGACCATGAGTGAACCCAGCCTGACCGTCGTCCTGATCGAGGACGAAAAGCAGATCCGCCGTTTCGTGCGCGCCGCGCTCGAGGAGGAGGACATCGCGGTGTTCGAGGCCGAGACGGGCAAGCAGGGGCTGATCGACGCGGCGACGCGCAAGCCCGATCTCGTGATCGTCGACCTCGGCCTGCCCGATACCGACGGCCTCGACGTGATCCGCGAACTGCGCGGCTGGTCCGAGGTGCCGGTGATCGTGCTGTCCGCGCGCACGCAGGAAGAGGAGAAGGTCGCGGCGCTCGACGCGGGCGCCGACGATTACCTGACCAAGCCGTTCGGTGTGTCCGAGCTGCGTGCGCGGATCCGCGCGCAACTGCGCCGGCGCAACCAGGGCGGCGCGAACGAGTCGCCGAAGGTGAACTTCGGCACCGTGACCGTCGATCTCGCGCTGCGCCAGGTGTGGCGCGACAACGAGATCGTGCACCTGACGCCGCTCGAGTACCGGCTGCTCGCCACGCTCGTGCGGCACGCGGGACGCGTGCTCACGCACCGGCAGCTGCTGCGTGACGTGTGGGGGCCGTCGCACGTCGAAAGCCACCACTACCTGCGCATCTACATGGCGCACCTGCGCCAGAAGCTCGAGCGCGACCCGGCGCAGCCCGAGTACATCGTCACCGAGACGGGCGTCGGCTACCGGCTCGTCGGGGCCGCATGACGGGTCTCGCCGGGCCGCAGCGGCGCCCGTGCGCGTGACGTCGCGCACCGGCACGGTTGCGCCAGCGCGACAGTCTCGCGGCCGACGCGCGCGTTGCACACCCGGCGCTCATTCCCCGTTATCCTGACCGTTCCGCGAACGAAAACGAGGAGCGTGCAATGTCCGTCCGTCTGGTCGTCATCTGTGCGCTGGCGCTTGCTGCGTCTGGCGCGTTCGCCCAACCGCTGCCGCCCGGGCAGCAACCGTCGTCGTCCCAGCAGGCGATGGCCAATCCTGCGTCGGTCAATTGCGCCAAGCTCGGCGGCCGCCACACGATCCGCAACCTGTCGAGCGGGCAGGTCGGCATGTGCGTGTTCAAGGATGGCCGCGTGTGCGAGGAGTGGGCGCTGTACCGCGATGATCGCTGCGTCGGCGGCGTGACGCCGAAGCGCGTATCGAACTGACCGGGCCCGGCCGACCGGGCCCCCGATCGTCCGCCGGCGACGCGCCGCGTCCGTAAGCATCTTGTTATACTCGGCGCCGCCCGGGGACGACCCCGGGTCATTCGATTCAACGGGGACGGCCCCATCCGATACGGAGTGCGTCGAGATGGCGTGGGGATTGTTGTTCATTGCCGGATTGCTGGAAGTGGCCTGGGCGGCCGGCATGAAATCGTCGGACGGCTTCACGAAGCTCGGTCCGTCGGCGTTTACGATCGTGACGGCGCTGGCCAGCTTCGGGCTGCTCGCGGTCGCGATGCGCCAGTTGCCGCTCGGCACCGCGTACGCGGTGTGGACGGGCATCGGCGCGGTCGGTGCGTTCGTGTTCGGCATCGTGATGATGGGCGAGGCGCTGACCATCGCGCGCGTCGCGAGCGCGGCGCTGATCGTCGCGGGGTTGATCGGCCTCAAGCTGTCGTCGGCCGCCTGACGACGGCATCCGGGTGCGCACACGCCCCGCGTGCCGCACCGCGGAATTGCGCCGGTCACCCGGATAGCCTGTCTATAATGGAACGCATTCGGGCCTGAATTCCGTCGTGCTTCTCGCGGCACGCGGAGCCGGTCGCCACGCGCCGCGCGGCCAGTCTGTCCGACCCGATCCGATCAATCGGCAAAGCGCACGGAAAGTGCAAGGAGAGGGCCATGATCGAAGCCATTTCGCTCGGCGCGGGGCTCGCGTGGGCGAGCGGCCTGCGCCTGTACCTGACGGTGCTGATCGCCGGCGTGCTGGCGCGGTTCGGCTGGCTTCACTTGCCCGACACGCTGGCCGTCCTGATGTCGCCGTGGGTCATCGGCGCCGCGGCCGTACTCACCGTCACCGAATTCCTTGCCGACAAGATCCCCGCGTTCGACTCGCTGTGGGATGCCGTGCATACCTTCATCCGCATCCCGGCCGGTGCCGTGCTCGCAGCCGGCGCGCTCGGCCATGCCGATCCGACCGTGCTCGCGGTCGCGGGGCTCGCCGGCGGCTCGCTGGCTGGCGCCGCGCACGTGGCGAAGGCCGGCACGCGCGCGATGATCAACCTGTCTCCCGAACCGATTTCTAACTGGATCGCATCGTCGACCGAGGACGGTCTCGTGGTCGGCGGGCTCGCGCTCGCGTTCTTCGTTCCGCTCGCGTTCCTCGTGCTGCTCGCTGCGTTCATCGCGGCGTCGGCATGGGCGCTCCCGCGCCTGTGGCGCGGCGTCTCGGGCGGCTTTCGCGGCATGGCGAACCACATGGTGTCGCGGCTCAACTCGATCGGGGGAAAACACGATTGAAGGGGCGGCAACACGCGGCGCAGCCGCCCGCCGGGCAACCCGGCCATGACGTGTCCGCGCATGCCGGCCGCTTCGGCCTGCGCGACCTGATTCGCCAGGCCGCGCGCATGACCGCGCGCGACTGGCGCGCGGGCGAGCTGACGCTGCTCGTCCTCGCCTTGGTGCTCGCGGTCGCGGCGCTGACGAGCGTCGGCTTCCTCGCTGATCGGCTGCGCCAGGGGCTCGAGCGCGACGCGCGCCAGATGCTCGGTGCCGATTTCGTCGTGCGGGCGGATCGCCCCGTCGATCCGTCGTTCGACCGGCAGGCCCGCGCGCTCGGCCTGCGTACCGCGACGACTGCCATCTTCCCGAGCATGATCGCGTCCGCCACGGGCGGACAGGCGACCGACGCGGCGCCATCGCGCCTCGCGGCCGTGAAGGCGGTGTCTCCCGGTTATCCGCTGCGCGGCGCCGTCGAGATCCTGCCGGCCGGTGCCGCCACCGCGCAGAAGGCCGCCGAGATTCCCGCGCCCGGCACCGTGTGGGCCGATCCGGCGTTGCTCGACGCGCTGCACCTGAAGGCCGGCGATACGGTGCGCGTCGGGCTGCGCACGTTCAAGGTCGCCGCATCGATCTCCCGCGAACTCGATCGCGGTTTTTCGTTCGTCAATTTTTCGCCGCGGCTGATGATGCGCGCGGACGAGCTCGCCGCGACGGGACTCACGGGTTACGGCAGCCGCGTCACGTACCGGCTGCTGGTCGCCGGCGAGCGGCCGGCCGTCGCGCGCTTCGAAGCGTATGCGCACGCGCGCGTCGACGGCGGGAAGCTGCGCGGCGCCGGTCTCGAATCGTTGCAGGAAGGCCAGCCGCAGGTGCGGCAGACGCTGGATCGCGCACGCCACTTCCTGACGCTCGTCGCGCTGCTCACCGCGCTGCTCGCGGCGGTCGCGATCGCGATGGCCGCGCAGCGCTACATGCGGCGCCACCTCGACGGCTGCGCGACGATGCGCTGCCTCGGTGTGAGCCGCCGCACGCTCGGTGCGCTGTTCGCGCTCGAATTCGCCGGTATCGGAATCGTGTCCGGCGCCGCCGGCGCGGTGCTCGGCTACGGCGGCCACTGGGCGTTGCTGGCCGCGCTCGGCAGCCTGATCGATGTCGCGTTGCCGCCGCCCACGCTGTGGCCGGCGCTGATCGGCATGGGCGCCGCGCTCGTGCTGCTGCTCGGCTTTGCGCTGCCGCCGCTCGTGCCGCTCACGCGCGTGCCGCCGGTGCGCGTGCTGCGACGCGAGTGGGGCGACGCGTCGCGCACCGCGTGGGCCGCGTATGCGATCGGCGTCGTGCTGTTCGCGGGGCTGCTGATCGTGGCCGCCGGCAACCTGAAGCTCGGGCTGATCGTCGCGGGCGGTTTCGCCGGCGCGCTGGTCGGCTTCGCGCTGATCGCGCGGCTCGTGCTGTTCGCCGCCGCGCGTGCGGTGCGCAACGCGCGCGTGGCCGCGGGCGTCGGCTGGCGCTACGCGCTCGCGTCGCTGCACCGGCGCGGCACGGCCAGCGCACTGCAGATCACCGCGCTTGCGCTCGGCCTGATGTGCCTGCTGCTGATCGCGATCACGCGCAACGATCTCGTCGCGGGCTGGCGGCAGTCGACGCCGCCCGATGCGCCGAACCAGTTCCTGATCGACATCCAGCCCGACCAGCGCGCCGACGTCGCGGCCTATCTGGCCGCGCACGGCGTGCGTGACGCGGTGCCCGCGCCGATGGTGCGCGGCCGCCTCGTCGCGATCAACGGCAAGCCGGTGAATCCGGACGCGTACCCGTCCGACGAGGCGCGCCGGCTCGTCGACCGCGAGTTCAACCTGTCTTATACGACCGAGCTGCCGTCCGACAACCGGATCGTCGAAGGCGACTGGTTCGGCACCGCGGCCACGCCGCAGATCTCGATCGAGGCCGGCCTCGCGAAGACCTTGAACGTGAAGCCGGGCGACGTGCTGCGCTTCGACGTGACGGGGCTCACGGTCGACGCGCCGATCACGAGCGTGCGCAAGCTCGACTGGGGCTCGTTCCGCGTCAATTTCTTCGTGCTGATGCCGCCGCCGGCGCTGAAGGATTTCCCGGCCGTGTACCTGACGAGCTTCCATTTGCCGGCCTCGGACGCCGCGCTGCTCGATCCGCTGATCGCGCGCTACCCGAACCTGACCGCGATCGACGTCGCGCCGATCCTCGCGCAGTTGCAGCGGATGATGCTGCAGGTGGTCGGTGCGGTGCAGTTCCTGTTCGTGTTCACGCTCGCGGCCGGCGTGCTCGTGCTGTACACCGCGCTTGCCGGCACGCGCGACGAGCGCGTGCGCGAGGCGGCGCTGCTGCGTGCGCTCGGCGCGTCGCGCGCGCAGGTCAACGCGGTGCAGCGCGCGGAATTCGTCGTGGTCGGCGCGCTGGCCGGCGCGCTGGCATCGGCGGGCGCGATCGCGGTCGGCTGGGTGCTCGCGTCGCGCGTGTTCGACTTCCAGCTTGCCGTCGATCCGTGGCTCGTGCCGGCCGGCATCGCGGCCGGCGTCGCGTGCGCCGGTGCGGCCGGCTGGCTGAGCCTGCATAATGTGTTGCGGCGCCCCGCGCTGCAGTCGCTGCGCGATGCCTGAGCATTGCCGGCGGCCTTGAATATCCCGTTTTCCGACTATCCGTATGACCGATGTGAATGACGATGCGCCGTCGCAGCCGACGGCATTCGAGCTCGTGGGCGGCGAAGCCCGCGTGCGCGAAATGGTGGACCGCTTTTACGACCTGATGGACCTCGAGCCCGAGTTCGCGCAGATTCGCGCGCTGCACCCGGCGTCGCTCGACGGTTCGCGCGACAAGCTGTTCTGGTTCCTGTGCGGCTGGATGGGTGGCCCCGACCACTACATCAGCCAGTTCGGCCACCCGCGGCTGCGCGCGCGGCACCTGCCGTTCCCGATCGCGTCGGTCGAGCGCGACCAGTGGCTGCGCTGCATGGCGTGGGCGATGGACGACATCGGACTGCCCGAGCCGCTGCGCGAGCGGCTCATGCACTCGTTCTACGACACGGCCGACTGGATGCGCAACCGGCCCGGTTGATCGACCGGTACGCCGCCGTCTGCGCGCGGGACGATCTGCGTCTGGGCGCGCGCGCCGCGCGGCGCGACACTGGCCGCTTCCCCCAATCGATACGAGGCTCGCCCGATGACGACACAAGCGCTGTTTCGCGAAGACGCGTACCTCACGCAATGCGACGCGGTCGTTCTGGCCGTCGGCGACGACGGCATCCGGCTCGACCGCACCGTGTTCTATCCGCTCGGCGGTGGCCAGGCCGGCGACACCGGCACGCTGACGCTGCCCGACGGCGGCACGATCGCGATTGCCGATACGCGCAAGGCGAAGTTCGACGGCGCGACGCCCGACGACGCCATGCACGTGCCCGCATCGGGGCAGGAGGCGCGCGTCGCGGCGCTCGTGCCCGGCACCCGCGTGGTCGCGGAGATCGACTGGCTGCGCCGCTACCGCCACATGCGCCTGCATACGGCCGCGCACCTGATGTGCGCGGTGCTGCCGTACGCGGTGGACGGCTGCAGCGTGACGGCCGACTACGTGCGGCTCGATTTCGCGACATCCGACGCGATCGACCGCGACGACGTCGAGCGACGCCTTGCCGGCTTGGTGGTCGGCGCGCACCCGGTCACGACCGAATGGATCACCGACGACGAGATGGCCGAGCGGCCGGAACTCGTGCGCACGATGAGCGTGAAGCCGCCGATGGGCCTCGGCCGCGTGCGGCTGCTGCGCATCGAGCAGGTCGACCTGCAGCCGTGCGGTGGCACGCATGTGCGCAACACGTCCGAAATCGGCGCGCTGCGGGTCGCGAAACTGGAAAAGAAGAGCGCGCGCACCCGGCGCCTCGTACTGGAGTTTGCATGACGATTGACACCACCCAAGCGGGCGCGGCGGCGCTTGATCCGCAAGCGCGGGAGATTCTGGATTTCTGGTTCGGCGAGCCAGGCTCGGCCGAATTCGGGCAGGCCCGCAAGGTCTGGTTCAACGGCGGCGCGGCGTTCGACGACGTGCTGCGCACGCGCTACGGCGCCTTGCTCGACGCCGCGTGCGACGGCGCATGCGATCGCTGGGCAAGCTCGCCGTCGGGGGCGCTTGCGTTGATCGTCGTGCTCGACCAGTTCTCGCGCAATATTCATCGCGGCACGCCTCGCGCGTTTGCCGCCGATCCGAAGGCGCTCGCGCTCGCGCGCCGCATGGTTGCGGCCGGCTGGGACGCACAATTGCCGAGCGGACATCACCGCGCGTTTGCGTATCTGCCGTTCGAGCACGACGAGTCGGTCGACAGCCAGCGCGAGGCCGTGCGCCTGTGCGCGGGCATCCGCGACGAGGCAGGGTGCGAGAGCTATCACCGCTTCGCGTTGCTGCACGCGGCCGTCGTCGAGCGCTTCGGCCGCTTTCCGCACCGGAACGTGATTCTCGGTCGTGCGTCGAGCGACGAGGAGACGGCGTTTCTTCGCGAGCCCGGTTCCTCGTTCTGACGATCCGGGCTGGCGGCGTGACGCGGGGGAGGGCGCGAACCCGCGGATTCACGGGTGCCTTGGAAACCGGCTGGCGGAGGGCGCGCACCGGGTTCAGGCAGCTGTGCTCAACCTTCGCCAGGTATCCAGGCCAGCACGAGACGGCGCGTTGCGCCGTCGTGCTTCACTGCAGGTGCAGTTCGGGCGTGCGCACGTAGACGCGCAGCAGTTCCGCGGAGTCGCCCGGGCGGGCGCCGGACCAGAACGGTTTCCACTCGCTGCCGGGCGCCGGACCGATGGTCTGCTTGCCCTGGACGATCATCCACGTGCAGCGGGCAGCCTGCGCATCGTCGATCGGCGTGTGCTGGATCCCGGAGAAGTAGTACAGCATCGGCGCTTCCGACTCGCCGAGACCGACGCTTGCCATGCAGTCGCCGTCGTTCCATTCGAGCGCGAGATGCGCGTTCAGGTCGTCGAACACCGAGCGGTAGCTCTTCGCGACGTCAAGCCACGGCAGCAGCAGCGTATAGATGAGCCCCCACGCGACGAGTGCGCCGGCCCCCCACGACAGCGCGCCGCGCCACAGGCCGGTCGTGCGCAGCTTCGGCAACAGCGTCAACCAGCCGACCGTCAGCACGAGCGCACCGATCACGAGCGGGGGTTCGATCGGCATCGTCCAGTCGAGCGGCAGCCAGCGGCCGAGCGGCGCGAGATAGGCGTGCGATGCAGCCGGATCGGCCATCACCGCCCAGATCGCCCAGGCGAGCACGGTGACCGTGCCGAACAGGGCGCGGCTCAGGTAATCCCATGCGAAATGCAGCCGGCTCGGCAGGCGTTCGATCGCCTGCGCGGCGACCAGCGCGAGCGGCGCGAAGAACGGCAGGATGTAGAGCTGGCGCGACGTCGCGGACACTTGCAGCACCGCGAGCCCGACGCTGGCGAACAGCACCGGCAGCGCGATCGCCGGCGTGCGCCAGTCGCGCCAGGCACCGCGTGCGAGCGCGACGATCGCGAGCGGCGCGACCGGGAAGCCGACGGTCAGGAACGAGCGGACGATGAAGAGCGGCTTGTCGTTTTCCGCGCCGAGCTCGGGCACCGAGAAGCCGAAGAACCGACCGACGTTGTTGTCCCAGAACCACGTCATGAACAGCGTCTCGGAGCGCAGGAACAGTGCGGTCGGCCAGACCAGCGCGAACGGCGCGAATACGAGCGCGGCAACGCCGAGCGCGCGTGCGAACGAGCGGGTGCGGCAGGCCGGGTAGATCACGAGTGCGGCCGTGAGCGTGGCTGCGAATACGAGCGGCACGAACAGACCCTTCGCCATGAAGGCGATGCCGACGCCCGCGCCGAAGAGCGGCGCGGCCCAGCGGCCCGACGGCCGCGCCGGCAGCCCGTGCCGCATCTGCTGCGCGCGCGCGACATGCTGCATCACGAGTTCGAGCAGCCCGCAGAAGCCGATTGCGGTACCGGCGAACAGCGCGGTGTCGGTCATCATGTCGTGCACGTGCTTGATGACGACGAGCGTGCCCGCGCTCAACACGGCGGGGCCGATCACGCGCGGGTCGAACCAGGAGTCCGCGCGGCTGGCGACGCGCGCCGCGCGCGCGATGAAGCCGAATGCGAGGGCGGCGAACAGTGCGCTCGCGAGTCGCGCCGCGTCGTGCAGCGGCATCACGCGCTGCAGCAGCCAGGCGAGGCTGGTCGCGACCCACGCGTAAATCGGCGGCTTTTCCATGAACGGCAGGCCGGCATTGGTCGGCACGACGAAGTCGCCGGTCTCGAGCATGTGCTGGATGATGCCGAACGTGTAGGTTTCGTCCTGCTTCCACGGATCGTGACCGAGCACGCCCGGCAGCGTATACGCGCAGATCAGGGCGGCGACGAGCAGCCACGCGCGCCAGCCGAGCAGGAGCGAGCGTTCGCGCGTGGCGCTGGTTGCAGCGGTCGAGGCGGCGATCGGCGTGCCGGCGGCGTCGAGCGTTGCAGTGTGATCGGCGTCGGCGGGCGAGCGGGTGTGCGGGGCCGGAGCGGGCACGGACGTGCGTCGCCGGCTGGGCGCTGCGGTTCCAGGCATGGAAGGAATCTCGGGTCGAGTCGAGCCGGTCCGGCGACATGGGCTGGACCGATTAGGGCCACATCAAGGGGTAACGGACAGGTGTTGATGACACCGGTCTGAATGTCCGCTAGTAGACCACGGAATTGTTACGGTGGTTTACCGATCGTGTCACGGAATTGTGGAGATTTGTGGTGTCGTGACGACGGATCGTTTCGGGTGGCGGCTTTTGATGCCCCGCCGTGCGGAATTACCGGCCGCCGCCGACGTCGAGCAGGGCGCCCGTCGTGTAAGACGCCGCGTCGCCAAGCAGCCAGACGATCGCTTCGGCGATCTCCTGTGCTTCGCCCGCGCGGCCGAGCGGCGTGCTTGCCCCGAGGCGGGCCGCTCGGCCCGGCTGGCCGCCGCTCGCGTGGATTTCGGTCTCGATCAGGCCGGGGCGTACCGCGTTGACGCGCACGCCGTGCGGGCCGAGTTCCTTCGCCAGACCGATCGTTAGCGAGTCGACCGCGCCTTTCGACCCCGCATAGTCGACGTATTCGTTCGGCGATCCGAGCCGGGAGGCGATCGACGATACGTTGACGATCGCGCCCCCGCGGCCGCCACGGTCGGTGGACAGCCGGCGCGCGGCTTCGCGTGCGCACAGGTACGCGCCGAGCACGTTGGTGTCGAACATCCGCCGCAGCCGGTCGGCCGGCATGTCGGCGAGCGGCATCGACGGCGCGACGATGCCCGCGTTGTTGACGAGCGCGTCGAAGCGTCCGAATGCGGACGTGACGGTGTCGAACATCGCAACGACGTCGGCTTCGTTCGCGACGTCGCCCGCGACGACGCACGCACGGCCGCCCGCGTCGCGGACGGCCTGCGCGGTGAGCTCGGCCGCCGCGGCGTCGCGCGCGTAGTTGATGCCGACGTCCCAGCCGCGCTCGGCTGCGAGCACGGCGGTCGCGCGGCCGATGCCACGGCTTGCGCCGGTGATGAGGACGGCCTTGCGGTCGGACGGTGCGGTCATCGTTTGCGGGTTCCGGTGACGGTTACTTGGCTGCGTCGGGTGCCCACTTGTCGCGGGCGGGCGGCTGGTAGCGACGCAGTCGCTCGATCAGCTCGACGGGTTCCGACTCGACGCACAGTGCGTCGAAGTAGGCCGGACGCATGAAGCCCTCGTCGACCGTATGGCGCAGCAGCGCGATCAGCGGATCGTAGAACGAATCGATGTTGTAGAGCGCGACGGGCTTGCGGTGATAGCCGAGCTGCGCCCACGTGTAGACCTCGAAGAGCTCCTCGAGCGTGCCGGCGCCGCCGGGCATCGCGACGAACGCGTCGGAAAGGTCGGCCATCATTTTCTTGCGGTGATGCATGTCGGGCACGACGTGCAGTTCCGACAGCCCCGTATGGCCGACTTCCTTGTCGACGAGCAGTTCGGGGATCACGCCGACCGCACGGCCGCCGGCCGCCATCACTTCGTCCGCGATCACGCCCATCAGGCCGACCCGGCCGCCGCCGTAGACGAGCGTGAGGCCCGCGTCGACGAGCGCGCGACCGAAGGCACGCGCGGCGTCGGCATAGACGGGCCGCACGCCGGACGACGAGCCGCAGTAAACGCAGACTGCCTTCATTGCTTGGAATCCTTGGCGGGGGTGTGCCCGCCGGCGGCGCGAGGCGAACCATCGCGCGGCGGCAGGTAGTCGGTGAACTGGCGCTTCGGCAGCTTGCCGGAGACCAGGTCGTCGAACAGCTGGCGCGACCGGCCGCGCAGGTACGGCGCCATCACGGAGATCACGTGCATGCTGACCTGGTGCAGTTCCTCGCGGATCGCGTCCTGGTCGTTGTACTTGCGCGGATGCATCACGTACTGATACGACAGCCAGTACGTCGAAATGACGGCCATGTTGGTGGCGATGACCTCGATCTCGGTGGGCGTCGCGACCATCTCGGCGTCGGACACGAGCAGCTCGCACATGTCGTGCGCGAAGCGCACCTTGTGGCTGATGATCTGCTTGAAATGTGTCTCGAGCGTGCGGTTGCGGGCGAGCAGGTCGTTGAGGTCGCGATACAGGAACCGGTAGGTCCACATGAAATCGGCCATGTACTGCAGGTACGACCAGGTTTCGTCGATGGTCGGACGATGATCTTCGGGAAAGCGCAGCCGCCGTTCGATCTGCTGCTCGAACTGCGCGAAGATGCTGTTGATGATGTCGTCCTTGTTGCGGAAATGGTAGTACAGGTTGCCTGGACTGATTTCCATTTCCTCGGCGATCGTCGTGGTCGTGACGTTCGGCTCGCCGATCTCGTTGAAGAGTTTCAACGACAACTCGAGAATCCGTTCGCGGGTGCGGCGGGGAGGTTTCGCTTCCATGTCGTCCGGCCCTGTGTGTGCCGGACTGGCGGGCGCTGCAATCGATGCTGCGTGATTCGTCCGGCGCGGGTTGCTGTTCTATGTCTAGCGGACGATTATAAACCGGGGTTTCGCCACATCGGGGCATTTCGTATTCATCGCCCCCGCGCGGCGCATGGTGCAGCGCCGCACGCGGGCGGTGCGCCGGGTGCCCGCAGGGCAGCCGTCTAGAAGCCGAGCCAGCGTGCGACGACCGGGCCGAGCACGAAGCCCCACGTCGTCACGCACGCGAACAGCGCGACCGTCACGGCGGCGCTGCCGAGGTCCTTCGCGCGCTTGGAGAGTTCGTGGCGCTCGAGCGAGATGCGATCGATCGCGGCCTCGACGCTCGAGTTCAACAGCTCGACGATCAGCACCAGCAGCACCGACGCGATCAGCAGCGCGCGCGAGGCGGCCGGCACCGGCGCGAATGCGCCGATCGGGAGCATCAGCGCGGCGAGCGTGAGTTCCTGGCGAAACGCGCTCTCCTCGCGGATCGCGACGCGAAAGCCGTTCAGCGAATGCTTGAGGGCGTACCAGGCGCGCGTGATGCCGCGGTGGCGCTTGTACGGGTTCGGCGGCAGCGGCGTCAGTTGATCGTCGGGGCCGAGCGGTTCGTGCGCGTGCACGTCCGCTTCGGCGTGCGGCTCGTCCTCGTCGAACGGGCGGTGCCGTTGCGGCGTGGCGTCGGGGGGCGGGGTCTTGTCGTTCAGGTCTCGTTTCAAACGGCGGCACCTTCGGCTGGCGAGTACGCGGTCTTCGGCAGCGGCTTCAGATGCGACGCGAACTGTTCGGATGCCGCGCGCCAGGAGAAGCGTTCGGCCCACGCGCGCGCAGTCGTGCGTTCGATCTTCAGCGCCTCGAGACAGGCTTCCTGCAGGTCCTCGTGCATCGCGCCGGCGTCGCTTTCGCCGAGCACGTCGATCGGCCCCGTCACGGGATAGGCGGCCACCGGCGTGCCGCAGGCGAGCGCCTCGAGCAGCACGAGGCCGAACGTGTCGGTGCGACTCGGAAACACGAACACGTCGGCCGCAGCATACACCTTCGCGAGTTCGGCCTGTGACAGCACGCCAAGATAGTTCGCTTCCGGATAGCGCGACTTCAGTTCCGCGAGCGCGGGGCCTTCGCCCGCGACCCACTTCGAGCCGGGCAGGTCGAGGCGCAGGAACGCCTCGACGTTCTTTTCGATCGCGACGCGGCCCACGTACAGGAAGATCGGCCGCGCGGTATTGAGCACCTTCGATTCCATCGGCCGGAACACGTCGAGATCGACGCCACGGGTCCACAGCACGACGTTCGTGAAGCCGAATTTCTCGAGGTCCTGCTTGACGACCGGCGTCGGCGCCATCACCGCGAGCGACGGGCCGTGGAACCAGTGCAGGAAGCGGTAGGTCGCGGCGAGCGGGATGCCGAAGCGCGCCTGCACGTATTCCGGAAAGCGCGTGTGGTACGCGGTCGTGTACGGCAGCTTGCGCGCACGCGCATAGCGTCGCGCGGCGAGGCCGAGCGGGCCTTCGGTCGCGATGTGCAGCGCGTCGGGTGCGAATGCATCGATCCGCGCGCGCAGCTTGCGATACGGCAGGATCGACAGGCGGATCTCGGGGTAGGTCGGACAGGGCACCGTGCGGAATTCCAGCGGCGTCAGCATTTCGACGCGGTGGCCGAGCGCGGTGAGTTCGCGCGACGTGCTCTTCAGCGTGCGCACGACGCCGTTGACCTGCGGTTCCCACGCGTCGGTGACGATCATGATCTTCATCGCGGCTTTGTCCTGTAAGTAGGGGTGTGTCAGGCAGTGGCCTTGGCCTTGCGCGACGTGGTCTCCGACGGTGCGGCGCGCATCACCGTCCAGTAGACGATCTTCAGTTCGCCTTCCATCGTCTCGACGAGCGCGGACAGGCTTTCGACCCAGTCGCCGTCGTTGCAGTACAGCACGCCGTCGATGTCGCGGATCTCCGCCTTGTGGATGTGGCCGCACACGACGCCGTCGCAGCCGCGGCGGCGCGCCTCGTCGGTCATCACCGTCTCGAACTGCGAGATGAAGTTGACGGCGTTCTTGACCTGGTGCTTCAGGTATTGCGACAGCGACCAGTACTGGAAGCCGAGCCGGCTGCGGATCCGGTTGAACCAGCGGTTCAGCACGAGGATCAGCGTGTAGAGCGTGTCGCCGAGGTACGCGAGCCATTTCGCATGCTGAATCACGCCGTCGAACAGGTCGCCGTGCACGATCCACAAACGTTTGCCGGCGAGCGTCGTGTGGAATGCCTCGCCGCGCACCTGGATGTCGCCGAACGCGAGGTCGCAGAACTGCCGCGCCCCTTCGTCGTGGTTGCCGGGGATGTAGACGACCTGCGTGCCCTTGCGCGCCTTGCGCAGGATCTTCTGCACGACGTCGTTGTGCGCCTGCGGCCAGTACCAGCCCTTCTTCAACTGCCAGCCGTCGATGATGTCGCCGACGAGGTACAGGTACTCCGAATCGTTGTGGCGCAGGAAGTCGAGCAGGTACGGCGCCTGGCAGCCGCTCGAGCCGAGGTGGATGTCGGACAGCCAGATGGTGCGGTAGCGATGGGTGGACGAATCGGGGTCCTCATGCTGCGTGGCGTGCCCGGCAGGCGGGTCTTGCGACACCAGCCCGTCGGTTGCGGCAGAACCGGACAGAAAAGCGGTGGCGGCGCGGGCGCCGATGGGGTGACGGAACAGGGAGGTCGCGGACGTTTTCTGGCCCATGCATGACTCGCGCCGGTTGACATTACCGGCATTCCGCCATGCGGGCGTGACTGTGCCGTGACAGTCACGAGACGTTCTTATTACGACCGCCGTAGGGTGTTTAGCAGTGAATGACGGGACGTTGCGTAACCTGCCGTACGGAACGTCCGATCGTTGTCCGGCAAGGCTGTCGGGGCGGGTGGGTGTTACCCCGGCAAAGTGTTTTCGTCTGGCGAATGCGGTGCGTCAGCGTGGTATCGCGACGACGCGCGTGCGTGCGATCCGGTCGTGCGGAAACTGCCGGTCGGCATGTAGCCGGGCGGCGCCGGCCCACGCGACGATCCACGCCGCAGTGAGTGCGAGCGTGACGGGCACCGACAGGCCGAGGAGCGGATGCAGTGCGAGCGGCGGCAGGAACCACAGCCAGCCGAGCGCATAGCGGACGAGCGCGTGGCCCGCGCTCAGCGGCCGGCCGCTCGACGATTCGAGCCGCAGCCGCCAGGTCTTCATCGGCAGCGTCTGGCCGCCGTGCGTCCAGAACCAGACGAAGTACGCGCCGACCACGAGCGCGATCCAGGCGGCGAGCAGGTTGTGATGGACGAGGCCGTTGCGTTGCTGCGTCGCGAGGCCGAACGCGAGCCCGGCGAAGAACACCACGCCGAACAGCAGCACGCCTTCGTAGAGCAGCGCGGCGAGGCGTCGCCGTACGGTCGGCGCGGCGGCCGGGGTGTCGGGGGCGCGGGCGTTCGCCACGGGCGCTCAGGAGCCCTTGAACAGCGAGGGTGCGTCGGCGGGTGACACCGGCGCCACGGCAGCCGGTGCGGATGCGGTGCCGGCCGTCGACGACGCGGGCACCGGCGGCGCGACGGCGGCGGCCGAGACGGGCGCCGGTGCGGTGGCTGTGCCGCTTGCCGCGTGTTCGTGCGAATTGACGAGGCGGCGGACGTCACGGTCGGCGACGGTCGGCGGTGCGCTGACGACGCTCGGCCGGCGGCGGCGCTCGGCGGCCGCGAGACGTTGCTTCTGCTCTTCGGGGAGTTGCTGGTACGCCTTCCACGCACGCTCGCGCGCCTGTGCGGAAAGCTCCTTCGCGCTCTGGTAGTTCTCGCGCGCGACGCGGCGCTGCTCGGGCGTCATCCGCGCCCATTCGGTCATCCGGTCCTGCAGGCGCTTTTGATCATCGGGCGTCAACTTCGCGAAACGCGATGCGATCTTGAGCCATTTGCGCTTGCGGGCGTCGCTGAAGCCGTCCCACTGGTCGGCGAACGGCGCGAGTGCCGCGTGCTGTGCCGGCGTGAGGCGCGCCCACGACAGCGGGCCGGTAGCGGCCGGCAACGGCAGGGGCAGCGGGGGGAGTTCGGTGGTCAGCCCGGTCGCAGCCGAGGCGGGCGCGACAGGGCTGCTGGCCGCGGCGGCGGGCGTCGCGGGGGCCGGGTGGAATCGTGGGTACGTGGCGACGTAGGAAACGGCGATCGCGATTACGCATCCGAAAAATACGGCCAGGCCGCGCTTCTGACTCACCCGTACGATCCCCTCGTTATTGTCTGTTAGTGAGCGCGCGACAGATACGCGTTGAACCCGTGATCGAGATACGCGTTGAGCGGCAGGTCGTCGCTGAGCATCGCCGCGTCGATGTCGGCGAGTTCGGCGGTGCGCTGCATGTCTTCCCAGTAGGCGATGCCGACGAGCCCCGCGAGCAGCAGCGCCAGCGGCCACGCGCGCAGCAGGCGGCGCGCGAACGACGCCTGCGGGCGGCTCGCGGGCGCCGTGCCGTACGCACCGGCCGCGCCGGCGAAGGCCGGCACGAACACCGGCACGGTCGCGGGTTCGGGCTTCTTGCGCGCGAGCGCAGCCCGGCGGGCGACGGCCAGACGGTCGGTGGTCGCGGCAGGCAGGTCGGCCGCGCGCTCGTCCAGCGCGCGGCGCACCTTCAGCGCGAATTCGTGTTCTCGATTTGCGGGAGCGGAGCTCATAGCGTGATTCCTTTGGCCTTGAGCGCGTGCGCCAGCGTATGGGTGGCTCGCGAGCAGTGCGTCTTCACGCTGCCCTCGGAGCACCCCATTGCGGCGGCAGTCTCGGCGACATCCATATCTTCCCAATAACGCATCAGGAACGCTTCCCGTTGACGCGCCGGAAGTTTCTGGATTTCTTCGTCGATCAGGGCCAGAACCTGCTCTCGTTCGAGGCGGTGCTCGCTGCTCTCGACGCCCACGTTGTCGTTCGCGGATTCGAGTGTTTCGAGGGGGTCGAAGTCGTCGTCGTCGGTGTTGTTCAGCGACGAGAAGAGCGTGACCCACGTGTTGCGGACTTTCTGCCGGCGGAACCAGTCGTGGATCGCGTTTTGCAGGATCCGCTGAAAAAGCAGCGGCAATTCGGCCGCCGGCCGGTCGCCGTACTTCTCCGCAAGCTTGATCATCGCGTCCTGCACGATGTCGAGCGACGCATCGTCGTCACGCACGGCGTACGCAGCCTGCTTGAACGCGCGCCTTTCGACGCCCGCCAGAAAGTCGGCGAGTTCCTTGTCTGATGCCATTCCGTGAAGGTATGCGCTGCGGACCGCTGCGTGGTGTAAAAGGTCGAAAAATTTCGTAAAACCCGCGGATGCTATCAAATTTTCGTGCCGCTTGGCACCGGGTTGGGCGCCGCACGTTGCGCGCGAGCCGCGGCGACGGGTGCCGGGCGGTACCCATGATGCGCTGCGGGATATTTTGCTTGACGACCCAATCGCGACCCGCTATCGTCAATGATTCGCAACATGAAGTGATGGTCTCATTTGAGGCTGGCCCAAGAAGCCTGCCCTTCAAACTGGACGCGCCGCTTGAACCCGAGCCACAAGCCCGGCAGAGAGCACCCGATCAATTTTTTGCCGAAAATTCGAAAGGTCAAAATGAACATGCCCAGCGCGGAATTCTCCACGTCGGAACCCCTTTCCCCTCCCGATAGCGACTCCATCGGCGGTACCGTGCTCATGAAGGCACTGGCCGATGAAAACGTCGAATTCATCTGGGGCTACCCCGGCGGCTCGGTACTCTACATCTACGACGAGCTTTACAAGCAGGACAAGATTCAGCACGTGCTGGTGCGCCACGAACAGGCGGCCGTGCACGCAGCCGATGCGTATGCGCGTTCCACCGGCAATGTCGGCGTCTGTCTCGTGACGTCCGGCCCCGGTGTCACCAATGCGGTGACCGGTATCGCCACGGCGTACATGGATTCGATCCCGATGGTCGTGATCAGCGGCCAGGTGCCCACGGCCGCGATCGGCCAGGATGCCTTCCAGGAGTGCGACACCGTCGGCATCACGCGTCCGTGCGTGAAGCACAACTTCCTCGTGAAGGACGTGCGCGACCTCGCGGAAACCGTCAAGAAGGCGTTCTATATTGCCCGCACCGGCCGTCCGGGCCCGGTGCTGATCGACATCCCGAAAGACATCTCGAAGACGCCGTGCCAGTACGAGCCCGTCAAGAGCGTGTCGCTGCGTTCGTACAATCCCGTCACGAAGGGCCATTCGGGCCAGATCCGCAAGGCCGTGTCGCTGCTGCTGACGGCAAAGCGTCCGTACATCTACACGGGTGGCGGCATCATCCTCGCCGACGCGTCGCGTGAACTGAACCAGTTCGCGGACCTGCTCGGCTACCCGGTCACGAACACGCTGATGGGCCTCGGCGGCTATCGCGCGTCGGACAAGAAATTCCTCGGCATGCTCGGCATGCACGGCACCTACGAAGCGAACATGGCGATGCAGCACTGCGACGTGCTGATCGCGATCGGTGCCCGCTTCGACGACCGCGTGATCGGCGATCCGGCGCACTTCGCGTCGCGTCCGCGCAAGATCATCCACATCGACATCGACCCGTCGTCGATCTCGAAGCGTGTGAAGGTCGACATCCCGATCGTCGGCGACGTGAAGGAAGTGCTGAAGGAGCTGATCGAGCAGCTGCAGACGGCCGAGCATGGCCCCGACACCGAGGCGCTCGCGCAATGGTGGAAGGACATCGAGGGCTGGCGCTCGAAGGACTGCCTGAAGTACGACCGCGAAAGCGAGATCATCAAGCCGCAGTACGTGGTGGAGAAGGCGTGGGAGCTGACGGACGGCAATGCGTTCGTGTGCTCGGACGTCGGCCAGCACCAGATGTGGGCGGCGCAGTTCTACCGTTTCAACAAGCCGCGTCGCTGGATCAACTCCGGCGGCCTCGGCACGATGGGCTTCGGCCTGCCGGCAGCGATGGGCGTCAAGATGGCGCACCCGGACGACGACGTGCTGTGCATCACGGGCGAAGGCTCGATCCAGATGTGCATCCAGGAACTGTCGACCTGCCTGCAGTACGACACGCCCGTGAAGATCATTTCGCTGAACAACCGCTATCTCGGCATGGTCCGCCAGTGGCAGCAGATCGAATACAGCAAGCGCTATTCGCATTCGTACATGGATGCGCTGCCTGATTTCGTGAAGCTCGCCGAGGCATACGGCCACGTCGGCATGCGGATCGAAAAGACCTCGGATGTGGAGCCGGCGCTGAAGGAAGCGCTGCGCCTGAAGGACCGCACCGTGTTTCTCGACTTCCAGACCGATCCGACCGAAAACGTCTGGCCGATGGTACAGGCCGGCAAGGGCATCACCGAGATGCTGCTCGGATCGGAAGATCTGTAACGGCGCGACGCGCGCCCGGCCCCTGCGGCCCGCCTTCACGAAGGGCGGAGCGGCATGCGGCGGCGCGCGGCGCGGGTGAATCGACACGGACACATTCTGGAAGAAGCGAACATGAGACACATCATTTCCGTCCTGCTGGAGAACGAACCGGGCGCGTTGTCGCGCGTCGTCGGTCTGTTTTCCGCACGCGGCTACAACATCGAAACCTTGACGGTGGCGCCGACCGAAGACCAATCGCTGTCGCGGCTCACCATCGTTTCCATTGGCTCCGACGACGTGATCGAACAGATCACGAAGCATCTGAACCGCCTGATCGAGGTGGTGAAAGTGGTGGACCTGACCGACGGTGCACACATCGAACGCGAGCTGATGCTGATCAAGGTACGTGCAGTGGGCAAGGAGCGCGAAGAAATGAAGCGGATGGCGGACATTTTCCGCGGCCGCATCATCGACGTGACCGAAAAGACCTACACGATCGAATTGACGGGCGCGAGCGACAAGCTCGACGCATTCATCCAGGGGCTGGACGCGGGCGCGATCCTAGAGACCGTGCGCACCGGCAGCTCCGGCATCGGACGCGGCGAGCGCATCCTGAAGGTGTGATGCCGGACAGGCACGCCGGGTGCGCCGTCATGTCCCGGCCCGCAGTACTCCATCCGAACGAATTGTTGAATTTTTGAATTAGCGAAGGAACCATCATGAACGTTTTCTACGACAAAGACGCTGACCTCTCCCTCATCAAGGGCAAGCAAGTCACGATCATCGGCTACGGCTCGCAAGGCCATGCACACGCGCTGAACCTGAAGGACAGCGGCGTGAACGTGACGGTCGGCCTGCGCAAGGGCGGCGCGTCGTGGAGCAAGGCCGAAAACGCCGGCCTGTCGGTCAAGGAAGTCGCGGAAGCGGTGAAGGGCGCCGACGTCGTGATGATGCTGCTGCCGGACGAGCAGATCGCCGACGTGTACGCGAAGGAAGTCCACGCGAACATCAAGCAGGGCGCGGCGCTGGCATTCGCGCACGGCTTCAACGTCCACTACGGCGCGGTGATCCCGCGCGCCGACCTCGACGTGATCATGATCGCGCCGAAGGCACCGGGCCACACGGTTCGCGGCACGTACTCGCAAGGTGGCGGCGTGCCGCACCTGATCGCAGTTGCGCAGAACAAGTCGGGCGCGGCACGCGACATCGCGCTGTCGTACGCGGCAGCGAACGGCGGCGGCCGTGCAGGCATCATCGAAACCAACTTCCGTGAAGAAACCGAAACCGACCTGTTCGGCGAGCAGGCCGTGCTGTGCGGCGGTACCGTCGAGCTGATCAAGGCTGGCTTCGAGACGCTGGTCGAAGCAGGCTACGCGCCGGAAATGGCGTACTTCGAGTGCCTGCACGAACTGAAGCTGATCGTCGACCTGATCTACGAAGGCGGCATCGCGAACATGAACTACTCGATCTCGAACAACGCCGAGTACGGCGAGTACGTGACGGGCCCGCGCATCGTCACGGAAGAGACGAAGAAGGCGATGAAGCAGTGCCTGACCGACATCCAGACGGGCGAGTACGCGAAGAGCTTCATTCTCGAGAACAAGGCAGGCGCACCGACGCTGCAGTCGCGCCGCCGCCTGACGGCCGAGCACCAGATCGAGCAGGTCGGCTCGAAGCTGCGCGCAATGATGCCGTGGATCGCGAAGAACAAGCTCGTCGACCAGACGAAGAACTAAGCACCGTGAGCTGTTCCGGCCCCTCGAATAGAGGGCCGGTACCAAAAAGCCGCCCGAAGGCAGCAGTGCCCCGGGCGGCTTTTGCTATCCTACGGGCTTTGCAATTCAGAGAACACCGAACGAACCCATGAACTATCCTCATCCGATCATCGCGCGCGAAGGCTGGCCGTTCATCGCGATTGCAGCCGTCATCGCGCTGTTGATCCATGCCGTCGGGGGCTTCGGCTTCGCGTGGCCGTTCTGGCTGCTGCTCGTCTTCGTCGTCCAGTTCTTCCGCGATCCGCAGCGCCCGATCCCGGCGCAGCCGAATGCGGTGCTGTGCCCGGCAGACGGCCGCATCGTGGCGGTCGAGACCGCGCAGGACCCGTACGCGAACCGCGAAGCGCTGAAGATCAGCGTGTTCATGAATGTCTTCAACGTCCATTCGCAGCGTTCGCCGGTCGATGGCGCGATCTCCAAGGTCGAGTACTTCCCGGGCGCGTTCCTGAACGCGGCGATCGACAAGGCGTCGACGGAAAACGAACGCAATGCGGTCGTGATCCAGACGGCGAGCGGCAAGACCGTGACCGCCGTGCAGATCGCGGGCCTCGTCGCACGCCGGATCCTCTGCTACGTGCGCGCCGGCGAACCGCTGTCGCGCGGCCAGCGCTACGGTTTCATCCGCTTCGGTTCGCGCGTCGACGTGTACCTGCCGCTCGGCAGCCGCGCGAAGGTGTCGATCGGCGAGAAGGTCTACGCGTCGTCGACGATCCTCGCCGAGCTCGAACAGTAAGCGGCGGGACGCACGATGGCCGCATTCAAACCGCGTCGGCCGCGCAACGGCCAGACGCCACGCCCGTTCCGCCGTAACAAGGTGATGGCGCCCGATCCGGTGCCCATCGAGAGCCGCCGGGCTGCACGCCAGCGGTTCCTGAAGACGCGCGGCATCTATTTGCTGCCGAACGCGTTCACGACCGCTGCGCTGTTCTGCGGCTTCTTCGCGGTCGTGCAGGCGATGAACGTGCGCTTCGAGATCGCCGCGATCGCGATTTTCGTCGCGATGGTGCTCGACGGGATGGACGGGCGCGTCGCGCGCATGACGCATACGCAGAGCGCGTTCGGCGAGCAGTTCGACAGCCTGTCGGACATGGTGTCGTTCGGCGTCGCGCCCGCGCTCGTGATGTACGAGTGGGTGCTGAAGGATCTCGGCCGCTGGGGCTGGCTCGCCGCATTCGTCTATTGCTCGGGCGCCGCGCTGCGGCTCGCGCGTTTCAACACGAACATCGGCAGCGTCGACAAGCGTTTCTTCCAGGGGCTGCCGAGCCCGGCGGCCGCCGCGCTGATCGCCGGCTTCGTGTGGCTCGCCACCGACAACCGCGTGCCGATGAAGCTCGGCTGGCTGCCGTGGGTCGCGTTCGCGCTGACGATCTACGCGGGCGTGACGATGGTGTCGAACGCGCCGTTCTACAGCGGCAAGGCGCTCGACGTGCGGCACCGCGTGCCGTTCGCGGCGATCCTGCTGGTCGTCGTCGCGTTCGTGCTGGTGTCGTCCGATCCGCCGCTGATGCTGTTCTGCCTGTTCGTGCTGTACGGGCTGTCCGGCTACGTGTTCTGGGCCTACCAGGCCGTGCGTGGGCGCGCGAATCCGGCGCGCTCGTCGCAGCGCGATCACTGACGCGGGTTTTTCGCCCGGAAACGGCGGCCTCCAGGCCGCCGTTTTCTTTTGCCCCTGTTTCGAGCCGGGCCGCCGCAAGCCCCGGGTGCCGTCCGATTGCGCACCCAGCGGAATGCCGCTATAGTCTTCGGCATGACCGCATTTCCCCGCCTCTCCCTCCTTCTAGCCGGTGCGCCGCTACGCGCGCTAGCTTTGGCGCGCCTGCCGCGCTGACCGTTCTCGCCCCCCGTCAAGCCTCGTCTGTTGTTGAGCGTCGCCAGCGGTGGCGCGATCTCATTACGTTTGATTTCCGTATAAAGAGCCCTGGAGCCCCCCATGACAGACAAGCTGATCATTTTCGATACGACGTTGCGTGACGGTGAACAATCGCCCGGTGCGTCGATGACGAAGGAAGAGAAAATCCGCATCGCGAAGCATCTCGAGAGGATGAAGGTCGACGTGATCGAGGCCGGCTTCGCGGCCAGCTCGAACGGCGATTTCGACGCGATCCACACGATCGCCGGTCTCGTGAAGGACAGCACGATCTGCTCGCTGGCGCGCGCCAACGACAAGGACATCCAGCGTGCGGCCGACGCGCTGAAGCCGGCCAACAGCGCGCGGATCCACACGTTCATCGCGACGTCGCCGCTGCACATGGAGAAGAAGCTGCGCATGACGCCGGACCAGGTGTTCGAGCAGGCGCGTCTCGCGGTGCGCTTCGCGCGCAAGTTCACCGATAACGTCGAATTCTCGCCGGAAGACGGCAGCCGTTCGGATCTCGACTTCCTGTGCCGCGTGCTGGAAGCCGTGATCGCCGAAGGCGCAACGACGATCAACATCGCCGACACGGTCGGCTATGGCGTGCCGGAGCTCTACGGCAACCTCGTGAAGACGCTGCGCGAACGCATTCCGAACTCGGACAAGGCGATCTTCTCCGTGCACTGCCATAACGACCTCGGGATGGCCGTTGCGAACTCGCTCGCCGGCGTGAAGATCGGCGGTGCGCGTCAGGTCGAGTGCACGATCAACGGTCTCGGCGAGCGCGCGGGCAACACGTCGCTTGAAGAAATCGTGATGGCCGTGAAGACGCGCAAGGACTACTTCGGTCTCGACGTCGGCATCGACACGTCGCAGATCGTGCCGACGTCGAAGCTCGTGTCGCAGATCACCGGGTTCGTCGTGCAGCCGAACAAGGCGGTGGTCGGCGCGAACGCGTTCGCGCACGCATCGGGCATCCACCAGGATGGCGTGCTGAAGGCGCGCGACACCTACGAGATCATGCGCGCGGAAGACGTGGGCTGGACCGCGAACAAGATCGTGCTCGGCAAGCTGTCGGGTCGTAACGCGTTCAAGCAGCGCCTGCAGGAGCTCGGCGTGTCGCTCGACAGCGAAAGCGAATTGAACGCCGCGTTCATGCGCTTCAAGGATCTGGCCGACCGCAAGGCCGAGATCTTCGACGAGGACATCATCGCGATCGTGTCCGAGGAATCGGCGCTCGCGCACGAGCAGGAGCACTTCAAGTTCGTGTCGCTGTCGCAGCACTCGGAAACGGGCGAGCAGCCGCACGCGAAGGTCGTGTTCGGGGTCGAAGGCAAGGAAGTGACCGGCGAGGCCCGCGGCAACGGTCCGGTCGATGCGACGTTCAATGCGATCGAGAGCGAAGTCGGCAGCGGTTCCGAGCTGCTGCTGTACTCGGTGAACGCGATCACGACCGGTACGCAGGCGCAGGGCGAGGTGACTGTCCGTCTGTCGAAGAGCGGGCGGATCGTCAACGGCGTCGGCACCGATCCGGACATCGTCGCTGCGTCCGCCAAGGCGTACATCTCCGCACTGAACAAGCTGCATTCGAAGGACGACAAGCTCAATCCGCAGCGCGCATAAGCGCCGCGCATTGCGCATCGCCGAAACGCCCCGTGCGGCCCTGTGCCGCCGGGGCGTTTTTTCATGCGCCGCTCATTCGGCGGCCGGCGCGCGGAACAGCCAGCGGCGCGCCGCCTTGCGCGGCGCCGGGCTGCGCCGCCGGAGCTCGACCGCGATGCCGCGTCGCGGCGCATCGGCGACGAACGCGTCGAGCAGTTCGAGCACGTCGTGATCGATGTAGTCGGCGCGCGTCGCGTCGATGATCACCGCGGCCCGGTCGGGAATGTGCCGCAGGTGGTGCTTGACCTGGACCTTGCCGAGAAACGACACGTCCTTGCGGAACGACAGCAGGAAGTGGTCGTCGTGCTGCGCGAGCGTGACGGGGCTCTTCAGGTTCGCGACGGCGACTGCCAGCACGCTGCATGCGAGGCCGAGCGCGATGCCGAACAGCAGGTCGACCGCGAGTACGCCGGCGATGGTCGCGGCGAACGGCACGAACGCGGCCGGGCCCTGTTTCATCACCGCGCGGAACAGGGCCGGTTTCGCGAGCTTGAAGCCGGTGTGGATCAGGATCGCGGCCAGGCTCGCGAGCGGGATCAGGTTGATCAGGCCGGTGAGCGCGAACACGCTCGCGAGCAGCAGCATCCCGTGGACGATCGCCGACATCCGGCTCTGTGCGCCCGCATTGACGTTCACCGAGCTGCGCACGATCACCGACGTGATCGGCAGCCCGCCGACCGCGCCCGCGACGAGATTGCCGACGCCCTGGGCCTTGAGCTCGCGATCGGGCTGGGTCGGCCGGCGCTTCGGGTCGATCTGCTCGACCGCTTCGAGGCTCAGCAGCGTCTCGAGACTCGCGACGACCGCAAGCGTGATCGCGACGCGCCACAAGTCGGGATTGACGAGCTGCGCGAAGTTCGGCCCGAGCTCCGCATGCTTGAGCGACGCCGCGAAGGCCGCGAACGATCCGAGTTCGGGCAGCGTCACGCGATGGGCGGCGCCCGGCGCGACCGACGGTGCGACGACGCTCAGCACCAGCGTGGCGCCGATACCCAGCACGACCACCGCGAGCGGGGCCGGCACCGAGCGCACCAGCGCGAAGCGACGCAGCGCGGGCGTGTCCCACGCGACCAGCAGCGCGAGCGAGGCGAGCGCGATGGCCGTGGCGGCCCACGCGACCGGCAGGCCTGGCCAGCTCGCAAACGATTGCGCGGTCGAGCCGCCGATACCGAACGCGAACGGAACCTGCTTCAAGATCAGCAGCAGGCCGATTGCGGCGAGCATGCCCTTGATGACGGGCGACGGCACGTAGGCCGCGAAGCGGCCGGCGCGCAGCATGCCGAACCCGAACTGCAGTACGCCGGACAGCAGGACCGCGAGCAGGAACGCGGAAAAGCTGCCGAGTTGGGCGATCCCTTCGACGACGATCACGACGAGGCCGGCGGCCGGCCCGCTGACGGACAGCGACGAGCCGCTCAGCAGTGCGACGACGATCCCGCCGACGATGCCGGACACGAGCCCGGCGAACGGTTCGACGCCGGATGCATTGGCGATGCCGAGGCACAGCGGCAGCGCGACGAGGAAAACGACGACGCCGGCGACGATGTCGCGCGGCAGGGTGGACAGGCGCTCGTTCAGTTTCATGGTTGGGGCGATTTCATTGGCTTGGGGGGCGGGGTGGGTCAGCCGAGCGCGTCAGCCGTCGCGGCCTGCGCCGGTTCGACGTCGACGGGCTGAGTCGTGTAGCCGGAATCGAGCTCCAGCAGGCGGCCGTCGGCGAGCGAAAAGATCCAGCCATGCACGAGCGGCGGCCGTTCGCGGCCCTGCACGATCGGGGACGTGCGCAGCAGCCGCACCTGTTCAAGCACGTTGAGTTCGGCGAGGCGGTCGGCGGCGGCCGTGTCGTCGAGCCCGTCCAGCGTGTCGCGATGGCGCCGCGCGAGCGCGCAGAGCGGCGCGATACGGCGTGCGACGTGCGGCAGGTCGGACGGCGGCGGCAGCAGCGATGCGCGTACGCCGCCGCATCCGTAGTGCCCGCACACGATCACGTGGTCGACCTGCAGCACGCGCACCGCGTACTCGAGCACGCTGGCGGAATTGTCGTCGTCGGGATGGAACAGGTTCGCGATGTTGCGATGGACGAACAGCTCGCCGGGTGCGCAATGCGTGATGGTTTCGGCCGGCACGCGGCTGTCGGCGCAGCCGATCCACAGCACGCGCGGGTTCTGGCCGCGCGCGAGCGCGTCGAAGAAGCCGGGCGTGTATTCGCGCGTTTCGCGGGCCCAGGCGATGTTGGCAACCAGCATGCTCTTGGGGCGATTCATGAGGACTCCTTTGTGATAAAGGCAAACGAATATCGGCAGAAATGACGCAATGGCATTCTTTCTAAATTGAAAGGTTTGGTTTCGACTGATATTAGGGGTATGCCCTAGCACTTCGGGGGTGCTGAAACAATTTGTTTCAAATTGATTTGGCGTAGTGCATTGCGTGCACCATTTCGCCGCATGACATGCTCGGCGTGTGCCTGTTTCCGCGCAAAGGCCCGCATGACGGGGGTGTCAGCGTATTGCCATCGGCTTGTCATCGATCGGAAAAGATTTCCGTCGTATTTGCCGAATTAAATAGAAGAGCGGAAAAAACGAAATGGCCATTCACGCAATGATTCGTGAATGGCCATGTTGAAAATTGCGTGCCGATGCGTAATCGGTCAGAACAGGTTGCGGCGGTCGGGGTCGTGCAGCGGGTCGGGCGTTTTCTGCGTGATGCGCAGGATGCCCTGCGGATCGAAGTAGAAGCTGTACATCATGTACCAGACGTTGTCCTCGAGATACCGGTAGGTCCACACCTCGCGCTTCATCAGCGGGAAGTAGGACGTCTCGACGGGGCGTCCGAAGTTGACGAGGACGTCGGTCTTCGTCCACTTGCCGATCTCCGCGCGATAGAACTCGCTCGGCTGCAGGACCTGGCGTACGTTGACGATCTTGTGGGCCGCGTCGACGTCGGCCGCGACGGTGACTTCGCCCATCGGCTGGGTCGGCCACATCAGGCGCTTGCCGCCGCCGGGCAGGTCGTAGATCTCGCGCGGCGGGCCCATGCGCGCGACGATCGCCGACTCGTCCTGGCCGGCCTGGTATTGCTGCCACGGTTGCGCGCAACCGGCCAGCAGCGCGGCAGCGCTGGCAAGCAGCACCGGCACGCGCGCGGTAATGCGAATGCGCATGGGATTCTCCCGAACACGGAAACAAGTCCCGTTTTATCACGGACGGCGCGCGGCCGCGCATCGTGCGGAAAAAATCGGTGCGGATCGCCAGCGCCGTCGCGCTTGCGGGCGGCACGGGCGCCGGCCTATGATCCGCGCTTCTCGGGCAGATTGAAGGGCAGGTGGCCGATGCAGGGGTGGAAGCGGTGCGCGCTCGCGTTGAGCGCGGGGTGGATGCTGGTGTCGTCCGCGTTTGCCGGCGGCGAGCCGGTGCGGATCGCGTTGATCGAAGGGATGTCAGGCCCGTTCGCGAACGCGGGTGCGGCAGTCGAGCGCAACCTGCGCTTCGGCGTCGAGCAGGTCAACGCGGCCGGCGGCGTGAAGCTGCGCGACGGCGCGCATCCGCTCGAACTGGTCGTGCTCGACAGCAAGGGCAGCCCCGAGGAGGCGCTCGTGCAGTTGCGCGCGGCCGCGGACCGCCATATCGGGTTCGTCACGCAGGGCAACAGCTCGGCCGTCGCGGCCGCGCTCGTCGTGGCACTCGACAAGCTGAACGCGCGCGATCCGGACAACCGGATGCTGTTCCTCAACTATTCAGCCGACGATCCGGCGCTGACCGGCGCGCGCTGCAGTTTCTGGCATTTCCGCTTCGATGCGCACGCGGGCATGCGGATGGCCGCGCTCGCGGACGTGATGGCGCGCGATCGCGCGCTGCGCAAGGTCTACCTGCTGAACCAGGAGTACAGTTTCGGCCACGACGTCAGCGCGCTCGCACGGCAGGCGCTGGCCACGCGGCGCCCGGATGTGACGATCGCAGGCGACGAATTCCACCCGATCGGCCGGATCAAGGATTTCTCGCCGTACATCGCGAAGATCCGCGCGAGCGGCGCCGACGCCGTCGTGACCGGCAACTGGGGCAACGACCTCACGCTGCTCGTGAAGGCGGCGCGCGAGCAGGGGCTGAATGCGAAGTTCTATACGTTCTACGGCAACAGCCTCGGCGCGCCGGCGGCACTCGGCGACGCCGGTGTCGGGCGGGTCGTGGCCGTGGCGGACTGGCACCCGAACGCGGGCGGCGCGAAATCCGATGCGTTCTACCGCGCGTTCCGGAACCGTTTTCCGGCCGCCCAGGACGACTATCCGGTGCGCCGGATGAGCCTGATGATCGAGATGCTGGCCGCCGCGATGAACCGCGCGGGGTCGGCCGACCCCGTCGCGGTTGCGCGTGCGCTTGAGGGCTTGTCGTTCGACGACGGCTTCCACGCGTCGCGGATGCGCGCGCAGGATCACCAGTTGATCCAGCCCCTTTATGTAATGGAGATGGACAAGGTCGGCACGCCGGGCGTGCGCTTCGACAACGAGGGTTCGGGCTACGGCTTCCGGACGGTGCTCGCGGTGCCGGCGCAACGCACGGAGATGCCGTCCACGTGCTCGATGACGCGCCCGTGACAGGGGGCGGTAAGAACGGCGCGGAGTTGTGCTACAATGCGCGCCGGTTGTAAGTCACGGCACGGCCATTCTTCCGTGTCCGCCTGTTCAGTTAGAAAGGAAATCACATGTCTGTTGCAGATATCAAGAAGTCGGAAGTCGTTGCTCAGTTCGCCCGCGCTACCAACGACACGGGGTCGCCCGAAGTCCAGGTCGCTCTGCTGACCGCACGTATCGTCGAACTGACGGGTCACTTCAAGACCCACGCGAAGGATCACCACAGCCGCCGCGGCCTGCTGCGCATGGTGAGCCGCCGCCGCAAGCTGCTCGACTACCTCAAGGGCAAGGATGCCGACCGTTACCGCGCACTGATCGAGAAGCTGGGTCTGCGTAAGTAATCGAGGCGATTGCCGCCAGCAAGATGCCTGTGTCAGTCCGCTGATACAGGCATTTTGTTTTTGCGCGGTGCGTAGCGTCACACGCATCGCAGGCTGTCCGGCACGTTCGTGCGGGGCTGCCGCAACGACTGATACCGGGGCAGGATTTGTGTCATTCCAGCGCGTCGCTGCATGAGCGCCGCGCTGGAATGGCATAAAAAACACACCTTGCTCCGGGTGATTCGGTCGGGACGCCGCCGTGCTGGATGGCCGGCGCGGCGAATGAAATGCATGAATTCAAAGGAGCAACCATGTCCATGTTCAACAAGGTCGTGAAGGAATTCCAGTGGGGTCAGCACAAGGTGCGCCTCGAAACCGGTGAAGTCGCTCGCCAGGCGAGCGGTGCGGTGATCGTCGACGTCGAAGACACCGTCGTGCTGGCAACCGTCGTCGGCGCGAAGTCGGCGAAGCCGGGTCAGGATTTCTTCCCGCTGACCGTCGACTACCTCGAGAAGACCTACTCGGCCGGCAAGATCCCGGGCGGCTTCTTCCGCCGCGAAGGCCGTCCGTCGGAGCATGAGACGCTGACGTCGCGCCTGATCGACCGTCCGCTGCGCCCGCTGTTCCCGGAAGGCTTCTACAACGAAGTCCAGGTCGTGATTCACGTGCTGTCGGTGAACCCGGAAATCCCGGCGGACATCCCCGCGCTGATCGGCGCATCGGCTGCGCTCGCCGTGTCGGGCCTGCCGTTCAACGGCCCGGTCGGTGCCGCTCGCGTGGCCTACATCGACAACGCGTACGTGCTGAACCCGACGCGTGACCAGATCAAGGCATCGAGCCTCGACCTCGTCGTCGCCGGTACGGAACGTGCGGTGCTGATGGTCGAATCGGAAGCCGATCAACTGTCGGAAGACGTGATGCTGGGCGCCGTGGTGTTCGGCCACGAGCAAATGCAGGTCGCGATTGACGCGATCCACGAACTGGTGCGCGAAGGCGGCAAGCCTGAGTGGGACTGGCAGCCGGCACCGAAGAACGAAGCGCTGATCGCGCGCGTGACCGAGCTGGCACAGAACGAACTGCTCGCTGCTTACCAGCTCCGCGACAAGCAGGCACGTTCGGCGAAGCTGAAGGAAGTCTACGCAGCAACCTCGGCGAAGCTCGAGGAAGATGCGCTGGCAGCCGGTACGGTCGCAGCCGACAAGGCAACGGTCGGCAACGTGCTGTTCGACATCGAAGCCAAGATCGTCCGTTCGCAGATCCTGAACGGCGAGCCGCGTATCGACGGCCGCGACACGCGCACCGTGCGCCCGATCGAGATCCGCACCGGCGTGCTGCCGCGTACCCACGGCTCGGCGCTGTTCACGCGCGGCGAGACGCAGGCGCTGGTTGTCGCGACGCTCGGCACGAAGGGTGACGAGCAGATCATCGACGCGCTCGAAGGCGAGTACCGCGAGCGCTTCATGCTCCACTACAACATGCCCCCGTTCGCGACCGGCGAAACGGGCCGCGTCGGCTCGCCGAAGCGCCGCGAAATCGGCCACGGCCGCCTCGCGAAGCGCGCGCTGGTCAAGTGCCTGCCGAGCGCCGATGAATTCGGCTACTCGATCCGCGTCGTGTCGGAAATCACCGAATCGAACGGTTCGTCGTCGATGGCGTCGGTGTGCGGCGGCTGCCTCGCACTGATGGACGCCGGCGTGCCGATGAAGGCGCACGTCGCGGGTATCGCGATGGGCCTGATCCTCGAAGGCAACAAGTTCGCGGTGCTGACCGACATCCTCGGCGACGAAGATCACCTCGGCGACATGGACTTCAAGGTGGCCGGCACGGAGCAAGGCGTGACGGCACTGCAGATGGACATCAAGATCCAGGGCATCACGAAGGAAATCATGCAGGTCGCGCTCGCGCAAGCGAAGGAAGGCCGCATGCACATCCTCGGCAAGATGACGTCGGCGGTCTCGGGTGCGAACACGCAACTGTCGGAATTCGCGCCGCGCATGATCACGATCAAGATCAACCCGGAAAAGATCCGCGACGTGATCGGCAAGGGCGGTTCGGTGATCCGCGCGCTGACGGAAGAAACCGGCACGACCATCGACATCTCCGACGACGGCGTCGTGACGATCGCGAGCACGAACAGCGACGGCATGGCCGAAGCCAAGAAGCGCATCGAGAACATCACGGCAGAAATCGAAGTCGGCCAGGTGTACGAAGGCACGGTTCTGAAGCTGCTCGATTTCGGCGCGATCGTGAACCTGCTGCCGGGCAAGGATGGCCTGCTGCACATCTCGGAAATCGTCAACGAGCGTGTGAAGGACATCAACGACTACCTGAAGGAAGGCCAGCAAGTGAAGGTCAAGGTCATCCAGACGGACGAAAAGGGTCGTGTGCGTCTGTCGGCGAAGGCGCTGCTGAATGAAGCAGCGGCGGCGTCGCAGTCGGACACGCCGCCGCAGCAGTAAGCGGACAGGCGGACCAACGGCCGGCAGTGCGAAAGCGTGCCGGCCGTTTTTTCTGTAGCATCGTTGTGCGGCGCAGCAGCGCCGGTCAGGCGCCCGTGCCGCGTGCGGGCGCGCCATCCGATTCCGATCCTGATCCTGGAGCGACCATCACCATGAAAGCCATCGAAATCACCGAATTCGGTGCCCCCGACGTGCTGAAGCTTGCGGAGCGCCCGCGCCCCGAACCGAAGCGCGGCGAAGTGCTGATCAAGGTGGCGGCTTCCGGTGTGAACCGGCCTGACGTGTTCCAGCGCAAGGGCGCCTATGCGCCGCCGCCGGGTGCGTCGGATCTGCCTGGCCTCGAGGTCGCGGGCGAGATCGTTGGTGGCGACCTGTCCGACGCCGCGCAGAACCCGTTCGGCCTGAAGCTGGGCGATCGCGTGTGCGCGCTGCTCGCGGGCGGTGGCTATGCGGAATATGCGGTCGCACCGCTGCTGCAGTGCCTGCCGGTGCCCGAAGGACTGACCGATATCGAGGCCGCGTCGCTGCCCGAAACGTTTTTCACCGTATGGAGCAACGTGTTCGACCGTGCGCAGCTCGGCGCGGGCGAGGGCGGCGAGCAGGAAACGCTGCTCGTGCAGGGCGGTTCGAGCGGCATCGGCGTGACGGCGATCCAGATCGCGCATGCGCTCGGCTTTCGCGTGTTCGCGACGGCCGGTACCGCCGACAAGTGCCGCGCATGCGAGGCGCTCGGCGCCGAACGCGCGATCAACTACAAGACGGAAGACTTTGTCGAGGTCGTGAAGTCGCTGACGCACGATCGCGGCGTCGACGTGATCCTCGACATGGTGGCGGGCTCATACGTGCCACGCGAGTTGTCCGCGCTCGCGGATGGCGGCCGTCTCGTGCTGATCGCGCTGCTCGGTGGCGCGAAGGCCGACGTCAACCTGGGCGAGATCCTGCGTCGCCGGCTGACGATCACGGGGTCGACGCTGCGCCCGCGTCCGGTCGAGTTCAAGGCGCAGATCGCCGCGCAACTGAAGTCGCGCGTATGGCCGCTGCTTGCCGATGGCCGCATCAAGCCGGTGATCTATCGCGTATTGCCGGCTGCGGACGCGGCGCAGGCGCACGCGCTGATGGAAAGCAGCGAGCACACCGGCAAGATCGTGCTCGATTGGGGTACGAACGCCTGACGGCCCATGCGGCCGGGCTTGACATGCGCGGTTTGACCGGTTCAAGCCGCGCGCAGTAAAATCGCCGGTTTGCTTCGCCAGATCAAACCTGACGGCCGGTTTCCGGCGCGTTAATGACCAAGCGGTGACGAGACAGACACGATGTCGAAACAGAGAACTAAGCGTGTGATCGGCAACTGGAAGATGCACGGCCGGCTGGCCGGCAACCAGGCGTTGCTGAACGAAGTGGTGCAGGGCGCGGGCGCGGTGGCGGCCGAAACGTCGGTCGGCGTGTGCGTGCCGTTCCCGTATCTCGCGCAGGTTCAGGCGCAGCTCGACGGCGGCCGTGTCGCCTGGGGTGCGCAGGACGTGTCGGCGCACGAGCAGGGCGCGTTCACCGGTGAGGTGGCGGCCGCGATGGTCGCGGAGTTCGGCGCACGCTATGCGATCGTCGGGCACTCGGAGCGCCGCGCGTATCACGGCGAGCGCAACGAGACGGTCGCGGCGAAGACGCAGCGCGCGCTCGCGGCGGGGCTCACGCCTGTCGTGTGCGTCGGCGAGACGCTCGACGAGCGCGAGTCGGGTGCGACCGAGCAGGTGGTCGGTGCGCAGCTCGACGCAGTGCTGGCCGTGCTGACGGTCGACGAGGCTGCACGGATCGTCATAGCGTACGAACCGGTCTGGGCGATCGGCACGGGCAAGAGCGCGACGTCGGCGCAGGCGCAGGATGTGCACGCGTTCCTGCGTGCGCGTCTCGCGGCAAAGGGCGCGGCGGACGTGTCCGTGCTGTACGGCGGCAGCGTGAAGCCGGACAACGCGGAAGAGCTGTTCGCGCAGCCGGACATCGACGGTGGCCTGATCGGCGGCGCGTCGCTGAAGGCGGAAGATTTCCTGGCGATCTGCCGGGCCGCGCGCTGAGCGGTCTGCGATCGAATTGAACCATGATGGCGGCCGGTCGATCCGGTCGCCTGATCCATTCGGGTGGGTGTGATGCTGTTATTCAAGACGCTGATTATTGTGGTGCAGGTGCTGTCTGCACTCGGTGTGATTGGTCTCGTGCTGCTGCAGCACGGCAAGGGTGCCGACATGGGCGCTGCGTTCGGCAGCGGCGCGTCGGGCAGCCTGTTCGGTGCAACGGGCTCGGCGAACTTCCTGTCGCGCACGACGGGCATTCTCGCGACGATCTTCTTCATCGCGACGCTCGCGCTGACGTACCTCGGTTCGTACAAGTCGACGCCGTCGGCAGGCGTGCTGGGTGGGGTTGCGACCGCACCGGCATCGGCGCCTGCAGCATCGGCACCGGTTGTCGCGGCATCCGCTGCCGCAGGTTCGGCTGCAAGCGCGCCGGGCCAGGACGTCCCGAAATAAAAAGTTCAAATTTTTGCGTTTGTGCGTTGAACAATTCTGGAAGTCGGGTTAGAATTTAATTCTTGAAGCGATTCGCGGGAAACAAGTAGTTACAACCCCGGTTGCATGCAGTGCCGACGTGGTGAAATTGGTAGACACGCTATCTTGAGGGGGTAGTGGCGAAAGCTGTGCGAGTTCGAGTCTCGCCGTCGGCACCAAAGTTACTCAATGCCAGCCGCTTCTAGTGGCTGGCATTTTTCATTTCTGGGGTGTGCTTGCGGTTGTCTTGCGATTGCATGCACTCCGAAATGATTCCTTCCGCCGGAAGTGGTATTCTCCGGACGCTCAGAACCAACCGATAGAGGATTGCCTTGAACCTCGCAGCCTATTACCCCGTCTTGTTGTTCCTCCTCGTGGGCACTGGTTTAGGTATAGCGCTGGTCAGCATCGGCAAGCTCCTTGGTCCCAACAAGCCGGACGTCGAGAAGAACGCACCGTACGAGTGCGGCTTCGAAGCCTTTGAAGACGCCCGGATGAAATTCGACGTCCGGTACTACCTCGTCGCCATCCTGTTCATCATCTTCGATCTCGAAACCGCGTTCCTGTTTCCGTGGGGCGTCGCGCTCCGGGATATCGGCTGGCCGGGTTTCATCGCAATGATGATTTTTCTGCTCGAATTCCTGCTGGGCTTTGCCTATATCTGGAAGAAAGGCGGCCTCGACTGGGAGTGATGGGTTAATCGCCGGTTTGCATGGGCGGCCACGCTCGGTCGCTCGTCTGGAGTGGAAAGCAAATGAGTATCGAAGGGGTCTTGAAGGAAGGGTTTGTCACCACGACGGCTGACAAGCTGATCAACTGGACGCGTACTGGCTCGCTGTGGCCGATGACGTTCGGGCTCGCGTGTTGCGCCGTCGAAATGATGCATGCGGGCGCGGCCCGTTACGACCTGGACCGGTTCGGCGTCGTGTTTCGCCCGAGTCCGCGTCAGTCGGACGTGATGATCGTCGCCGGCACGCTCTGCAACAAGATGGCGCCCGCGCTGCGTCGCGTGTACGACCAGATGGCCGAGCCGCGCTGGGTGATCTCGATGGGATCGTGCGCGAACGGCGGTGGTTACTACCACTACTCGTACTCGGTGGTCCGCGGCTGCGACCGGATCGTGCCGGTCGACGTCTACGTGCCGGGCTGTCCGCCCACGGCAGAGGCGCTGGTCTATGGCGTGATCCAGCTTCAGGCGAAGATCCGCCGCACCAATACCATCGCCCGTCAATAAAGCCCCGAGCGTCCCCTCAATATGGCAAGCAAAATCGAGACCCTCAAGGCAAACCTCGAAGCCGCGCTTGGCGCGCGCGTGGTGAGCCTCACCGAAGCGATCGGTGAAGTGACGCTCGTCGTGAAGGCGAGCGATTACCTCGAAGTCGCAAAGATGCTGCGCGACGATCCGAAGCTCCGTTTCGAGCAACTGATCGACCTGTGCGGCGTCGACTACCAGACCTTCGGCGACGGCGCTTACGACGGCCCGCGTTTCGCGGCCGTGTCGCACCTGCTGTCGGTCACGAACAACTGGCGCCTGCGCCTGCGCGCATTCGCGCCGGACGACGACCTGCCGATCGTGGCATCGCTGGTCGACATCTGGACCTCCGCGAACTGGTACGAGCGCGAAGCGTTCGACCTGTACGGCATCGTGTTCGAAGGCCACCCCGACCTGCGCCGCATCCTCACCGACTACGGCTTCATCGGCCACCCGTTCCGCAAGGACTTCCCGGTGTCGGGCTACGTCGAAATGCGTTACGACCCGGAAGAGAAGCGGGTCGTGTACCAGCCGGTGACGATCGAGCCGCGCGAAATCACGCCGCGCGTGATCCGCGAGGATCGCTATGGCGGTCTGAAACATTAAGGGGGCGTCATGGCAGAAATCAAGAACTACACGCTCAACTTCGGCCCGCAGCACCCGGCAGCGCACGGCGTGCTGCGCCTCGTGCTCGAGCTCGACGGCGAAGTCATCCAGCGTGCCGATCCGCACATCGGCCTGCTGCACCGCGCGACCGAAAAGCTCGCGGAATCCAAAACGTTCATCCAGTCCGTGCCGTACATGGATCGTCTCGACTACGTGTCGATGATGGTCAACGAGCACGGCTACGTGCTCGCGATCGAAAAGCTGCTCGGCATCGAAGTGCCGGAGCGCGCGCAGTACATCCGCGTGCTGTTCGACGAGATCACGCGCGTGCTGAACCACCTGATGTGGATCGGCGCGCACGCACTCGACGTCGGCGCGATGGCCGTGTTCCTGTACGCATTCCGCGAACGCGAAGACCTGATGGACGTGTACGAAGCGGTGTCCGGTGCCCGGATGCACGCGGCGTACTACCGTCCGGGCGGCGTCTATCGCGATCTGCCTGACGCAATGCCGCAATACAAGGCGTCGAAGATCCGTAACGAGAAGGCGCTCGCGAAGATGAACGAAGCGCGCAGCGGCTCGGTGCTCGACTTCATCGACGACTTCTTCACGCGCTTCCCGAAGTGCGTCGACGAATACGAAACGCTGCTCACCGACAACCGGATCTGGAAGCAGCGTCTGGTCGGGATCGGCGTGGTCAGCCCGGAACGTGCGCTGCAGATGGGCCTGACGGGCCCGATGCTGCGCGGCTCGGGCATCGCCTGGGATCTGCGCAAGAAGCAGCCGTACGAAGTGTACGATCGCATGGATTTCGATGTGCCGGTCGGCGTGAACGGCGATTGCTACGACCGCTATCTGGTGCGCGTCGAAGAAATGCGCCAGTCGATCCGTATCGCGAAACAGTGTATTGAGTGGCTCCGCAAGAATCAGGGCCCGGTGATGACGGACAATCACAAGGTTGCCCCGCCGTCGCGCGTCGGCATGAAGACCAACATGGAAGACTTGATTCACCACTTCAAGCTCTTCACCGAAGGTTTCCATGTGCCGGAAGGCGAAGCGTACGCGGCGGTCGAGCATCCGAAGGGTGAGTTCGGCATCTACCTCGTGTCGGATGGTGCCAACAAGCCGTATCGCCTCAAGATTCGCGCGCCGGGTTTCGCGCACCTGGCGTCGCTCGACGAAATGGCACGCGGTCACATGATCGCCGATGCCGTCACGATCATCGGTACGCAGGACATCGTGTTCGGCGAAATCGATCGCTAATGGTTAGCGCCGCCCGCGCGAGCGGGCGGCGAGCAGCAAGTCACACGCGATGCGCGCTGAACCGGCGCGGCTTCGCAAGCTGTCAACAGTGAGCGCCAGGTCTGCCGTCCATGCACCCCAATGTGCGGCAGGTTGTTCGTTCGGTAGGAATTGAAAGAGTCGTGTCTGAAAATGATCTCAGCTGAAGGCCTGAAGGAAATCGATCGAGCGTTGACGAAGTATCCCGCCGATCAGAAACAGTCCGCCGTGATGTCGGCGTTGGCCGTTGCTCAGGAAGAGCACGGCTGGCTGTCGCCCGAACTGATGCAGTTCGTTGCGGACTATCTCGGCATGCCGGCCGTTGCCGTGCAGGAAGTCGCGACGTTCTACACGATGTACGAGCTCAACCCGGTCGGCAAGCACAAGATCACGCTCTGTACGAACCTGCCGTGCCAGCTTGGCCCGCACGGCGGCGCGGAAGCGACTGCCGACTACCTGAAACAGAAGCTGGGCATCGGCTTCGGCGAGACCACGCCCGACGGCAAGTTCACGCTGAAGGAAGGCGAATGCATGGGCTCGTGCGGCGATGCACCGGTGCTGCTGGTGAACAACCACAGAATGTGCAGCTTCATGAGCCGCGAGAAGATCGACCAGCTGCTTGAGGAGCTCTCGAAATGACGTCCCTCCACGACCGTCACATCAAACCGCTGATCCTCGCTGGTCTGAACGGCGAGAACTGGCATCTCGAAGATTACGTCGCGCGTGGCGGCTACAAGCAGCTGCGCCGCATTCTCGAAGAAAAGATTCCGCCCGAGCAGGTGATCGCCGACGTCAAGGCGTCGGGCCTGCGTGGCCGTGGCGGTGCGGGCTTCCCGACCGGCCTGAAGTGGAGCTTCATGCCGCGCCAGTTCCCGGGGCAGAAGTACCTCGTCTGCAACTCGGACGAAGGCGAACCGGGCACGTTCAAGGATCGCGACATCCTGCGCTGGAACCCGCATGCGCTGATCGAAGGCATGGCCATCGGCGCGTACGCGATGGGCATCACCGTCGGCTACAACTACATCCACGGCGAAATCTTCGAAGTGTATCGGCGCTTCGAAGCCGCGCTCGATGAAGCGCGCGCTGCCGGGTTCCTCGGCGACAACATCATGGGCTCGGAATTCTCGTTCCAGCTGCACGCGCACCACGGTTACGGCGCGTACATCTGCGGCGAAGAAACGGCACTGCTCGAGTCGCTCGAAGGCAAGAAGGGCCAGCCGCGCTTCAAGCCGCCGTTCCCGGCGAGCTTCGGCGTGTACGGCAAGCCCACCACGATCAACAACACCGAGACGTTCGCCGCGGTGCCGTTCCTGCTGTCCATCGGGCCGCAGAATTACCTTGAGATCGGCAAGCCGAACAACGGCGGCACGAAGATTTTCTCGGTGTCGGGCGACGTCGAGCGTCCGGGCAACTACGAAGTGCCGCTCGGCACGCCGTTCGCGACGCTGATGGAGCTCGCCGGCGGGATGCGCGGCGGCAAGAAGATCAAGGCCGTGATTCCGGGCGGTTCGTCGGCGCCGGTGATCCCGGGCGACATCATGATGCAGACGGATCTCGACTACGATTCGATCGCGAAGGCGGGCTCGATGCTCGGTTCCGGCGCGGTGATCGTGATGGACGAGACGCGCTGCATGGTGCGCTCGCTGCTGCGCCTGTCGTACTTCTACTACGAGGAATCGTGCGGCCAGTGCACGCCGTGCCGTGAAGGCACCGGCTGGCTGTATCGCGTCGTGAATCGTATCGAGCACGGCGAAGGGCGCCAGGAAGATCTGGACCTGCTGAACTCGGTTGCCGAGAACATCATGGGCCGCACGATCTGTGCACTCGGCGATGCGGCGGCGATGCCGGTACGCGGGATGCTCAAGCACTACTGGGACGAATTCGCGTACCACGTCGAGCACAAGCACTGCATGGTCGGCGGCCACGCGCACGCAGCGGCAGCCTGAAGCGTACCCGGTTGCGGAATTTGAGCGCACGGTCGGGCGAAGGCGCGAACGGGCGGAAATAGGTTAAGGACCATTCACCATCATGGTTGAACTTGAAATAGACGGCAAGAAGGTCGAGGTGCCCGAAGGCAGCATGGTGATCCAGGCTGCGCACAAGGCGGATAAGTACATTCCTCACTTCTGCTATCACAAGAAACTGTCGGTTGCGGCCAACTGCCGGATGTGTCTCGTCGAAGTCGAGAAGATGCCGAAGGCCGTGCCTGCCTGTGCGACCCCCGTGTCGGCCGGCATGATCGTCCATACGCAATCCGACAAGGCCGTGAAGGCGCAGCAGTCGGTGATGGAATTCCTCCTCATCAACCACCCGCTCGACTGCCCGATCTGCGATCAGGGCGGAGAATGCCAGCTGCAGGATCTGGCGGTCGGTTACGGCAAGTCGTCGTCGCGCTACGCGGAAGAGAAGCGCGTGGTGTTCCACAAGAACGTGGGCCCGCTGATCTCGATGGAAGAAATGTCGCGCTGCATCCACTGCACGCGCTGCGTCCGCTTCGGTCAGGAAATCGCCGGCGTGATGGAGTTCGGCATGCTGGGCCGCGGCGAGCACTCGGAAATCACGACGTTCGTCGGCAAGACGGTCGATTCCGAAATGTCGGGCAACATGATCGACCTGTGCCCGGTCGGCGCGCTGACCAGCAAGCCGTTCCGCTACAGCGCCCGGACGTGGGAACTGTCGCGCCGCAAGTCGGTGAGCCCGCACGATTCCGTCGGCGCGAACCTCGTGGTACAGGTGAAGAACAACCGCGTGATGCGCGTGCTGCCGTTCGAGAACGAAGCCATCAACGAATGCTGGATCTCGGACAAGGATCGCTTCTCGTATGAAGGCCTCAACAGCGAAGAGCGCCTGACGAAGCCGATGCTGAAGCAGGGCGGCCAGTGGATCGAAACTGACTGGCAGACCGCACTCGAATACGTCGCGAAGGGCCTGAAGGGCATCGCTGCGGATCACGGCGCGAACGCGCTGGCGATGCTCGCAAGCGCGCACAGCACGGCCGAAGAGCTGTTCCTCGTGAAGCAGCTCGCCAACGAACTGAAGACGCCGAACGTCGACTTCCGTCTGCGCCAGCAGGATTTCTCGGCGCCGGTGCAGGGCGCACCGTGGCTCGGCATGCCGATCGCCGACCTGTCGAACGTGGACGCCGCGTTCGTCGTCGGTTCGTTCCTGCGCCGCGACCACCCGCTGTTCGCCGCCCGCCTGCGTCAGGCCGCGAAGAACGGCGCGAAGCTGCACTTCCTGCACGCAACCGGTGACGACGCGCTGATCCCGACCGCGCAACGCATCGTTGCTGCGCCGTCCGCGTGGCTCGACGAGCTGGCCGGCATCGCCGCGGCCGTCGCGCAACTGCGCGGCGTCGCGCTGCCCGACACGCTCGCGGGCGTCACGGCATCGCCGGCTGCACAGGCTGTCGCCCAGTCGCTCGCGAACGGCGAACGCCGCGCAGTGCTGCTCGGCAACGTCGCGGTCCGCCATCCGGAATTCGCCAAGCTGCACGCTGTCGCCAAGTGGATCGCCGACAACACCGGCGCCACGTTCGGCTTCCTGACGGAAGCGGCGAACACGGTCGGTGCGCACGTCGTCGGCGCACTGCCGGGAGAAGGCGGCCTGAACGCACGCGAAGCGTTCGCGCAGCCGCGCAAGGGCTACGTGCTGCTGAACGTCGAACCGGAATTCGACACTGCCGACCCGGCGCAGGCGCTTGCCGCCCTGAACCAGGCGGAAATGGTCGTCGTGATGTCGCCGTTCAAGCACGGCCTCGACTACGCCGACGTGCTGCTGCCGGTTGCGCCGTTTACGGAAACGGCCGGCACGTACGTGAATGCGGAAGGCACCGTGCAGAGCTTCAACGGCGTCGTGCGCCCGCTCGGCGACACGCGTCCGGGCTGGAAGGTACTGCGCGTGCTCGGTAGCCTGCTCGGCCTGCCGAACTTCGAATACGAGACCTCGGAAGAAGTGCGTCTCGCAGCGCTCGGCGACGCCGGCGTCGCGGGCCGCCTGTCGAACCAGACGTCGGTCGCACCGGTGCGCGTCGCGGCGAATGCCGCGAACGGCGGGTTCGAGCGCCTGGCCGATGTGCCGATCTATCACGCCGACGCACTCGTGCGCCGCGCAGGTGCGCTGCATCTGACGGCCGCTGCGAAGGCGGCGAATGCCGCAGCCCTGCCGGCCGCGCTGTTCGACAAGCTGGGCTTGAAGGAAGGCGACGCGGTGCGCGTGCGCCAGGGCGAGCGTGCGGTGCAGTTGCCGGCCGTGCGCGACGCGAATCTTGCGGAGACCGTCGTTCGCGTGTCGGCGGCGACGCCTGCCGGCGCAGCGCTCGGTAGCCTGTCCGGTGAACTGGTGGTGGAGAAGGCGTAAATGAGCTTGTTCGATACGATCAACGCGGGCGGGTCCCAGCTTCTCGGCTTCGCGTGGCCGACGGTGTGGGCAGTCGTGCGCATCCTCGTCGTCTCCGTCGTCATCCTGCTGTGCGTCGCGTACCTGATTCTGTGGGAACGCAAGCTGATCGGCTGGATGCACGTGCGTCTCGGCCCGAACCGCGTCGGCCCCGGCGGCCTGCTGCAGCCGATCGCCGACGTGCTGAAGCTGCTGCTGAAGGAAGTCATTCAGCCGAGCGCCGCCAGCCGCTGGCTGTACCTGATCGCGCCGGTGATGACCGTCGTGCCGGCGTTCGCCGTGTGGGCGGTGATCCCGTTCCAGGCCAAGGCCGTGCTCGCGGACATCAACGCGGGTCTGCTGTACGCGATGGCGATCTCGTCGATCGGCGTGTACGCGGTGATTCTCGCCGGCTGGGCGTCGAACTCGAAGTACGCATTTCTCGGTGCGATGCGCGCCGCAGCGCAGATGGTCTCGTACGAAATCTCGATGGGCTTCGCGCTGGTGCTCGTGCTGATGACGGCCGGCAGCCTGAACATGTCGGAAATCGTCGGCTCGCAGCAACACGGCTTCTTCGCTGGCCACGGCGTGAACTTCCTGTCGTGGAACTGGCTGCCGCTGCTGCCGGCGTTCGTCGTGTACTTCATCTCGGGCATCGCCGAAACGAACCGCCACCCGTTCGACGTGGTGGAAGGGGAGTCGGAAATCGTCGCGGGTCACATGATCGATTACTCGGGTATGGCGTTCGCGCTGTTCTTCCTCGCCGAGTACATCAACATGATCGTGATCTCGGCGCTGACTGCGACGCTGTTCCTCGGCGGCTGGGATGCACCGTTCGAATTCCTGTCGTTCATTCCGGGCATCTTCTGGCTGGTGCTGAAGATATTCGCGCTGCTGTCGGTGTTCATCTGGGTTCGCGCGACGTTCCCGCGTTTCCGTTACGACCAGATCATGCGCTTGGGCTGGAAGGTGTTCCTGCCCGTCACGGTGGTCTGGGTGGTCGTGGTCGGCTTCTGGATGATGTCGCCGCTCAACATCTGGGTGAAGTAATCGGACGAAATCATGAGCGCAATCCAACACTTCTTTAAGACCTTCTTCCTGACCGAGCTGCTGCAGGGGCTCGCGCTGACCGGCCGTTACACGTTCAAGCGCAAGGTCACCGTGCAGTTCCCGGAAGAAAAGACGCCGATTTCGCCGCGTTTCCGCGGGCTGCATGCACTGCGCCGCTACGAAAACGGCGAAGAGCGCTGCATCGCGTGCAAGCTGTGCGAGGCCGTGTGCCCCGCGATGGCGATCACGATCGAATCGGAAACGCGCGCGGACAACACGCGCCGCACGACGCGCTACGACATCGACCTGACGAAGTGCATCTTCTGCGGTTTCTGCGAAGAGAGCTGCCCGGTCGATTCGATCGTCGAGACGCAGATTCTCGAGTACCACGGCGAAAAGCGCGGCGACCTGTATTTCACGAAGGAAATGCTGCTCGCAGTGGGCGATCGCTACGAGAAGGACATCGCAGCGGCGAAGGCTGCCGACGCGCCGTATCGTTGATTGTGTTTGCAGTGCCGGCCCGAAGCACGGGCCGAGCCGCCGCGACGGGTGCGGCTCGCAAGAGCGTCCCGCAAGCCGCGCCTGACTATGGCCTAACGATGAACCGGTAATCATGGAATTCACGACCGTACTGTTCTACATCTTCGCGCTGCTCCTGGTGGTATCAGGGCTGAAGGTGATCACTTCGCGCAACCCGGTGGCGTCTGCGCTTTTCCTTGTGCTGGCGTTCTTCAACGCCGCCGCGATCTGGATGCTGCTGGAAGCGGAGTTCCTCGCGATCCTGCTGGTGCTGGTCTACGTGGGCGCCGTGATGGTGCTGTTCCTGTTCGTCGTGATGATGCTGGACATCAACATCGACTACCTGCGTCGCGACTTCAAACGCTTCGTCCCGATGGCGACCGTGGTCGGCGCGATCATCGTGATCGAAACCGCGCTGATCCTGTGGCGCGGCTACGGCGACACGCAGACGGTGCACGCGATGGCGACGGGCGAGATGGCCAACTGGTCGAACACGCGACTGATCGGCAAGGTGATCTACACCGACTACATCTTCGCGTTTGAAATCGCCGGCCTCGTGCTGCTGGTCGCGATCATTGCCGCAATCGGGCTGACCGAGCGCAAGGGCAAGGACAGCAAGCGCCAGCGCGTGTCGGATCAGGTCAAGGTGCGCCGCAACGACCGCGTGCGCCTCGTGAAGATGGAAGCGGAAAAGCCGCAGCCGGAAACGGCGCAGAGCGAAGCCGGTTCGAGCACCAACGGCTAAGCGGAGGAAAAGAAAACCATGCTGACTCTGGCTCACTACCTCGTACTCGGCGCGATCCTCTTTGCGATCGCGATCGTCGGGATCTTCCTGAACCGCCGCAACGTCATCATCATCCTGATGTCGATTGAACTGATGCTGCTGGCGGTGAACACCAACTTCGTCGCGTTTTCGCATTACCTCGGCGATGTGCACGGCCAGATCTTCGTGTTCTTCGTGCTGACGGTCGCCGCAGCGGAAGCCGCGATCGGCCTCGCGATTCTGGTGACCCTGTTCCGTAAGCTCGACACGATCAATGTCGAGGATCTCGATCAGCTCAAAGGTTAATTTCAGGCAACGCTGTTATGTCAACGACACTCAATGAAAACCTGCTGCTGGCGATTCCGCTCGCTCCGCTGGCCGGCTCGCTGATTGCGGGGCTGTTCGGGAACGCAGTCGGGCGCAAGGGCGCACACCGGATCACGATCCTCGGCGTAATGATCGCGTTCCTCCTGTCGGCGAAAGTCTTCTTCGACGTGATGGGCGGCGCAAGCTTCAACGCGACCGTCTACGAATGGATGAACGTCGGTTCGCTGAAGCTCGAAGTCGGCTTCCTCGTCGATTCGCTGACCGCGATGATGATGGTCGTCGTGACCTTCGTCTCGCTGATGGTGCACGTGTACACGATCGGCTACATGGCGGAAGAAGACGGCTACCAGCGCTTCTTCTCGTACATCTCGCTGTTCACGTTCTCGATGCTGATGCTCGTGATGAGCAACAACTTCCTGCAGCTGTTCTTCGGCTGGGAAGCGGTGGGTCTGGTGTCGTACCTGCTGATCGGCTTCTACTTCACGCGTGAGAGCGCGATCTACGCGAACATGAAGGCGTTCCTCGTGAACCGCGTGGGCGACTTCGGCTTCCTGCTCGGCATCGGCCTGCTGCTCGCATTCGCGGGTTCGATGAATTACGGCGAAGTATTTGCGAAGCGCGCGGAACTCGCGAGCCTGCACTTCCCGGGCACCGACTGGGGCCTGCTGACCGTGGCCTGTATCTGCCTGTTCATCGGCGCGATGGGTAAGTCGGCACAGTTCCCGCTGCACGTGTGGCTGCCGGACTCGATGGAAGGCCCGACCCCGATCTCCGCGCTGATTCACGCGGCGACGATGGTGACCGCCGGCATCTTCATGGTGTCGCGCATGTCGCCGCTGTTCGAACTGTCGGATACCGCGCTGTCGTTCATCACGGTGATCGGCGCGATCACGGCGCTCTTCATGGGCTTCCTCGGTATCGTCCAGAACGACATCAAGCGTGTGGTCGCGTACTCGACGCTGTCGCAGCTCGGCTACATGACCGTCGCGCTCGGCGTGTCCGCTTACCCGGTCGCCGTGTTCCACCTGATGACGCACGCGTTCTTCAAGGCGCTGCTGTTCCTCGGCGCCGGCTCGGTCATCATGGGCATGCACCACGACCAGGACATGCGCAACATGGGCGGCCTGCGCAAGTACATGCCGATCACGTGGATTACGTCGCTCGTCGGTTCGCTCGCGCTGATCGGCACGCCGTTCTTCTCGGGCTTCTACTCGAAGGACTCGATCATCGACGCAGTGAAGCTGTCGCACCTGCCGGGTTCGGGCTTCGCATACTTCGCGGTCGTCGCGAGCGTGTTCGTCACGGCGCTGTACTCGTTCCGCATGTACTTCCTGGTGTTCCACGGCGAAGAGCGCTTCCGCAAGCCGAAGCATCCGGAATCGCCGATGGGCATGGCGGCTGCACACGGCCACGACGATCACGGCCATGGCCACGGTCATGACGACCACGCGCACGAGCCGCACGAGACCCCGTGGGTCGTGTGGGTGCCGCTGGTCCTGCTGGCGATCCCGTCGGTCATCATCGGTGCGTTCGCGATCAGCCCGATGCTGTTCGGTGACTTCTTCCAGCACGGCGTTGCATTCGACAAGGTGATCTTCATCGGCGAAAACCATCCGGCACTGGCCGAGATGGCCGAAGAGTTCCACGGCTGGGTGGGCATGGGCCTGCACTCGGTGTCGGGCCTGCCGGTCTGGCTCGCACTCGCCGGTGTCGTTGTCGCGTGGTTCCTGTACCTGAAGCGTCCGGAACTGCCGGCGTCGATCCGCCGCGCGTTCGGCCCGATCTACACGCTGCTGGACAACAAGTACTACATGGACAAGATCAACGAAGTGGTGTTCGCCCGCGGTTCGGTGGCGATCGGCCGCGGCCTGTGGAAGGAGGGTGACGTCGTGGTGATCGACGGCCTCGTCAACGGCAGCGCCCGGTTCATTGGCTGGTTCGCCAGCGTGATCCGCTTCCTCCAATCCGGTTACATCTATCACTACGCGTTCGCCATGATCATCGGCATGCTGGGGCTCCTGACCCTGTTTGTAACGCTCGGCGGCAAATAAGGCGGGGGACAACTTAATGCACGCTTTTCCGATTCTCAGTACCGCGATCTGGCTGCCGATCGTTTTCGGCCTCCTCGTGCTTGCGGTGGGTAACGATAAAAATCCGGGGACGGCCCGCTGGATTGCGCTGATCGGTTCGCTGCTCGGCCTGGCGGTCACGATCCCGTTGATCACGGGCTTCGATTCGAGCACGGCTGCGCTGCAGTTCGTCGAGAATTCGACCTGGATCGAACGCTTCGACATCGCGTATCACCTCGGCGTTGACGGCATCTCGATGTGGTTCGTCGTGCTGACTGCGCTGATCACGGTGATCGTCGTGATCGCCGCATGGGAAGTGATCACCGAGAACGTCGCGCAGTACCTCGCGGCGTTCCTGATCCTGTCCGGGATCATGATCGGCGTCTTCTCGGCGGCCGACGGCCTGTTGTTCTACGTGTTCTTCGAAGCGACCCTGATCCCGATGTACATCATCATCGGCGTGTGGGGCGGCCCGAACCGCGTGTATGCAGCATTCAAGTTCTTCCTGTACACGCTGGCCGGCTCGCTGCTGATGCTGGTCGCACTGATCTATCTGTACACGGAAACGCATTCGTTCGACCTCGCGACGTGGCAGAACGCGAAGATCGCGATGACGCCGCAGATACTGTTGTTCATTGCCTTCTTCCTCGCATTCGCAGTGAAGGTGCCGATGTGGCCGGTCCACACCTGGCTGCCGGACGCGCACGTGGAAGCGCCGACGGGCGGCTCGGTCGTGCTGGCTGCGATCATGCTGAAGCTCGGCGCATACGGTTTCCTGCGCTTCTCGCTGCCGATCACGCCTGACGCGAGCCACTTCCTGGCACCCGTCGTGATCACGCTGTCGCTGATCGCGGTGATCTACATCGGCCTCGTCGCGATGGTGCAGTCCGACATGAAGAAGCTGGTCGCGTATTCGTCGATCGCGCACATGGGCTTCGTCACGCTCGGCTTCTTCATCTTCAATCAGCTCGGCGTCGAAGGCGCGATCATCCAGATGATCTCGCACGGCTTCGTGTCGGGCGCGATGTTCCTCTGCATCGGCGTGCTGTACGACCGCGTGCACTCGCGCCAGATCGCCGATTACGGTGGTGTCGTCAACGTGATGCCGAAGTTCGCGGCCTTCGCGATGCTGTTCTCGATGGCCAACTGCGGCCTGCCGGGCACGTCGGGTTTCGTCGGCGAGTTCATGGTGATTCTCGCTGCCGTCCAGTACAACTTCTGGATCGCATTCGGTGCGGCATTCACGCTGATCCTCGGTGCTGCTTACACGCTGTGGATGTACAAGCGCGTGTACTTCGGCGCGGTTGCGAACGATCACGTTGCCAAGCTGAAGGACATCGGCCGTCGCGAATTCGTGATGCTGGCCGTGCTCGCCGCGTTCACGATGCTGATGGGCCTGTATCCGAAGCCTTTCACCGACGTGATGCACGTTTCCGTGGAAAACCTCCTCTCCCATGTCGCGCAGTCGAAGCTGCCGCTGGCCCAGTAATCGCGAGCGGAGGAACTCAAGATCATGAACGCTCCTATGAATGTCCTGTTGCCTGACGCGCTGGTGATGGCCGCCATCGTCGTCGCATGGCTGAACGACACCTTTACCGGTGCTTCCGGCCGCCGTCTGACTTATCTGATCGCGGTCGTATCGTCGGTCGTTGCCGGCGTGTGGTTCGCGGTGCAGGCACTCGACCCGCAGCAGTACTACTTCTTCTCGAAGATGATCGTCGTCGACTCGTTCGCGAGCATGATGAAGGCGGTCGTGTCGTTCGGTTTCGCGGTCTCGCTCGTCTATTCGCGCAAGTACCTCGAAGATCGCGACATGTTCCGCGGCGACGTGTTCCTGCTCGGCATGTTCTCGCTGCTTGGTCAGCTGGTCATGGTGTCGGGCAACAACTTCCTGACGCTGTACCTCGGTCTCGAACTGATGTCGCTGTCGCTGTACGCAGTCATCGCGCTGCGCCGTGACGCCGCGCAGTCGAGCGAAGCCGCGATGAAGTACTACGTGCTGGGCGCGCTCGCGTCGGGCTTCGTGCTGTACGGCATCTCGATGCTCTACGGCGCGACCGGCTCGCTCGAGCTGGGCGAGGTGTACAAGGCGGTCGGCGGCAACACCGACGCAGCCGTGCTGATGTTCGGCGTGGTCTTCATCGTCGCCGGTATCGCGTTCAAGCTCGGCGCCGTGCCGTTCCACATGTGGGTGCCGGACGTCTATCAAGGCGCACCGACCGCGATGACGCTGTTCGTCGGCGGCGGCCCGAAGGTTGCCGCATTCGCGTGGGGTCTGCGTTTCCTGGTGATGGGCCTGCTGCCGCTCGCACAGAACTGGCAGACCGCGCTCGTGATCCTCGCTGCGCTGTCGCTGATCGTCGGTAACATCACCGGTATCGTCCAGCGCAACATCAAGCGGATGCTCGCGTACTCGGCGATCTCGAACATGGGCTTCGTGCTGCTCGGCCTGCTCGCGGGCATCGTGAAGGGCGACGCGGCGGCACCGGCGAACGCATACAGCTCGGCGATGTTCTACGCGATCGTTTACCTGATCACGACGCTCGGCTCGTTCGGCGTGGTGATGCTGCTCGCGCGCCGCGATTTCGAAGCCGAAACGATCGACGACTTCAAGGGCCTCAACAAGCGCAGCCCGGTGTTCGCGTTCGTGATGATGGTCATGATGTTCTCGCTGGCAGGCATCCCGCCGACCGTCGGCTTCTACGCGAAGCTCGCCGTGCTCGAGGCGACCGTCAACGCGGGCCTTACGTGGCTGGCCGTGCTGGCCGTGATCACGTCGCTGTTCGGCGCGTTCTACTACCTGCGCATCGTGAAGCTGATGTACTTCGATGCACCGCAGGATGTGACGCCGATCGCGGGCGATTTCTGCAAGCGCACGATCCTCGTGCTGAACGGCCTCGCGGTCGTCGTGCTCGGCCTGATCCCGAGCCCGCTGCTGACGGCTTGCCTGCAGGCAATTCGTCACACGCTGCCGCTGTAATGTCGGCAGCCGGCTGGTTTATCGTGCTGTTGGCGCTCGTCTGCGCCAACCTGCCGTTCCTGAACCAACGCCTCTTCGCCGTCGTGCCGTTCGGTGCGACGAAGAAGAGCGGGTGGGTACGGATCGGCGAGCTGATCGTGCTGTACTTCATCGTTGGCGCGCTCGGCTTCTGGCTCGAGTCGCGCGCCGGCAACCGCTTCGAACAGGGGTGGCAGTTCTACGCGATCACGTTCAGTTTGTTCGTCGTGTTCGCGTTTCCCGGCTTCACGTTCCAATATCTCGTCAAACGACGCTGACAAGGGCCTGTCCGCGCTAATAACAAGCTTGCGAACGCGCCTTACCGGCCGTAATGCAAGGAGTGAGGAGCGCCGTTTGGCCGCGCCAAACGCCCCGAAGGAAGTCCCCTTGGGGGACAAGCGACGATCGACGTCGCAGTACGGCCGGTAAGGCGCGCTCCCCTGATCGGAAAAATGCTGTAGTGGGGCTGGCCGCCAGAAGGGCCGATCGCGGCGTCATGCTCCTCGCGAATACGTCGAGTATTCGCTTCGTCGCATTCCTTGCGCTCAGCCCTTCTGGCAGCCAGCGCAAGCTTGTTATTAGCGCGGACAGGCCCTTGGCCGTCGCGCTCATTCCCGGAGCCGCCGATGGCCGAACTACCCAATCACGACGCCGCACTGACCGAAACCTGCCTCGAAAGCGAGGCGATCTTCGAAGGCGCGTTCCTCAAGCTCAAGCGCGATACCGTCCGTCTGCCGGACGGCAAGCAGGCCACGCGCGAATACGTCCAGCATCCGGGCGCGGTGATGGTGATCCCGCTGTTCGACGACGGCCGCGTGCTGATGGAAAGCCAGTATCGCTACCCGATCGGCAAGGTGATGGCCGAATTCCCGGCTGGCAAGCTGGATCCGAACGAAGGCGCGCTCGCATGCGCGGTGCGCGAACTGCGCGAGGAAACGGGTTACACCGCACGCGAGTATGTATTCCTGGCCCGGATTCACCCGATCATTTCCTATTCGACCGAATTCATCGACCTGTACCTGGCGCGCGGGCTGACGGCCGGCGAGCGCAAGCTCGATGAAGGCGAATTCCTCGAAACCTTCACCGCGACGCAAGCCGATCTGCAGGAATGGGTGCGCACGGGCCAGATCTCCGACGTGAAGACGATCATCGGTACGATGTGGCTCGACAAGGTGCTGTCCGGCACGTGGCCGCTCGGGCCGGTCCTGACGCCCTGAGTGCGGCGTCAGCGGCGGGTGGGGCGCCGCGTTACAATCCGATGACGCGACGCCTCCGCGTCGCGCGTCCGATTTTTAGCACGACCGTTCACAAAACCGCTTTTTGCGCTACACTCGTCACACGCCCTGATTCAGCATGAAGGTCCTCGATTTACAGTGCCCGCACGGTCATCGGTTCGAAGGCTGGTTCGCTTCCGCCGATGAATTCGAAGCGCAGTTGTCCCGCAAGCTGGTCGAATGCCCGGTGTGCGGAACGACCGAGGTCAACCGTCTGCCGTCGGCGCCGCGCCTGAACCTGTCGGGCGCGACGCAGGCGCAGCCGGCCGATCCGCGTGCACTGCAGGCGCAGGTGATGCGTGCGCTGCGCGAGGTGCTGGAGAAAACCGAGAATGTGGGCGAGCGCTTCGCTGAGGAAGCGCGGCGCATCCATTACAACGAGGCGCCGGCACGCAGCATTCGTGGCGTCACGACGCCCGAAGATGCGCAATCCTTGGCCGAAGAAGGCATCGACGTGATGCCGCTGCCAATTCCTGCCGCGCTGAAAGAACCGCTGCAATAACGTATGCAGTGAGTCTTCGTCGGGCCGGATGGCTGCGGACAGGAGACACTGCGCATGGATCTGGATTATTCCCCCTCGGACGACGCGTTCCGCGTCGACGTTCGCGCCTGGCTTGAGGCCAACTTGCCTCACGCACTGCGCGCCAAAGTACTCGATCACAAACGACTCGACCGCGAGGATTTCGCGAGCTGGCACCGGATTCTCGGCCAGCGCGGCTGGTCCGCGCCCGCGTGGCCGGTCGAATATGGCGGCCCGGGCTGGAACGCGACGCAGCGGCATATCTGGGATGAGGAGTGCGCACGGATCGGCGCGCCGACCGTGCTGCCGTTCGGCGTATCGATGGTCGCGCCGGTGTTGATGAAATACGGCAGCGAAGCGCAGAAGCGTCATTATCTGCCGCGCATTCTCGATGGCTCGGACTGGTGGTGCCAGGGCTACTCGGAGCCGGGTTCGGGATCCGATCTCGCATCGCTGCGCACGCGTGCCGAGCGCCATGGCGACCACTACATCGTCAATGGCCAGAAGACCTGGACGACGCTCGGTCAGTACGCCGACATGATGTTCTGCCTCGTGCGCACCGATCCGGCTGCGAAGAAACAGGAGGGGATCTCGTTCCTTCTGATCGACATGAAGACACCCGGCATCACGGTGCGCCCGATCGTCATGCTCGACGAGGACCACGAGGTCAACGAGGTGTTCTTCGAGGACGTGAAGGTGCCGGTCGAGAATCTCGTCGGCGACGAGAATCGCGGCTGGACCTACGCGAAATACCTGCTTGGCCATGAGCGCACCGGCATCGCGCGCGTCGGCGCGTCGAAGCGCGAGCTCGCGTTCCTGAAGCGCGTGGCGTCGAACCAGCGCAAGAACGGCAAGCCGTTGCTCGCCGATCCCGTGTTCGCCGCGAAGGTCGCGGCGCTCGAGGTCGAGCTGATGGCGCTTGAAGTGACGGTGCTGCGCGTCGTCAGCCGCGAGACGAGCGGCAAGGGGCCGGGCCCCGAGGCGTCGATGCTGAAGATCAAGGGCACGGAAGTGCAGCAGGCGCTCACCGAGCTGATGGTCGATGCGATCGGCCCGCTCGCCGCACCGTTCGACGTACCGTTCCTCGACGGCCAGCGCGAGCACAGCATCGCGGGCGACGACGATGCGGCACCGCTTGCCGCGTACTACTTCAATTACCGGAAGACGTCGATCTACGGCGGTTCGAACGAGATCCAGAAGAACATCATCGCGCAGATGATTCTGGGGCTGTGATCAGGGAACGGAGACAACCATGGATTTCAGCTTTACCGATGAACAGCAGCAGTTTACCGACGCGCTGCGCCGTTATCTCGGCGAGCAGTACGGTTTCGAAGCACGCCAGGCGATCGTGCGCAGCGACGCGGGCGTGTCGGACACGCAATGGAGCGCGTTCGCCGAGCTGGGGCTGACCGCGCTGCCCGTGCCGGACGCACAGGGTGGCTTCGGCGGCGGCCCGGTCGACATGCTGGTCGTGATGCAGGAGCTCGGCCGCGCGCTCGTGATCGAGCCGTACTGGGCAACGGCGGTGGGCGTCGAGGCCTTGCGCATCGCCGGCTCCGGCGCCGGTGAGGACGCCGCGCTGCTGGAGGCAGTCGCGCAGGGTCAGAAGCGCGTGGCAGTCGCGTTCCACGAACCGCATGCGCGCTACGACCTGTTCGAACTCGATACCCATGCGCACGAGCAGGGCGGCACGTACCGGCTGACCGGCACGAAGTCGGTCGTTCAGCATGGCGCACAGGCGGATGCGTGGATCGTGCCCGCGCGCGTCGACGGCGGCAGCATTGGCCTCTTCGTGGTCGAACGGGATGCCGCGAATGCGAAGGTGCTCGACTACCGGACGATCGACGGCCAGCGTGCCGCGACGATCGAGCTCAATGAAACGCCGGCGCGACTGCTGACGGGCGGTGCGCGCGATGCGGCGGCCCTCGAGCAGGTTGCCGATTACGCGACGTTCCTGCTGTGTGCGGAAGCGGTCGGTACGCTCGACGAACTGAATCGCGCGACGGTCGAATACACGAAGACGCGCGAGCAGTTCGGCGTGCCGATCGCGCGTTTCCAGGCGCTGCAGCACCGGATGGTCGACATGCTGATCCATGCCGAGCAGGCGCGTTCGCTGACCTACCTGGCAGCCGTGCGCTACGCGAGTGGCGATGCCGATGCGCGGCGCAAGGCCGTGTCGGCCGCGAAAGCGCGCGTCGGCGCCGCCGCTCGCTTCGTCGGCCAGCAGGCCGTTCAACTGCATGGCGGCATGGGCGTGACCAACGAGGTCGCCGCTGCACACCTGTTCAAGCGGCTGACGATCATCGAGACGACGCTCGGCGATACCGATCATCATCTTGCCCGCATCGCGGCGCTGCCCGATTTCGCGCAGGCCGACGCAGCGTGACGGCGACGCGCGAGCGCACCAGACAAGGAGACACCTAGTGGGCATCAGTTACGAAGACCTGGTGGTGGGCAGCACCACTGAAGTGGGCCGTTACACGTTCGAACCGGACGACATCAAGACGTTCGCGCAACGCTACGATCCGCAGCCGTTCCACCTCGACGAAGAAGCCGGGAAAGCATCTCATTTCGGCGGGCTCGTCGCGAGCGGCTGGCATACGTGTTCGGTGTTCATGAGCCTGCTCATCAAGAAGCTCGGGTCGGACTCGACGAGCATGGGCTCGCCCGGCATCGACTCGATTCGTTGGCTCAAGCCGGTGCGCGCCGGCGACACGATCACGATGTATCAGAAGGTCCACGACAAGCGCGTGTCGGAGAGCAAGCCCGACCGCGGCATCGTGTCGACGGAGTGGGTCGGCGTGAACGGCGCCGGCGAAACGGTGATCACCGTGCATACCAAGGTGATCTTCGGGCTGCGCCATCCGGGAGGCAAGCAAGCATGACCGACGTGACCTTGCCGCTGATCGCATCGGCACAGGCGCTGCAGGCGCGTGTCGGCGCAGAGCCGCTCGCGAGCGGCTGGCTCGCGATCGACCAGCGTCGTGTCGATGGCTTTGCCGATGCGACCGGCGATCATCAATGGATTCACGTCGATCCCGAACGCGCGCGGCGCGAGTCGCCGTTCGGCGGCCCGATCGCGCACGGGTTCCTGACGCTGTCGCTGATTCCGGCGTTGATGGCCGACGCGATGCGTTTCGAGCAGAAGATGGGCGTGAACTACGGACTGAACCGCGTGCGGTTCCTGAAGCCGGTGCCGGTCGGCGCACGTGTGCGCGCGCTGTTTGCGGTAAAAGAAACCGCCGAGGCCGCAAAAGGCGGTGTGCAGGTGACGTGGTCGGTGACGATGCAGGTCGAGCGTCCCGACGCGCCACTGCCGGTTTGTGCGGCGGAATTCATCACGCTGCATTACTTCTGAAGCGGGGAGCGGCATCCACGGATGCCGCTCCGCTCGTCACATGCGTGTCAGTGCTTCGCGTATTGCGTCGCACCGAACAGCACCTCGCGTGCCTTGTCGTCCTGCAGCGCCTTGCGCATCGATGCGAGCACTTCGACACCGCACTGCACGGCCGGTCGCGCGGCGATCGCTTCGTGCCAGCGCTTCACGTTCGGCAATTCGTCGAGCACGATACCCTGGTTCTGCCACGAGCGCGTCCACGGGAACGTCGCAATGTCCGCGATCGTGTATTCGTCGCCCGCGAGATACTCGGATTCGCCGAGCCGCTTGTCCATCACGTTGTACAGCCGCTTCGCTTCGTTCGTGTAGCGGTTGACCGCATACTCGATCTTCTCCGGCGCATACAGGCGGAAGTGGTGCGCCTGCCCGAGCATCGGGCCGACACCGCCCATCTGGAACATCAGCCATTCGAGCGTCGCATAGCGCGCGGCCGGATCGGTCGGCAGGAACTTGCCGGTCTTCTCCGCGAGGTAGATCAGGATCGCGCCCGATTCAAACAGTGAGATCGGCTGGCCGCCGGGGCCGTCCGGATCGACGATCGCGGGGATCTTGTTGTTCGGGCTGATCTTCAGGAAGTCCGGCTTGAACTGGTCGCCCGCGCCGATATCGACCGGATGGACACGATAGGCGAGGCCCGTTTCCTCGAGCATGATGTGCACCTTGTGGCCGTTCGGGGTCGCCCAGCTATAGACGTCGATCATCGTGAACTCCTTTGTTGCATGCGCGTAAAACGGCGCCGGCAGCGCCGCGACAGGCGGTCATTAGAGCATGGATCGATGCGGGCTGCTGGCGACGGAACCGTGCGTGCCAGTGCGTATGCGCAGTCGTGCGCGCGCGTCGAGTCGCATGGTGTCGGGGGCAATCGCGTGTCGTGCCGAGTCGTCGAGATTGGGGGCGTCGCCGTGCAGCATCGGGTCGATGCGGTGGCGACGCGTCCATTCGAAAGCGGGCGCGACGGCTCAGCGTTTGTAGCGGGGCTGGCGTTTCTCGAGAAATGCGGTGATGCCTTCGAGCCCGTCCGCATGATGCAGCGATGCGACGAAATGATCGCGCTCGGTGCCGAGATGCGCGTCGAGCGGCTGCATCGTTGCGTCGTCGAGCAGCGACTTGATGCGCGTGAGTGCGTTCGGCGAGATGCCGGCGAGCGCATCGGCCCATGCGAGCGCGTCGGACAGTGCCGCGCCGGGCACGGCGAGCCGGTTGACGACGCCGAGCGTGTGCAGACGTTCGGCTGCGACAGGCTTGCCTTCGAACAGGATCTCGGCCGCGATCGCACGCGGCAGTGCGCGCGCGATGAACCACGAACCGCCCCCGTCGGGCGTCAGGCCGACACGCGCGTACGACATCACGAACTTCGCATCGTGCGCGGCGACGACCAGGTCGCACGCGAGCGCGAGCGAGAAGCCCGCGCCGGCCGCGGCGCCTTCGACCGCCGCGATCACCGGCTTCGTCGAAGCGTGGATCGCCGTTACCCATGCGGCGAGCTGATCGATGCTGTCGGCCTGGTAGGACGGATCCTTTGAACGGTTGTCGAGCAGCCGGTTCAGGTTGCCGCCGGCGCAGAAGAAGCGATCGGCGCCGGTGAGCACGACTGCGCGAATCCCTGGATCGCGTTCGGCGGTGGCGAGCGCTTCGATGCCGGCCGCGTACATGTCGGGATGCAGCGCGTTGCGTGCGCCGGGATTGGATAGCGTGAGGACGAGCGTCGATTCGCTCTCGGGCGGACGCGAGGCCAGCAGTTCAGCACTCATGCGGCGTGTCTCCATCGGATGGCGGGGCTATGGCGGCGGGCGCATGGCACGCGCGGATGCGGCCGATGCCGTAGCAGATGTATTGTTGTCGTGACGGACGCAAAACTTGCTTTAGACTAGCACGAACGTGCTTTTCAGCGCGACGAATCCCGATGCGGCCGGCACCGTTGCGGCCGCGTTCCAGCAACGAAGGAGACTCCGATGCTACAGCTGTGCGGTATTCCGTTGTCCAACTATTACAACAAGGTGAAGTTCGTCCTGCTCGAACACGACATTCCGTTCGAGGAGTCGGTGTGCGGTTTGCCGATCAGCGATCCGGCCCAGCTCGCCGATTCGCCGCTCGGCAAGATTCCGTTCCTGAAAACGGAGGAAGGCGCGCTGTTCGAGTCGCAGGTGATAGTCGAGTACCTGGCGGCACGCTATCCCGAGAAGGGGATTTTCCCGGCGACCCCGTTCGCGGCGGCGAAGGTGCGCGAACTGGTCGAAACGCTCGAACTGTATCTCGAATGGATGGCGCGCGAGGTCTATACGGAAGCGTTTTTCGGCGGCAAGGTCAGCGACGGGATGAAGGCGCATGTCGAGAAGCGCCTGCCACGCGCGATCGATGCGTTCAAGCAGATGACGCAGTTTTCGCCGTATGTGCTCGGCGAGTCGTTCAGCCTGGCGGACATCGCCGCATCGATCCATCTGCCGGTCATCGGAATGGCGACGAAGGCCGTGTTCGGACGTGACTTCCTGCTCGATGCGGGCATCGACTGGAAGGCTCACGCGAAGCAGGTCGGCGAGCGGCCTGCTGCACAGCGCGTGGCGGCCGATCGGAAGGCCTATATCGAAGCGACGAGCGGCGCACGTTCGTAAAGCGCGGGGCCGGCGGGGCGGCGCGACGCCGCCCGTGCGGGACTTACAGGCGGGCGAGCCGCTCGAGCGCGGACGCGAGCGTGCTTTCCTGCTTCGCGAAGCAGAATCGGACGACGCCCGATTCGTGCGGCTCGTGATAGAACGCCGACACCGGAATGGCGGCCACGCCGATCTCCGACGTGAGCCACTTCGAGAATTCCGCTTCCGGCAGGTCGCTGATCGCCGAATAGTCGACGCACTGGAAGTACGTGCCGGTGCAGGGCAGCAGCTTGAAGCGCGTGCGCTCGAGGCCGGCCCGGAAGAAGTCACGCTTCTTCTGATAGAAGTCGGCAAGCGTCAGGTACGGCGCCGGATCGCGCAGGTAATCGGCGAGCCCGATCTGCATCGGCGTGTTCACCGTGAACACGTTGAACTGGTGGACCTTGCGGAATTCCGCTGTCAGCGCTGCAGGCGCTGCAACATAACCGACCTTCCAGCCCGTCACGTGATAAGTCTTGCCGAAGCTCGACACGATGAAGCTGCGCGCGGCGAGTTCCGGATAGCGCGCGACGCTCTCGTGGCGCGCGCCGTCATAGACCATGTGTTCGTAAACCTCGTCGGACAGGATCAGCACGTTGGTGCCGCGCACGATCTCTTCGAGCTTGCGCATGTCCGCCTCGCGCCACACGGTACCCGTCGGGTTATGCGGCGTGTTGATCAGGATCATGCGCGTTTTCGGCGTGACGGCGGCCGCCAGACGGTCGAACGGAATCGCGTAGTCGGGCGCTTCCAGCGTGACGAACACGGGCTTGCCGCCCGCGAGTTCGATCGACGGCAGGTAGCTGTCGTAGGTCGGTTCGACGACGATCACTTCATCACCCGGATGCACCGTACACATGATCGCGGTCAGCAGCGCCTGCGTCGCGCCGGCCGTCACGGTGATTTCGGTCGCCGGATCGTAGCGCCGGCCATAGACCTGCGCGATCTTGTCCGCGATCGCATCGCGCAGCGGCGCGACCCCGGCCATCGGCGGATACTGGTTGTGCCCGTTGCGCATCGCGGCGGCAACCGCATCGACGATGCGCGGATCGCAGTCGAAATCCGGAAAGCCCTGGCCGAGGTTCACCGCGCCTTTTTCGGCGGCAAGCGCGCTCATGACCGTGAAGATCGTCGTGCCGACGTTCGGCAGGCGCGAGGGGAAAACGGGAGTCGTTGGCATGTCTGAAGGAGCGTTCATCGATACGGTCGAAAGCGGGTGGAGGTGCGTGCGTCAGGCCGGCGTGGCGTCGAGCGCGCAGGCCTCGGCAAAGGGTGCAGGCTGCGCGATCCGGAAGCCGAAGTCGCGCGCGGTGCGCTTCGCGAGCTTCAGCAGCGCGCGGTCTTTCGACACGAGCCACTCGGCCTGGGCGGCGCGGGCGAGTTCAAGAAACTTCTGGTCGTCGCGGTCCTTGCACTTCGGTAATGGCGGCGCGTCGGCGTCGATGGACGGCGGCTCGACGAGGCTCGCCAGGCGGGCGACGGTCGCGAGCGCGGCCGCCTTGTCGACTGCGCGCGACTGGAACTGCGGATAGTCGAGCACATACTCGAGTTCGGTCAGGCAGCGGCCGTCGATCACGGCGGCAAGCGTGCCGCGTTCGAGCGCGGCCCGGATCGGGCGCGTAGCGGGGTCGTCGAATACGAGGATGTCGATCCAGACGTTCGAGTCGAGCACGACGCGATGTGCGGCATGCGGGGCGAGAGAGCGGGTCATTCGTTACAATCGGTGGTTTTCGTCTGACCGCAAGGCACGGCGTGCCAGCGAGCCTATATGATAATCGTTCTCTCTCCAGCCAAATCCCTCGACTACGATACGCCCGCGCACGTCCAGTCTTACACGAAGCCTGCATTCGTCGACGACGCGTCGGAGCTGATCGACGGCCTGCGCAAGCTTTCGCCGCAGGACATCGCGACGCTGATGGATATCTCCGATCCGCTCGCACGCCTGAATTTCCAGCGCTACGCGGACTGGTCGCCGACCTTTACGCCGGCCAACGCGAAGCAGGCCGTGCTCGCGTTCAACGGCGATGTATATGAAGGATTCGACGCCAAATCGCTGTCGTCCGCCGATCTCGACTATGCGCAGCAGCACGTGCGCGTGCTGTCGGGCCTGTACGGGCTGTTGCGTCCGCTCGATCTGCTGCAGCCGTACCGTCTCGAGATGGGTACGCGCTTCGCGAACGCGCGCGGCAAGGATCTGTATGCGTTCTGGGGCGATCGCATCACGCGGGCGCTGAACGAACAGCTCGAAACGCGCAGCGGCGCGGCGCGCGTGCTGGTCAACTGCGCGTCGACCGAATACTTCAAGTCGGTCAAGCCGAAACTGCTGGCCGCACCCGTCATCACGCCGGTGTTCGAGGACTGGAAGGGCGGCCGCTACAAGATCATCAGCTTCCATGCGAAGCGGGCGCGCGGCCTGATGGCGCGTTTTATCGTCGAGAACCGTATTACCGACCCGAAGGCGCTGAAGGATTTCGCGACGGAAGGCTATGCGTTCGATGCGGCTGCGTCGAACGATTCGACTTACGTATATCGCCGGCGCGTCGGCGAGTGACCCTGTCGGCCGTTCACGAGACGGCCGGCGCATGCATGAGGCCGGGCAGGCGTTACACCGCTTGTTCCGGTCGCCCCAGGAGAGACAGATGGCCCTTTCGATCACCAGCAATTTCGACGCAGGCGCAATCGACGTCGTGTCGTGCGACAGTCCCGATGCGATTCGGCTGCGCGTGCGTGGCGACAACCAGTCGGAATTCGCGCAATGGTTTTACTACCGCTTGACGGGCGCACGCGGCGAGCGCTGCGTGATGACGTTCGAGAATGCTGCCGAATGCGCATATCCGTCGGGCTGGCGCAATTACAGTGCGGTGGCGAGCTATGACCGGGTCGACTGGTTCCGCGTGCCGACGACGTTCGACGGCAAGACGATGACCATCGACCATACGCCTGAATTCGACAGCATCTACTACGCGTATTTCGAACCGTACTCGGAAGAGCGTCACGCGGCATTTCTCGGCGCGGTTCAACAACTGCCGCAGGCGAGCGTCGTCGAACTCGGCCGCACGGTCGAAGGCCGTCCGATGTCGCTGCTGACGCTCGGTACGCCGGAAACCGACGGCACGCCGAAGAAGAAGGTGTGGATCATCGCGCGCCAGCATCCCGGCGAGTCGATGGCCGAGTGGTTCGTCGAAGGCCTCGTCAAGCGGCTGGCCGGTTGGGGCGACTGGGCCGGTGATCCGGTCGCGCGCAAGCTGTACGATCGCGTGACGTTCCACATCGTCCCGAACATGAACCCGGACGGCAGCGTGCATGGCAACCTGCGCACCAATGCGGCAGGCGCGAACCTGAACCGCGAGTGGATGGCGCCCGATGCCGAGCGCAGCCCCGAGGTGCTGGCGGTGCGCGATGCGATCCATGCGATCGGCTGCGACATGTTCTTCGACATTCACGGCGACGAGGATCTGCCGTATGTGTTCGTTGCCGGGTCGGAGATGTTGCCGAGCTTCACCGAGCAGCAGGGCAAGGAGCAGACCGCATTCATCGACGCGTTCAAGGTCGCGAGCCCCGACTTCCAGACTGAACACGGCTATGCGGCGAGCAAATACAAGGAGGACGCGCTCAAGCTCGCGTCGAAGTACATCGGCCACCAGTTCGGCTGCCTGTCGCTGACGCTCGAGATGCCGTTCAAGGACAACGCGAACCTGCCCGACGAGCGAGTCGGCTGGAACGGCGAGCGCAGTGCGGCGCTTGGCGCAGCGATGCTGGCGGCGATCCTGGTGCACGTCGACACGTTCGCGTAAGCGTAGCGTCGCGTCGCCTGTCAAGTCCTGAAATAGGTTGACAGTATCCAGACGCTAGAACGCCCGATGCACTGCATCGGGCGTTTTGTATTTCAGGGCGGCATGTGGCCGCTCGTGGTTGTAGATGCGCACCGACTGTTCGACCATCTT